>NZ_JADBDR010000001.1:244064-1006853 GCF_014873645.1 Paenibacillus sp. OAS669
GGAATCTCGCAATTCCGGCCTCATGAGGTAAGATGGTCATCTTACCTGCAGCACGATAACGTGTGCCATTCCGTTTGAGACTACTCACCGCTTCCTACCTTCATAGGGACAAAGGTACGGCTTTCGGGACAAAGGCTCCGAGACGACTTCGCACAAAGGATTACGGCGAAGGTTTCAGCTTTCCCTCCGCTCTCTGGGCATAAGAGCCCCTGCGCTTTCTTCTCTTCATAGCAAACTGGATATTCTTGTTGGTCACTATATTAACATATGCAAACTTGATTTTTCAATACCCCGAGCATCCATTCTTTTACTTTTGAATAAAAGCTTAAGGTATGGTCACCGCAGCAATTCCTAAGAAGTATTACTCCCTGCGGCCATGGAGTCCATTATTTTCCTGATCTATTCAGGGAAGTCATTTTACTTTGCCTTCCCCGGCATAATGCTGTACAAAGTCGATGCGCTGGGCCAAGGTCGGATGCGAGCCGACGAAGAATTGCACCAGCGGCGGAGGATTGACATCCGACAGGCTGTTGGCAGCCAGCTGTTGAAATGCCCGTATCCCCTCATCGGGATTCTCTCTCAGCTGAATGGCATATTCATCGGCACTATGCTCCTGCATTCTGGAAATCGCATTGTCGATGGGAGATGCTGCAAAGGTAAGCACGGATACCACCAGCAGCAGGACCGGAAGACTGGCAATATCCGTAAGACCCCTGAGTCGCAAGGTGGAGCCCCATCGCTGATGAATCCAGTTCCATAAGCGGTATACCAGCCAAAACCCGATAAAGCTTTCTACAATACCCCATAACGTCCCCCACAGTACATGCTTCTTCACGTAATGCCCCATCTCATGAGCCATAATGAACAAGATTTCATCCGGCTTCAGCTTTTGCAGCGTCGTGTCCCAGAGCACGATTCGGGTCGTAGCTCCGATCCCGCTGACATAGGCATTCAAGGTATTCGTCTGCCGGGATTTATCAACCTGGTACACCTGATCCGCAGGGATATTCGCCTGCCTGGCTTCGTCCAATATTTGCTGCTTCAGCTCCTGATTCTGTAAAGGCTTGAAATCATTAAAGATCGGCTCCATGACCACCGGCTGGATAAAGGTAAAGAACAATGTCAGCGGGATCGAGGCCGCCCAGCCTATTAGCAACCACCGTCTCGGGCTTTTGTTAATGACCCAGTACAAAAGCCAGTACATCGGAATGGAGACGATCAGATTCACGCCGAAGCTTTTGCCAAGATCCAGCATCCACGCTCCGAAGCTTTGATTGGTCAATCCGTAGGACCGGTCTAATTGATGCAAATAATAGCTTAACGGAAATTGGATCAGCTCCAGCAGAAGCTGCAGCATCAGCAGATAGACGGCCATTTGCAATAGCGACCATCGAAAGAGTCCTTCAGATCGCCGTCGCAGCCAGGCTGAAATCCCCAAAGTCAGCAGCAGGAATAAAATCCCCCACATGACCGGGGTCGATATAAAGTAAGAGAGATAGCCGATTGTTGACAGCCGGTGTATGCTTCGAATTTGCTCGTCCGTCATAAAGGTTCCCGGATCGGCAGGACCTCCGCGAAGCGCCTCCGGTACATAAGCCTCGGGCTGATGAAGGAAGTAGTAGCTTACCGCAGCGCAGTAAACGATTAGAATGACCAAGCCGATGAGTCCTCGTTTCATAATTCTCCTCCCCTTCGGATGTCTCGGATCAAACAGGCTATCTCCTCATTATAGTCCATTCTTTTCCTATTTATCACATCGAGGGAGGAGCAAGTCTTAACTTTAACCCTGTAAAGTGAGGCCTTGGCTTCGAAGCGGATTCTGTCACTTTGCGGGGAGCCCCGAAATTGATAGAACAAAAAACCTTGGCTGATGCCAAGGCTTCGTTCTCTACACATGCGAAGCTTGTTACTGCTTAACCGTTTTATTATACTGCTGAATCTTGGACGTAATCTCCTTAGCGGCTGCGTCGAGTGCGTCCTTCGGCGATTTTTTGTTATTTAATACCTCCTCAATGGCTCCCTCAACGATCTGTCTGGCTTCAGGGAACACGCCCATCACAGCTCCTTGGGTCGCCGTATTCAGCTTCGTTTGATGCAGCTGATCGATAGCTGTCTGGAATTGCGGGAATTTCTTCAGATTGTCTTTCACGCTTTGTTCGTCATAAGCTTTCTTAGTAATCGGGAAGTAACCGGTATTAATATGCCAGTAGGCCTGCTCCTTAGGTGAAGTCAGGAATTTGATGAATTCCCAGGCCGCCTTCTGTTCGTCGTTCGGCTTGTCATTCATTATCCATAAGCTGGCTCCGCCGACGACAACACCGCCTTCCTTGGCATTCGCCGGCTTCGGCAGGAAGCCTGTTCCTACCTGGAATTTCCCTTCCGCATTATCGACCAGCCCTTTCAGAGAGGCTGTCGATTCCAGAATCATCCCCACCTGCCCGGCCGAGAACGCCTTCTTGGAATCATCGGTTTTGCGGCCGAGATTGTTAGCTGCCTTCGTATCGATCATTTCCTTCCACCAGGTCAGCGTCTTGATACCTGCTTCACTGTTCACAGTGGACTCTGTTGCCATTGACGTACGCCCGTTGCCGTTATTCACATACTCGGCTCCCTGGTTGGCAAAAAACTGCTCCATGAACCAACCGTATATGGCGAAGTTCGCCCCTGTCGCTTTCCCGGTTTTCGTAATCGCATCCGCCGCTTTTTGCACCTCCTCGAACGTTTTGGGAGGCTTCTCCGGATCCAGTCCCGCTGCTTTGAACAGATCTTTATTGTAATAAAGGATAGGGTTGGACGTGTTGAACGGCATGGAATTCAGCTTCCCGTTCAGGGTATAGTAGCCGGTAATATTGGGTTCCAGCTGAGTTAAATCGAATTTGTCCTCGTCGATGAATTTTTGCATAGGGGTAATTGTCTTGGAGTCAATCATAAAGCGGCTTCCGATCTCGTACATCTGGACAAGACTCGGGCCGTCCTTGGAGCCCATGCTCGCCTTCAGCTTGCTGAGCAAATCGTCGTAGGTGCCTTGAAAAATCGCCTCTACCTTGATCTTATCCTGGGATGCGTTAAAATCCGCTACGAGCTGATCGACCACTTTGGTATTGGATCCGCCCATGGCATGCCAGAATACCACTTTTTTCTGTCCTGAAGACGAGCTTCCCCCCTTGTCGCCAGCTCCTGTTTCCGGGTTGCCTCCACAGGCTGTCGTAGCCAGCATGATAGCTGCAACCGCGAGACTCCATAACCCCTTTTTGCTCCTAAGCTTCATCGTTTCACGCCCCTAATCTGTTTGATGTATAGAAAACTTCGATATCGAAGTATCTCTAACCGATTGATTCTCTCGCCTATCCCTTGATAGCACCGGCTGTAATGCCGCGAATCAGCTGTTTGACGCCGAAGGCCAGCATAATAAAGGATGGCAGCAATACAAGGGAAACACCGGCCAATATTAAATTCCAGGACATGACCTCTTCATGCTGAAGCATGGACACCCCGATCTGAACCGTTCTCATCGTCGGTTTGTTCGTAATGAGCAGAGGCCATAAATAGGCGTTCCAGTGGTTGATGAACACGTACACGAACAAGGTAGCTACTGCAGGACGCGACAATGGAAGAACGATTGAGAAAAAGGTGCGAAGCTGTCCGCAGCCGTCGATTTTGGCCGCATCGAACAGCTCGTTCGGAAGCTGCAGGAAAAATTGCCGCAGCAGGAATACGCCGAAAGCGCCGGCCATGAAAGGAACGATCAGCCCTTGATAGCTGTCCATCCACCCTAACGACTTGATAGTCAAGTAGTTGGGAATGACGGTGACCTCCCAAGGAATCATCATGGTGGACAAATATAACAGGAAGAGCGCATTCTTAAACCTGAAGGTCAAAAACGCAAAAGCAAAGGCCGCCATGCTGGAAGTAACGACTTGACAGACAGTAATGGCTGAGGATACGACAAAGCTGTTCACGATAAAGCGGATAATAGGCACAGTCTGGAGAGCCTTAGTGAAATTGCCGAGATACAACTGATGCGGGAATAACGGCGGCGGGAAGACCGCGACCTCTTTTTCCGTCATGAACGAGGAAAGGATCGTGAACAAAAGCGGATACAGCACGGCCAACGCGAGTGCGGCCAGCAGAAGATACAGAAGCGTTCGGAATAGTCCTCGTAGGATCACTGGTAATGCACCTTCTTTTCCAGAACTTTAAACTGGACGATTGTCAGGAGCAAAATAATTAGGAACAATATCAAGGCCTGCGCACTGCCGATGCCGAAGCGGAAATTGATGAATGCATCCTGATAGATGGAGAAAACAACGACGTTGGTGCTGTTAATCGGACCGCCCTTGGTCAAAATATTGATTTGGCCGAAGGCCTGAAAGGCGGAAATAACCGAGACGATGAGGACAAAGAATAAAGTCGGGGACAACAAAGGAAGCACGATCTGGATGAAGGTTCGGACAGGTCCGGAGCCGTCGATTTTGGCACTCTCATACAGCTCCTCCGGCACACCCTGCAAGCCGCTCAACAGGATAATATAGACGAAGCCCATATTCATCCAGACCGTCATTAACGAAACCGACAGCAACGCCCAAGAGGGGTCGGCCAGCCAGGAGATAGGAGATATCCCCAGGAATCCGATAAAATAATTCAGCATCCCGGCCGTAGGGTGGAACAGCAGCAGCCAAATGATCGAGCCTGTACCGACGGAAATGACAATCGGCAGCGAAAATACGAACTGAAATACCTTCATTCCTCTCAGCTTGTTATGTGTCAGCGCCGCCAGCAAGAGAGACCATACAATCGTCGTTGGTACCGTCAGCACAATAAACATCAGGGTTACCTTCAGATTGGAATAAAATTGACCGGAGGAAAACAGGTCCACATAGTTATCCAGCCAGACGAAGGCGGCTACACGCCCGCGCGGATCCGTTAAAGTCATGCTAAGATAGACGGAGCGGAGCATCGGATAAAACAGGAAGCAGATAAACACAAGCAGTGATGGAGCCAAGAACAAGAACCCTAGCAGCTCTTCTTTCTTTTGGGATTTTTTTGCAGATGCATTCGTGGACGCAGACATTGATGAGCCTCCTTTCCTTTTCAAAATTGGACAAAAAGGTAAAGCGCTTACTCCTGTCGCCTAAATCAACCCTTCCCTGCGGCTTCACCATTAGGAGAAACTTAGTATTTTCCGCAATGTTCGAGATCTATGGGCAAACAAAAACACATAAATCGCCTTCATCAATCGAAGCAACCTATGTGTATATTCTCCGGATCTCCTACACAATGTATTAACTTGTGAACTTATTGTAAACGCTATCAATCGTACTGTCAACCATTATTTTCCGTTTTTATTTGTCCTGCGGTCTATTAATTCTAATAAGGTTATGTCCCGCCTCTTGTGTTCCGGAAACAGAACAGGCGGATGTATCGCATCCGCCCTTAATATCAGATTATTTCACTTTTTCCAGTGGAATGGTCCAGTCTGCTTCCGGAATCCAGGTGCTGTTCGCGAACTCCCAGCCCCTTACGGTTACCTTATCCTCGTAGACCTGCACGTACATGCCCTGCGATTTGGTCAGAGGCTCGGGATTGCGCGTAAGCCCTACAGAAGCATTGACGAACCAATGGAACGTCTCTTTGGTGTAGTGGTTGGAGCCGTTGTCGAAATCCTGATGCGTATGGCCGGAAATGACGAAGACATTCGGATACGGCTTCAAGATTTCCCTGAATTGATTGGCCCGAATTAATCGATGTGAGCCTCCGTCCTGCCCGATCGCAGGCAGAGGCTGATGAATGAGCACGAAGATCGGCTTCCCGTCCGTAGTCTCCTTCAGCTTGGCTTCCAGCCATGCCATCTGCGCGTCGGAATACCAGGCGCCTTCCCCTACCTCCGGCATTTCCTGAAGATAGGATTCCTGCGACATGAGAATGAAATGATAGCCCTTGATATCAAAATCGTTATACGGCTTCGTATACCAGAACATCTTCTGGAATCGTTCCCTCGACTCGGCATCGGTCTTGCCGTTCGGCATCGAGGTCGTATTGAATGCGCCGCTCTTGTCGATCCATATATTATAATAATCATGATTGCCCATATTGGCGTACAGCTGCGGCAGCTTGTAGCTGCTCAATATCGATTGCAGCGACTTGTACTCGAGTTCCGTGCCGTAATCCGTTAAATCCCCGCCCAACAGCAGCGCATCTACCGGATGGCTGAAATACTGAATCTGGTACAGCGCGTTTCTCAATTTACGTGGCGTATTTTTATCATAGATCGAAACATGCAGGTCGCTTAATACAAAAAAAGACAACAGCGGCTCTGTCGAAGCCACGGGCTTTACTTCTTCTATGACCGTATCTGTCTTGGTTTCTTGCTCCGCCTTCGAAGTAAAAGATTGGTACAGCATTTTAAATAAAGCGTTGACCGATCCGTCTACTACAACACTCATGCTAAGCAGCATTTTTACAAATTCACGTCTAGTCATACGATCCCTTCCGTTGTTACGCAACAATATCATTATGTAATCCAGGACTTGGAGCCCTTACCCTATCATAACAATAACCCTCGTTATCTTCAAATCTACGATAGACCTATTTATAACGATAGACTAGGTGGAAGAGTGCGCGAGATAAAGAGGCTGAGCAGCTCTCTGTCCGCCCAGCCTCGACTATTACAGATTATTTAAATACCTTCATCCGTTCCTCTATCGGTTTGAACTGCTTCTCTCCAGGAGGAGCCGTCGGCTTTCCGAACGGCATTTGGGCAATCAGCTTCCAGGTATCGGGCAGCTTCCAGGCTTCTCTCACCTTCTCGTCGATCAACGGATTGTAATGCTGTAGATTGGCGCCCAGCCCCTCACTTTCCAGAGCAGTCCAAATGACCATCTGAAGCATTCCGTTCGATTGCATCGACCAGTTCGGGAAATGCTCCTTATACGAGGCGAATTGGGCCTGCAAGCCTTCGACGACAGCCATGTCTTCAAAATACAAAATGGTTCCGCAGCCGCTCCGAAACCCGTTCATTTTTTGCTCCGTTGACTGGAAGTCTCCCTTCACGATGGCGCGCAGCGTTTCTTTGGTCAAATCCCACAGCTTGTTATGCTGCTCTCCGAACAAAACCACCACCCTTGCGCTTTGCGAATTAAAGGCGGATGGCGTATGCTTCACCGACTCTTCGATAATTTGTACAATCCGGTCATCGGGGATCGGCGACTCCTTGCCGAGGCCATAAATCGTACGTCTTTCGCGTACGGCCGTCATAAAGTCCTTGCCAGTACTAACGGTTCCTGCCATAGTCTATCCCTCCAATATCCATATATTTTTAGCAACTGACGTAGTATTTGCCTTGATATGGATGGCTATACCATGGGGAAGGCAAGAAAAAACGAACTGCCTTCGCAGTCCGTTCCCTGAATCATTGCTCCAGATTATTAGCCTTCCTGTCCGTTTCCAGCAGCTTGACCTTGGCATTCGTCAGAACATTGTTCTCCACCGTATAATTGGAGCTGCCCGTACCTGCATATCGGGTCGATATCCCTTCGGACTCAATGTTAGAGGTCAGCGTATTGCCTCTGATGATCGCCTCTTTAACGGTAGAAGGATTATTCCGGGTCCAATAATCTCCGATCATGACCATGTAATCCGTCGGTCTGGCAAATTGATTCGCTTCGAGCACGTTGTTTTCGAACACGACCTTAGCAGCTTTGACCGCTTTAAAGGCATACAGCTTATCAATCAGCTCAAAGGAAGAATCGGTTACAGTCACTTCAGCCTTCTCATTGTTAACCAGAATGCCTTGATTGACTCTTATCGTACACCCGTTAAACGCATACGCTCCTGCATCATCCAGCATGATGCCCCCGTTAATGGAACCGCCTAATGACTCCAGATCACAATCATTGTACGTCCCAAGCGGCAAATTCATCGAGGTGGCATTGACAATTTTGATACGATCAAAAATACTCCCTTTGGCTACGCCTCCGGTCATTGCTCCCCCGTTCAAGACAATGTTGCTTAAATGTATCGGGCTTCCCCAGATGGACAGCTCGCCGCTCTTATTGTTGTTCATCGTTACATTGGAAGCTTCAACGCCGAAGGGCTGTTTGCTGCTGATCGCAAACTTGGAATCCGTGAATGTCATACCGTCTATGCTAATATTCGGCCCCTCGAGGAAGGTATAGGAATTATTCATCTCATTCCCTTCGAACTTCACATCGTGGTACGCATAAATGCTGGTACCGTCAAAATGATTGTCCTTGATCAAGGCGTTCGTAAAAGGAGGCGATACCGCCAAGCCAATGACGCCTTTCGAGGCCAGATGATTCCCCTCGACCGTTGCATGATGGCCATCATACAGAACCACGTCATAGGATGCGTTGTTATAAAACCGGTTCTCTTTAATAAAAATATTGCTGTTCATATGGCCGTTCTCGCCATAGCCCGCTTCCACATCGATCCCTGCCTGCGGAGCCGTTCCCTTCATATCATGCAGCTCGTTATTGGTGATCGTGACTTGATCGCCCCCGGCAATCGTTATCCCTTGTCTGCGGTTAAATGCAAACTCCGAGTTTTTGACCACGACCTCCTTGGATACGGCACGCTGCCAAAATTCCACATAGGACCCGACGCTTCCCGCTTGCTTGAACACGATATTGAAGCTGGCTGCTCCATCAGGGATTTTCATAATTTGACGTACCTGCTGATCCTTTAAGCTGGTCAAAAAGCTTCCGTCCTGCTTGTAGAAAAAGACATCAAATGTATTCGGGAGCTTCTGCCGGTTGGACAGCTCGAATTCCCGCTCCGTTTGAAAAATAGGATTATTAAAGTTTAGCAGGCTCTTTAGACGGATTTTGCCGGGATCGGCAATCGGGTTGCCCTTCTCATCGATTGAACCCGATACAAAGCTCGTTTCGTAGAGATCCTGAATCATCGTCCCTTTGCCGCCTATAAATAAACCGTCGCCGGTAAAATTAACCGATTTGACCCCATCAATCGTCACGTTAATAGCGCCTTCGGTAACGATCCCGTAGCCGCCTTCGTGAGTTCCTCTTGCGGAGTAATCATGGCTATCCTTATCTCCCCGAAAGGTTCCTCCTTTGATGGTCACGTTATTGGCCCCGTATCCGATGTGCAAAGTCTGATATCCTGTGAAGCCGTTCGTTTCCTTCTGGATGACCGCCTTCTCGTCAAGCTCAAAGGTCATATCGGGGACCATATTGATCCGAGCCGAGGTATCCAAAAATAATTTGGGATCCTGCTTTTTAATCAGATACGTTCCGGCCGGAACCTTGAATGTGGTCTTTCCATTCTCATGCGCCCATTTTAACGCATCATTAAAGCCCTTGGTCGTTTCTACCGGATGCGTGCCATCGTCGTAGATTCCCCAATCCTTGGGAACCAATTGATACACCTTATCCGATGCATCGGCAGCTGTCCCGGCTGAATCCGCCGCGGCCGCGCTCCATTGAAAGGAAAATAACAAAACCAGAAGTAAAATAAGCCTCATATCATTTCTCCACCACTCTCCGCATTGGTTATCCTCTATCTTCAAAACCAGATGGACTGTCATACCCTGCTAGTACAAATCAATACGGTTCCCCCTTCCGTATCTGTTTCTCTATAAAGCCCTAGGAAGATTTTGTCATACTATGGCATATGTTTCAAGAAAGACCAAAGTCACAAAATCAAGCTAATGCTCGTTATCCCATAGGTATGTTAGGAGAGGGGATGAAAATACAAGACAATAGAACTATCCGCGGTCTGGGTCTAAAGACATAAGAAGAGTCTGCAATGCGAAACCATGAGTTCAAAAGCTGGATCAGATACTTTGCGGGGAACTCCCGGAACTTATATAAGATCAAAAAAGCATCCTCATCCCTCGCCATGGGCAAAGGATAAGGATGCTTTAAGCTAAAGCTTACGGATAAAAGGTGTTTTGCGGGGTCGTTGTCGGACACCAGCGGGATTTCAGCAGAAAGTCGATCAGCACGTTTTTGGCCGTATCCGTACCGATGTAATGCAGCGCTTCCGCCGCATGACCGCGAACGTACCGGTTATCGTCCTCCAATGCCTGCTCCAGCGCAGGAACCGCTTTATCTGCCGCTGCTCCCATCCGGCAAAGCGACAGACCTGCTGTGAAACGGACCTGGACGTCCTCATCTTGAAGACATTGGATCAATCCGTCCACAACCTGTTCGGTTGGTTCACCGATCAAGGCAATCGCCTCGGCAACGGTTTGGCGAATCACAGCAGGGGGGGACGGCTCCAGCAAGGCCAGAAGCTTCGGAACGGAAGAGGAAGCCAGCCCGCGCAGCTCACCGAGAGCGAAGGCGGCATGAACAACGGTCTCCGTGCGCTCTGCAGAGAGAACTGCCTCCAGCCCGGCCACGGCTCCGGCACCTGCTGCCGATAATCCGTAGGCGGCTGTCCGCGACACCTTAACGCTGCTGTGATGGAGCCCTTGAAGCAGCGCTTCGATTCCCTTGGCTCCCCTAGCGGCCAGACCGTATGCGGCGTTAATCGCATTAGGCTCGAAAGCATCCTCAAGCTGAGCTGCAAGCTCCTGCACTTGAGCGTCATCCGCCTGAACGGTGTCGGCCAGACTCCCTACTTGACCGGAGAGCCAGTTCCAGGTGTCTCTCCACATATCTTCATGCTCTACGATGCTGGTGCTGAATGACACCGGCTTCCTCCATTCACGGTCCGTGCAATCCCAGCTCGGAGACGTCGGGGCCTCCGTTCTCATGAATTCGAATTTAAGCATATATCTTGGCTTGCCAAGAATGTTCGGTGTCGAGCGATGCCAAATATCGTAATGGATCAAAGCGAAGGTGCCTGCCTTGCCGCTTGCAACGGCTTCTCCCTCCACATCATCCGATTCAAATGTACGGGTCTCGTAATTTTGAGTTCCCGGCAAGACACCGGTAGGTCCCAGCTCCACCGGAGTATCCTGTGGGAAATACATGACCATTGCCCACCAAGGATGGTGATTGCGCATTTTTTTGTAGCCCCAGTAGCTGTCCTTGTGCCACCCTCCCGCTTTAGGAGAGGCATTGAAATGACCGTGACGGTGCGTATGCATCAGGTAGTTCGGTCCAAGCACACTCGTTAAAGCCCCTGTCACGATAGGGTGGTCAAACACCTTCTGCAAATCGCGGAGACGCGGCAGCAGGTTATTGCCCGGATTCCCCTCTTCCTCGTATACCTGATTCAGCTGCTCTGTGAGCCTTTGATGAAATTCCTCCGGAAAATCTGTCTTAAGGATCAAAAACCCTTCCGTGATAAACCTTCTCATTTGCTCATCATTTAATAGTACAGGTAATTCGCGGCCCATGACATTGCCTCCTTAAATTTGGTTCATATTGTGTTCTTGAATCAAATTATAGTCATCGGGCTGGAGGCTTCACATACAGAATGCTAATTCAAATTTGCACAAAAGTAAGGATTATTCGAACAAACCAAGGTCCTCCATGTCGAGAACACGGTCCGCCCACTCCTGGTAAAACGACTGTTCATGAGATACGAGCAGGATACTACCCGTAAATTTGATTAAAGCACTCTGCAGCGCATCTTTGGTCTCGGCATCCAGATGATTGGTCGGCTCATCCAGAATCAGGACGTTGGAACCCTTAAGCAGCATTCGGCACAGCTTCACCTTGGATTGCTCTCCGCCGCTCAGTGTTCGGATGGATTGCATGACATGAGCTTCCTTGATACCGCATCGGGACAGATGCCGGCGTATATCCTTCCCATTCATTTGCGGGAAGGCCTCGGCTATAATCTGGACCGGTGTCATTCCGTCGTCCTCCCAGCGCAAATCCTGCTCAAAATAGCCGAGCCTTGCTTGCTCCGCAAATTTGAATGTGCCGGAAAGATGGGGGAGCCTTCCTACCAAGGTCTTCAGCAGAGTGGACTTGCCTATGCCGTTAAAGCCGGTAATAACCAGCTTCTCCCCGCTGGCCATGGAAAAATTCAATTTAGGCAGCAGCGGCTTCCCGTAGCCTACCTCCAATTGACTGACCTCAAGCACCGCCTGCGAGGTAAGCGGCAGCTCCCTGAATGTAATGGACGGCTTAGAGACGAAAGTCGGAGGGGCGATTCGTTCCAACCGGTCAAGCTGCTTTTGCCGGCCTCTTGCGATTCGGGAATTGACACCCGCTTTATTTTTACGGATATAGGCTTCGGTCTGCTCGATCTTCTTCTGCTGGGCATGGTATTGACGAATATGGTCCTCCCGCAAGTGAGCCTTCTGCTTCAAAAATTGCTTGAAGGTGCCGTAATATTTCCTTACGGTTTGGCCTTCAATATCGCAGATGCTCGTAGCCACGGCTTCCAGGAACTCATAATGGTGGGTTACCACAATGAAGGCCTGCTTGCTAAGGGATAAATACTCGGCCAGCCAGTCAACGTGCTCCTTATCAAGAAAATTCGTCGGTTCGTCCAGCAGCAGCACGTCCGGCTTCTCGAGCAATAGCTTTGCCAGGATGACTTTAGCTCTCTGACCGCCGCTTAAGCTCTCAATGGACCGGTCAATCCCTATCGCATCGATTCCTAAACCGTGCACTACTTTGTTGATAAGGCTATCGATAGAAAAATAATCGAGAGCGTCAAGGCGCTCTTGTACCTCTGCGGCTTTCAGCAGCAGCGCTTCATCGCCCGTGGCTGCGCTCTGTTCATATAATCGGTGCAGCTCCGCTTCCAGCTCGTAAGCCTCCGCAAAAGCGGCTTGGAGGTACTGCAGAATCGACTTGCTTCCACTGATTTCGGCGTATTGATCAAGATGGCCTATTTTACAATGGGGCTGCCATTTAATAGTTCCGCTATCCGGGATGATCTCGCCCGTCAAAATACGGATCAGGGTGCTCTTCCCTGTCCCGTTTTGGCCGACGACTCCCAAATGTTCTCCCTTATAAAGCTCCAGCTGAACGTTCCTGTATAAAACTTTATCCCCGTAAGCATGGGACATATCGTACACTTCAAGCAAACTCATTTTGCATTCCTCTTTTCCTTAAATATGTGATAAACAAAAAAAACAGAAGGCAACTGCACCCTCAGGTGCAAGCCTTCTGCTTCTCTGTACACAGCAAGCCGTGTACCGGGAATATAACTTCAGCGATGGAAGCTGAACGGTTATACACAAAAGGCCGCAGACAAAACCTTGTCTGCAGCCTCTTAATCTCTATCACCAACCGACGGCACGACAAAATAAGCGTGATGAACACACTATTTTTTTCGGGCTATCGGTCGATGAAATAAAAAGCAATTCGCTTTTTTTGATTAAGCTCCGGACAACGTTTCATCGTTTTTATCCGTTTGTACGGAGCGGCCTTTGGCAATGCGTTTAACCGTTTTCAAGCGTTCCATTTGAAACCTTCCTTTCATTTGGTCACAGTTTATTATGGTTGCTTCCTTTTGTCAAGTCATATTCATCCCAAGGGAATTCAATGAATTCAAGCTCAACTGAGCAACGAAGGCAGTCAAGGAAGCTTGGATGGAAGAGACATCGGCACACCGGAGCCTTCATTAAGTTATGTCTCTAACTTTCCGGACATGATGCAAGCTTTGTTATTCACAGCCTTCGCAATAACGAATAGCCCATTAAACATCTGCTCCAGCTCTATAATGTGCAGTCCCGCCTGCTGCAAATCATCCAAAGTGGTTCTGTTCAGGTGGCAGCCGCCGCAGCACCGCTTCCACCAGGGTGTCAGCCAGTCCTGAAGCGTTCCCCAAACCGGATGAGAGATTCGAACGTGCTCCATTAAGATGATATGTCCCCCGGGTTTACATACCCTTGTTATTTCGCGCCATGCCGCCATAGGATCAGGTATCGTACAAAATACCAAGGTACCTGCAACACAATCAAAGGTATCCTCCTCAAAGGGCAGGCTCTCCGCCCCTGCTCGAACCACATGAATGGGAACTGCAGATGCCTCAGCAAGCGGAAGGGATTTCTTAAGCATCACTTCGTCGGGCTCGACTGCAACAACCTGGTTCGCGGATTTATAGTACTTGAAGTTGGCTCCCGTACCCGCTCCAATCTCCAGAACCTTTCCCCTGGCTTGTCCAATCAGCCGCTTACGGATCGCACCAAAGGCGTAATGCTCCAAAGGCTGCATCCACAGATCATAGGTTTTGTGAAAAAATGAACTCATTGTCCGTCCCCTTTTTTCATACGGATTCTAAATGGGTATACATCCAACCACCTATTACCAACAAGGCGTACCGCAGTCGTATGACCGTGGTACGCCTTGTTCTTCATATCCCGTTGTGTCTTAGTGGATAAGCTATACCTAGCTTGTACGTGCAATCTGCCGCTGAGCGAACTCCAATACTTTTCGCAAATGTTGTTCCCCTGTAGAATGCCCTCGGAACGGGTAGATGTGCAGCTCCTTCTCCGACTGGATACGGTTGTAGGCGGCAAACACCGTCTCCGGCATGCAGACAGGGTCCTTCATGCTGACGGATACCATAATGGGTATCTCAATCCGGTCAGCCAGGTTCATGTTGTCAAAATAACTCAGCGTCCGCATAACCTTCTGCCAACGTTCAGGATAACGGGATATATATTCGGCCGCTTCGGTTAATGAGCCTGTCGAATGAAAAATTCCCCAGTCCATATGGCACATGTTCGGAATATCCGCAATGGCAAAGGAAGGCTTCCGGCTTAGCGCGCTTAAGATCATAGCCAGCCCGCCTCCCTGGCTCGCTCCAGCTACTCCTATGCGGTTCGGGTCGACCTCCGGCTGCTCGCTAACCCAATCTACCGCACGCAGGCAATCTATAACCAAAGCCTTGTAGTAGCAGGTATCCTTATCGTCAATGCCTTTGGTTATCCAGCCCTTCGCCATGCCCCCTTCTTGAGGCAGCAAATCGCCCGTTCCTCCCGTTTGGCCCCTAAGGTCGATCGCAAACACCGCCATGCCGGCCAACAGCCATGAAGCGTAGCTTTCAGGCAGTCCGCTGCTCCCGGAATAACCGTGAAACATCACGACACAAGGATAGGCTGCCTCCTGCCACATGCTCGGGACAAGGTACCACCCGGTAACTCTCGTATCGTCATAGCCTTTATAGTGTACATGGTAGGCTTGTACACCGCGCATCGTGGTGGAAACCTGCGCTCGCTCGGCTTCGACCTTCCCCTGCTGGGCCCATTCTTCCAAGGTATTGCTCCAATAAAGATGCAGATCTGCGGGAGCCGTCTGCTCCGGAGTATATTGATATAATTCTGCTATTTTTCGATCCAAATAACCCATAAGGACTGCCTCCCCGCCTGAAACCTCCAGGCACGCATTATTTATGTACCGATGAGATTTTTTCAAAAATATGTACGAAGGTTTCCAGCTCCTCCTCGTTTAAAGGGGACAGGTATCGCTCCAGAATTCGGCTGTAATGCTGCAGCTCCTGCTTGAGTACGTCGCTCCCATATTCCGTGATGGAGACGAACACTTTTCTTCGGTCATCGTGACTGTATTCCCGGGAAATGAGGTTGTCCTGAACCAGTTTATTCAGCATCGTCGAAACCGAGCTCGTATGGATCCCAAATTTTCTGGCCAGCTCTGTAATTGTGCAGGGTCCGTCCTCCGATATCAATTTTAGAATGTAAAATTGCGCCCGTGTCAGCTCCAGCTGGAACTGGCTTTGCATCGCGTTTGCAATTTCCCTCTGTGTCTTGTGCATCGCAATCCGTATGCGGAGAGCGTAGGAGCTCAAATCGCTCATCCCTCAACCTCCTTTCTATGTTTTGCTAACTCCCCTTACTAAACATATGTACTAGTCTCATTATAACAGGTCAGGCTCTTTCTTGAAGCGCTTTATATTGAAGAAATGCCGAACCTGATACAACATAAAAAAACAACCAGACCGCCGGTCCCGCCCGGCAGCCTGGCTGCAATGGAATGGTTATTTTTAAATCGACGGTCCTGTATGTTCCTCGCAGCGCTTAGCGGATTTGAATACTGCCGCTGAAACTTTGCCCCCGGATCTCGGCAGCAGGCGTTCCTTCCGCAGCATTTCCTTTCCAAATCAGGATGCTGATCAAGGAGGAAGAGCTGCGGCGCCCGTTTTCTACCATGATTCGTACGGTATAGCTAGCTCCCTGCTCATCTACGGCACGGCCTTGGATAAAAGCGCTTGAATCCGATGCCGCGATCCAATCTGCGCCGTTCATCGTCAGACGAAGTCCTTGCGGTTCTGCGTGAATGGTTGCGGATCCGCTCACTTTGCCCGCATTACGTTCCCACTTGCTTTCCAAATGAACCTTGTTCGCCTTGGCGCCGAATAGCCCGGAAGGAACAGGAGCATTCGTATGTCCGTTCACCTGAACGGAGCCGTAGGTGGCCGCATTCACCGTCATTACAGCCGATGCGGAATGCTCCGTATAATAAGGATTGGCTCCGATCGCCGCTTTCACCTCATACAATCCGGCTGGCAATGTCTCCGTAAGATTCGCTTGACCGTATACATTCGTCTGCACCGTTGAGGACACAACGGGCACAGAAGTGCCGTCAGCCCGCAATGCTCTCAGATCAAAAACAACTGGAAGATCGTTTACCGCCCCCGGCTCCCCATCATCCTGCTGCTGAATAACGGCGGAAAGCGTCACATTCGTACGATCCCAGTTCAAAGGGGTGGACAGAGCGAGGGTCGCCTCCTCCTTCTGCACGGTCAGCTTCCCGGAGGCTGAGCTAGGCTGGAGTGTCAGGTCGGCAGATCCCGCGAATACCGCCTTCAAGTCATATGGTGCAGAAGAGCCTGACGGCACACCTGCCTGGACACGGTAATTCAACAGTGCTTCTCCCGAAGCGTCCGTTGCAGCCTCCCCTATTCTCCCTTCATTTAAGAAAAATGAGACTGCTTGCCCCTGCAGCGGCTTCCCGTCCTTGTCTGTTAGGTACGCATGAAGGGGTGCCGTATCACTGTAGCTGTAGACGGCGTCGCTAACCGATAGGCTCAGCTTGGTCGCGGACGTATGACCTGCTGCAAACACTTCATTGAGATTGTTCCAAGCATCCTTGGTGTTGCCGTGACCGCTGTACTTCACATAACGGGCTTGAGACGGCTCAAATGAGAATAGCTGTAGTCCCCCTGTCTTCCCATTGCTTTGCCCGCTATACACCCGTTTCCAATCGGTCCCGTCCACGGAGATGTCCAGATCAAAGAAATAAGTATCCTTGTCGCCATTCAAAAATGATGCGATGAAGGTATCGATCCTCTTGCTCTCCCCCAGGTCGAAGGCAATCCAATGCTCACCCTTGGCAGCCCAGCGCGTAGCCAAATTCCCATCAATCGTATTGGACGGAGGAAAGCCGGAGTTATAACCAGGGCTCGACGTAACCCCCTTAATGTGGTGAGGAACCAACCCCGACGGCTCATCCCCGTAAACCGGTATCGAAGTGAATCGAACGGAATACTGGGTTTGCGATCTCGGATCCTGATGGTCCTTGACTGTAATAATCGCAGTGCCGAACGGTTCCTGGGCCTGAGCCACCTCAATCACATTCGTTCCGGTCGCGCTGACGACAGGAATGACGGCGGTTCCTGCCGGCATGGCGAATTTATAGCTGAATACCGCCGGATCGAATCCCGCAATTGGCTGCCCATTCACCTGAATGCCATCCAGCTTGGGGGACGGAAAGACGGGCGGCGTGCCATTGGCTGTTGCGCTAAATTCCATACGGAAGGACGGATGCCCTTCAAATGTGCGCTGCGGCCTTAATTGCTCCACCGTATTGTTACCGATGGCAAGGGCATGGTCATCTGCTGTGACGATATAGGTAAGTCCGTTCCGTTTCTCTACATGATCCACCAGGAACATTTCACTAAAGCCCTTTTGCTCACTAATCCCGTTCGGGTACGAGCCGTTTCCATCGGGAATGACCTTGTAGGTGCCGAATTGCAGGGACACCCATTTTCCTTTCCAAGCATCGCCTTCCGGAAGGTTCGCATCCGTAATAAGTGCGTTGACATCCGAGCCGTCCGCGATTCGAACTGCTCCTGTCACGGTCCCCTGATAAGAAGCAGGACCGATAGTCAGCGCCTTATCTCCGTATTGGAATTTGCTTCCGGAAATCAGATAAGGCTTAGTGAAGCCGCTTCGTTCATACATAATTCCGATCTTGCCGTTCAAGGAATATTGCCCGTCTGCGGTTGTAATGGTTTGGTCCACTGGGTTACTTCCAGTGACATCCGGATGGTTCAAGTTCACCAGCACGACGTCCTCACGACCGTTATTGAATTTGACGGAGAGCGCCACATGCTCCGGATCGTTATCCTTAAGCGGTACCCGGCTGATGCTTGCTATGGCCGATTCGCCGTTCAACGGCTCCATGACGCTGATAAACAAGCTGTCCAGATTGCCTTGACCCGGAGCCTCCCGCTTAACTATCAAAGACGGACGCCAGAATTGATAGATATCGTCATACTGCTTATCCCGGTAGGAATGAGGGCTCTTGCCAAGGTAGACCTGATTATTGCCATCGTCTACCATCATAATCCGTGTTCCGATCCCCCCATCCTCCGCATCACGGAAGGTAACGTCCCATTGACCCGGAGATTGGCCCGTGCTGACGTCCCTGAACATGCCGTACCAGTTCCGCACGTCTCCTTCCTTTACCGGATCGGTCCATTTTTCATTATCCGGGAGGAGCGGATAGGGCTTATTTATGTTTTGCAGCGGAAAGCTGGCTTCCGCCGTTTCGTCAAACTGGGTGGATCCGTGAAGGAAATATTCATGTGTGTTTCCGCCTGTAACCTTGAACAAGTCGATCAGATAGGGATGCTCCGGATCGATAGTATTCATCACGTTCACGCGCTGATATCTGGATGCAGTGCCGGGGTAAGCCCAATTGCTGTACACCTCGGACGCCTCAATGCCGTCGATGCCGGGCTCATACAGGGAAAGATTGCCGCCTGTAAACGCATGGCCGACGTTACCGGCACCCTGCTTATTCCCGCGAAATTGATTCGATTGATTCACGACAACCGTGTTCATAGCCAGCGTATCGCTGGTAAAATCGCGTGCCGCAGTGTGGGAATAACGTATACCCCCGATCAATTCCTTCCCGAAGCCGAACAAGGTCGCAGAGAGCACATTCGGATGAACATGATTCGCCATGTCGTTGAAATTGAGGTTGTATTGTGTTTGTAATCTCCCTGCCCCGTCACCCAGCATTAAATGTCCGTATGCGGGAAGCAGGCGGGACTGCGTCGCATTGCGTTTGGAGGCTCCTCCTTTGGTCGTATCGCCGAACGGAGGCAAATCCCCGTCCGGAAACGCAACAATCTTCTGGGCCTCCTTGGCATTCGCCAGGAAATCGGATTGTCTGACGATCTTCTCCTTCAACGCTTGCTGGGCAGGCGATTCCGGCTGATGCGTCTGGAAATAGGTTTGGATCAATTGCGAAATCGTGTAGTTGGAGTTGGCATAGCCAGCGTGGTAGGAGAACGATTCAGGAAACATGCCATCCCGCTTGAAATTTTCTCCGACGGTGATATCCATGTATTGGCTCAGCCAATCCAACAGCTGCGGCTGGTGAAGAACCGTAGCCACGCGGGCAATGGCCTCAACAGCTCCGGAGAGGTTAGTGGACGTATGGACCTTCATCGACTGATAGGTGGTCAGCCAGTTTACGACATTGAGAAAAAAGTCATTGCGGATATGCTCCCGCACATCGTATCCCTTGCTTTGGGACAGCTCTTGGAGCGCCGCACTATCATAGATCCGGTCGAAAGCGAAGATCTCGCCGGAATGCATTTCATGCGCGATCCCGTTATGGTCGCTGACCCGTTGGATATCCGTATTGTAATATTTGGCAACCTCATCGGCGCTGATGAGATTAGCCACATTTTTGCTGGTCATGTAGAAATCCGGCACAGCGGTAGCCCACGCATCCAAAGCGATAGCGGCTCTGCGGGCGTATTTCTCATCACCGGTCGCCAAGTAAGCGTTTGCCAAAATCGGAAGGTTGCTCGACATGAAGCTGGTTTTTTCATAATCAATGCGCGCCTGGATGAGGTATTTCTTCCCGTTGTATTGCACATAGGGGACCTCCACCGTCTTTCCGCTCATGACTTTTACGGATATATACTGATAAGGATACTGGGAGTTTGGGAAGGCAAGGCCTTTCGTTGTTTGAATTTTATCGGGGTTTGCAGGGCTCCATACCCAGCCATCGCTTCCATCGAACGGTTCGTTCAATACCGAACGCGGGGACTGCTTGGGCACGAGATTCAGCCATTGCTCTTCCGTGTACTGGCTGAGCAATCTATCAGCAGTTGCGATCGACGCCTGCAGCTCGGAGGCACTTGGCGGGTAATAGGGATGAGCCGGCGCCGAAGCAGCCGAGACGGTCGGGCCGGCATCAGCAGGGTTCACCGCTGCAGCTGAAGCGCCGCCTGTATCCATGACTGCAAACATTTGAAATAATAAAATCAAGCTTGCCATCGTTGAACGGTGTTTCATTATGAAAATCAACTCACTTTCTTACGGATGGGTTTGGTAAGTGGATGGTCAATGACCGAACTGAACTAACCGCTATTCAAAAAATCCCCCCATTCTCTTTTATTTGCTGCAATGGTCCGGCAAAAGTCGAGAGTGCCCGAAGCGCCGGGAAGCCGCCAAAGGTTCCCTGTCGTTTCGATGTGTTCTCATTATAGAAACAAACCTGTAGGATGACTATGGAACAAATTAACCACTACTTGTTTAAAATTAACATTTCATTTCACAAGATGCCGACCTCAAGGAATCAATCAGGCACACTGCTCCTTATGGCCGCTACTGTACCGATACAGTTCAGTAAATGAATGTTGTTTGGGTCGGTCCTTTGCTATACCATGCAGTTAATGGAACATGTTCACGGACAATAAACCGAGCTTTGAGCGGATAAGGTGGTTATGATGAATACTGACAAAAGCTTAAGACTAGCTTATGTATGCATGATTTTAAACGCAGTAATTATTGGCTTCTCCTTCTTGTTTACCAAAATGGCGCTGGCGCAAGCGAGCCCTATAGACACACTGGCGTTTCGATTCGCCGCTTCGTTCGGGGTTATGTCGATCCCGGTTGCGTTCGGGTGGGTTAAGCTGAACTACCGCGGGAAACCGCTATATAAAGCGCTGCTGCTTGCAGCGATGTATCCGTTAGGCTTCTTTGCATTTCAAGCCTTCGGGCTGCAGCACGCCACCTCCGCCGAGGGGGGCATCCTGTTTGCATTCACTCCCGTCATAACGGCAGCGCTCGCCTCTATCTTTTTAAAGGAAACAACAACCGGCCTGCAAAAGCTGTCGATCTTCCTGTCGGTATTCGGTGTAGCGTTCATTTTTGTGATGAAAGGGGGCGGCTTCGAGCTGTCCAGCACGCTGGGGATTCTGCTATTGATTCTCTCGAGCCTGGCTTCCGCCGGATACAGCGTACTGGCCCGTTCGCTCATGAAGGCTTATACCCCCGCGGAAATCAGCTACTTCATGCTGGGCGTTGGGTTCGTCTCGTTTCTGGTCATTTCCTTAGTGGATCATACGTCGTCCGGGACAGTTGACGTTCTTCTAGAACCGCTTTCCGACGGTTTCTTTATCCTCTCAGTGCTTTATCTGGGGATTATGTCCTCGCTAGTCACTGCTTTAACATCCAACTACGCTTTGTCCAAAATCGAAGCATCCAGGATGAGCGTGTTCAACAATTTAGCGACCATAGTCTCTATCGCGGCAGGGGCGATTTTTCTTGGGGAGGACGTTACGGTGTATCATCTCATCGGCTCTCTCTTGATTATTGCGGGGGTTCTAGGGACGAATCTTCTGGGGCGAAAAAAAAGCGCAGGTACAGTGAAACAGCCCTCATCAGTAGACGTATAGATCGTTAGGTAAGCATTCGTGCCATTCATGTTCTGTCTGCTGGGATATAGGTGGAATAACAGGTCAACCGAAAGAGCCAAGAACTGGAATATCCCATGGATGTCCAGACCCTTGGCTCTTTATTGTAACAACAACCGTTTCGCCTCTCTTCGTATATTTACCCAGCCGCGTCTGTTTCGCCAAGGGATCTCTCCGGCATCGTCCGCTGAGGATGCAAGCAGCACTGCTGCAAATAGGCTGTGAAGCTAGTCATATTCATCTGCATGTGCCTGTTGCTGCCCTCCAGCTTGCTAAGCATGATGCCCCCCTCCAATAAGGAAAAGGCAAAAGTAGCCAAGGCGTCCGCATTCAAATCTTCCTTGAATTCCCCCATTCGAATCCCCTCCTGGATAATGCTTTTCATTTCGTCCAAGGTCGAATGGAGTCCTCGCCTGGCTCTGTCACGCAGGACAGGATGAGTGTCATCACTCTCTACGGCTGTATTCTGCAGAGGGCACCCGCCGATAAACGGTGGGTTGTTCACGACGTCCTCATAAACGCGGAAATAGGCGAGCAGCCTGCCTGCTGCAGACTCCTCCTGTTCTATAGCCTCCGAAAACTTCCTGCCGACCCTGCTTGCCGCATATTGATACGCTTCCAGGGCGATTTCATCTTTGCTGTTAAAATGACGATAAATGCCCCCCTTCTTGATCCGGGTTGCGGCAATGATATCGTTTAACGACGAACCCGCATAGCCCTGCTGATTAAACAGCTCTGCCGATTTCATGATAATATGCTCCCGTGTTTTATCCCCTTTTTTCATGAGCCCTCCGTACGCGATGTAGTCTGCCCTCATTATACCAAATATTTACGGCTTTGCCTCTTGCCAACCGCCTGATGTGTGTTACAATAAAAGATACCGAACGGTATCTTTTATGAATTTATTATAAAGGCGGGATAGAGTTGACGCAAGCTCGATGGTATTCGCGGCACTATGCATGGATTGGACTAATAGCCCTATGGGTTATCGGATTTATTGGGACGATTTCCCGCTTCATTATGACCTCCTACCAGGTCCAAATGGCAGAGGACTTGCAAGTGGGCAGAGGATTTATATCCGCAGCTTGGTCGACAAATTTATTTATTGCCGCTTTATGCGCTCCAATAGGCGGCCGGCTCGTCGATCGGTATGGACCCAAGAGGATCATGTTCATCAGCAGCCTGTTCGGCATTGCCGGCACTGCTCTTGTTTTTCCGGGACATCATCCGGCCTTCTTCTTTGCCGGCTACGGTATTTTATCGGGGTTGACCGGTCTTGGAGCCTCGACAGCATATGTGCTGGTATTCAAATGGTTTGGCCGTCATAAAGCTAAAGCGGCGGGCCTATTGAGCAGCGCATCCTCCGTCGGTCTTGCCGTCTGCACCCCCTTGTTCGTAACCAACAGTCAGCTGACATGGGAATATGCATTTTTGATTTCAGCATTACTGGGCTTAGCGATAACCTTGCCCCTCATTATGTTCGTTATACGTCCCGCAGAAATGGACGTCGACATCGAGGATGCTGCCGAGCAATCCCGTCCTGTTGAGGAGCCCGCTCCTGCGGTAAAGGAGACTGCCGGCAAGCTTGTTCGCTTGCCTTTCCTGATCATCGCCTTTGCAATCTTTACATGTGGAATCAATATGGGGACAGTGGAGATGAATCTGGTTGCCATCCATCAGCAGGCTGAGGTATCGGCGGGGATGATCGCCCTATCGATGGGGGTTCTTGGAGTTATGGAGATAGCCGGGTCGCTGGTGTTCGGATTCACCATGGATGCTATCAACAAGCGGTTGGCCATGGCCTTGTTGTACGGGATTAGGGTAATCAGCTTTTTGATTCTGCTGTGGCACCCCTCCTGGTCCCCCGTCGCATTTGCCGTGACCTTCGGCTTGACCTACTTAAGCGCTGTTCCGGGAGGAATGGTCATTGCGAACGAGCTTACGAGCAGAAAAGGGACGTTGATCGGCAATTTAATGCTCTTTCATCAAGCCGGCGGCATCCTTGGCGCTTTGGTCGGCGGCATTGCTTATGATATGTTCAATAGCTATCAGATCTTGATCGGCATAGACGCCGTACTCTGCGTAATAGCGGCAGCCGGATATATGATTCTGAAGCTTCACCCGTTTGGTCAAGGAAAAAGAGAGCTGTACCAAGCAGGTTAAAGAGCCATTACATAGGGCAGTATCGGATTCTCTTTCGTAAATCCGGACCTCATGAAACGGATGGGAACCGGCAGGTATCATCCATCTGTTCCTAGTCGAAAAAGCAAAAACAAGCAGCACAGGACTTCAAAAATCCGTCCGGGTGCTGCTTGCTTATATTTTACTCCTAAACATCCATATAGAGGGAAATATCCCTTTTGGGTTTAGAGCTCCTCACTTAACCGCTCGATCTCGATACTTGCGAGAAGCAAAGGTGCGACACCCATAAGCACGTCGCTAACAACAGGTTCACTCAAATAATATTCATACGAGCCATCGCGGTATTTGCGCCCTCCAAGCCCTGCACCTTGACAAATGCTGTGCAAGTGCACTCCCTGTTCGTCCTCAGAGACGAATCGGGTGAGGATTCCTACGTAAGCACGCTCAACGACCTTACGGTCAATCTCGGATAAATAATGAAGTCGAATCCCCTTCGCCAAGGCATAGGTGAGCATGCACGAGCCCGATGCCTCCAGATAGTTGCCCTCGCGACCATTGCAATCCATCACCTGATACCAGAGTCCGCTCTCCTGGTCTTGTACGCGCACGACGGCATTCGCCATGCGTTCAAAGATGCCGAGCAGCTGTCCGCGCTTCGGATGACGGGCAGGAAAGTGCTCCAGTGCGTCGACGATAGCCATTGCATACCAGCCCATCGCCCTCCCCCAAACATGGCGCGAACGTCCGGTAGCGCCGTCGCACCAGCGCTGCTCCTTGCTCTCGTCCCAGGCATGGTGAAGCAGGCCGGTCTCAGGGTTACGCGTATGGCGTTCGACAAGCAGCAGCTGGTGAGCCGCTTCATCGAACCAGCCGTGCTCCCCAAACGTAGCGGCAAATTCCGCCATGAAGGGCGATGACATATACAACCCGTCCAGCCACATCTGGAAAGGATAAATCTTCTTGTGCCAGAATCCGCCTTCTTCCGTGCGCGGCTGGCCGATCAGCTGCGTTTCCAGCTCTCGTGCCGCCTTCTCGTACTTGTTCTCGCCTGTTTCCTTCCACAGCCGCATCAAATGCTTGCCTTTATTGATATGATCGAGATTGTAATCCTCCAGCCTAAAGCCGCCTTGGATGGAGCCATCCTCCTGGATGAACACATCCATTTGACGCTTTACGAACTCGTGATAACGGGAATCTTTCGTCCAGTCGCCAAGACGGCTTATCGCGGTTAACGCCATGCCGGCGACATATCCCCATTTGTTGCTGATGTTGGGATGATATCCGTCCACGCAGCGGGATAGAATCGTCTCTGCAATTTTGACGGACATGTGCTGTTCCGTCTGTGTTTGAGCAGTTGCCTGCATAATGGATACCTCCTGGATTAGGGCGTGCTTAATGGCAAGCTGTTGAAATCGTCCGGAACCTGGACCAGATACAGATTGCCGTACCCGTTCTTATCGCTTGTAAATAAGACTTGCTTTCCGTCGGCGCTGAAGCGCGGGTGAGCATGCACCTTCTGGGAATGAAAGCTGCAGCGGAGCTCGCAGAGCGTTCGGGGGCCATCATAGACCCCGTTGATTTTACGCCACATCGTAAGCGACTTCACGGCACCCTTGCCGTCCACGATCGCTTGACCCCAACCGTCCGCATAGGCATGCCACGTATCGAAAGCGAATTCCGTCTCCTCCATCCCCGTATTATCATAACGGATGGAGCCGAAGAAGTTGGTGCCGTTTGTGCGGAAGCCGTGATACCCGATCGTCAGCCCGTCCGGATAAAAGAACTCGTGTCCTACCTTTTCACCCGGTTCAAGCCGCTGTCTGATTTGCCACGCTTCCCCGGTCCGCAGGTCCAGCCCCCAAATCCGGTGGTCTACAAGATGCCATGGCCCTTCATGGCAAAAGGTCAAAAGCCAGGGCTCGACAGGTGAAGCATTGATGTGGGTGATGAAGCGCCGGGCCTCATAAACCGTCTCCGCCCTACCCTGCAAGGAGTCAATCCGGACGATCATACTGTGGGGAGCCGCTTCCATAAGCTCGCGGTGACCGACGTATCCGTTCCCGAGGTCCAGGCGGATGCGGGAAGAGAGGTCCTCCTGCACGCAGGTCAAGACGAATTTGCCATCTGCGGTCGCGCTTGCGTTTCCGAGATGATAGCCCTCGGGCGCTTCGTATAGGAGCTTTTCTTCCAGCGTCGATAAGTCCAGCCGGAATAGGCAGCGGTCTTTTTTGACAAAGGCCACGCTTCCGTCGGGCTGCAAGCATGCATCCAAATGATCGTTTGCAGAATAGTCCGTAAGCTGGGTAATGAGCCCGCTCGTCAGGTGCAGGCTGTACAGGTTCGTACTGTTTGCCCTGTCGGAGACCATCAACAGACGCTCTCCCCCGTCGTACCAGCCGTTTTCGGTAAAATATAGATGATGGCTGTGTGCCTTATAATCCGTTAATTGCGTAACTTCAAGCCCTGTCAGCCGGTCGACATACGTCTTCCGCTCTGACGGCCAGATGGTGCCTTTAGCCATTTGCGTGCTCCTTTCATGAAGGTTTATTACAGCCAGGGCTTAAGCCCCTCCCATGCTACCTTCCAGCTCCCATCCTTCGGAAAGCCCGGATTGTCCGCCTGCTCATTGCCTTTCCAGCCGCAGGCCATCATGGCGACAGCGGTCAACAAGCCTCCGTTACCCGGCAAATAGGCTGTTAAGCCCGGGCGCTGATAATTATGCCCGTTAGTCAAATAGGTGTTCTTGGTCGCATCCATCAGCAGGAAATCAACGGCAAGCTCCGGCTCTCCGAGCCTTGCCGCGGTCATGGCGCACATCGGGAAATCCCAGCCCCAGGCGGAATCCCACATCCATACCTCCTTGACCTTCATCAAGGTATTCCGCATCACTTCTCGATCGATGAGCGTTCCGGGCAATATGCCGAGAGCACCCAGCATGGAGGGATGGTCCCGGTTTTTACCGGTAAAGGTATCCGGGCACAGCTCGTGAGCGAGATAGACCCCATCCGCCTGCGGAGGCGGTGCCATGGATGCCGCTACTTCAACCCACCGCGGGTTGACGGGCGCCTGAAATCTCTCAGCCCATTGAACCGCGATCTCCAGCCCCTGCTTCCAATACTCCAGCTCATACGGAGGATTTTTGCTGCTCTGCAGATGGTGGCATTCTTGTGCCGGAATCAGCGGAGGTCCTAGATCGTACACGCGCTTTTCTTCATCCAGATGCGCGTAGGATACCATGAAATCGGCGGCCTCGAATACGATGTCGCGGTATTGCTCCAGCGTTTCGCGTGTCGGATTCGCCTGGTAGCACATCTCGGCAAGCACCATCGGATGCGGCTGCTGCCATATCAGTCCGGGAGCAACCGGGGAAGGGCACGGTTTGCCGTCGAAGCCGACCATCTTAGGCCAGCGGGCGCCCTCGTAGCCTTGTGACGCTGCCAAGTCACGCGCGACAGGGAGGATATCACGGTACCAGCCCATGCTCTTAAGCAGGTAGGCTTCTCTACCCCACAATGGAAAATGTGCCGCATGCCACCAATGCATCTCCAAATGCGCCTTGCCGAACCAACTGTTGTACATCAGCCCGGTTTCCTGAGGCGGTATGGAACCCCCGCTGTGAATGGCACACAGGAACTGGGACAAGACAACACGGCGCTCCAGCTCGAAAGCTCGTGGGTCGGAGCTGCCGGCAAAATCAATAGCCGCTCCGCTCATCCAAAAGTCCTCCCAGCGGCGTTCACTGGCATGGATGATACTATCGACGGATGCCGTTCTTGGTGCTTCCGGAGCAAACGAGACAGAAAATTCAAACAATTCGCCCTGCACTTCAGGCACTAATGTGACCTCATGCGGGCCGGTTCTTTCCAGCCGTCCCTGAGTCCATTCCCAGCCTACCTCGTATCGGTCCTCATCCATGGTTCTTTCCAACAACGCCCTGCAGGCTTCCTGTTGAAGCAGCTCTGTTCGGTGTCTGTCATCATGGTCCCAATCGGGAAACACCGCTTTGGCCCATGCCGTATGAACCATATCGGGCGCAGGAAACCGCATGAACATCTGAAGCCGTCCTTGGGAAATCAGAGGCGACTCCACACGGACGCCGACCGTATCGGCTTCGCCGTGGCAAGCGGTTGTTACTCTTACAGGCACGCCTTGTACGTCATACTCGCTTGTTAGCACGCCTGTCCATAAGTTCAGCCGCTGGCGTATATTCGTTAAATCGCTTGCCGTGGCTTCCTCGCCGGATTCGAGAAGAAACCGGAAGGAAATTCGGCCAAGCTGCAGGCGATGAGGATTTTGCCGCAGCCAGTGATAGGCTTCAGCCTTCTCTCCCGGCTTCATAGGATAGCCTACAAGCCGCCCGTAGGTATCGAACATTTGATGCTCGGCGTCCTTCTCCGTAAATCGGTGACGCCCTCCTGTGTAATGCCATCCCCAGTTGGATTGGGTGCCAAGCGGCACCTCATATTGATCCGGGAAGGTCTGCAAGCCGGTAATGTCGCTGCTGAAGGCAAATTCCGAATTGCCTACCGAGAAGGGCGACAGCGGGTCTAATTTGTTTAATTCTGGATGGTGCCGCTCAACAATTTGTCGTCTGTTCATGGGTTCCTCCTTGGAATGAACCCGGAGGGCACAGTCGGCTATTCGATCTGAAAATCCATCCGGGTTTTCATCATATCCCGGTACTTGCCCGGGGTGATATCTTTATATTTGCGGAAGATACGGATGAAGCTGTTCTCATGCTGATACCCCACCATGACGGCGATGTCCGAAATTCGGGAGTCCGTTTTGAGCAGCAGTTCGGCCGCCCGGTCCATTCGCAGTTGAGTCAAGTAGTTATATATGGTCTCGCCTGTCTCTTGCTTGAAGACCTGGCTGGCGAGACTGCTGCTGATACCTATGGAATCGGCAATCTCCGGAATGCCGATCGGTTCGCCGAGATGCTGCTTCATATAGTCGATCATCCGTTGGCACATCATGAAATCCTTGCTGTCGGCCAGACGGCGGTACTGCTCCACAATAGGAGCGATTCTGGAGTCCAGCTCCTGCCTCATGTCATCCAAATGCAGGGTTTCGAACCGTTCATATGCAGCCTCTGTCTCCTGCTGCTCCCCGGGCTGCAGCTGTCCAATCCGCTCGACAAGCTCCTGCAGAAAACTGACCACAGCCGAAGGATATTCGTACTGGATACGCAATTGCTCGAAAATCTGGTCCGCAGCCTTTGATATGGCAGGCTCATCCCCCGCCTGGATGGCATGCAGCAGCTCTTCTACGGCACGTCCGCCGGGCAGCGGCTCTTTGACTTCGTGCTCGGATACTTTATGGAACGGAATCGCTTGGCCATAGCCCTGATATACACGATAAGCAAGCGCATTCTCCGCCTCCAGCATCGCTTGCTTCAAACGGGTAATGTCCGTCTGGGGCGTGCTGATGCCTGCCGTAACGCTGAATTTGAGCAATTCTAGCACCACATTCGTCGATTCCTTCAGCTTTTTTTCCGGTGAGGCGCCAGGCTCCCTCGGCTGCATCAGGATAGCCGTCTTGTCCTTTCCGAAATCGGCGCATACGATTCTCCACTGCGGCTCGAACAGCTCCGCCATAATATTGGCAAGGGCGAATTTCAAGAGCGACCGGTCCGAGTCGGAATAAGAAGCCGACCATTCCTTATAACGGTCGATGGAAAGTATGGCTACGGTAACCGGAGCCTGCTCTTGCCAATCGCCAAAATAACGGTTCCATTTGTCCTGAATATCCCTTTTGCCGGTTAAATGGCCGGAATAAATATCGCTTAGCAGCTTGGAGGATGCCTCCGACATCGTCTCCCTGACGAGCTGGGACAGATGGGCATGGTTGCTCAGCAGTTCATCGGTCAGCTTCTCCAGATCAATTCCCCCGGCGCCGCTCTCCTTACGTTCATAAGCGCTGAACAATTGCCTCAGCCGCCTCACGGGACGGAAGGCCGCCGCATTGATATAGAAGATGGTCGCTCCGCCAAGCGCCAATGCGGCGATCGATACCAGCAATACGGTATCCCGTACCTTCTTGGACTTGGCCAACAGGCTGTCCTGTACAACAATAGAGACATACCTCCAACCGGTGACTGGCGATGTCAGCTGATTCACCAGCAGCTTGCGGTTCTGGTAGGTGATATCACCTGTATTATCTTCCTTCACTACGGCAAGTGCCTGCCGGATCGCGTCTTGATCGAATTCATAATTCGAAACCGAATATAAGACATCGTCATGCTCATCGATGATGTACCGCATCCTGTTAATGTTGTTAAAGCTGGAGTCCAGCCGGGCGAACAGCTCTTCATCCTTGAGGTTCACAGCCACAATGCCTCTAAACTCGCCTTGAATCTTGATCTTTCGAAACAGCGTCACATCGGAGCCACCACGGCTGGCGCCCTCCGGCACCTCCCGCTTCTTGATCACGGTCGGCTTGTCCCCGAATTCATCGGCCACGCTGACCCAATCCGAATCACCGAATGTCAGCTTGCTGGAGCTGTACCCCTGGGGAATGGCCACGAAGCTTTCTCGTTTAAGATCATAGACATAAATGCTTTTCACATATTTCGAATTGTTAACCAACGTGGTCAACAGCTGATAGATTTCCGTGATATTACTGAATGAATTCTGGTTCTCGCTCGTCAAGAATTGATATACATTGGCGCTTAACGAGACTTGAATCGCAGCCTGATCGCTTTCCTTGATGGATTCGTCGATCACATTCATATTGAGCTGAAGCATTTGCCGTTGGGGCTCGCTCAGCTCCTCCTGCAGCACCGCCTTGGACGTGTAATAAGAGGTTAAGCTGACAGCCAGAATAATGAGGAAAACCGATACGGTCAAAATCAAGACAAGCCGGATCTGCGTATGGGCCCAGTTGTACTTCAGCCATTTCTTGAGGGATTGCATCACGGGTTCCTTCCCACCTTATGTCGAATATGTTTCATTATAACGCGATTTCTCCCCCCAAGATACCCATTTTGACCTGGCTTTCCTCATTGTTTCAGCCTGTGATTCCTAATTGCTCCTTCATTCGCTGCGTTTCGATACCAGCAAGAAGCACAATGCCGATGCCGTGCGTATCGTTGAGGTTCCAGCCCAAATCATGCTTATAATAAGCATGGTGATAGGACCAGCTGGAGCCCTTGCAGACACCATACAGGTTACCCTGCTTATCGATGGCTCGCTCGCACAAGCCCTGCCATCCGGACAGCACAGCCTGGATATATGGCTCAGGCTGCTCCAACCACCCGTGCCGAACGCCAAGCGCGAAGCCATACATAAACATGGAAGTGCAGGAAGCCTCTTCGTAGGATTCGGGATCGGTCAGCACCTGATGCCATAATCCATGAACACCCTGGAGCCTCCGGTATCCCTCTGCCAGCTCACGGTAAAACGAGAGAATATCAGGATAGGCTGCATGATCTTGAGGCAGTACCGCAAGCAAAACCGCCAGCGAAAAGAATACCCAGCCATTCCCTCTGCCCCAGGCGGTCTGCGAACGTTTGCCCAGGTTCACATCATACACGTGGGACATAATGCTTTGTTCCGCCATAAACAAATAGTTCTTATAAAGTAATAGCTGCCGTGCCGCTTCATCGATATAACGTATATCTCTGGTGTGCTCTGCGTATCTGCACAGGAACGGCACGCTCATATACATATCGTCGCACCACATAGTGTTGTGCATGCTTGGCGAAACCCCGTTGTGCCTATACAGAGCGCCGTCCAGCATACGATCCTGTACGTCCATAATGTAGTGGGCGATGTCGTCAAATACGGCTGGCGCTCCCTTCAGCGGACGCAGCCGATTCGCAAGAATAGCAAGTGCGCCGAACGATCCGCAATCATCGAGGCTGTCGATGTGCGAGAGCTGGTTGTTCAAGCCTGCTGCTCCATAACGCTCCCGGTCCCAAAGCGAGTAGGCGTACGTCGAAGTAGCAAACTCGACATGCTTCAGGACATAATCGGACAAGTCTGTCCGCTGCAGGACATGGCTCGTTTCCAGCAAGCCAAACAGTGTGACGCCAAGCGGGTAATTCCAGCGGCCAAACAGCTCGTTCTCAAGAAAAGGCCGAATATTGGCATCCGGCTGCTCGGTGGTCCAGAAAAGAGAGCCCTCTTCTCCATAAGCTACCGTATCCAATGCCAAATAATCAGATACATTCACTTGTGTACCGGGAGCAAACGGACCCAAATAGAGCCAGCTGCCACGATAACCATGGATTCTGCGCGGGGCCGTTAACGACGCTCCAGCGGACAAGCTGCGGATCTCGAATCCCCAGCCGTCTTCACCCGCGATACATTGAGCCACCAAATCCGCTTTGCCGGGACCCGCATCGAATTGCAGGACAAAATCACCGCTCTGCGGTACGCCAAGCACTTTTCCGCCATTAAGCGTGAAGGATACTGGGCCATAGGCTGTGCCCTCAACTGTTATTCGTTGGACAGAGGAGGCGGCATTAGAAATTGCCGTCCATGCATAGGCCGTGGCACCCGGACGCAGCCCGTACATTTGCTCCAGCCTTCCAGCCTGTATATGCGGCGTTTCCCGCTCAGGAAGCCATTTCGCTCCGGTTTCCTCCTCAGATTGGTTTCCGCCGGGGATTGACCGGATAGCGAAGCTCAATGGGGCCGTATAAATCCATCCTTCCTCCCCGTCACGCTCGGCTGAAGGAGCCAGGAAATGAAAAGGCTTGTTCTTCCTGTTACCCGTGCCGAATTCCGCTCCGCAGCCTCCGCCGGCATTTTTCCCTAATTCAAACACGAAGTGATTCCACCCGCGAGTAAGAGATATTTTCAGCTTGATCGGCAGGGTACCGGAATCTCCCTTCTCCTCCTCCGGCGCGGAGCCGAACCGTTTGACGCCATTATGATAAAGCCGCACAGGCCCATAACAGCGCAAATGGAAAATAAAGTCCTCCGGCTGTTCACTCCACAGCTTGCCCCAAGCATAAACACGCTGGGTTTCGTTCATTTCGGGGAACATGCTGCTTACAGGAAATTGATACAGATGATGCTCCTGCTTGCGGATTTCATTAGTTCTTGTAACCCGGTAGACGGGCTCGTGAGGCGGATTGGCTCCGATGTACCGCTGGGCCATGACAGCCAGAACATGCGGAATATCGCATCCGGCTGTTTGTGAACCCATGCTTTCGATTGGATGAAAGTAGCTGCTCACTGCTATGGTTCCTCCTTCATTTCCCTTTACTATTGGATAGGCTATGCAGCCTATTCATGTCTATCCGCGAACACCCTGTAACACTTCCTCAATGGTAACCGGACGGTGCTCCTTGACGGAACGCCATACGGCTTCTCCCGCCGCCACGGAATAAGCTCCGTCTACAGCGCCGGATAATATCCGGTAAGGCCGCCTCGGGTCTTCTCCCATGAACAGATCCTCCAGGAGCAGCGGATCGCCTCCGCCATGTCCCCCTTCCCGGTGAACCACATGAATCGTTTCTTTGGAGCCGAAGAGCGGGAAATAATCGATGGTTTGGACCGGCGTCGGAAACGGCGTTCTGCCCGGCATATGATATTCCAATGTTTCCAGCCGGCCTTTGGTTCCGTTGATGGCAAGACGATAGCCCTCGTACGGCAGCGAGAAATTCACCGAATAGCTGAGCAGCGCCCCTTCGTTATACTTGATCGAAGCGGAATAGGTGTCCTCGATATCAATTTGCGAGTCGAAGATGCACTGGTCCGGCCGATAATCGGAATAAGGGAAGGACGACGTTCCCGAATCCAGCGAGCCCAGATGATCATCGGGAACCCGGATGTTTTTACTGCGGGCGTTCCAGCGTGAATAGTAGGCGCAATCGCTTGTATATTCACAGGTGCTGCAGAACCGGCCATCCTCCTTCTTAGGATTCAGCTCTCCTTCTGCGCCGTAGTAATTCAGCGCCCCATAAGCGAACACTTCCACCGGCTTTTGTCCGATCCACCAGTTTACCAAATCAAAATGGTGTGTGCATTTGTGAATCGACAAGCCTCCGGACAGCTCGCGAACCCGGTTCCAGCGCTTGAAATAGCTGGAGCCGTGGAAGGTATCCAAATACCAGTTCAGATCGATCGAGGTAATCCGTCCCAGCTTTCCTTCCAGTATCATCTCCTTGATCCGGGTATGGATGGGAGCGTACCGGTAATTAAACGTTACTGTGACAGACCCCTTGCTTTGCTGCTCCGCTTCCATCACGCGCCGGCTATCTTCTCCTGTCGTCACCATCGGCTTCTCCGTGATGACATCCAAATCGCGCTGCAGCGCTTGAATCAAATATTGCGCGTGTGTATCGTCCCGGCCGGCGACGATGATGACATCCGGGCGCGTTTCATCAACCATCCGGTCGAACTCCTGCTCGTTGTACGTTTTCACGTCCGCATGCTCGGGAAACCTTGACCGGTACAGGTCAAAACGCATCGGGTCCCGATCGAGCAGACCTACAAGCTCACAGGTGCCTGCAAAAGTGGTTAAGATCGGCTTGGCGAACATGCCGAGCGCCCTTCCGCTAACTCCGCAGATTGCATATCGTTTTTTCATTATTTGTACAGTCCTTTCTTCCTATCAGCCAGATGTGCTTGGGAATGAGCAGCAGGTGCCGGTGCCGGGTTGAAGATAGCCGGCAGGTCACCTGCTGATGATTCCCTATTTTTTGTTCACCTTCGCATACCATTCCTGAACGCGCTTCGTAACGGCTTCGCCGCCTGATTTATTCCAGCGGTCCACGAATTCGTCGAACTTGTCCAGAGGCCAGTCGCCGATGACGATTTTGGTCAAATATTCCTGGAACAGCTTGTGGGATTGAATATCCGGATAGCCTTCATAGACGGTGTTCGGAAGTCCGTCTCCCGCGATGCGGCGGGCATCAGCCGTGTTGACAACAAACATGTCCTGAACCATCTTCTGCATATTCTCAGGAACCGTTTCCTTAATACGGATATCCATATCCGCTTTCGTCGTCAAATTCTTCATGCCGAGTGCGAGCGGTCGGCTATCCTCAGGAGGGAGAAGCACTTTCTTGCCATTCTCCACTTTATGCTGCAAGCCCTCGATGCCGAATCGAACGAAATCGTCATTCTTCTCATCATAGAAGAAGTCAAGGAGTTTTAAGGAAGCTTCCGCTTTGCCTTTGGCCGCCGCCGGGATAATCCATTCCGGTTCCCCCATGCTCTTCTGGGTAACAAAGCCCTGGAAGCCTTCGGCTTTAGGCATTGGCATACCGACGATATAGGCATCCGGAGCCCCTTTCAGCATGGCGGTGTAACGATCGCGTACGTTGGCCGGAAGATGGTACCAGCTGCCGACCAGGTTGTTGTTGATTTTGGCCTGCCAAACGTCACCCTTGTTCAAGAAAGTCTCGTTGTCGAGGAGCTTCTCCTTATAAAGGTCGCGAATAAAAGCGATAGCAGCCTTCATGTTCGGTGTCACGCCGGCATATTGAATTTTACCGTCATAAATATCCCATTCCGGACTTCCTTCCCACATCGCAACGCCATACATTCCGAAGAGATGATCCATCCATTTGCCAAATTCACGTCCGGAGGTCGGGAGCTCGTCCTTCTGGCCGTTCCCGTTCGGATCCTTGTCGCGGAAGGCTTTCAGAACCTCTTTGTATTCCTCCACCGTCTTCGGCATCGGTAAGCCTACCTTGTCCAGCCAGTCCTTGCGAATCATCGGAGCGCGCTCCGGCACCAGGAATACCTTCGGCACGTAATAAATATGTCCATCCGGCGAAGCCGAGCGTACGATATCCCAAGCTTCCTTCGGAATGTTCTTCCATACATTCGGGGCGTATTTCGGCAGCAAGTCATCCAGAGGCAAAGCGCCGCCCTGCTGAATCAGCGTCTGCTCGACACCGCCGATCGGGCGAAGAATATCTGGCAGGTCATCCGATGCTATCAGCAGATTCAGAAACTCCGTAGGCTCCGAGCCTGGAGGCGTAGTGATCAGCTTATACTCCACCCCTGTCTTCTCGGCGACATATTTCACATGAGCGTTGTTGCTGTCCGGGATGGTCCCGACCCCCATATGACTTTTGAACACTTTGACTTGTACGGGCTTGCCGTCCTTAGATTGTGAAGCAGATGATTTCTCCCCTGCATTGGAGCATCCGCTGAGCGCGGCAGCTGTGACGAGCGCGATCAACGCGGACCATGTCGTCGTTTTCTTCAGCACATGTTTGGCCATGCTGTTGTCCTCCCTTTTCATTATGTTCTATATATCAAGCTGAGCATGGAGCTTAATATCGTATTGAGTTACTCTTTGAGTGACCCCAGCATGGAGCCTTTGACAAAGTACTTCTGCAAATAAGGATATACCAGGACGATAGGAATCGTCGCGAACAATATAGTGGCGGCCTTCAAGGTAGTTGTATTGAAATCATAGTCACCCAGGAACATGTTGACGGCTGCCAATTCCTCGGGAGAGGTCAGATAAGCGCGAAGCTTCACCTGAAGCGGCCATTTGTCCGGGTTTCGAATGAACAGAACGGCACGCTGGAACGTATTCCAATACCCGACGGCATAGAATAAGCTTACTGTCGCCAGGACGGGCTTGGACAGAGGCAAATAAATCCGGAATAATACCCCTCCGTCATTACAGCCGTCAATCCGGGCCGAATCATACAGCTCCGCGGGAAGCCCCATAAAGAAGGTTCGTATGATAATCATATTGAAGGTTCCTATCAAACCCGGAAGAATCAAAGACCAGAGCGAATTCATCATGCCTAGCTCCCGTACCGTAATGAAAAACGGAATGAGCGGCGCGTTGAAAATCATAGTAATTATGATGCCCAGCATGATCGGCTTGCGGATAAGAAACTCCTTATGGGACAACGGGTAGGCCATGAGCACGGAGAACAGCATACTGAGCAGCGTACCCACGACGGTTATATATATGGTGATGCCAAAGGCCGTCCATAATCCTTTATTTTGCAAAATATGGCTCCAGGATGCCGTTGTGAACTCGACAGGAAGCAAAAACACCTGCTTGGAATCTGCGGCAATGGGCGCGCTGAAGGATACGGCCAGCAGATTCAATAAAGGAAACAGCATCGTCGCCGCAGCGGCTGTAAGCAGCAAATAGTTGAATACTTGAAATATTTTTTCTCCTAAGGTTTGTTTCATTACCATAACCCCTGTTCTGTTTTTCGCGCCATCCGGTTAAAAACCCACAGCAGCACAAACCCGATGACGGATTGAAATAATCCAATGGCGGTCGTTACGCTATATTGCCCCTGCAGAACCCCGGCCCGATACACATACGTTTCAATGATATCACCGACCGAATAGGTCATTGGCGTTAACAGGTTATACATCTGATCGAAGCCCAGCTCCAGGAAGTTGCCGATATGCAGCAGGAAGAGGACCAGGATGGTCGGGAACATGACCGGAAGCGTAATATGAATGGTTTGCTTCCAGCGGTTCGCTCCGTCCATGACCGCCGCTTCATACAAATTCGGGTTAATCCCTGCGATCGCGGCCAGATAAATGATCGTCCCCCACCCTATTTCCTTCCATATACCGGATATGACGACGATCGTGCGGAAGTAAGCTTGCTGCTGCATGAACAGAATCGGTTCAAAGCCGAACCAGCCACGAATCATATTGACTACGCCCTGGGAGGACAGCAGTTCAAATACAATCCCTCCCACAACAACCCACGACAGAAAATGCGGGAGATAGAACAAGCTTTGAATCACCCTTTTGGCCATCATAATTCTTAGTTCATTCAAGAGCAGCGCCAGGATGATCGGTGCCGGAAAACTGAACAGCAATTGATAGAATGCGATGGTTGCCGTGTTTCTTAATACAAGGTAGAAATCCTGATACGTAAAAATAAACTTAAAGTTGTCTAAACCTACCCAAGTGCTGCCTGTTATTCCTTTTAATATCTGATAGTTTTGGAACGCTATCACACTTCCCGTCAGCGGCACGTATTTAAATACAATGTAAAAGAGCACGCCGGGAAGAACCATCAAATACAGCATCCAATGTCTTTTTACATTGGTCAGGAAAAGATTCAAATAATGATATATCCTGTTTGCTGGCGCTTTGGTGGATCTGGTATTCGTTTGAGTATATGCTTCTGCCACCACCACAACCTCCTTCGTTAGTCGTTACCGACATCATACCGTCCCATGCCTGGGGGGACAATCGTTCATTCCTCTATCGCATGCACAAATCCGCTATCCTCAAGCCCTTGTCCAATTCGTGTGCGGCATGTCGGAATCATTGATGAGCTATGGGGCCCAAAAGCGCATAAAACAAGGAAATACCGCTTTCAATTGGAGGAGCGGTTGGTTGCGTGGCGGATTGGTTGGTTGCATTTTGGAGAATGGATATGAGCAATTAGGCTTCTGTTGGAGTGCAAAAAAGTGCAAAACAAAACGACTGCCCCCGATTGGTGTCGAAGGGCAGCCGTTATGCTGAAGCTGAGCCGCTTGCTTAATGATCAAAGATGAGAACATTCCTCTTTATCCCTTTGGTTGTAAAGAAGGAAACATCGTATGGATTCATATTCAAAAAATTATATCACAGCCGTGCCGCTTATAACGGAAGCGATAGCCCGCTTCCAGCCATCGTAGTAACGGATCCGCTCGTTCTGGTCCATTTGCGGTTCGTAGGTTCGGGAATCCCTTCGGTTTCTTACTATATCCTCCAGTGAGGCCCAGTAGCCTACGGCAAGCCCTCCCATATAGGCAGAGCCCAGCGCGGAAAGCTCGGCAATGCCGGATTTCCGTACTCGTTTCCCCAGCATATCCGCTTGAAACTGCATCAGCGTACTATTATTCGAGGCGCCTCCGTCTGCACGCAGCTCGCGAAGATCCATGCCTGATTTCGTCTGGAGCAGCTCGACGGCATCGCACACCTGATAGGCGATGCTCTCCAGCGCCGCGCGAATCATATGGCCCTTACCCGTTCCGCGATTCATTCCTGTAATGGCGGCTCTTGCATGCGGCTTCCAATGAGGCGCCCCCAATCCAACAAAGGCGGGAACCAGATACACACCATCGTTGGCGGGGGTTTCGGCCAGCAGCTGTTCCATTTCATCAAAGGTTTGAAACAACCCCAGATTATCCCGGATCCACTTGATGCTGTCGCCCGATGTCCGGATAACGGCCTCCAGAGCATACATCACGCTGCCTCCCTGTCCCCAGGCAATGGCTTGCACCAGGCCGTCGCTTGCTGGCGCAGGTGCTGTTCCTACATTCATCAGCACCGACGTTCCGGTCCCGTAGGTGGCCTTGGCCATTCCCTTCTCAAAGCACAGGTTGCCGAACAACGCAGCTTGTGAATCGCCGATTAAGCCGGCAATAGGAATGCCGTCTGCAAGCGATCCCGCCCCGCTCGTATAACCGAACACGACGTCTGATGGCCTTACAGCCGGTAACAGGCTGGCAGGCACACCGAACAGCCTGCACAAATCTTCATCCCACTGCAAAGTATGAATGTTAAAAAGCGACGTTCGACTCGCATTCGTATAATCCGTTGCGTGAGCCGCTCCGCCTGTAAGCTTCCACAGCAGCCAGCTGTCGATGGTTCCCGCAAGCAAATCCCCGGCGGCCAGCTTCTCCTGCGCGCCTTCCGTATGCTTCAATATCCAGTGCCATTTCGTCGCGGAAAAATAAGGATCCAGCATAAGCCCGGTCCGTTCCTTCACGATGCTTTCATGCCCTTCCAAGGTTAGACGTTCACAAATCGCTGCCGTTCGCTGGCATTGCCATACGATGGCCCGGGAAATCGGCATCCCCGTCCGCTTATCCCATACAACAGCCGTTTCACGCTGATTCGTTATCGTGACCGCCACTATCCGTTCGGGTCCAATGCCCGCTTTGGCCAGTACGTCCGCCGAGCATTGCAGCACCTGATCGTAGATTTCAAGCGCGTCATGCTCCACCCACCCGGGTGCGGGATAATATTGTGTATGCTGGGAGGTGCTAACGGCGGCGATACAGCCCTCCCGGTCCACGATCAATGCTTTGGTGCCGGACGTGCTTTGATCAATAGCCAGAATGTAGTTGTCCATTGGGGGTCACCTTACCGTTCCATAAGCTCAAGCGCCGCCTTCTTGAGGCCCTGCACGCTGATTCCATAATGCTCGAATACCTCCGAGGTTTTGCCGGCAATAGCGGGCTCGTCGGGAATGCCGATGATCCGCATCGGCACCGGATGGTTCTGAATAACCACTTCAGCCACGGCAGCGCCGAGACCTCCATGAATGCTATGCTCCTCAACCGATAAGATGCGTCCTGTCTCCCGGGCTGCCCGAAGAACCGCTTCCTCATCAAGCGGCTTGATCGTATGCATGTTTAGAACGCGGCAGGAAATCCCTGATTCCTTCAAAGCCGCCGCCGTATCCAGGGCTACGCGAACCGTCTCTCCTGAAGCGACGAGGGTCAGATCCGTGCCCTCCCGCAGTGTGACGGCCTTGCCGATCGTGAACTCGTAATCGTCCGATTCGTATACATCCTCTACCGGGTTCCTGCCGATTCGGATATATGCGCCTCCCTTGTAGCCGACAAGTGCCTCCGTCATGCGTTTCATCTCATGCCTGTCGGCCGGCATGAACACGGCAAGCCCCGGAATGGCGCGGGTGACCGCAAGATCCTGCACCGAATGGTGCGACATTCCAAGAGCGCCGTAGCTGATGCCGCCGCTAATCCCCACAAGCTTCACATTTGTTGCCGAGTAGGCCACATCCACTTTGATCTGCTCGATGCTGCGCATACTGAGAAAGCATGCCGGTGAGGTGACGAACGGCTTCTTGCCGCTGTGTGCGAGACCGGCGGCGATGCCGACGATGTTTTGCTCGGCGATGCCAACCTCGACAAATTGCTCCGGATAGGCGCTCGCAAACGGCGCCATGGCGGCAGAGCCCCGGGAATCGCTGGCAAGCACCATAATGTCCCGGTCCTGCCGGGCCAATTCGAGCAAGGTCTCGCAGAGAGCTTGCCGATTAGGTATTTTATTGGCCATGGCTCTGCACCTTCCCTTCCTGCTTCAAGCTGTCCAACTGAGCAGTCAGCTCCGCCAGCGCCTTCTCCAGCTCCTCGTCATTGGGCACATGATGGTGCCAATGCGGCACATTCTCGGCGAACGATACGCCTTTTCCCTTTACGGTGTTCGCCAGGATCAACGTCGGCTTGCCTGCTGCGGACGGAGCTGCTTCCAAAGCCTCAACCAGCTCCCCCATATGATTGCCGTCAAGAGAGACGACGTTCCACCCGAAGGCCACCCATTTCTCATCGAGCGGGTCGAGTCCCATAACCTCCTCTGTTGAGCCGCTGATCTGGAGCCGGTTGCGGTCTACAATGCCTACCAAATTATCGAGCCTGTAGTGCGCCCCGGCCATTGCCGCTTCCCATACGGAGCCCTCGGCCTGCTCCCCGTCGCCCATCAGGCAGAATACGCGATATGCCCTTCCGTCCCGCTTGGCAGCCAGCGCCATGCCTACGGAGATTGCGAGTCCATGACCCAGCGCTCCTGTGTTCATTTCGATGCCGGGCACCTTATTGTTGGGATGACCGATAAGCTGGGTCCCGAAACGGCTGAAGGTACTTAAATCCTCCTTCGGAAAGAAGCCGCGGTCTGCCAAAATGCACCATATGGACTCCACCGAATGTCCCTTGCTCGCAACAAAACGGTCGCGGTCGGGATGCTTCGGATCTGCCGGGTCCACCTTCATAACGCGATAATAAAGTGCGGTAAGAATATCCGTATTGCTGAGGGATCCGCCCGTATGCCCGGTTTGCGCCCCGTGGATCATACGAAGCAAATCCATGCGAATTTGGATGGCTTTTTCCTGTAGCTCCCTTATGTCCATAGCCATCCTCCTTTACAGCCCCGAACCGCGGAGCCAGGCCTTGATTTCCTGCTCGGTCGGGTCAACCGGATCCGGCGTCAGACCCGGAATATACTGACAGGCCTCATATAAGGCCGGGATTGCATTCGCATGAATGCCTACGGAATGATGGACGTAAGGCCCTTTCACCAATTTTTCCTCCCATAACGGCCAATCGTTGACCTCAACCCACACATAGGAGCCTCTAGTGTAGGGACCCGAAATCCCGCGTGCCTTGCCAAGGAACAGCTGGTATTCGCCATGATCGCCGTCGAATCGCGCCAGCGTCATAGAACCTCCCTTGATCTCGCCCTCATGGGTTCCCGGGGAATGGTCATCGAACAGAAAATGCTTTCTAAGCTTCGGCTTCTCCTCCACACTCAGGGATACCGGGAAATTGCCGCAATGGAAAAGCAGCTCCCCGTTGGGATTCTCGGGATGCCGAACCGTCAGATCCGCGAAAAAGGTAGGATGCTGGTTCATCGTCGCCGCCTGCACCATGACGGAGGTAATTGCGCCGTGAATATCGGTCTCACAGGTGACCGGAATCTGCTCATCGGTCAGTATCGCATTTGCGAGACAAGGCATAATGCCCATAGCGTCCTGCAAGGAGGACCAGCACTGGATAGCTATGGCCGAGCTGCCTGTCTCCGTCGCAAGCTGCTTCATGGCCACCTTGAGAGCGGCGATCCGTTTCACATCCGCCTCCGTCACCTCCGACCAATCCAGCTTAGCTTTAATAAGATCCACTGCCTCGGCAAGCTCCGAGCTGTTACCGCTTTCAATGCGCTTCGAAGCACGTTGGATATCCACCAGCGTTATCGGATGAATCTCAATGCCGAAGTGCTCCAGCAGTTCACCTTCGTTGCACATCATCGTCCAGAAAGAAGCCGGACGGGGACCGATCTGAAGAATGCGCAGACTGCGGAACTGGCGAACGACATTGGCGGCGGCGATAAAATTGGTAAAGCCGCGCTCGAAGACAGGGTCATCCACCCTGCAGTTCGTCACATAGGTAAAAGGTACATTGAACCTCCGCAGCACTTTGCCTGTGGCAAACAGACCGCACTGCGTGTCACGCAGACGCATGCCATCTTCGAGCGGGGATTCGTCCCTTGGCCCCCACAAAAGCACTGGCTTGCCAAGCGCCTTCCCGACCCTCGCCACCGTATCCTCGGTACCAAAGTTGCAGTGCGGGAAAAATACCGCGTCCACCTTCTCCTGGCGAAACCGCTCCGCAATCTGGTCGGCATTGATGTGGTCGTTGTACAGAAGCCCTTCCTCATTAAGACCTTCGAGATCGACAATATCAATGTCCATACCGAAGCTTTCTATTTTCTCCTTGATCAATACCTTGTAACGAAAAGCATCCTCCGCACTGAATACAAACCGGCGCGTAGGCGCATACCCCAGCTTAAGCTTCTTCATCCCTGCACCCTCTCCCAATGAAATTATAAGGAATAAAATGACCACTAAACAAACTAAACATTTTACTAAAATAATCAGGTAATAACTGTAATTTGTTTATGTTTAACTATAAAATATCATCAAAATTTTCCATGGTCAACCCTATTTTTAGTTGTTGTTTAGTCGTTTCCGCTTTAAAAATCTGCATAGTTTTAGTTTATAATCATATTTGTATAGTTTCACTCACAAATCAATAAACTAAATTTGTTTAGATTATTTTCTTGTTACAATAATACTAGGACAGCAAAAAGAGTCAGACGATAATCCGTATCGTCTGACTCTTTTTACACTGTCCTGTCGAACAACCTGCATAAGTTAACCAGGCGTCTGTGAAGGGGAGTTACTTTCTTTCTATGACAGCAAAGTAATTGTCTTCATGGTCTGCGAAGTTAAATACTCTTCCGGAAGGAATGGTAACGATATCTCCGACCTTAACATCTTTATTGGTCAAGTCGGCATGCAATTGGTCCAGATTTTCCGTGAAGAACATTAACGAAGGTGTCCCTAGATTTAACTCGGGCGACATTTTAGCAACGAACTCCTTATTATGAAGCACGATACTTGTTTCGGCTCCCTCCGCCGGAGCGATTTCAATCCATCTCATGCCCTGCCCGTTATTTTCCTCTGACAAGACTTTAAACCCTGCTTTTTCCGTCCAAAATTCCACAGCAGCGTCCTGGTTGTTTACATACAGCATAATTTGACCGATTTTACTAATCATGCCTATCACTCCTTATCTAAAGTTTACCAAAATTCAGGTACCCTTAAACCCTTCCAATGATAAGGTGTAAGGTTATCGGGGCAGACTCGTTCCGCTTGTTTTACTGAAACTAGAGTAGCATATGGAGAACGCAGTGATTTCTTCTCGATTGCGAATTTCATTTAGAAAAACGAGTTAAGACCCTCGACAAAATAATCGTAATCCTCATCCGTTATTATTTTCGCGCCATAACCATCAAAGAACGCACGTTGATCATGGCTGGATTGGAATATATTCGGCTTGGGTCTTACGGCTAAGGACACATCATACCGCCGATCCCCGTAGGCCCCTCCGCTCCAATCAATGATTCCAGCTACGCTGCCTTCATGAACAAGGACATTATCGATTGTAAAATCGCCATGTATCAGTGTCGGCTCCATTTCATTGGGCCTCTGATGCCTGATTTTCTCGAGTAAAGCAGGGGTACCATCTACCTGATAATGCTTCAAATGGTACTCGGCTTGGGTAAGCATAGCGTCGAGCCAGATCTCGCTTTTCTTAAGCTCATCTGGACAAGGTGTCGAATGGATTTTCTGCAGAATCCTTCCATAAGCATAAATAATATCGTACCTAAGGGCAGAATCTTTCTCATATGTGAGAGCGCTGCGCAAGGTCTCCCCCTGCAGGTATTCCATTAACAGCCAGCATTGAATCCCTTCTTGTTCCCCGTCTGCATCAAATGATAGACTTCAGGGACTCGAAGCCCTGTTGAAGCCAAACAAGACAAAACGGATGCTTCTCTTTCCAGCCATTCGCCGTATTGCTTTCCTTTGGCTCTCTTTAGTACGGCCTTTCCATGCCTCCCGTCAATGATGCCGACATCCGATGTATAGCCCTGCCGGGGAAAAGTAATTCCGTTGATGCTACCCAGCTTGGCCCTGATTTCAAACGGGATTTCTTGCTCGGAAATTGGCGGCATTCATCTTTCCTCCCTCTGGAATTCATTCTAATTACAGCCGGGCAGGAATTAACCGGTCGACGAATCCGAAGCGTACGCCTTTACCGATTCTCTAATGACCAGCTCTGGCGGAACACTCCACCTAATCAAGGCATCTTTGCAATCCAGTGTTTTGTTCAGCAGCTTAATTGCCGCTTGGCACATGCCGTGGACATCTACGCGCATCGTCGTTAAGCCCGGGTTCAAGGTATCGGCCATCTGCAAATCGTCGTAACCCATAACGGAAACGTCCTCCGGGATGCGAAGATTGGCCTTGCGAAGCATCTGTATGAGCAGAATCGCCGCACGGTCATTTCCGCAAAATATTGCGGTCGGCTTTGTCTGCATCCTTTCCCAGTAGCTGCCTATTTCCTCCTCATTGGCGTTGAATCCCTTCGACTCCGTCAAGCACATGGCAGGATCAATCGGCAGCCCCGCATCCCGCATAGCTGTCCAATACCCCATCCAGCGCTCTTCGTGGCTGGTCGTCAGGTTGGTTGGCCCGATGAAGCCGATGCGTCGATGACCGCAGCCGGCCAAATAAGTGACGGCTTCGTAAGCACCTTCTATGTTGGCCGAGGTCACAGATGGAGCATTAATTCCGCGGTGGTACGAATCAAGCATGATGAAGGGCTTGCCCTGCTCAGCTACCATCGCCGTATAAGAGCTGCTCACGATACCGAATAATATGGCACCGGTGAAGTCTATATCGTGAAAAAGATTAGGGAGCTGCAGCTCCTCCTCCATTTGCCCGTCAATGCGTGCAATAACGGCGTTATACCCATTATTTCGAATCTCTTTTTCCAGCGTCCATATCAGATTGTGATAGAACAGAAAGTGATCATTATCTTCATAGCTGATGATCCTCTCCGGAACGAGTACCAATATATTTGAAGGCTTCTTGTCTTGTTCGTTGTACTTTCCATAACCAAGCTCCTTGGCGGCTAACCAAATCCGTTCGCGCATTTCTTGACTGACGCCCTTCTTATTCCCGAGAGCAATCGATACGGCATTTTTCGATATTTGCAAATAGTCGGCTATATCCTGCATGGACACTTTTTTTCTGCGAATCATGATTTCCCCCACCCCAAGAATATGGTACAATTCATTTACATATTGCTTGATTTATCAGTACTTTGTCAAGTGATGTAAAGTAAATTGTGGAGGTCATATCATGAATTATGCAATCGGCATTGACATCGGAGGCACCAAAACCGCGATCGGACTCGTCGATTCCACTGGACATATCGAAGCCAAGCGGATTCTATCCACAGAGGGTTCACCGGAGACGATGGTGGAGCGCATAGCTGCCGCAATCCGTGAGCTGTGCAGCGAAGCTTCGGTCGAACCCGCCCATTTACAAGGGATTGGAATTGGCGCCCCAGGTCCGCTGCACCCAGCAAGCGGCTTGATTGTATGTCCGCCAAACTTGCCGGACTGGAAAGGATTTCAGCTCGTAGGCGAGCTGCACAAATATTTCGATAACCCTGTCCTTATGGAAAATGATGCTACAGCCGCGACATTAGCCGAAAAATGGATCGGGGCCGGAAAGGATAGCGATCACTTTATTTACTTGACGATCAGCACCGGAATCGGCGCAGGGATTTACCTGCACGGCAAGCTCATTACCGGCTCAACCGGCAATGCAGGGGATGCCGGGCATATGGTCGTCGACCCCGCTGCAGGACGCTGCTCATGCGGTCAAGACGGATGCTGGGAATTCGCAGCTTCCGGAACGGCTATCGCGCGTCAAGCATCCTCCATGCTTGGCCGTCAGGTTACCGCACAAGAGGCATTCTCATTGGCCGAGCAAGGAGACGAGTCTATGAAACAGCTGTTTCAAGCCGTTTTTCGCCAAATTGGCGTTGGCTGTGTCTCATTAATTAATGTATTAGACCCTGAGAAAATCATCATCGGCGGTGGTGTATCCAAAATCGGCGGGCGGTTGTTCCAGGAAATTCAGAACTATGTCGCTCTGCATGCACTGAATCCGTCAGGCCGCAATACGCCTATCATTCCGGCGGCACTCGGTCAAGATGCCGGGCTCATCGGAGCGGCCGCACTTATTCACATAGGCAAGGAACCGGGGGTTAGCCCGAAGGAAGAGAGGCTGCAAGAGCGCCCGTCTGTTGATAAGCGAAACCATCCTCTATTTCTGGAGCCTGTCTTCCAAGAACGAATTTGGGGCGGAACGAAGCTGAGGGATAAGTTTGGTTATGACATTCCCTATGCCAATACAGGCGAATGTTGGGCGGTCTCTGCCCATCCAAACGGTCAAAGCATCGTCCGTAACGGCGAGTATCAAGGACTGCCTCTCGGTGAGCTGTGGTGGCGGCATCGCTTCTTATTCTGCGATCCGGCTCTGGTCAGCCCCGACGCGCCGTTCCCGTTATTGATCAAAATTCTCGACGCTTCGGACGATCTATCCGTACAAGTCCATCCTGACGATACCTACGCCGCCATTCACGAGAACGGAGAGCTTGGCAAGACCGAGTGCTGGTACATCCTCGACGCCGAGCCTGATGCGGAAATTATTTACGGACACCGGGCACAATCCAAGGAGCAGTTCGTTGAAGAGGTGCGCAGCGGGAATTGGTCCGGCTTACTAACCAGGGTCAAAGTAAAAGCCGGGGACTTCTATTACATCCCGAGCGGAACCCTTCATGCCCTCGGCAGAGGGATCGTTGTGTTGGAAACGCAGCAAAGCTCCGATACTACGTACCGGGTCTATGATTATAACCGTATCGGACAGGATGGGAAGCCGCGTGAGCTGCATCTGGATAAAGCCATGGAAGTGACCAGCGTACCTCACCAACCGGTAGAGCCTCCTATCCATTCCACCGTTCAGGGGGATTGCGTGCGGACGACAATGATCAACAACGCATTTTTTACCGTTCAAAAATGGGGCATTACCGGAACCTCTCTATACGAAGAGCCCTCTGACCATTTTCTAATCGTCAGCGTCATCGACGGTACAGGCGCCCTCGAATGCGAGGATACGTTGTATGCATTGCGCAAAGGCGACCATTTCCTGCTTCCGCGAAACGTTGGTCCCTACCGGATCAGCGGCAGGCTCGAGCTCATAGTTTCCGGTCCCGGCGAGAAATAATCCAGCCATCATATATTTTACACCCCGCAAAGTGACGCTTCGGCTTTGAGGCTGATTCAGGTACTTCGTGGGGAGCCCCGATATTTATACTATCAACGGCAAACGGACGGCCCTCCTGCTGGAGAGCCGTCCATTTCTTGCGCCCATGAACTGACTAATCGTGATCTGATCAATGACGGCATTTGGTGCGAAGGTTCCGCCTGTCAGGTCATTTTCAAGGAGATTTATTTAATTTTGTACGTTAACGGTCACTTGACCAGGCCGGTAGACCGTCTTCAGATTTCCTTCCGCATCCGCCGCAAACATTACGGTGCGCTCGCTTTCCAGCTCAAAGGAATAAGCCTTTCCTGTTTGCGGATCACGAACGGCGATTCGTGAAGGATATGCGTATTCCGATACAAAGATGAACAACGCGCCTTGAGCGAAGGACAGCTTCCTGCCGTAGACGCCGGCAAGCTCTCCGCCCTCCAGCCACTCGAGCTCCTCTTGGACATGCGCCTCCTGAAGGGCATGGGCATAGACCGCTTTGATCGCATCCGTCCGATGGTTCAGCTCTACAGGCAGCGGACACCATAACAGAGTTCCTTTCCCGACCGCGACCCTTTGAATTCCGGCTGGACGGGTCGCTTCAACAGGAGTCACCAGCTGTTTGTTCGTATCCGCGATTCTCGCCCCGCCGAAGGAAACCGGTACTAGCTCATCACCGATTTGTACCATCTCCTCACGCAGTACGTTCGTCACAGCACCCGCAGGAAGCACATTGGCAAGCCGGTCAACCGGACGCCAGTATTCGTCGAGTCCTACCGGTCCCGTGAAGAGAAGCGTCCCCCCATGTGCTTCAATATGGTGAAGCAATTCCTGCAGCGACGAGCTTCGGAAGTTATGGGCACTCGGCACGATAATCAGCTTCGGCTTGTGCGTAGAGAGCGATGCCAGGTGATATTCGCCGATCCCTCGCGGGTGCACATTCATTTCATAGGCTAACGTACGGATCGCGCGGGTGGTTGCTTCCCCCGCAAGCGGGCGGTTAGAGAAATCATTGGAATAAGGATACACAACAGCAACCTCTTCCAGCTCTCTTCCTGCAAAAAGCTCCTTCTCGCTTTCCATAAACGCGCCGAAATCATAGGACACTTCCGCTTCAGGCTTCTCCGTGCCATCTCCACGCAAGGCCCCGATGTTGGACTCGTTAACATTATTCATATAGAAATTAATATTCCATATCCATTGGACAGCACCGGCGCCGCCTGTCGAGAATGCATAGGCATATTTTCTTTCCAATATATTGCGAAGCTCGGCTTCGCTGCGCTTCGCGCGGCCGTCCGGCGTTTCCACATACATGATTCCTGTTTCTTGAATCAGGTTCGGCTTATCCGTATCCTTGGCGAATATACCATCCCAGACAAGATCGTCCATCTTCCACCACGAATGGACGGTTGTATAATCAACCGCTTCCGCGTAGAAAAACGGTGAAGGCCGCTGCGCGCCAAGCCCTTCGTCCTGACCGACGGTCACCAGCTGCTTAGGCTGTATTTCACGAATCGTCTCTATCAATTGGGCAGCCCAGCGGTTATGCATCTCCATAGAGAACAGCGTGTAGTCGAGCCATTGACCGCTCTTCTTGGGCAAGGATTCCGTCGTATTAAATCCGATAAACTCCGGCTCCGGCAGCTCTGCCGCTTCAAAAGAAGGGAGCTCCTCCGGCGTCATGCTCCAGCGTTCTTGAAGCTGCTGGATGGAACCGTGCCGTTCACGAAGAAATTCAATATAGCGCTGGCGTTCAAAGCGGTCCCGGCTTGAGCGCGGCCCCTGCTGAAAGATCCGTTTCGGATCGAACATCGACGGCTCGTTGATCAGATCCCAATGAACATGCTTGGATTCTGCATGTCGGGAAACGATGGCGGAGATGAAGCGTTTCTGGGCTTCAATGCTTCTTGGGTCCAAATAAGGATTGACGCCTTCCCAAGTCTCCGGTGTAAAGGCAAAGAAATTAAACGTCACTTCCAGATCATAGCGCTTGGCTGTCAGGATGAAGGCATCGATGGCGCGAAGCACTTCCTCATACGCATGGCCATCCACGAACATGACCTGCCGCCATGCCGACCAAATGCCTGTGCGGATCAGATTGATTCCGGCCCTTTTCATTTGCGCCATATCCCGATCCCATACCGCAATGTTCGGCATAAACAGGAACTTCCGAGCCACATCGCTTGTCATATAGGTCATCCCGACGACCGGCAGCGGCTTCCCGTTCTTCCAGAAGTAATCGCGGTCGCAAGTGATGTAATCGCCTTGTTTCAATAGCTCCTCATCCATGCCCCAGAAGCCTTGGCGCAACAGCCTCGTCTCTCCCTCTTCAGATACCGCTTTGCATTCTGCAATATAAAGTCCGGCTTCCAGTGCCGCCGAAACATGCATTTTTACAAACTCGAGCTCCTTGCCTGCCTGAAGCTCAAGCGCCTTCTCTTCCAGGCAGTCGAAATCAGCCTCTTCATACGTAAAAGCAGGGTCAGGCTTAACGCATACCGATTCCTTGGCCTTGAGCACTCGAATGTTGAATGTCCATTTCGTTTTCTGTGCGGCTTGACTGCCGAGCTTTTGCGCTTGCAGGGTTAGCGTCGCACGGTCCCCGGGCTCATAGGACGCATAGTTCGATTTGAACCAGAGCTCTGTCACACCGCGAGCCGTAAACTCGGCCCACTCCCCTAGCGCTTGCGCGCCGCCAAGCTGCCAAAAGCAGCTTGAAATCTCTTGAGGAATTAGAACCCACCGACCGCCGGCAAAATCTCCCTTTGTATTCTCCAGAAGCACCGCAGGTGCTGCAACCTCGCGGAGAAGCGGCTCCTCGCCGATGCCCTTCAGCAAAGGATAAATATGCGCATCCATAGGTCCTGAGGAGCCCAGCTGCCCCGGCTGATCGTCCGTGCGGGTTACGTGAAGCACAAGACCATAGGTCGGCGCCACGGTGAACAGCTGCTCCCATCCTTGAAATATAGGAATATCCGGGCTGGCGGCCAGCTTCTTGATCGGAGCCGGGTCTACCGGCAAAGCTTCATGAATTTGCAATTGGCGGTGATAGCCCGTTTGCTTCGGTTCGCAGACCCACTTCCCATCCTCTTCGTACACCGGTGCCGTAAAGGGAGCGCCGCCAACGGTCAGCAAGCCTTTGCCCCGGCGCAGAAAGGATAATACGTGATTCCAGGCCGCCTTCGGAACATAAGGTCCGTGCAAATGGATTAACGCATCCGCTTCTTCCAGAGCTTCCGGCAGGCCGGCCGCATCGGCTACTCTATAATTGACCCGGAGCGCCTGGAGCGCCGTTTCATCGGGCCTTTCGCCGGCATATGGAAAGCTTGAATCGTAAAAGACGACTATCGTACTCATTGTGTGTCCTCCAGAATGTGAATAGTAGCTGCGTATTTGTTGCTGCCACGGAATTTTGCAGCCCCGCGGCAGCAAGCTTCGTCCTATATCCTTATAAGGCTATGTTTGTTTAGGGGATTATTTGACCGAAGCTCTCGCTTCCTTCCAGCTTTTGTTCAACGCGTCCAGCTCTGTCTTCAGGTCATTGGCTTCCAGCACCTTTTGAATGTACTTGCCGCCGAAGAAATCAATTTTTGCGGTATTTCCGATATCGTTCCATTTGGAGGATGTCGCTACATTTTCAATAAAATTAGGGTTATAAGATTTAAATTCTTTTAGCTGAGCCAGGCTGGGCTCCTTGGATTTTTGCGGCGGAATATAGCCGGAAGCCTCTACATAGCCCGCTTCTTCCACCATGAACTTGATCCAGGCTTTGGCCGTCTCCTGATTTTTGCTCGCTACACTGACGCCGTAGAAGTAATCATAGTTGAGCGGAGCATTAAGCTTGCCGCTGTTGTCATAAGGTAACGGGAAGAAGCCGATATCCTCGGATTTGGCTCCAGCGCCGATAACCTGATTGATGACCCAATTGCCTAAGAAGTACATCCCTGCTTTGCCTGAAGCGATTTCCCCTTTGGATGCTTCCCAAACGTTGGAATGCAGATCTTTCTCCACATAGCCCTTCTCTTTGAGCGTTCGCACAATCGTAAAGCCTTTGCCGAATTCATTATCCACTTTAAACGGCTCATCCGTGTTAACCATTGTGTTCAAATAATCAGCCTTGCCGCTCATGAACGGAGCCAGAACCTCGCCCCACTGCTTCATAGGCCATTGTGCGCCATTGTTGATGTAGATCGGGACAATGCCTGCCGCCTTCAGCTTCTCGCAGGCTGCGTAAAATTCATCCAAGGTTTTTGGAATCGAAGTGATGCCGGCTTTCTCGAAGGCTTTTTTGTTGTATACGATCCCCTCTGTGCTGACACCGGATACGATACCGTATATTTTTCCCTCGTACGCTTTGACATCGTTGAAGTAAAGACTCCCGAGAGCATCCGCCACATCATTGACCGGCGCGAAGAACTTACCGAGATCCTGCGTGGAGATGTTAGAAGGAAGCATGAGCACGTCTCCAACGTTATTCGCTGATAAGCGGACACGGATATCGCTCTCATAGTTCGTGATGCCCTCGAACTCCACATCCTGCACACCAGGGTATTTTTTCTTGAAGGCTTGCTTGTATTTATCGAACGTACCGTCGTTAATAAGATCCGTACGGTTCGTTACCACCGTAATTTTCCCTTTGACATTGGCGTTGCCGCCTGCCGCTGCGTTTGCTTGATCTCCTCCCGGTGCCGTCCCGTTTGTGTTATCCGTCGAGCATCCTGCAAGAGCCGTTGCGGAAAGAGCTACCGCCAGCATGGTTCCTACTACTTTCTTCATTTGATACATACTCCCCTTCTACAAGTTGATATCGCTTACAAGGAGATTGTATAGGGAAAAGAGAACGATTACATTGGTTTAGGTTAATAATTCTTGTCTTCAATTATCCTCTTGCAGCCTTGGGTCAGGCTTAGAACACAACAAAAAACAAGCTTCCATACCGGCAGCGGCAGAAAGCTTGTTATTAGCAGGTTGATTATTCTTTAACAGATCCGCTCGTGACACCTGCATAAATGAATTTTTGAAGAAACAAGAACAAAATAATGGCCGGAATAAAAATAACGATAATCATAGCCGAGATATAGTTCCAGCTTGCCGCGTTAGGGCCGACGAACTGGAATATCGAGGTCGAAACCACCTGCAAGGACGACTTGGTCATATACAGAAACGGGATATAAAAATCATTATAAATGTAAATCGTCCGCAAAATAACAACGGTTACTGTGGCTGGAAGGAGCAGCGGGAAAAATATATTCCAGTAAATTCGGAACAAAGAAGCCCCCTCAATCATTGCGCTCTCGTCCAATGTATAAGAAATGTTTCGGCTAAACTGCAAATATATAATGATTGAAATGACGTCGGCTCCAAGATTCAATAAAATAGGCGCGTGAATGTTATTGATTAGCCCGAGTGTATTCATCAGCTTGTAAGTGGCGACCTGTGTGGTCACAAGAGGAATCACGGAAGCCAGCAGGTAAGCGCCAATGATAAATTTTTTAAGCCGGAATTCGAATCTCCCGAGCGCATAGGCAACCATTGTCCCAAGAATGATGTTGCCGCCGACGGAAAGCAAGATAATATACAACGTATTGGGCAGCGCTGTGGAGATAATTTTGGTTTTCTGAAAAATATAGATGTAGTTATCCAGGTTGAGCCAATGCTCCGGAAGCGCAAACCGGCTTTGCAAAAACTCCTGCTTCGTCTTTAACGATGTGATAAAGATCGTATACGGAGGAAACAATACGACGAAGGCTCCGATAAACAAAGTCAGGTAGTAAAAGGATTTAATAGATTTGGATTCCTCTCCCCTCATACGTTCTCCCCTCCCTTAAACAATAGGCGCTGAAGTCCTACAAATAGCAATACGATGATTAGCATGATGACAGCCATAGCTGATCCCAAGCCCACTTCCTTGAACTGGAAAGCGACTTCGACGGTCTTTATTATGAACGTGTCCGTGCCATTGGCGCCGAGCATCATAATATACGGAATTTCAAACGCTTCCAAAGCACCTGTCAGCGTAAGCAGCAGCAAGAGCTCCATCACCCTCCGAATGCTCGGCAGTGTAATTCTCCAAAACTGCTGAAAAGTCGATGCACCGTCGATTCTTGCGGCTTCGTATAAGTCATGGGGGATCGATTGAAGGGAACCCAGGAAGATGACCATGCTGAGTCCCATATATTTCCACATCGATACGAAGGCTAATGCGTAATTCACCAGCTTTTTGTTGCCGAGCCAATCCTGCTGCAGACTGCCCAGTCCGACCGCGTCGAGCAGCGCGTTTAAGGTGCCGTACTGATTATTGTAAAGCGCTTGAAACATAAACACGATGGCCACACTGTGCATGATATAAGGCAGAAACAAAATAACCCGGAACACATTGCGGCCTCTTAGCTTCGAGTTGAGCACCACGGCAAAGTACAAGGCAAACATCGTCTGCAGGAGACCGCCTGCAAAGTAGTACAGGTTGTTCTTAAGCACACCGAAATACTCGATATTCGTCAAAATTTCCTTGTAATTTTGCAGCCCTACGAACGTTTTATCGGTCAATCCATCCCACTTCAGAAAGCTGTAATAAATCAGGTTGATTGCCGGATAATATGAGAATATGGCTAAAAGCAATAAGGGGATAGTCAAAAAGGAAACCAATATGACTGTCCTTTGCGTTTTGTAGCTTAAATTCACCTTGGTTCATCCCTTTCCTCTCGATCTGATGTCGTTACTTTGCCGGTCCATCCATTTGACCATATTGGGCACGGAATTTGCCCTCTTTCCATTTCTTGTTCAGCTCCTCAAAGCTGCTGCTTAAGTCATCCGCAATAGCCGCTTTTTGCAAATACTCTCCTTCAAAGAAATCAATTTTGGATGCATTCGCTATGGCATACCACAAGGGTGAGGCAGGCGCATTCTCAAACAGCTCCGGGCCATATGAGAAAAATTCATCCAGCTGGGGAAGCGTCCACTCTCTCTCAATCTGAGGAGGGATAAAGCCGGATCGGATATCGTATCCCGATTCCTCCACCATAAAGCGGATCCATGCTTTCGCGGTCTCTTTATTCTTGCTGACCTTGCTTACGGCATAAAACCAATCGTTATTCATCAAAGCATGGTATGTCCCGCTGTTATCGTAAGGAAGCGGGAAAAAGCCGATGTCCTCCGATTTCGCCCCCGCTCCGATTAACTGATTGATAGCCCAATTGCCCAGGAAATACATCCCCGCTTTGCCGGTGGATAGATCCATCTTGGAAGCTTCCCAGCTGCTATTCCTTAGATCCGGTTCAACATAGCGGTTTTGGATCAGGGTGCGAAGAATGGTCAATGACTTTCCGAATTCGTTACCGATTTGAAAAGGAGCGTCTTGACCGGTCATTTCATCCAGAAAGCTGCCTTTGCCGCTCATCATCGTCGCCAGGATCTCGCTCCATTGCTTCAAGGGCCACTGATCACCATAATTCACATATAGGGGGATCTTACCGGCACGCTTCAGCATGCTGCAGGCTTCATAAAATTCATCCAGCGTCGTCGGAGGCCGCGTGATCTTGGCATCGGCAAACGCTTTTTTGTTATAGATGATCCCCTCGACGGAAACACCGGAAACTATGCCGTAAATGTCCTGGTTGTAAGCTTTAAAATCTTTGAAATGCAGCTTCCCCAGGCTGTCGGCCACATCACCAATCGGCTCAAAAAAATCTCCCAGCTGATCTTGGGCGATATTGCCCGGGATCAGCAGCACATCGCCGGCGGAGCCCGTCGTAAGACGAATTCGGATATCACTTTCGTAATTGGAGATGGGCTCGAATACAACGCTTTCAACATCGGGATACTTGGCCTTGAACGCATTGGCATATTGCTGGAACGTTCCGTCATTCACCAAATCCACACGGTTGGTTGTAACGGTGATGGTCCCTTTTACTTTCGGTTCCGGGGACGGATGCTCCGCGTACTGCACCGAATCGGGTACAGCCGGGTTACGATGGATCTCATCGGCTTCGCAGGATGCCAGCAGCAGCGATACAGAGAAAAGCAGGAATAGTGTCTTTTTCATCTTTTAGCAGGAATCTCCTAGTCTCTTTTTACATAGCATACCCCGGCAGGCTGTTTGATATCGTTTTCATGGATTCATTATAATGAGCCGCGGATGCTTGTTAAATGTACTCAATTCGTATTTCTTGTCTTCTTTTACACAAATACGATCAAATGAACAAGCAAATAGCCCTATCGCTAGGGCAATCTAACCTTATCCTTATATTCTTTTGGCGTTAGACCTACGATGCGTTTGAACAGCTTGTTGAAATAGGCGGGATCCGGGTAGCCCACCAGGTCCCCCACCTCGTAGGACTTCATTTCGGCATGATGCTTTAACAGCTCCTTGGCCTTTTCAATACGAATGCTGATCAAATACTCGGTTAACGTCTGGCCTGTTTCCGATTTGAAATATTTGCTCAAATAGCTTGGCGTCAAGTACACCTGGTCTGCAAGCCGGGGCAGCTCAATATCATTCCGGTACTGCTCGGCAATGATTCTTTTGATTTTGTCGATAACACGGCTCTTGCTTCCGTCCCGCGTATCCTTGACCAGAGTTAGAGTCTCCGTAACCAGACGGACCATTTGATTCTGAATGTCATGAAAGCGAAGATGACGTAACAACAGCGTCTCGACAGAGATGTCCTGGCCGAAGTGCAGCGTAGCAGCCTCATGGAATTCCGGCACTTCATGCTGAATGAAGTAGATCCATTTCGAGCAGGCTTCGATAACCCGCTTCTTCTCAGCCTTCATTTGGGCCATCTCCACAAAGGCAGCTTGCAGTTCCTCGCGGATTTTATGAATATCCAGCAGGTCCAGGGACGACTTCATTCTCTTCTCAAGCTTGCCTATGGCTATGGAAGCCGGAGCCGCGGGAAGCTCCTTGGAGCCTACGGTCTGTGTTCGATATGGAGAATAGATGGCATAATCACACGCGCGAATTGCTTCCTGATAGGCATCGCCAAGCTTAAAGCAATCCGAAACGGCAGGTCCGATTCCCGCGGATAAAATACCGCTAAGCCGACTCATTAACGATTCCGCAAGCCCAGCAGACTTTTCATACCGCTCCTGCTCGGTCATAGGCTCATGGGTGCAGACAACGCAGGCCTCCCACTCGGAAAACATCAGAACCTTGAAGAACGAAGACGCACACTGTTCCTTCTCCCATGTCTCTACAGCCTTTCTTTCCATAGGCAGATCGGATTTTACGCAGAGTACGGTGACAGGTTTAGCCAATAAATCCTGAGGTAAATGGCGAATGGCTTTCTCCGCCTCCTCAACGGAGCCTTGTATGTCTAACAGCTTCTTCAAGGATTCCGCCTGCTCGTTCTGTTGGCGTAATTGCTCCGTTCGAATCGCTTCGTGCAGCCGCTCCAAGGCGCCGTACAGTTCCTGCTTATTCACCGGCTTAAGCAAATACTCGCTGACGCCAAATCTTAAGGCTTGCCGCGCATATTCGAATTCGCTGTAGCCGCTTAAAACGATGAAAGCGAGCGATGGTTTTATTTTTTTGAGCTGCTCAATGAGCTCCAGTCCGTTCAGTGCGGGCATCTGGATATCCGTGATCACGACATGGACCTCCAGATCCGTCAAAGCCTGCAGCGCCTCCATGCCATTCGTGTAGGAGCCGACGACTTCATACTGGGCGCTGGCTTTCCTAATGATTTTGCTTAATCCCAAACGAATACGTTCTTCATCATCTACTATCGCTATTTTGAGCATACTAACGTTCCTTTCCTTCCAAGCTTCGAACCCTTACGCGCACTTCCGTACCTATACCGGGCATACTATCGACTTCTAGCCCGTAATGCTCTCCATAATACAGCTTCAGCCGTTCATTCACGTTGCGAAGGCCGATACTGCGCTTATTCTTGTCTCGACCTGCTGCCGCGGGATTCATCAGTGAAACCCGCAGGTTATGCAACACCTCCGGCTCCATTCCCAATCCGTTATCCCTGATCAGGATGACTATATCGGAGCCGGTAACTTGAAAGGATACCCGAAGCATCATAACCGGCTTCGAAGCGTCCTTTCCATGGAATACGGCATTCTCTACGATGGGCTGCAGCACCAATTTCAGCATCGGAAGGCTGCTGTAATCCTCATAAGGATCAATGTGAAGCCGGAATTGATTCGGATACCGGTACTCCTGCAGCTTCATATAATTTCTTAAGTGATCCAGCTCCTCCTCCAGGGTTACAAATTCTTTGCCCATGGAGATGCTGTAGCGAAGCAGCTTGCCGAGTATTTCCGTCATATCGGCAACTTCCTCATCGTCGTTGATCTCGGCCGTCATTCGAATCGATTCCAGCGTATTATAGATAAAATGCGGATTGATCTGGGATTGAAGCGCATCCAGCTCCGCTTCTCTTTTCCGCTCCCCGATCACCTGATTTTCATGGATTAAATCCTGAATCCGCTCCAGCATCCGATTAAATTGATGGCCAAGCCGTCCAATCTCATCGTCAACCGTGATCGGGTACCTGACCTCCAATTTCCCTTGCTGGACCACTTTCATTAAATTAATCAGCTTGCGCAGCGAACGCGTCACGGCGAATGATAAGAATATGGAAGCGGTTAATGCTAAGCCAACGGTAACAATCGTAGGATAAAAGGCCAGCTTTTGATTTCGCTGTACATCCTTCGTTAATTCCTTCAAGGGCACGGTGATGACCATTTTCCATTGTGTCCGCTCCGAGGCGACATACACCACGAGCGACTGCACCCCGTTAACGTCATCCACGAAGCTTCCTTGCTGACCGCTAGCCTTTTGCAGCCATTGGGAATCCGGAATTTGGCGGGTGATGTAGGCACGATCGCTATCATAAATAACCAGATTATTGGGGTCCATGATATAGGTTTTGCCTCTTGTGACCTTGTCCAGGCTGCTTACGAACCGCTCAATGGTACTCATGTTTGCATCTACGACTATTAATCCGATCGACTGATAGGCGTCATTGAACACTTCCCGAACCACCGAAAAAACATAGCTTCGCCCTTTGGTGTTGCTAATAATTTCTTCCGTTCCTATTAATGCAGGAATTCCTTTTTGCTGCTCGACGGCTCTTTTCCATTCCGGATACCGGGTATTGATGTCCGTCCGATAGCCATTCTTATAACGATAGTAGGCATTTCCATACTTATCAAAAAGATATACGGATGTCGTTTCTTCCTTTATATTGTTCAGAAAATTGATGCTCGATTCCACTTTCTGCCTGATTTCAACTGAAGTCGGCGTAATGGGGTTCAAAGGCAGCGGCTGCTTGAGTCCCGTTTGGCTGCGCAGACGCTCGGTTTCGTAATATTGATTGGACAGCTCCAAATTCTCCTTAATTTCTGTCACGTAGGCGGGGATCGTCGACAGCTGCTCTATATCCTTAATGTACTCGTCGAGCCGATGCATCATCTCCGTGGACACTTCCATGACATATGCTTGGGTGTTATCCTGGAGCGATTGGTTAAAATTTCTATTGGTCACGTATTGCAGCAAGGCTATTGGAATCATAATGAGCACAATAAAAATCATGATCAGCTTGCTTTCCATTCGGAGACTAGCCAAGGTCAGAATATGTTTGCGTCTCGATACCGGGCTTGCCCATTTTCGCATGATTGCTTCCTCATTCATATAGATTGTTTGCGAGTCTCACGGATATAGTATCATACTTCAAGACATGGAGCTCTATTTCAAAATCCCTATGCAAAAACCCCATTTATTGGTAATAATAGGGGACATTTCTCCACTGTTGAAAAAGCCATTCCACCCTGTAAGCGGTTACCTTGATCATACCTTGTAAAAGCTGTCCCTCCTATGTCTTCAATTGTGATTTCTTGTTCTGGATTGTTCTGTTGTATAAGGCGAGATAACTCCACAGAGCGGAGTCTCGGTTTCGCAGTGCATGTCAAAAAGCCCGTGCTAGCAATGACACGAACCTGTCTCATTATTAAATACTCATAGTTAGTGCTGTATTCAAAAAGCAGCTTAAGCCTCCCTTGTCAGAGAGGCTGTGCATACCTTGATGTTATTTTCCGTTTTGGTTGTCGAGCTTCGTATCCAACTGGTTTAGGAAGATGGATTGTGTCCCCAACGGATTATGGAAATCGAACTCGGGGGACTGGATATATTTACTAGTCCCTGTAACTCGCAGCAGCATGGGCATTGGAGCATGGCCCTCCGGCTTCCATGTGGCGGAAATTTTGTACCGGCCGAGCGGTATTTTATCCACTCCGTGGCCGCCTGTCGGCAGTACATCGGCACGTGTCGTAATCGTTTTGCCGGCACTTCCGTCAAATAATGGTCCTTCCGGCGTAAGGGTAACCTCCAAGTCGTTCATTTGGAATTGCGGCAAGCTATCGTCAAACGACCAAAAATCGGGATGAATTTCAATATGCCCCACAACATCCTTCAAGGTAAAATTGCGAACCGCACCTGTACTCCCGGCGAATGGTTGATCGACGTCAGACCTTAAATAAAACTTCTGCTCCTTGCCGTTATATTCACGGGAAAATTTTGCGGACATAATCCAGGTCGTAGGAAGTTGAGGCATTTCAATCCGATAATATCCGTTCTCATCGGTCACTGCCCCCAAGTTACTGTCATAGAACAATTGGTTATCTGCATTGATCTCAGCTCCTGCGATTGGATTCCCCTGCTTGTTAAGCAGGTAGCCTTTCACAACATAGGGCTCAACTTCCCCTGCAGACGGTACAGGAGTCGGGGTCGGTGCAGGTTCCGGTATCGGTGTTGGGACTGGTGCTGGAGTCGGCTCCGGTACTGGTATTGGAACCGGCGCTGGTGTTGGTGTTGGTGCCGAATCCGTGCCCGTGCCTGGGCTGGCTTCCTCAATCCGAACCGTCCACACATTGCCGCTGCTGGAGAAAGCGACCCGGTAGCCGCTGCTCTCCGAAACGAAGCGTAAAGGCACCATGGTGCGACCGTCAATGATTTGGGCAGGTACGTCTAGAGTGACCGTTTTTCCATTTACGATCGCATTCGTACTATGAATCGTCAATTCAATGGAGAGTCCGTCTTTGGTTCCGATCGCTTTCCGGACGGCTCCTTCTTCCACCCATTTCACCGTAAAGCCTAATGTTTCAAACAACAGCCGGAATGGAACGAGTGTTCGCCCATCTTTCACTATCGGCTGCGCATCGTCAAAATGAAGCTCGGTTCCTTTGAAAAACACTTGGATGGCAATATCCTTCGATCCATCTGCAGGAGCAGGCGTTGGGTCAGTTGTCGGCACTGGATTCGGTAACGGAGCCGGTGTTGGGCCAGGTGTCGGATTCGGGCCAGTTGAAGGTGACGGGCTTGGCACAGTCGCCGGTGTCCCCTCCGAAACCATAGGCTTTTTAAAACGGATCGGCTTGGAGGCAACTGTGCCCTGCGGTGTTTCTATCTCTAGCACGTAGTACTGTGTCTCCTTGATTGTTCCGTTATCGCTCGCGTATAAATCGAAGGTAAGATCACCCTCAAATTCTCCGACAGGCTCTTTCACATCCTTGCGAAAACCCGGGTTGACGACGATGCTTTCATGGGTTGTACCGCTTGCCGTTGTAACTGTTGTATCCTGCACGATACCGAGCAGCCATCCGGTAGTTACACGGTTGGTTCGCCATACCCCTTGATCATTGTCCTTCCCGTAAGCATCCGTTGAACGCAATACGACGGAACGAATAACGGTCTTCTGAGCAAGCTTCAGCTGCAGCTTGAAGTGTCCGTCCTTCTTGCCCTCTGGTGTAAAATCTGCCGAACCGACAACATCCGACGCCGTATCGAGCAAGCTGAATTCCTTAATCTGCACACCTGCAGGCGGTGTCTCGCCAAAAGCGCCGGCTGTGCCGCCGAACGCCAAGCAGCCTGCCAGTAAAAGTGAAATTACCGATACTTGTTTTCTTCTAGTCATTCTCTTTCGTTCTCCTTTTCATAAACAGGTTATAAATCCCGATACTGTGGAATTTGCTTCCTGAATCCAGCATACAACGCGAGCGCTCCTATTTCATGAGACACGGCCCGGGAGATGCTTGTGATAAAATTAGGACGGAAACCGGGAAGCGGCCGGGAATCCTTTTTCCACAGAACGGCCCCATCTCTTTTGAATGTATGGCTAAATACAGGGTCTTCATGTAAAATTAATATGTTATGTATGAACGACCACCTGGAGGCCCTAATGAAATTCCGATCCCCTTCCTATTTATTGAAGCTGATGTTATTTTCCATCTTGATCGGCACCCTGCCCGTCATTGTACTGGGCACCTTTGCGTATTACAATTCTTCCCGAACTGTGCAGGAGAAGGTAAACGAGGGAAATAAACAGCTTTTGCAGCAAATGCAGATGCGTGTCGAGCAAACCCTCAGAACCATTGACAACTCAGCGACGCAGCTGCTGCAGTCCCCTACCGTTACCAACGCCTTCGATAAAGATATATCCAACCATGATTTCGAAATGGTACATGAGCTGTTTAAAGGCATTAGCCAAATTCAAACCTATGAGCTTGGCATCAAGGATGTATTTCTGTTCAGTCTGAGCAAGGACTGGATGGTCTCAAGCACCGGGGTTAACGAATACAGCTCACCGGACTTTAAGCCTCAGCTTCTGGCATTCTCCCAAGAAGCGGCCGGGTCTTTTTGGGCAAGCGGAACGGATGACTCAGCATCCTCCTCCCAAAGGATCTACTTTGTTAAAAAATATCCCTTCAACTCCGTTAATCCGAAAGGGATCATTTGCGTCGTGCTTTCCTCCGATGTGATGAAGGAATTTGCGCCGGATCAGAATGACAAATTCGGCAGCTCGTTTATTCTGGATCAAAAGTTCCGGATCATAGATCATCAAGACCGTTCGAAGCTGCGAAGCAATATGTCGAACCAGCCTTATCTGAAGCCTCTTTTCGAAGCGAACAATGCCTTTGGCCAATATACGGATGAGATAGATGGCGAGGCGGTGACGGTCACCTACCGGAAATCCTCATACAACGGCTGGAGCTATGTCTCCTTAGCCTCGAACGAGCAAGTAAACGGACAGAATAAAGTGATCGGTTGGATGACATTGCTCGTATGTATGGCCATACTTGTCGTTACGCTGATTCTCGCATGGATAGGTTCCAAGAGGATGTACAGCCCCATTCAATCCATTTATACCACTCTTGTCGGTATTCCTTCCGCTGCCGACGAAGGGAAGGATGCAGCACATTCAAACGGCGAGCTTCATGTTATCGGAGAACGGGTCGACTATTTGATCAGAAATCAGTCCTTGATCATGAATGAACTCAAAGGACAGCAGGTTCAGCTGAAGGAATTTTTCGTGCAGAAATTGTTCAGTGGCACCATTCGTCCGGCCGAATTCGAAGAAAAATTAGGCTTGTATGGATTGGATGAGCCATGGTCCTCCATGTGCATACTCGCCATCCAAATCGACACGCTGAAGGATACGAGGTATGAAGAGACGAACCGGGATTTACTCATGTTTGCCATCAATAATATCGTCGGCGAGCTTGTACTCGCAGAGCAAAGACTGGTGCCGGTTGTCACCTCGGACTTTCAAGTGACCCTGATCGGTTCCTCCGAGGAAGGGCAGGACTTTAAAGAACAGATTTTCGCTCTGTCCGATGAGATCCAGAAAGCGGTTGTTCAATATTTGGGGATCAAAATAAGCATAGGAATCAGCCGTACCTTCCATTCGTTCTCAGAAACCCAGCAGGCACTGCATGAAGCTATGACCTCTTTGAAATATAGGGCAGGACTGGGGCAAGAATCGATTCTGTTTATTGAAGATGTACAGCCGCAGAAGAGCAATCTGTACTGGTTTCCTCACGAAGGGGAGCAGGCCTTATTCGATGCGATTCGGGCGGGGGATCCGCAGCAGTCGGAGCTAGCCTTGAAGCATTTTATCGGAGAGCTGTTCCGGCCTCATACGCAGCATCAGAGCTATCAGCTGTCACTGCTGCGATTTCTTGTCGACCTGCTCAAATTCGGTCAGGAGCTTTCCATTCCCATGGACCGGGTTGCAGAGGATGAAGCCTCCTTGTTCCCAGCTCTCTTTAAGCTTCGAAATGTCAAGGAGATGGAGGACTGGTTCTGGACGAGGTTCGTCCTTCCTTACATCCAAGAGCTCGGCAACCGCCGGGAGTCCCAGTTCAAGCATATATCGGAAGCCGTCATCGATATGATTCAGCGGGAATTTGATTCGGAGCTGACGCTGGAAAAATGCGCTTCCCGCATTAACTACCATCCCCATTACGTGAGCCGTGTTTTCCGTCAGGAGGCAGGGGTTAATTTTGGAGAATATTTAGCGCAGTATCGGATTGATATGGCCAAGAAATGGCTGAAGGAGTCTGATTTGAAGATTGTTGAGATCGCAGAGCGGTTACAGTACAATAACTCAGCAAACTTTATCCGCTCCTTTCGAAAAATCGTAGGTATGACACCGGGACAGTACCGGGAAGAGGAAAAAAAAGCCCCCATTTAGTCAACAGACCATGCTGTCTACTTTATGGGGGGCGAGTCCCTTTCAGGAATCCTCATTTGAAGTTAGACAGGCAGAAAAGAAGGACCGCGAGAACGGAACCCTCTTCTGCCTGTCTATTTATTATCAAGCCTTATGGCTTCGCAACCTTGGCGTATTCTGCATTGATTTCCTCAATGACCTTGCTTCCGCCACTTTGCAGCCATTTATCAACCGCCTGTTTCCAATCCGCTTCTGTCAATGCACCCATGATGAATTTTACCGTGGCATCCTGAATGATTTTGGAGAGCTCCTTGCCCTTTTCGACCTCGGTGTTGGAGATAAACGGCGCTGCAGGGTTGGCCAGAGCGAAGGTAGCGTTATCCTGGAACAGCTTGGTACTGAGCTTCTCCAGCTCGTTTCCATAGTTGATAACTTCGTTCTGCAGGATCATAAACTGATTGCCGTCTGTGATTTCGGCCTTTATTTTCGCATCGGTATTTTGCTTGTATTGGCCGTTTTCGACCGTGTATTGCTTTCCTTCGATACCATACTTCATCAGGTTCTGAATATCCTTTTCGGAAACCTTATCAAAATAAGCCAAAATTTGCTTAAGCTCAGCTTCCGTCTTCACGCTCGTCTTAGGAATCATATACATGCCCAGGTATCCGGCACCGGCACGGGTTCTCTCGCCTTTCGGACCGGAGATGCGGTTGATTAGATTGATTTTGGCATTAGGATCAACCTTCTTGATGTTATTTTCGATATTTTGGCCGTCCAGCATATTATCGATCCAAAGCCCGGCTTGACCTTTATTCATAACGGCCCTACCGTCCGGGATGAGCGCAAAATCCTGATTGATGATCTTTTCGTCATACAATTTTTTGTAGAACTTCATGGTGTCCATATAGGCATCCGTCATATGAGCCGGAATGAGCTTGCCGTCTTTCAGTTCCCATTCGTTCGGGCCGCCCATATAGGTCAGGATGTCTTTAAAACCGGCGATAACACCCCCTTGCATCCCTACGGCAAGCCCTATGGTATCCTGTTTTCCGTTTTTATCTGGATCCCCTGTCGTAAAGGCTTTCAGAACCGTATACAGCTCATCCATATTTTTCGGCTGCTGTAAGCCCAAGTTATTTAACCAATCCTGGCGGATCATCAAACCGAAGCGGGCCAGATCCCGTTCACGGTACACGCCGTAAATTTTACCGTCAATCGATACGTTCTTCAGAACGATATCCGACATCTTGCTCAGATTCGGATAGCTTTTCAAGTAAGGTCCGACCTCCCAGAACATGCCGGTACGGGCGGCATTCACGATGAAGGAAGCCTTCGGCTCCAGCGCAACAAAAGTCTTCGGCAATTCGCCGGAAGCCACGGTGGCGCTTAATTTATCTGTGTAGGACGAGGAAGGCACCCAGGATACCGTAAGCTTCGTATTCGTCTTCTCCTCAAGCAGCTTTAAAACAGAGCTGTCCGCAGGCATAGTCTCCGGATTGTAGCTCGGCAGCATCATCGTCAGCTGGTACGGACCTTGATTGCCCCCTGCTTCGCCGCCTTGGGAAGCTCCTTGATTATTCCCGCCGCAAGCGGTCAGAGCCAGAGTCACGGATGCGAGCAAGGCTCCTGTTTTGACAAGTGTCTTATGATGTCTTCTGTTCATTTTGTGAATCCTCCCTTTTCCATGTTCCTATTATATCTTCATCCCTTAACCGAGCCTAGCAGTACCCCTTTGGCAAAATGTTTCTGTAAAAAAGGGTATACCAGCAGGATCGGAAGAGTAGATACCACAATGACTGCCATCTTCACCGATTGCTCCGGAGGAGTAACATATTCTGCTCCCATACTGGCGGAGTCTCCAATCCCCCCTGAGGCAAGAATAACAATTTGTCTTAGAAGCACTTGTATCGGCCATTTGGCGCTATCGTTGATATACAGCACAGCGCTGAAGAACGTATTCCAATGACCTACGGCGTAGAAGAGCGAGAATGTTGCGATCGCAGGCATAGACAGCGGAAGGACGATCCGGAAAAAGATGCCCAGATCATTACATCCGTCCATTTTGGCGGACTCCTCCAGTCCATCTGGCAGCTGTTGAAAAAAGTTCCGTATAATAATTAAGTTGAATGCACTGATAGCGCCCGGGATCAGCAAGGACCAGTACGTATTGATCATTCCCAATTGCTTGACAACCAGAAATGTAGGTATCATTCCACCGCTGAACAGCATCGTGAATACGACAAGCATCAGGATTGGCCTGCGGAAATCCATATCTTTGCGGGCTAACGGATACGCCATTAAGCATGTAAGGAAAATGTTGATCAGCGTACCTGCGACCGTAATATAAACGGTAACTAGCAAGCTTCTAACCAGTGTCTGCGTGGAAAAAATATACTTGTAAGCATCCAGCGTAAATTCCGTCGGGAATAAGATGAAGCCCCGCTGCAGCAATTCCTTCTGTGTAGCAAATGATCCGGCGATAACATAAATGAATGGGATTACCGTAAGTAAAGCGAATAGAATCAACAGCGTCATATTAATGCTGTCAAATACCCGGCTGCCCCAGCTTGTTTTGATCCGCATAACTTTCAGCCCCTCCTATCTAGTAAATACCTTCTTCTCCGAATTTTTTGGCCAAATAATTGGACACGACAACAAGAATGAAGCCGATCACCGACTTGAACAAGCCGACCGCGGTACTGAAGCTGTACTGTCCTTGACTAATGCCGACGGAGTAGACATAAGTATCGAAGACTTCCCCTACCTCGCGGTTCATCGCATTAAGCATCAGGAAAATTTGTTCGAAGCCTGTATCAAGAAAGCTTCCCAGCCGGAGGATCAGCAGAATGACAATAGTGCTGCGAATAGCCGGCAAGGTAATATGCCACAGCTGGCGGAGACGGTTTGCCCCATCCATGCGTGCGGCTTCATACAGCTGAGGATCGACACCTGCCAAGGCCGCCAGGAAAATGATAGTCCCCCATCCGGTTTCCTTCCATATCACCTCTGCAGTAATAATGGTCCGGAACCACTCGTTGCTTACAAGAAAATTGATCTTGTCTCCCCCGTAACGGGCCAGCAAATCGTTCACAATGCCGCCTTCCGTCGTCAAAAAGATGTAGGCGATCCCAACCACGACGACCCAGGACATAAAGTGAGGAATATAAACCAGCGTTTGAACGGTACGCTTAACGAATTCAAGCCTCAGCTCGTTTAACATGAGCGCAATCACAATCGGCAGCGGAAAGAAGAACAGGATATTGTAAGTAGCAAGAATTAGTGTGTTGCGAAACAGGACGAGAAAATTGGAGTCGCTAAAAAAGCGCTCGAAATGCTTAAGTCCGACAAACGGACTGTCCCAAAAGCCAAGAAACGGTTGATAGTCTTTAAATGCGATAAAAATTCCGTACATGGGCCAGTACTTAAATATGAGAAAGTACAAAAGACCTGGGACGACCATAAAATAGAGCCAGCGGTTCCGCACCAGCCTCCCCATCAACGTCGATGACCTCGCTGCCGGAGGTGAAGAGACCCGCGCATTCATATTGGTTTGCATGTGACTTCCTTCCTTTCGATTCTCCATGACATCTAGTGAAATTGCAGATTCATCATACGGCGGGATGGAGATTTCCGTCGATAGTCCCTACTTGTTCAGATCAGCTTGAATCGGCTGTGGCTTACCATTCATAGAATGATGACTATGGCAAACAGTCATTAATTGCACTCATTGTCATTAGTTGCGTATGAAAAAAATCCCCGTTCGATAAGGCATTTGAGGATCAATGCCTTTATCAAACGGGGATTATAATTGATTTGCTCCTAGTAGTGTACCCATGATGAATGCGGCATGAAAGCCAGTTAGGAGCGACTTTTAGGCCGCACCCAAAGCATCCACGAATTGTTGGCGTACGGATACCCATGATGCTATGGAGAACCAGGGAATCGCATATGTATGACAAATGTGTTTCCTTGACTCGAACATTTGGCAGCCTGCACGCCAAAAGACCTGCTATCCTTCCTATTTACAGGTGGATTGAAGCAGCATTATAATTAGGCAACAAGCCCCAAACGAATCTAGGTCTTTAAGCTCACTCAAATTGCAAGCGCTTGAATTAACATCCTATGAAAAAATTGCTGATTCAGAAGGGATGTTACTTGAGGGAGTCGGGAATGATGCTCTTTCGCTTGCATTCCATAGTCTCGCTCCGTTACGAACCAAGCCACCTGCATGAGCTAGGAGGGAACCGATATGTTCAGCCCCAACAGGCTTTTATACATAATTACAGGGTTTATTATCATGCAGTATCTTTTGTTTCCTTATTTACGAGACTGTCCCAGCTTGATCCTTGCCATAGAGACTATTCCTTACTTATTATCTTTTTTCACACTGCGGTACGCGGCCCGTAAGCAGCATGGGCATTACCGCCGGTTTTGGAGTCTATTATCGTGGGCGGACATCCTTTACATCCTTGCCCTGCTCTCGTGGATTGTATACGATTGGGTTCTCGGCATCGTGGCTCCGGTTCCCAGCATCGGAGATGTTTTCTGGAACCTGCAAAACATAACCTATGTTAGCGCCCTCGTGTATTTGTTGGTAAAAGAAAGGAGCATTTATCAAGGCGTTCGTTTTTTGTTTGATACCCTGATTGTCTTTATTATTGTTAGCATAATGAGCTGGGAATACGTCATTCACCCGCAGCTTGCACAGCTTCTTAAAAGGACAACCGTGTGGGGGGCCGTGGCAACCTCCTCCTATCCGGTAACAGACCTGGTCATCTTTATCAGCTTATTCATGCTTTTTTATACCCGCCGCTTTCCTTATCCAAAAAAGGTATTTTTCCCTTTTGCCTCGGGATTCATCGTGTTTGTTATTACAGATACATTATACTTGACCCAGCTCACAACCAATACATACATGATCGGCGGATGGATTGACCCTCTGTACAGCGCTTCAGCTATGCTGGTTGCTATCGCCGGATTGAGTTCCACTAGGCTAAAGCCCGACACCGCTCGTATTGCAGTTCCTCAGGAGGCCGCCTCGAAGCTGCGATATCTCCTGCCCTATAGCAGTGCGATCGTTTTTCTCGCCTTTTCGGTATGTCGGATCGATTCGCAAATGATGGATGCTATTTTTATTGCAAGCACGGCTACTGTAGCGCTTATCGTTATTCGGCAAATCACCGTTTTACTGGAGAACGATAAGCTGATGCACAAATGGCAGCTGATGCTTGGCCAAGCTGAATTTTTGGCTTCCCACGACCAGCTGTCGCTTCTCCCCAACCGGCGTATGTTTGAAATCCAGGCAGCACAAGACATTGACATGGCAGCTGCAAACGAAGGCGGGCAGCATAGCTTGGCTGTTCTGTTTTTCGATCTCGATCGCTTTAAATATGTTAACGACAGCTATGGCCACAGCACCGGGGACGCCCTCATTAAAGCGGTCGCCGCCCGATTGACTGCACTTGCGGATAAACGGCATTTTGTAGCCCGCATGGGCGGCGACGAATTTACAATGCTGTGCAAAACCTGCTCCGAGGAAGAATTGCTGGAGCTTTCCCGGCGCATTATCGAGGAAATCAGCCGCCCGTTTCAGCTTGAGCAAGGGGAAGTATGTACGTCGGCAAGCGTCGGGATTTCCGTATACCCGAAAGATGGAACTACCGTATCTGCGCTGCTCAGGAATGCGGATATCGCTTTGTATAAAGCGAAATCACTTGGTAAAAATCGTGCGGTCTTCTATGACGAGGAGTTTAATCAGGCCCTGTCTCTTAAGATGGCGATGGTGACCGACCTTCGAAAGGCATTGGAGCAAGGGGACTTTATTCTTTACTATCAGCCACAAATCGATACTGCCAGTCAGAAGCTCGTTGGTATTGAGGCCCTGATTCGCTGGCAGAAGCCGTCCGGAATCATGGTGTCCCCCGCTGAATTTATTCCGCTGGCAGAGGAGACCGGCTTGATCGTCCCCATCGGCGAATGGGTCATCCGCACAGCTTGTAATCAGGCGAAGCTTTGGATGGATGAGGGGGCTCCAGCCTTTCATTTATCCGTCAATGTCTCGCCCCGGCAGTTCAACGAGGCCAATTTTGTGGATATGGTGATCTCCGTACTGGAAACCTCAGGGCTTCCGCCCGAGCTGCTCGTGCTTGAAATAACCGAGGGGATCGCGATTCAGGAAGAAAGAGAAACCGTAGAGAAGCTGCATAGACTCAAACGGCTCGGTGTGCAAATCGCGATGGACGACTTCGGGACCGGGTATTCATCTCTAGGCTATTTAGAGCTGCTGCAGGTTGATGTGCTAAAAATGGCTCAGACATTCATTTCCGAGGTTTCCGGCGATTCCGGCAAAGCTTCGATAGTCAAGGCCATCCTGGCGATGGCAAGCAGCTTGAAGCTGACGGTCATTGCCGAGGGGGTAGAAACGGAGGAGCAGTTCCAATTCCTCAAACAGCATGGCTGTGACTGGATTCAAGGCTATTATTTTCAAAAGCCGCTGCCTGCCGATGAAATGAGCGAGGTTTTTGCCGGACAAGCAGCCTCTGTGAAGGCTGCATTATAAACGGGCTGGTTATTAGCTAAGAACCTTCTTTCGCCGAACATGGCGGTTGAAGGTTCTTTTTTCGCACCAATAAAACAAAACGACTGCTCCCCGATTTACGCATCGGGAAGCAATCGTCTTTACCCTTTCTTAGGGTTGATCCTTAGCTTGACTTATTAAATAATCGATATCCGAAAGCAGGTGCTGTGCGAAGGCCGCATCAATATGCTTGCCTGCCTGCGCCTTTAGTTCGTTCTCAAGCGAATTCAATGCGTTGATGATCTTCGCAGGATCCGTTTCGCTTTGGATACGGTTCACTTTGGAGAGCAGGCTGTTCAGGATACCTTTATTCGTGATAAGGCCCTGATCATACGCCGACTGTAAGGCTTCATCCAAGTAACCGCGGTTCATCACGACCTTTAATACCCCGTGCTGAACCGTTACGTTTCCGGCATGATCTGTCGCCGTTACCGTCATTGCGTGATCACCGATCGATAGCTCGTAAGGAGCTGCCGTAATCGGCAGACTTACTTCTTTGCCGTCAAGCGTCGCTTTCACTTGGTCCACGCCACTCAGCGCATCCGTAATATCCAGACGGATATTCACGGCATCCGAATGATAGACCGATTCTGTAACGGACAGCGGAACGACCGGTCCGGTAAGATCGATGCTTACCTGTGCGGATTGGATGTCTTCCCGGTTGCCTGATGCATCAACGCTGTAATAACGGAGCGTATGCACTCCTTCTTGACCGATCTCGATCCGATTGCCTGCCTGGAATGGAGCGTCGTCTACTCTGTAATAGGTTGATACAGCAGAGCCCTCGGCATCAATCGCAATCAGATTGATCGTTTGAGCGGTGTTATGCCAGCCTGGCTTGGCGTCCGTCGTCGTAACAGGCGGCGTTATGTCCTTGGATGTCTCCGGCGTCTTGACCGTTACCCGATTGGACGGCCCCGATTCCCCGCTCGCGTTTTTCCCGGTGATATAGTAGGTGTACTCTACCCCAGGCTTGACGGTACGATCGTAGAACGTATCCACCTTGGCATATCCTACATATTGCATTGGTTCTCCTGCTGATTCCCGGTACACATTATATTGGGTCGCCCCGCCATGGGATGTCCAGATAAGCCCAACGAACGTCTCTCCCTTTAATCCGACAAAAAGCTGCGAAGGCGTCGCGGGCAGCGGCATATCAATGGCCAGCTCGCGGGATGCTGCCGATTCGCCCATTTCATTCTCCGCCGTCACCTTGTAGATGTAACTGGCGCGGTCCGCGCTTACCGTATCATCGAGATAACGAGGCGAAACCGTGCTGCCGAGCCGGGTAAAATCGTTGTCGCCGATCCCTTTCCTGTAAACGTAATAACGTTCTGCCGAATCAACCGGATTCCACTGAATGGCGAACGCGGCGGCTGTCACCTCACCCGCTGTCAAGCCTTCCGGCGCTTGCGGTTGCGAAACCTGCGGTTTCGTCGTCGTGCTGACGCCCTCGGACAAGGCGGATGCCCCTCCGACTCCCGCCGCAGCCACTTTATAGGAATACGACGTGGACGGGCTGACTGTCTTGTCGGTGAATGCCGCCTTGGATACGGCCGCGATCTTCCGATACGTGCCGTCCGGTAAGTCGGCCCTGTAGATTTCGTAGCTGACAGCACCATCTACAGGTGACCATTTCAGTGCTACGGACATACTTTTCGCATCCGCTGCCTGCAGTCCTGTAGGAACCGACGGTTTCGGCTTCGACGGATCGAAGGCAAGCACTTCCACAGGGCTCGATTGCGGGGATTCGCCGCCCGCATTGACGGCGGACACTTTATACTGATACGTAATCCCGAGCACCGTGGCGGCATCCGTGTACTCCGTGGATTTGGAGCTTCCGATGACTTTAAAGTACGGCATCGTCGACGTGGATCGATAAATCAAATACTGATCCGCACCATCGACAGGCTCCCATTGGAGCAAAATCGCGGGCCCGGCCGTTAGCTCACCCGCAAGCCCTGAAGGCGCTGCCGCCGGAGCCTTCGTGTCCGGGCTTACCGGCTTCAGAATAACGAAATAGTTCATGTTGGAGGTGTTGTTATTTGCCCCCATGACTACATGGGAGCCTGCCGGATAACGCTTTTTGAACAGCTTGTACTGTACCGGCTGGTCATCGGCGATGACCAGTCCCGTATCTTCGTATGCCGATGTCAGCCATTGCGGGCGGGACGAAATCCTCGAATCATGGGCGACATATACGTCCGCATCCGCAGCTAAATAGAAGGATAGCAAATCCGCACTGGTCGAGCTTCTGGAGGCTACCGCAGAACGAATCCACTCCATTCCCTTCAGTTCATCTGGTATGGTCACAAATTTATACGTTTTACTTCCAGTCATACGGTCCCCGGCTACGAAATCGCCAGGCTGGAAATTGCTTTGAACCGACCAGTTTGCCGCATTGGCGGTACCGCTGCCGCTGTTATCGTGAATGACGACATTCCGCAGCGTTTTCCCGTCCATGCTAGGTGCAGGCTCCGGATCGGGCTGCTCTGTCGGGGGCTGTGCCGGCGGATCGAATGGCGTTCCCGTCCACGCAGGCGGCGTTTGAGGATAATTCGCAGGGAAGCCCGGTGCCGCCAGTTCGTTCAGATAGTCCTCGAGGTTGGTGTAACCGTCACCATTGAGATCGCCGTTTCGATCCTCGGGGTCGTTCGGATTCAAACCTTTGGCTATCTCCCAGGCGTCCGGCATTCCATCGCGGTCCGTGTCGAGGGATTCCTTGGTTCTGGCCAGCTGAGGAAACCCTCCGACGTCATTTTCATTCCCGATAATAGCTCCGGTTTGATGACGCACACTATCGATCACCCGCTCGTCCACTTTGTCCCGAGAGATCGATGCGCCGGAGTGACTCAGAATATTTTCATAAGCCGCTTCGGGCTCTTGCGTATGTACCGGCGGATATTCGAAGCGTTCCGGCACGATGAGGCTAGGTCTTTCCGCTTCCATCATCCCGGTTCCCGTATCCGTTCCATCGAGAATCCCATTCTTGTTGCTGTCGATACGGTTGTTTGTAAGATAAAGATTATAGTTCTCATTACCGCGAACAACCCCATATTGCGGGTTGGCGGAATTCATTCCTGCGATGAAATAGTTGCCGACGACATTGCCGTAGCCTTTGGTACCGGATTCGCCGCCAGCTACATAAGGATAACCGCCCCAGTTATAGATAATGTTATTCACAAAATCCATTACACCCTTGGTTTTTGGGTTGCGGTCGTTGTTATGAGCATACAGATTATGATGCATTGTAATCGTATTCATTTCTACCAGTCCGCCCATGGAATGCGTGAGCAAGCCTTCCGAAATGATCGACCACTGAACCGTAATATTTTTGGATTTCGGATTATTGTAATCTTTGCTCTTGATGGACAGTACTTCATCGGTTCCCCAGGAAAAGGAGGAGTGATCGATCATCACATTACGGCAATCCTCCAAATACATCGAATCATCGTTAAAGCTTTGCGCCCCCATCCGGAACCGCATATACCGAATGATGATATCGCTGCAGTTAACAAACCGGATGTTGTTGCCGCGGATCGTCACTCCGTCCCCCGGCGCGGTTTGGCCTGCAATGGTAATCTTGGACTTGCCCGAAACGATGATCTGAGGGATCGTGAGCTCGCCCGAAATATCGAATACAATCGTCCGCGGCGTCGATCCGGCCGTTGTCAGTGCGTCATGGAACGTCCCCGGTCCTGTAAGGTCGTAGCTGGTGACGTGATACACTTCACCTCCGCGCCCTCCGGCAGCGGCATATCCGAAGCCTTCCGCCCCCGGAAACGCCGGCAGCGAATCATAAGCAGCGAATGCTGCAGGCATCGGCAGCTGGAATAATGAAAGACCCATAGCAACACTTAAAATAAGAGCCAACCGTCTTCTTTTCATACCCATCCTCCTGTTTTAAAATGTTCCTGCCTCTCAACCACAAATGTAAATGCTTACAATTAGGGTCGTGGTCATGCAATTCAGCGTTCTTGATCTCCCTCCCTTACCGGCATGTACCGCCATCTTACTCACTTTGCTTCAGAGATGACAATGGTTCATTCCTATACCACATGAACCAAAACGGGATTTTGACAGGCTGAACGAATCCTGGAGGAATGGTTCGGCAGCTGGCGTTATTGTATATTGCAAATCCGATTCCATTCCATTGGGCTTTTAAACCTCGATATCCTGTTATTGGAATATAGGTCTTGCAGAAAAAACGGAGTCCGCAAACCCCGGCTCCGTTATAGTTGTTTCATATTTGATTGAGCTCCATACAAAACTAAGGCTCCCATTCAGTTGGCCAGAATGGTCCGGTGTTCATCAAGCCACGCTGCCGAAGCTTCCACATCGTGTAAGCTCCGAAGCTCGAGTACCCAAGCCCCCGTATAGTCGGATGCCTGAAGTAAATCAATCACTTCCTGCAATGGCACTGTGCCTGCGCCTAGCCTCATGTGATCGTCATGTTCCCCATTGTTGTCGCTCCAATGAATGCCTACGACATAAGGCAATACCTCCCGCAACGCAGACATGCACATGCCTGCCCCAGTCAAATGCATGTGCCCTACGTCAAAAATAATTCCGAAGCCGGAAGGCGGCAGCTTGTGAAGCACTTGAAGCAAGAAGTCTGCATCCGCACCGAGCAGTCCCGGATAAGGAGGCACATTTTCAAGCGCCATGATGATACCCATGCTTTCGGTAATCCGCAAGGCATCGGATAGCACGCCAGCTGCGCGCGTCGCCACCGCTTCCGTGTCAGCCCACGTCACACCTTCCTCTTCGGGAGAAAGCTCGCCGGGGTGAATGACGACATGCGTACATTCCAGCTTTCGTGCTACCTCCAAGCTGCGCTCGAGCATTTGGACGGTAGTGCGAACCTCCTCTTCCCCGATAGAGGCTAGATTCAAGCCGGTGATAGGCGCATGCAGCGACCAGGTTACCCTGTGCGCCTGTCCCAACCGCTTCAGCGCATCCAGCCGTTCCTCCGGCCAGTCAAACACTTCGGCATGCCGTCCTTCACCCATAATCTCGATCATTGTCCAGCCTTCCTGCAGCAGGCGCTGCACAGCCTCCTCCAAAGGCAGCTCAATTAAAGCATAGGTAGATACGGAGTATTTGCTTTGTTCCTTCATTTGATTCTCCTCCTTATGGATCCTATCCTCTCTTTCTATCAATCGGGAACTGCGTGCCTTCTTTACTTAATCCCCGAATGGATAAAGCTGTTTATGAATTGACGTTGGAACAGCAGGAATCCGACCATTAATGGAGCAATGACCAACAGTGTCGCTGCGCTGACCTCCGTCCACTGAGCACCGATCTCATAGGATTGCGCAAAAATGGCAAGCCCCACCGTAAGCGGGCGATTCTCCACGGAGTTGGTGACTATGAGCGGCCAAAGGAAATTATTCCAATGATAGCTCACGGAGACAAGCCCGAACGCTATATACGAAGGACGCGCCAGAGGGAAATAAATCTGCCACATGATTCTCCATTTTGAGAATCCTTCCATTACAGCGGCCTCATCCAGCTCCGGCGGAATTGTCTTGAACATTTGGCGCAGCAAAAATATGCCGAAAGCCGAGGCGAAATACGGGAGCATAATGCCCAGCTTCGTATCCAGCAGCGACAATTCCTTTAATACCGTATAGTTTGGAAAAATGAGTACATCGGCAGGCACCATCAATTGAACGAGGAACAGAAGAAATACGATATTTTTCCCGGCAAAGCTGACCCGGGCAAATGCGAACCCGGCCATGGTCGCCGTAACCATCTGAACTGCAAAGACACCCACTACAATCAAGATCGTATTGAAATAATACTGTGCGAACGGCGCAGCCGACCACACTGTCGCGAAGTTTTGCAAAGTAAATTCAAGGGAAAAACCCGGACTCAGCGCAATCTGCTTCGGCCGGAATGCCGTCTGGAGCATCCAAACCAGCGGCACGAGCCACAGCAGCGCGAATAGGAAGAGGAGCCCCCGGCCCCAGGTTATCTTATTATACCGCATGGTATCGCCTGTCTTTCTGCTTCAATGATAGTGTATCTTTTTGTCCAGTCCGAAAAAGTTCAACGCTGCGAACAACAGCAGCACCGCGATCATGACGACCGTCAAGGTCGAAGCCATCCCTTGATCCCAGAAGCTGAACGCCGTTTCGTAGATATAGTACAGCAGCAGGTTGCTCGCGTTGTTCGGCCCGCCCTTGGTCATGATCATAATGTGATCGACCAGCTTGAACGAATTGGTCAGTGCCACAATGGTGACGAACAAGGTGGTTGGCATGAGCAGGGGGAACGTGATTTTGCGAAAAACCGTCCACCGTGACACCCCGTCAACTTGTGCGGATTCATACAGGTCCGGCGAAATATTTTGCAGCCCTGCCAAATAAAAAATCATAAAATAACCCGCTTCCTTCCAAATAACCATAATGATCATCGCCCACATCACAAGCTGAGACGAGCCAAGCAATTGCAGCTCCCCGACACTGATCATTTTCATCAACCGGCTTAAGAGCCCGTACTGCGGTGTATAAATAAATAGCCAAATGTTCGCTACGGCAATCATAGGAATCATCGTCGGGTAAAAAAAGGCGGCGCGCACGAGACCGGTCCCGCGCATGGCTTTGTTGGCGAAGATCGCCATCACGATGGCTAACGCTATCGAGGTAGGTACCGTACCGATGGCAAACCACAGGTTATTGCCCATTACTTTCCAGAAGATCTCGTCCTCAGCCAAGTGCTTGTAGTTGTCCAGCCCGATAAACATCGGGACCGGAGTGGCCAAATCCGCTTGGTACAAGCTCAGCTTGATCGTTTTGGCCATCGGGTAAAACGTGAATAGGAACAAAAATAAGAGCGAAGGCAGCAGCAGCAGCCAAGCAAAGGTGTTTGTTCTCCAATGTTTCTTTAACGCCGTAGCGCCCATACAAGAACCTCCTTCAGTAAAGCCGATCCATCGATAAGTGAATTGTCGAGCTGTGAAAAGAAAATGGGCTGCCGCCGCAAAGCGCAAGTAAGAGCCGAAAGGCTTAGCCCCATGCAGCGGAACCCATTCCGAATGTTATTTGTTGAACGGAGCCAGCGCTTTGTCCGCTTCCTCCTGAGCCTTCTTCAACGCTTCCTCCGGCGTCGCCGCACCGGTCAGTGCTGCCTGCACCTGGTCATTCAGCGTCTTCATTACTTTCCCGTTGTTGTGTGTGGACAGCTCGGCCGCAGAATATTGCAGCTGGTCACGGGCAACAAGTGCCGCAGGGAAGTCAGCTGCGTACTTTTTCATACGGTCCGTATCGTATGCGGATTTCTTCACTGCAACATACCCGGTGTCAATACTCCATTGCGCCGCACGCTCGGTCTCGGTCATGAACTTGACGAATTTCCAAGCTGCATCCTGCTTCTTCTTGTCGATGTCCTTGAAGATGTAGAAGTTGCCGCCGCCTGTCGGACTGCCGAAGCTTGTATTTTTAGGCAAGAAGCTGACGCCGAAATTGAATTTGGCGTTCTTTTTCACATTGGACAGGTTGCCTGTCGTATGGTACATCATAGCCGTCTTCCCTTCCAGGAAGTCGGAAGGCACCGTTCCCCAATCGGTTACTCCCTCCGGCATCACTTTGTCCTTATGGGACAAGTCGTACCAATACTTCAAGCCAGCAACGTTCTCAGGTGTGTTGAACATGACCTTTTTGCCGTCCTCGGTCATCAGGTTTTTGCCGCTTTGCAGGGCGAAGGTTTGAAGCATCCAGTAGCCATAGCCTGTCACCGGAATTTCCAGTCCCCAGGTGCCGTTCTTGGTCAGCTTTTGGGCGTATTCCTTCATTTCCGCCCATGTCTGAGGCGCCTTCTCCGGGTCGAGACCCGCCTGCTTGAACATATCCTTGTTATAGTAAAGCACGATGGTGCTGCGCTGGAACGGAATGCTGTAGGTTTTGCCGCCGGTTTGGGAATTCGCCATAAATGCCGGGTAAAAATCGGACAAATACTTGTCCCCGCCCTCTTTGGCTATGTAATCGTCCAGCGGAATGACCGCGTTCATGTCCAGCAGGCTGAACAGCTCCGTCGATTGCAGCACTGCTACATCTGGCGGGTTTTTGCCTTGTACGCCCGCTTGTGTTTTCACTGCAGTATCTGCATAGCTGCCTGTATATACCGGCTTCACGGTAATATTCGGATTTTGCTTCGTGAACTCTTGCGCCATCGACTCAATGGTTGCCGTCAATGGACCGCCTACCGCGATAGGGTAATAGAAGGTCAGCTCGACTTTTTCGTCTGCTTTCGTTTCATTAGCGGGCGCAGTTGACGCTGCCGGTGGCGCTGCCTGCTTGGAAGTCGTGCCTGTTTGCCCGCAAGCCGCCAAGGTAGAGCAGCAAAGCGCGAGGCTAATCATTTTCTTCATCATGGAACTCATGATATCTCTCCTTATACAATGAATTAGGTGCATGCATAAGCCCCGCTTCCCTTTTGTCTATTCCCACTGTAACGGACAAGTGTAAACATGTGATTAGGACTGTGTGAAGACAGGGTTAAATATCGATCTCATTTTCACTTAACGCTTTAGCAATAACAGATCACTCAGCGCATCCCATACGTAGTCCGGCTGTACCTGAAACTGGCGCAGCTGCGCCTTATCGGTGACACCCGTCAGCACTAGGGCGGTTCGCATACCGTTGGTAACCCCGAACATAATATCGGTCTCCAGACGGTCGCCGACCATTAAGCACCGTTCTGCGGACAATCCGCTCCGCTCCAGCACCATGGCGCCGTAATGAGGCGACGGCTTGCCGAGAATGACGACCGAAGCCGTACAGCTCGCCGCTTCAATCGCCTTCACAAGGGGCCATGTATCCGGGATTTCATCCCCGTCGATCGGACAGAACGGGTCCGGATTGGTTGCAATGAGCTCCGCTCCGTTGCGTACAGCTTTCATAGCCTGATGCAGCTTGTCATAATGAAAATGCATGTCCATACCAACAAGCACATGAGTCGCCTTCAACGGGTCTGCGGTAACCCGAATCTGCTGGGCTACCAGCTCTTTCATGAGTGCACTCTCACCGACTACGAATACTGTTGTACGCCTACCTTGATCGCGCAGGTAGAGCGCTGAGGCGTAAGCAGCCGTCATAATCTCGCCGACTTCCGCCGCAAGCCCCAGCCTCTGAAGCCGAAGGCTGCATTCAGCCCGCGTCCGGGTTGTCGTATTCGTCAAGAACAAAACCTGTTTGCCGGCTGCACGAAGCGCCCCCAATGTTTCCGGAACACCGGGAAGCAGCTGCTCCCCTAGCAGAATCGTTCCGTCCAAGTCAAAAAAATAGCCGTCAAATTCGTTCACATCCGGCAAGTTTCATGCAGCCCCCTCCCTAGAAGACAACACAAAAAACCCCCTATCCACCGAATAATACTCGTCCAAGCCAGTATTGGCCTGTACATCTCTCATCCGGTGCATAAAGGGTTTTCTCCTCGTCTCGTACCCTTGCATCTATTCATCTTGCTTCTTGCTTACACTATAAGTATAAACGACCACTGTTATCGCAAAATCAAGGGAAAGTGAAGGATTTGTAAAAGTGTTGCCCCGACTTCAGCATCTGCATTCCATTAATTGATAAAGCCTGCCTTGCCCAAGAAGCGTTTCAATAGCACAGCCGATTGCGCCCGAGTTGCAAAGCTTTGCGGATCGATCGTATCGGATGTCATGCCGTTCATTAATCCGGCCTGCAGCGCCGCAGCCACGTCGGCCTTGGCCCAGCCGATCTGTCCGGCATCCTTGAACGCCGCCAGCATTTCCTGCTGCTTCGCTTGGGTCATTCCAGTCTCGAGCCCCACGTTGCGAAGCGCGCGGACCATCATGGCCGCTTGCTCCTCCCGCGTAATTTCACGGTTTGGACGGAACGTTCCGTCCTCGTATCCGCCAAGCAAGCCTGCTGTTGCAGCCGCTTCAACTGCTTCCGCATACCAATCGTTCGCCGCCACGTCACTGAAGCCGGACTTGTTCTTTGCTGCAGCTGCGTCAAGCCCCAGCGCCCTTACCAGCAGTGTCGCAAACTCCGCACGGGTAATGTGACGGTCTGCGTCAAAGCGTTTCCCGTCGACACCGTCCACAACAAGCTTATTGGCTAACAGTTCGATGTCATTCTTCGCCCAATGCTTGTCCAAATCGGAGAATGCCTTATGATTCTCGATAATCATAAACGCAGCTTGGTCTCTGCCGCCTTTCAACATAGCTGTCATATGACCCTCTTTCATCGTGAACACAGCCGGAACAAACCGCAGTTGATGACTTCCCGGAATCAGCTGCACGACGGTCGCATTGCCTGGAACAACGGCTTGATCCAGTTTGATCTCCTTTACTGCCATTTGGGAATTCATAGCAATCGCCACCGATTTCCCTTCCTTAGTAGCAGCTTCCACATCAAAGCGTACCGCTTCCGTCAATGGCTTGCCTCCAGCTGCTGCTGTTAGCTTCTGTAAATCGGCAGCTTCCGTTCCTCCCTGCTTATTAGATGTAAAGCGGATCCATACATTCTCAATCCCAGTTCCGAGCTGCTGGGCAATAGCATCCAGCTTCAATCCCGACAGCGGGATCGTATAGGAAGTCCGCTCTCCGGAAAGCTGCAGCGTTTTACCACCTGCCTGGGCAGCCTCTGTAAGCCCTGATGCTGCAAACTCTACGGAATGGCCAGTAAATTGCACTTGTACTTTGTTGTGAGCTTCATAGGCTCTCCTCAGCTCATCTGCGTTCGCTGTCCCTTCCTTAGCTGCCACAACCTGTGCGGCAGGTGTTGATGCAGACGAGTCGCCGCCAGGAGTTGTTGTGCCGCCCGAGTGACTATGTCCGTTTCCGGTGCTGCTGCGGGAATCACCCTCATCATCGCCACTGTCGCCGCCTCCGGTGTTACCGCCGTCGCCGCCTCCAGTGTTGCCGCCTGCCACTTGAATTGCGATAGGCTGCGTATAAATATCATAAACGTTGCTTTCATCCAGCGAAGCCGTGTATCTTAACAGCACATGGGCAGTCCCTGCTTTCTTGGCAGTCACATTCGATCCGTTCACTTCGACTGTATCTTGTCCTCCGATCACAATCACGGCCGGCTTCACGTTCGTTTCTGTTCCTTTGTAAGATTTCACTATAGCGGATACATCTACACTTTCGTCTGCCGCAAGTTCATATTTGTCCTTCTCGGGACGAATGGATGCCGCCCAATCGGAAGCCCATAGGGAGTAATCCGTCGTTATGCCGAAAGCGCCCATTTTCATAAATTTAATAAAGTCGCTCTTCTTGTTGAAGGTCCAGGGAGAAATGACGAGTCCCCGGTGCTTTGAAGCCTCCATAAATTTAGGTCCTATCTCTCCGTAACCAGGGTTGTACGAAGCATTAATGCCTTGAAGCGCCTTTAATGTCTCACGAAGCGATTTCTTTACGTTCGTCTCATTCGCGTAGCCGCTGCCGAGCAAGCCAAGCGGCATTTCCGGCATCAGCGCCGACATCCGCTTCAGCTGATTCAGGTCAAATGACATCGTATTGACGATCCCAACGGCATTTTTATCCTTCAACAGCTTAACATAAGCGTCGACCGCCGCCGGTGTTGCTGTCTTGATTTCAGCCATCACCATCGCGCCGTATTCATTAGCCAGATCAATCTGCTCATCCAGCGTAGGTATTTTGACATCCGGATAACCGGCGGGATACGGCTTGTTGGCATTGAGCTGCTTCAGCTCCGCCAGCGTATAATTTTCAATGTTTCCAGTACCGTTCGTCGTCCTTTCCAATGATCCGTCATGCAGGATTACAATATGTCCGTCCTTGGAAATGTACATATCATTCTCAATAAATTCAGCGCCGGCTTTTAAGCCCTCACGATTGCTCTCGATTGTATTTTCAGGAGAGTTCGCAGGCATTCCCCGGTGAGCTACGATGTAGGGTTTACGGATCAGCGTCGTGTTATTGGAATACACCTTGAGCGCTTTCCAAGCCGCTTCCGGTGCAGCGGTCACAATGCCGTTGACGCCGGACGTAATCATTTGATGCATTTGGACTGTGGATTCCGACTCCGAAGCCGTCGTTCCTGCTTTGGTCCAAACCGTAATCATCCGCTGCTGCAAATAAGCGACGTTATCTCTCGAAGCCAGCTTTTGCGGTAATATCGCGATTCTGGCTTGGGCTGCAGCCGTTTGACTGCGGATATCCAGCAGTTCCGCTTTCGTCAGCTTATCGTTGGCACTGAAATCGAGAATGCCCCTGATACTCGGGTAAGCCGTCCGCGCCCTTTGAATCAGTGCTGCTTGATCGGAAATGATATCCGCATCCTCCCAGCCTTGATCCGCCAAAAATGCCGTCAATTGATCCACTGTTGCGGCATCCGTTACATAAAAAGCAGGAATCATTCGCCCATCAATCGCGCTAAGAAGCGTGTCCAGACTGCCAATCGTCTTTTGACCGGAGTTGTCGGTTACCTTCAACCCTTCCGCCACATGGAAAATGACAGTGGATGGAAGCATCGGCTGATTCAGCTTCACCAAATCATCGGTGCTTTGAATGTCCGTTACAATGGAAGCCGCCATAGCGATCTTCGTGTCAGGCTCCTGCACATCCGCGAAATGTCCGTTCGGAAGCGGCGGAAGTGTATCCTGCTGCAGCGTGATCCGCAGATTGTCGAGTCTCATTGTACTTCCGTTGGACTGCAAACCGATTTCGCCTTTCGCATAGGCAGTGGCCGCATCTGTATCGATAATGACCTTATTATTAATCGACTCCTGAACCCTGCTGCCGTAAGCTTTCACCGTATAGTGATACATTTTGGCCGAATCAATCGCTTCCGTATTGGAAGCCCGATCGATGACGTTCCAAGCGTTAGCCGGTGTTCTCTCCGCAAATTCGACACCATTGGCTGCGGTCGCATCTTTTCTTACCGCCATTTGGTAATAAGGGTAATCGTGATTTTGAATTCGGAACATCAGGGAATGCCATCTTGCCGTATCGTTAGCCGCCAAATGGGTAACATCGGCTTCAATCTTATAGTTTCCGAATAAGCCCAAATAGGAAGGGAGCAGAACCCGGGAGGGGTTATCCGGTGAGGCTGCTGCATTGATTTCGAACGCCCCGTTCATTACAGCCGCTGCCGACGGTGTCGCTCCTTCCTTTCTTGTCCAGCCGGGAGGCATGGTTCCGTCAGGCAAAGCGTCGAAGCTTTCCTCATACAGCACATACTCCGCATCTGCCGCGTCTTTGGCTACGACGACCAGCGAGACTGCTGCATTATCCTTCGTTCCGGTGATCGTATAAATCCCTTTCTTGTTGATGATAAGCTGCCCACCGGATACGGCAGCATCCGGGCTGCTCGAGGTCCAGCTCAATTGATCTCCGGTTGTTGTGCCCGTCGTCAAATCGTTATACTCGGCTTTTAGCGTCACCTTGCTCAAATCGAGAGGCTGATGGGTGACTGCCAGCAAATAACCTTCGTCATGCTTCAAGGCAACTGTCTTCAAGCCGGTCAGAGAAGGCGTCACAGTAATCTCCTGCTTCGCTTCTGCGTTGGCATAGACCGCCTTTATCGTTACTTTGCCTGGCTTGAGCGGCACCAGCTGATTATTTATGATCTTAATAATGCTCTCATCCCCTGAGTACAGCTTCACGCGATCGGCTGCAACCGGCTCCGTAATTCCGTCGGAGTAATATACACTGCTTGTCACGGTCTGTCCGCCTGTCAGCGCCTCCAGTGTACTCGGCATCGTCACGTCCAACCGGTCAGCCGTAATTCGTGTCACCTTCACATTGTCGAACGAAACCTTGCTCTGGTCTGCCTGCAAGCCGATCTTCCCGCGCTCCAGCAGGTTGGTAGTAAAGCTCTTATCCATCAAAAGCGTATAAGCCGGGTCCGTCTTGGCTTTAATATATTCTTTTACATTGTTGTCGAACACGCGCACCTTCATCGTATAATACGTATTCATCGCGAGTGTCTGCCACGTTCCCGAAACCGGTGTCGGAGAAGCCCAGTTGTTATCCGGCATCCGATAAGCCAGCTCATAGGTGCCGTTGCGGCGAATCGCCATCTGGTCGTACGGATTTTTACCGTTTGCAGGCACGCGGAACATAATCGACGCCCATCTGGCATCGTTCACTACGGCCTCAAACCGCATATCCGCTTCGATGGCATAATTGTCCCATTGCACTGGAGCTGTAATCCGGCTCTGCTTGCCGGACGAGCTGCCATTGAAAGTCATTCTTCCATCACCATACGTATCCTTGACTACCGAGAATTCCGGGCTTCCCGCATTCACATCGGAAATCCAGTTCACCGGGATTTGCCCGGCGGGAACACCATCGAAATTTTCCTGCAGCAGCACCGGATTGACCGTCCCGGATACCGGGTTTGCTTCCACGAGGTTCAAGATGCCGTATCCGGATGTATCGTTCCAAAAGGAGGAGGATTGGTAAGCGCTCCAGTAGCTTGATCGTTGTTCCGCTGCAGCTGTACCGTATCTATCCGTAACTCCGATCTCCATCCCCAGCTGTTTTTTCAAATTCGGATCGAAATTTAGCATATCCCACGGTATCGCTACTTCCGTAGACCAACCCGTAGGCAATTGGCTAATCGCCCGTAATATTTTTTTCTCGTTCTTCCCGCTGTGTCCATTCAGCGCCGCACCGAAATGAAATTCCGGCGTGCTTGAATTAGGCTGGTATACAAGGCCGACCTGCATGTCGTCATTCTGATAAGGAGCGGATTGATGCAGCGTAGGATCAAGGAACACATTGATGTTATCCTGCTCGAACCAATTGCCGGTTCCGTTATGTATCAAGCTGTCATCATCCGATTTCACACCGATATATAAGTACTGGTTGTCCCACAGCAGCCCGAATTTGGCGTCCTTAAACGTGCCTTGTCCGACCTGGACGGCCAGCGGTTGATCGACTTTCCACAAGCTTTCATCCAGCTTGCCGTCGATAACAGGAGCGGTTAACGTTTTGCGGACATCAAGCGATTTCCTGCCGGTATCCGCCGCTTGAGCGTGCGGAAGGGCCGCAATAGGCTGAAGAAGACCAGCGATCAGCGCAGTGACCGTAGCCATGCGTACGAGCTTGGTTGATGTTCTTTTCACGGGATCTCATTCCTTTTTTCTCATGATAGGTTCACGTAAAGCCTCTTACCGAACTGACACCGCCTGGTATTTTTTAAAAGCTGGCTTTTTTGGCTATCCGCCTCCTTTGTCTTTTACTCAACACAAAAAACCCTTTATCCAACACAAAACGAAAACAGGGATCCCTTTGACAGGGGCGTTTCCATCTGTTGCATAAAGGGTTTTCTCCTCGACTCGTACCCTCGTTATTCTTTTGTCCGTTACAAGTCCTACTCTACCAACGGTTTGTTATCGCTGCATCAACTAGTGTTGAAAAAATTGTAAATTTCCTTCCTCCCTAGGGACCCACAGATGCTTGCTGCCCATCGAAACCGCACTAGCCCCTGCCTGCAACGCGGTGTCAATCTCGCTGCGGTCTTGAATCAGCCCACCGGCAATAATCGGCAATGAAATACGGTTCTTCAATGTTGTAATGACGCGCGGAATCAGCCCCGGCATAATTTCCACCGCATCGGGACCGCTTTGTTCGATGTTCTGAATTCCATGCTCCAGCGCCGACGTATCGATAAGAAAAAGACGCTGAATCGCCAGCAGCCCGTTCTTTTTGGCATGCTTGATGAAATGGCTTTTGGTAGAAATAATGCCTGTCGGCTTTACCCGCTCCGCTATAAATTTCATTACGATCGGGTCCCCGCCGAGCCCGTTAATGAAATCGACGTGCAAAAACACCTTTTTCCCTGCACGCTGCACTTGTGTGACATAATCCTCTACCGTAAATAAATCACCGGTCAGCAAAAATACCGCCAGCCACTCGCCACGGCAAGCTGCCGATAAATCCTCCGGTCTGCGCACAGCTGGAATGATTCTATCGTTGCCCCAATAATTGTGCAGTTCATGCTTCAAAGTATACCGCTCCCCCTTCGTTCCCATAACTCAAATTTGTTATCCTGTATCTAACTTAACAAATGATTGTTATTGGAACGTTAAACGGGCAGAAAAAAGAGTGAAAATTTCGACTTCAATCAAGTCTGATTAGCCAAGCATTCCGTCGGTCCCTTATTGAGATAAAGCAAAAAGACCCCGCACCCGAAATGGAACCAGCTTTCGGGGCTGCTGGGTCTTTGCCTCTTGCGCAGTTGTCTTAACCGGCTGCACAACCGGCAAGCTGTAAGCGGAGACGCTTCCATTCAGGTTACGGCCGATAACCACGATTTCGCTGATTGTCACCGTGATCAATCATGCCGTACGCCCCGCTTCGCTCATTTTTTGTTAAATAACATGGATAACAAGCTGACCCGGAGCCATTCCATCAGAGTAGGTGGATAATACGACACGGCCTCTTTCTCCTGTAAACCGGAGGACCGCACTGACACATCCCCGATACATATGCATCCAATGCCTGTCGTAGGCTTCACTCGAGCAAAGATCCCCGTTATCAACAGCAACGATCTCAGCCGGCCCGGTTACACGAAAACTGACTTTTGAACTCTCCCGGAATACCGGTATGTCCCCGCTGTCCTTGGCCCGAACGGTAAATAATGTATGGTAGCCCTCTTTGGCTTCCAGACGGAACTCTTCTGAATCAAAACCAAGCTTTACGGCAGGCCCTGCAGTTTTCAACGTATACGTACATACCTCTTGCCCGCTAATATAACCTCTGACCGTTATAGTTCCCGGTGAATAGGGAAGAAAGCCTGTGATCATTCGATTGGGATAGGAGGACGGTTTATTCACATAGAACGGTTTGCCGTTCAAATCGACGGTGACTTCTTCACAGTTCGTTGCGATCATATAAGGAATCACCGTCTTGTTAAACTGCGGAAAGTTCCAATGGCTTGCGTATCTTGGGGCATCCCAATGTTCCTTGGCCCCTTCGTCCTGCAAAGAATAGTCCATCACAGCCAAATAGACCATCGGTTCCTCTGTCCAATAGCTTTGATAGAGGTAGGAGAGCGGCTTACGCTCGTTGTTCGTCCAGAACAAGGAGCCTGCCCATCCTTTGGCAGGATACCCCATGGATTCGCCTAAATAATCGATGCCTGTCCAAAGCATGCCGCCTATGACATAATCATGCTTTTCCACATCCATCCATGGGACTTCCTCACTGAAATTTTGCATCTGATCCGGATGCCCCCTGAAATATTGGAAGGTCTCCGTTCCCAATATCAACTTATCAGGAACGGCCTTATGGATGGCCGGGTACCATTGCTCCTGATAATTACAACCGATTACGTCGACAAGTTCGGCAATCCTCCGGATGCGCTCCACTCTTTCATCGGAATTATAGATTTCCGTATCGCTCACTTCATCTACGAACTGTTGAATATCCTTCACCTTGGAAAGATCCACGTTACTCTCGTATTTAAAGTGGGGGTTCATGGCATAAGAAACCGGTCTGGTATCATCAAGCGTCACAAGATGCTCCTTAAGCATTTTCAAAATCTTGAGCATGGATTCCTGCCCTTGGTTTTCAACTTCGTTTCCAACGCCCCACATAAAGATAGACGGATGGTTCCGATCCCTTCTCACCATACATTCCAGGTCGCTTTGCCACTCCGTCTCAAAGTACCTTCTATAGGAACCGCCGGTCCATTTATCAAACGGCTCTTCGTATACAAGCATTCCCAGTTCATCACATAGATCCAGAAGCTCCGATGCAGGGATGTGGTGAGCCGTTCGAATAGCATTACACCCCATGGCCTTGAATTGTAACAGTCTCTCCCTCCAGATTTCCGATGGGACGGCAACTCCCAGGCAGCCTGCATCCTGATGAATGCAAAATCCCTTGATCTTCGTCATTTTGCCATTGATAAACATCCCTTTGCCTGCAATCATTTGGATGTCTCTTACTCCAATCCGCAACTCATACGTATCTACGACTTGATTTCCTTCATACAGTGACAATTCCAATGGATATAAATACGGCTGCTCGGGACTCCACAGCTTTACCTGCGGGATTTCAATGCGGATCGTCCCGTTTTCAGATTCACCAGTCATGCGCAAAGCTCCATCCGAAATACATGCTTTCACCAAGGAGGAGACCCCTGTCATGATGGTCACTGCACCCGTATCTCCATGGATGGCTGTTATCACTTGAATGTCTTCCGGCTTCAGGTGGCGTTTATTGAGTTCGAGAAGCTTCACGGTCCGATATATGCCTGCCCCCGAATACCATCTGTCTGCCGGGAAGGAAGTGTTGTCCACCTTAACCAGGATCAGATTGTCTCCCGGATGAATGTAATCCGTTATATCCAGTGTAAACTGGGAATAGCCATATTTTCGTCCGCCCGCTTCTCGGCCGTTCACCCATACCGTACTGTTCTCGTAAACTCCATCGAATTGCAGCTGGTACACATACCCCTCCCTTATCTCATGAAATACAAGATTTCTCCTATACCAACCGATTCCCCATCTGTCCCTGAATCCTTGAGCTTCCCCCTGCTTCATATTCCGGTTAATGGGTGCGTGAATAGCCCAATCATGAGGCAGGTTGACCGCTTCGAAGTTAGAATCTTCAGGCTCTTTTAACGTAAATTCCCATCCATTCATTAATTGGGTCTCGTTCCGGCTCATAATGAATATCATCCTTTCGTTGCCTTCGTGGCGATTTCTTTGTTATATTCAAATTATAGGGTTCAATAATCAGCCGAACAATCTAACGATTTTAAGTTTCATATCAAAATATTAAGGTGATCTAATGGTAAAAAGACGCATACCTATCATTACGGAATCCGATAAGGAACTCCCCTATTATCTTGTAGATGTGGGATCCAATTGGAATCAGGAGCATGTCGTACGTCCGAATGGATATTTGTATCAGTGGATTCAGTGCATTGAGGGAGAGGGGGAGCTTCTGACGGAGGGACGAACCTTTCGAGTGAAGGAAGGTATGGCGATGCTTTTGTTCAAAGGAACCCCCCACGAGTATTATGCCATTAGTCCTTCTTGGATTGTGGATTGGATAGTTTTCGACGGTCATCAAGTAGAAGACTTTTTAGTGAAAACGGCCGGGATTACAAAATCCGGTGTGTTATATATATCCAGGCCCGATATGTTTTTATCCAAAATTCAAAGTGTGCTGGACATTGAACAATCGGATTCCGCTTTAAAAAGCATCCAATGCTCCAGCGTGATCTATTCCCTTCTCACGGACTTGGTGCAGTATACCTCTGTAAATCCTAACAATAGCGCGTCTAATCTGCATTTCAAGCTTAAGCCATTATTCCTTTATATTGATCAAAACTTTAACAAGCCTCTCACTTTGGAAGCCATGGCCGAGATTACCGGAATGACGCCGCAGCACTTATGTACCGTATTTAAAAAAGCAACGAATATAAGAATCTTCCAGTATATTAATTCCGTTAGAATTAATAAAAGCAAGGAGCTCCTCTTGCAAAACCCGCAGATGCATATTAGGGAGATTGCCTTTTTGACCGGTTTTGAGGATGCGAACTACTTCAGCTACGTCTTTAAACAGCTGGAGCATTTAAGTCCCAGCCAGTTCAGAAGGATCCATCATTGAGAGGAACTAGATCCGCAAGTGAATCAGCACTCTTCCTTGAAATATAAAAAGAGCAGATAAAACCTTTCTCTTATCAGCTCTTTTTGCTACCTGTGCCCTTCCCTGTTTACAACGGGTTTGATGATTATTTCTTTACCTTTGCATACCATTCTCTGGCACGCTTCGTAACCTCTTCGCCACCCGATTTGTTCCACTTGTCTACGAATTCATCAAATTTGCTGATCGGGTACTGCCCGAGAATAATCTTGGTGGCATATTCCACGTACAGCGTACGATTGTTGATGTCCGGGAATCCGTCGTACACACTGGCTGGCATACCGTCGCCGGCAATGACCTTAGCATATTTCTGAGCTTCCTGCATGTTTCGGTTCACCTGATTAATAGCCCACATTCTGTCTTCCGAGGCAGTATTCTTATTCAGATCCATCATGAAATCGAGAGTAGATATTTTGGAATATGGATCAAGAATCAAGTTTTCCTGCGTGCTTTTGTCATCCGGAAGTTTAGCCGGCTTGCCGTCCTTTACCGTATGGTGCATGCCCTCCACGCCAAGATACAGCGGGATCCAATTCTTTTTATCGTACATGTTGTTCAGCAGCTTCAGGGTTGCCATCAATTTCTTCTGATCCTTGTTATTCTTGACGACCCAGGCAGGCGGCTGAAACCTCTTCCACGTGTAGAAGCCCTTATAGCCCGCGACCTCCGGTACAGGGAGAACGGAAAATTCAGCCTTAACGCCGGTGTTTTTAAACAGATTTTCTAAAGGCAAATAGCCGGTTTCTACCCAATGGAAATAGTTGCCTCCTTTATTCGCCTCCACCTTGCCGTCCCATTTGGCCTTGTCGTTCAGGAGCGTTTCCTTATCCAACAAACCGTCCTTATACAGCTTGGCGATAAACTCCAAGGCGGCCTTCATATTCGGAGTTACTGCAGAATAAGTCAGCTTCCCGTCATATAGGTCCCAATCCGGATATCCTTCGAACATGGCCACCCCATACATGGCGAACAGATGGTCCATCCAGCGCGCCTCCTGACGGCCTCCCGTGGGGAGCTCATCCTTCTGGCCGTTGCCATTAGGATCCTTGTCCCGGAAAGCCTCCAGCACCTTGACGTAGTCGTCCTGAGTCTTCGGCATTGTCATTCCCAGCTTATCGAGCCAATCCTTGCGAATCAAGCCGGCGTATCTGCCGTAGTCCACCATACCCGGGATGTAATAAATTTTCCCCTGACCGGTAGGGTCATTAGCCTTGACCACATCCCACATTTCCTTCGGAATAGCTTGCCATAGGTTCGGCGCATATTTGGGCAGCAGCTCCGTCAGATCGGCAATCGCGCCATTTTTAGCCAAGCTGTCTTCGATGCCCTGCTGGGGCAGGAACAGGTCCGGAATTTCGTTTGCAGCGATCTTCAGGTTCAGCTGATTCAGATAGTTGGTGCCCCCGTTCCACTCCACGTACGGATGGATGACACCGACACCAAGCTTTTCCTTATACAATTCATACAGCTTACTTCCTTTGGTGATCGGTTTGTAACCGATGTTGGTACCCCATACTTCAATGTCGACAATCTCATCAGCATTGGCGGTCGGGCTCTGAGTTGACCCTTCCGAAGATTTCGTGTTTCCGCTGCAGCCAGTGACTGCCGTAATTGCGAGGACGCCTGCCGCCGATAATAACCCCATTTTTTTAAAATTCATGTTTCGATCCCCCTCGTAATGAATGTGTGAGGCTTCTAATTCCCTTTACGGTGCCAATCATGGGTTGCTCAAGGCGTTGAATCCGCTTACATTGATACTATACAACCGGAGGTTAAGACGCTCAATTGGGCATTTTTAAGTTTAAACAAGGGCATTTTTAAGAATTTATTCAAGCAGGAAACATTATGATACCGGGTTGCAGACATAGCGCAACGGCCTCAATCCGCTGGGAAAGGGACGAGGCCTGTTGATATGGCATATAAAGAAAATGGAATAGGGAAATCTAATCACTGCATCGAATGGAACAACTCCAGTTTGGCATACATATCTTCCAAAATAAACCGAACATCGATGTCTCGATATACCCTGATTCGTCTCTCCGATTGATAATGGACATAGGTCATATCCGGGGATACACGAGGTGCAGGCTTCAATTCGTAATCATAAGGCTGATCATGCATCAGCAATCCTACCGCTGGGGAATCTCCAAGCGTCCACATTTCCCCCTTAGGCCAGCTCGGATTATTTGCCCATTTTTGATTGGTTTCCAGCAATTGTTGATATAAATATCGGCCGATGGCGCCGCATGGCTCCACTCTCCGTTTTAATTCTGCGATGCTGACGCGCATTTTGCAGTATACGTTTCTAGGAATCTGCCATAACGGGATCGGAGAGTTGAACACAACGTTCGCAGCGTGAATGTCGTTCCTTAAGTTGAATTCCGTCCCACCCTCCGGCCAAGCTCCACCTCCGATCCATACCGCTGTCAAACGGTCGGCAATCGCCGGATTCATGAGATAAGCCGCAGCTAGATCGGTGATGGCCCCAAGGAAAATGACGAACAAAGGCCTCTGATCATCGGACATGGCTTCTCGCACAATAAACTTCGCCCCCTCGGACAGGACCGGCATCCGCTCGTCTTGCATGGCACGATCCGCTCCACGCAGAACAGAATACTCTCTCGACATTCCCATTAGATCCAATAGGAGTTCGATTTCCTTCACACTGTCCAACATCGAGGTTTGGCTTCTCTCTTCTCCGAAATGAGCGCCAATCAGACCTTTCACCATAAACTGAGGCGTTAACAACGCATGAACGATTGCATACTGGTCGTCCGCTTCGTTCTTGGCGTCACTGTTCACGATCAAACGGATCCTTTTGGGGTCCGGCACATCGTATAGAAGTTTCATAATCGCACCTCACTGGATGACATTTCGCTACTTCCGGCAATTCCATTTTACATGATGCTTTTCACCTTGACAGGCCCGATGAGTCCGCTTGGTTCCTGCTGAGCAAAGGAAGACAAGAAGTCTCGCTGATCTTTCACTAACGTATTCGTAACTTCGATGACAAGCTTGTTGCTGCCCTTCTTCAGACCGCCTATCTGTATGTGATAAGGAGGACAGATGCGCACCCCGGCCTGTTCGCCGTTTACCCATACCTCTGCTGTCTCGTAGACCTCGCCCAAATCCAAGAGAGCCTGGCTTGCGGATTCGCTCCACTCAAATTCAGTTTCATATCGGAAGGTGCCCGTAAACCGTGGTAAACGGTCAGGCCCGCTCATGTTCACTAAGGCCGTCAGTTTTCCCCACTCCGTAAAGTGAGGGTAGCTCTCTGCATTCGCAGTGGAAACAGTCCAATCGCCCTGGAGCTCTAGAGCCGTTCCAATTGTATGAGGCGGGTGTGCTGCATACCCTTCAAGGGCAGTTCCATGCAGAAGGACGATAGATTCATACGGATGCAGGACAAGCTGTACCGCCGTGGCGTCCCTCTCCCTATCCACATTTAATGGGATCAACCGATTTAGGAAGGCATCATAAGCATAGACATCACCCTGAACGGGCAAAACAATCTCCGTGCTAATCGGTTGATTTGGATGTTCATTAAAGAACATAAACACATCCAAACCATCATGAACATAGTGATAGTACCGAAGATAAGGCTGGTATTGGTCAACTCGAATATCATAATGTCCGTCCGTAATAAGGTCTTGTGCCAGGTTGTCCAGAGCTGCAAGCTTCACATTGCGGTGATTGGCAAGGCAAGCCAGTTCGGCAGAAACATCGCTGCCCTCACTCGATCGCAGCGGTAGCCCGTCAACAAAGCGAACAGCTAATCCTTGTTCGGCAAACCGGACCAAACGCTGAATCATCGCCGCCGGAAGCGCTTCTGCATAGGGCACGATCAGGCACTCGTAATCCTCGCCATTCACAAGCAGCTTGTTGTCCTCTACGATCCCCGTTTCCAAAAGCACATCGATGGGGAGAACGTCGCAGTCAATCTGATGCTGCATTAATTTTTTCACGGGTTTATGAAAATACATCGCCTCCCCGGACCATTCGGCCTCAGCATGGTACACGACCGCCGCGGTCGCCATATGTCTTCCTCCTGAGATTAAGTGACTGATCCGATTCATATAGCGATTCAAATGCTTGTAGTAACGGTACTGCGGATTTTGCCCGCTCGCATACATGTGCGGAGGACAATCCGGGTCCGGAAATGCTTTTTGGGTAAAGGCATGCGGGACAAAATAGTTTACACCGCGGACGAGCATATGGTCAGTGAGCCATTTCATCAGCTTTAACCCTTCCGCCCAGCCATAAGCCCCATACAATTCACACATCGTACGGCCTTGTTTCTTCGGATCGAGGTGTCCCAGAGACACACCAAGCTTGGCGAGGCCATAGTGGTAAAATTCACTATCCGTCTCCCCGCTCGTTGGCTGGCGGAAAGACATTTCATCGAAGCCGGGAACGATCTGCCACAGTACCACATCAAGCCCCGACATGTCTTGCCCCCAAAGCGAGCGGAAGAAGTGTCCGGTGCCGGGACCGAGCCTTGCATGAACGTTGTTGTCTTCAAGGACATGCCCGATGTATTCTACTCCGCGGGCTCTGCACCATTCTCCGATTTGATTGCAGAAGCTTTCCGCATAAAGCTTGCTGACAATATTCATATAGTGATACCGTACCCTATTCGACCGTTCTCCTTCATCATGCCAGAGGAGATGCAAATGCTTCCGATAATCAGACCCCAGAGCTTCCTCCAGCAGGGCCGGCATGTCCCGGCTCCATGGAAGCGGCACTCCCTGCTTTCCGGGTCTCGAGTTGAAGTCGAACGTTTTCTCGTCGTTGTAAAAACCGGGCTCATCCGAAAAGAAGCCAACGAATGTCTTTCCAAAATCCGCCTTGTATCGATCATAAAAAGCCTCATATATCGTATCGAGCAAAATCCGAACGGAATCCCGATCCAGCGGGTTCAAATAATCGGCCTGCTGCTTGCTGCCGCCTTCCCTAGTTTCCGAAATAATAAATATGCGCCAATACCCTTCGGGGATATCCCAATACAAGATCCCCTCTTGTACAAGTCCGGTTAATTCGATCGATTCACCGGTTAATGATCCGTTAGACGGATCGCGACGAACCGCAACGACCGAAACCAGCTTGTTCCGGCCACTCGCGCTTCGGCTATTTGAGATGGTCGGTCGAAGTCCGCGCAGCAGCAGGGTTTCCAGCAGCAGGGATGTGCCCCCAGCCGGACCGATGGTATCGATATATCGCTCACCCAGGAACACGCGATGAAGCTCCTCCGGCGCCTCCTTCACCTTACCTGCCGCATGACCCGTCGGAAAATGGTCGTCATCGAGCATCCATACCTTCATTCCCCGATTCCGTGCTTCCTCCATAATGATGTCCATGTCCTTCCACCATTTCGGTCCGAGAAAATCAGGATGTGGTCGCGCCTCCACGCAAACGGCCCCGATTCCGGATTCATGAACACGGGCCATCTCCTCCCGAATTGCCTGTTCCTCCTCGCCGTGCTGCCAGAGAAAAGGAAGGATATAATTATGCTCTTGCCCCTCGAGTACTTCTCTAATTCGATTGCTCATGTGTTAGCCCCCCTATTATTGAAACATCCGCCCGACTTCGTATCGAAGCAAGGCGGATTGTGCTTGATCAAACGATTATTTCTTCATTTTTGCGTACCAGTCTCTCGCGCGCTTTGTTACTTCTTCGCCGCCCGATTTGTTCCACTTGTCTACAAATTCGTCGAACTTACTGATCGGATATTGTCCAAGGATAATCTTGGTTGCGTATTCGATATACAGAGTTCGATTGTTGATGTCCGGGTAGCCGTCGTAGACACTCACCGGCAAGCCATCGCCAGCAATGTGCTTGGCATATTTCTGAGCTTCTTGCATATTTTTGACGGTCTGATCAATCTCCCACATATCATCTGCCGATGCAGTACTCTTAAGAAGATCGATTGTAAAATCAAGGGTCGCCAGAGGTGAAGCCGGATTAAATAACCCAATATTCTCCTGTGTGCTCTTGTCATCCGGAAGTTTGACAGCTTTGCCATCCTTCATCGTATAGTGCATTCCTTCTACTCCAAGGTACAGATCCTTCCAATTCTTCTTGTCGTACATATTGTTAAGCAGCTTTAAAGAGGCCATCAGCTTCGTCTGGTCCTTATTATTGTTTTTGATGACCCATTGCGGGGACATCCTTCTTTTCGAAGTATAGAAACCTTTATAGCCCGGGACTTCCGGTATCGGAAGTATAGAGAACTGGGCCTTCACACCCGTGTTCTTTTGCATAGCGTCCAAATTAAGATTGAGCGTTTCTACCCATTGGAAGTAGTTACCAGCCTTATTCGAGTTCACTTTTCCCTCCCACTTGGACTTGTCGTTCAAAAGGGATTCCTTATCCAACAATCCGTCCTTGTACAATTTGGCAATGAATTCCAAGGCGGCTTTCATATTCGGTGTTACTGCAGAATAAGTCAGCTTCCCGTCGTACAGGTCCCAATCGGGTTGGCCTTCGTTCATGGCCACACCGTACATAGCAAACAAATGGTCCATCCAACGAGCTTCTTGACGCCCCCCGGTAGGCACCTCATCCTTCTGTCCGTTTCCATTGGGATCCTTATCCCGAAATGCCTCAAGAACTTTTACATATTCCTCTTGCGTCTTCGGCATTTGCAAGCCCAGCTTGTCCAGCCAATCCTGACGAATCATGCCAGCGTATCTTCCGTAGTCCACGACCTGAGGAATATAATAAATTCTTCCCTGCCCGGTAGGGTCGTTTGCTTTGACAACCTCCCAAACATCCTGCGGAATGTTATTCCATACATTCGGCGCATATTTCGGCAGCAGGTCGGTCAGATCGGCGATAGCGCCGTTTTTGGCCAAGCTGCTTTCGCTGCCGTTATAGGGCAGGAACAAATCGGGCATTTCGTTTGCGGCGATCTTCAGATTCAACTGGTTCAAGTAGTTGGTGCCTCCGCCCCATTCTACATACGGACTGATCACGCCGACGCCCAGCTTCTCCTTAAGAAAATCATAAGTCTTACTGCCTTTGGTGATGGGTTTGTAGCCGATATTGGTTCCCCATACTTCAATATCGACAACTCCATCCCCCGACGCTTGGTTCTGACCTGATGATGAATCTGCTGAGGAATTCGAGTTTCCGGCGCAGCCGGTTACAGCAGTAATCGCAAGGACACCTGCCGCTGATAATAACCCCATCTTTTTAAAATTCATGTGTTGTTCCCCCTTATATCGTAATGATCGTTTATGTGATCTTGCCTTTAAACCGAAAATGTCGTATTACCCCTTTACCGAGCCAATCATGGCTCCTTTGACGAAGTATTTCTGCAAGAATGGATAGACCAAGATAATTGGGATAATAGCAAAGATAACGGTCGCTGCTCTTAAAGTCCGCTCATTGAAGTTTAGATCACTCGTAGAAACAGCACCCGCCATGATCACATTGTCGTCGGTGATGAACTGCCGGATCTTGATCTGCAGCGGGAACCAGTCCGGATTTTGCAAGAAAAGGAGCGGATGTTGAAACTGGTTCCACAGCACGACACCATAGAATAAAGCAAGGGTCGCCAGCACTGCCTTGGACAACGGAAGGACGAATTGGAACAGCATCCGGAAATATCCGCAGCCTTCAAGAAAGGCGGCTTCCTCCAATTCCTTGGAAAATCCCTTAAAGAAAGTTCTCATGATAATCAAGTTGAACGGATTCAAAATATGCGGCAGGACCAGGACCAGCGGGTTATTGTAAAGACCAATGCCGCGGACCGTTAGAAAGTAAGGTACAATGGGTGCCTTGAAGATCATCGCGATGACCACGCCGACCATAATGACAGGCCCCCAGCTAAACTCTTGTTTTGACAGCGGGTACGCCAGTAAAGCGGTCATTAGCAAAGCGAGTGCAGTGCCGATCACTGTCGAGCCGAGCGTCAGGAAGAACGACTTCCATAGGTCGGGACGGTCGATGATATGTCCCCAAGAGGCAAACGTAAATTGTTTCGGCCAGATGGTGACCAGGTTCATATCGACTGCGCTTTTGGAACTGAACGATGTCGAGATCACGGACAGGAGCGGTATGAGCGCTATGATAGACAGTAGGATGAGAACGACTGTAATTGTTGAAACAAATAATTTTTCCCCTCTTGATTCAAACATATCTACCAGAGCCCCCCATCCGAAACTTTCTTTGACATCTTATTGAAGATGAATACCAAGACAAATCCAATCACTGACTGAAATAATCCCACCGCCGTAGCGAAGCTATATTGCGCCTGCTGAATTCCTGTTCGGAACACATACGTGTCGAGAATATCTCCTACACTGTAAGTCATAGGAGTGAGCATGTTGAACACTTGATCAAAGCCCAGATCCAAGAAGTTACCGATCTCAAGCAGGAACAGCACCAACACAGTAGGTAAAAGAAGCGGAAACGTAATGTGTCGAATCTGCTTAAACTTGGATGCACCGTCAATCATTGCTGATTCATAAAGCTGAGGATCTATTGCACTGATCGCAGCCATGTATACCACAGTTCCCCAACCGGCATCCCTCCATATAGATGCAATAACGTAGACAGGCCGGAAGTATGCGCTTTCCTGCATGGCGAGCAAAGGTTCATGACCAAACCAGCCCATGACAATATTGAACAATCCGCTTATAGAGAAAAAATCGAAGATAATACCCGCAACGATAACCCAAGACAAGAAGTGCGGAATGTACAGAGCGGTTTGAATCCCTTTTTTCAGCGCCGATTTTCGAATCTCGTTGATCATCAGCGCCAGCAAAACAGGTACAGGGAAGACCAGAACAAGCTTAAGGAATCCTAGCATCATTGTGTTACCAAACACTTTTGCGAAGTCTGGATGATGAATCAAAGTTTCAAAATGTTTGAGACCCACCCAGGGACTATCGATAAATCCTTTGAAAACCGAATAATCCTTAAAGGCAATAACGGCACCGGCAAGTGGGATATATTTAAAAATAATAAGAAAAATGATCCCCGGTATCGCCATGACATATAGTGGCCAATATACCTTCATTCGATGAAATGCAACTGCTTTCAATTTGTTCCCCCCAATATCTAGTTGCTGAATTCGCTTACACAGTAACTATACATTCAGGGGGAAAAGCTCTCAACGGGGCATTTTTAAGTTTAAACAAGGTCTTTTTTAAGAATTTAAACCCCACATAGTGGGGGGAGATTGTTGAAAACCTGAACCCTGATGGATACTCCTTCCCGCTAAACGGCTATATAACATCGATTTACATTTTAGACAGATTCTTGCGGTATTCACTTGGCTTGCTCCCAGTCAATTTCTCGAACAGCCGGGTAAAATGCTGCGAATCGGAGTAGCCTACCATCTGGCAAATCTCATATACTTTCAAATCTGTCTTCTCGAGCAGCTCTTTTGCCTTGCCGATTCGGACCTGCGACAAAAAATTCACATAAGTATCCCCTGTCTTTTGTTTGAAAAACTGGCTTAAATAATAGGGGCTGATGAAAAACCGGGCAGCTAAGTCTGCTAGGGTAATCGGTTCATTATAGTGTGTAGATACATACTCCTTGACCTCACTGATAATGTCCTTCTTCTTAGGTATGTTATGCTCAATCTTGAACGCAATAATTCTTCGAATGACTTCAACCATCCATTCCTCCAGAGAGACCAGCGTCTGAAACCGTGAAATACCCTCTAAAGACAAAATATGCCGGCCCAGGAAATCGTTTTGCTGCAGCTGCTGAAAGGACATCTTCCGGACACTTGATAAAAGAATGTTCAAGCACTGCAGCTGAAGGTCTGCCGGACTCATGCCGGGCTCGGCTTCCATCCCCCGAAAGATCTCGCGGATGATGCCTGCACATTCCATCTCGTCCATATTGTCGATGCCTGCTTCCAGCTTAGCAATCATGGCTTCGGGAACAGGCTGGCTGCGTCCCGACAGATTCATGATCTCAGGAAATGGGATTACGGTGTCTGCCCCTTTGACAACTTTATAGCTTAACGCATAACGGGCTTCCTCAAAGGATTGGCTGATACCGGCGGCCCGATTCTGAACCGTTCCTATACCGACGGTCATGGACAGTCCCAGCTGCCCGAACAGCTCCTCCTTAAGACGCCGTACCGAACGAACAAGATCTGCATACCCGATAGTTCCTCCCTGAGTAACCACCATGGCAAATTGCGCACCCGAATAACGCAGCAGATACACTCCGCGGTATTGCCTCAGGACTCGGTCTATTTGGGCCAATACCGGCTGAAGACCATGCTCCTTTAAGGCATCGACATTGCCATAGAATTCAAGCAGGATACATGCGTAATTAGTCCCCTCCGTTGGTATCTGCGCAATTCGAAGCAGTTCCTCCGCAAGAGTATTATCGCTGCCGATATCGAGGATATCCCGCAAGGCGCTCTCTTGAATCCGGCTTTGAACCTCCTGCTTCAGTTCGTCGACCTCCTGCAGCTTGGCCTTGTCCGCACGGACCGCCTCGATGACCTGATAAACACATTCCCGCAGCTCCTCCTCCTCAACCGGTTTATTAATATAAAACTGCACACCAAGCTGTATACCCCTTCGGGCATATTCGAAGTCGGCATATCCGCTTAAGAGAATGAACTTAGCCTGGCTGCCCTTTTCTTTCAGCATCTTAATCATATCGAGGCCGTCAGCCTGAGGCATTCGGATATCTGTAATGACAATGTCAGGTCGAAGTTTTTGAATTAATTGGAACCCTTCCACCCCATTGTAAGCTGCGCCGACAATCTCGCATTCCGGAATATAGCGGCTTATCATTATTTTGAGACCATCTACAATACCCTTCTCATCATCCACCAAGATCAACCTCATCCCAAAGCACCTCTCCTTCTCTGTTTGTATCCAGCGCGTTGATCTAAAGCTTAGGGATTAAGATTTCGACCGTCGTTCCGCGCTCCGCTCCAGGACGAATCGTCAGATAATACTGGTCGCCGTAGTGGAGTTTAATCCGTTCGGCGATATTTTTGAGGCCCAGACCTCCGCTTTCCGCTACATCGGTTTCTTCCAGCTTGTATTTGTCCGATTTAGCATCCTCCAGCATGGCGATCAGTTCCTCTCGCTTCTCCATAGGAATACCGGCTCCGTCGTCTGTGATACGGATTCGAATTTCCTCCTCTTCGGTCCAGACGCCTTCAATCTCGATATTCATGGGCCGGCTATAGTCCTCGAATCCGTGGTTAATACTGTTCTCCACAATAGGCTGAAATACCAGTGGAATCATACTGCAATCGAGCATCTCATCGGGGATTCTGATATGCAGCCTGAACATATTATCAAACCGGATGTTTTGAAGCTCTAAGTAATTCGTCGTATAATCCAGTTCATGTCTCACAGAATGGTGCTTGCCTTCTTTACCCAATGCCAGCCGAAACATGCGGGCCAAAATTTTAATCATGCCGGCGGTCTCCTCGTCGTCCTTCACCAGCGCTTTCATGCGGATGGATTCCAGGGTGTTATACAGCATGTGGGGATTGATCTGATTCTGAAGCGCGATGAATTTGGCTTGACGCTGCTTGATCTCAGCAATATACACATCTTCAATCAGGGTTCGGATCGTTATTATCATTTTGTTGTAGCTATAAACCAGACTTCCAATCTCATCATTAGCCTGCTCCTTCTCTATGGGCAGATATTGGCCTGCTTCCGCCTGCTTCATGCTTCGGCGGAGCGACTTAATAGGCCTTGTGATCGTATAGCTCAACCCAAACGAGATAAGAGTTATGACCAGACAGCTCATCAGAATAACGGCCACCGTCATTCCTTTGATCCGATTGATCTTCTGAAGCAGCTTCGAGCGCGGAATCTCGGTTTTGATAAACAGGTTCCCCTGCGAGGTGCTTCCCGATAATACAATCTGGTCATGGCTGTTGTCATCCTTGAGGTACTCCGCTCCGGATTCAAGCACCTGCTGCCAGGACAACCGGCCGCTGGCCGCATCGGAATGATAGACGATTTCGTTTTGCCGATTGCTTATGATGACACTCATGCCGTATTTATCACGAGCCAATACAAAATCATGATCGAGCTGGAGCAATGTAAACGGATCCAGATCGATGAGCAGGATGCCCGCATAGGCGCCGTCGTAGCTAAATAGAACCCTTCCTACCGTTACTACGGCTCCAGCACCTTTATCCTCGTAATAAGAACGGTCATGCAGTCCGGTAATGAAAAAGGTATCCTCCGAGCCGCGAAGCCCTTTGTACCAGTCACGGGATAGTAACATGTTCTCATTCACTCTGCTTGTTGTCGTTGTATACTGATATACACTGTTATCGCGGCTTATCAGCATCACGGTGCTGATCTCCGGTTTAAGCAAGGCGACCCGCATCAGCAGCCGCTGGACGGCAACCTTCTGGATAATCAACTCGTCCATGGGCAAGCTTCGCTCTTGTCCGATTTTATAGATTAAATCGTTGTCGACCAGCACCGACTTCGTGACCTTGTCGTATTCTTTGATGAATTCGTTCAAGGTGGTTCTGATTTGGGATGTATACAGTGAAGCGAATTCTTGAGAGGAATCCTCAAGTCCAGCTGCCGATTGGTGGAAAATGATGGCGCTTACACCTAGCAGCGGAATGACACAGGCCAGAAGGTAGCCTGCCAACAATTTATTTTGGAATCTCATGTTTCTTATCATGGACATAATCCTTCGCATCCGGCTTCTACGCTCCATACCCTGCCCCTTCTTGTCAAACGCCTTTTCTAACTATTGTACATGCCGCGATGTATCGACGCTACCAAAGTTCTATGGTAGAAGATGGCAATGGCCATTGTTCTTTTTTTGTATCCGTTTACATGAAATATACTTTAAGAGGATTCATTTATCAAAGGGGCAATTTTAAGTTTATACAAGGGCATTTTTATGATTTTCTATTAGATCCTGAGCAGCTTCATAGTCCTGTTAAGTCTGTTTTTTGGAGCTGCTACTCCAACAATGTTATTATGCAACCTTAAAAATGACCCTGCAAAAACTTAAAAACGACCTGTTGAGTAATTTTTTACCAAATCATATATTGAATTTTGTAACCGGATACAATTTCCTGACGGGAGGTGAATTGGGTCAAGGTAATTTTACATTTGCAGGTTTGGATAGTTCTAAAGCAAGCTAGGCTCTTCATTGGGAAAAATGGATTGAGCCCTACGCAGTAACCTGGTCAATTATTCATTTGGAGGCGAGCATGATGAAAAAAAGAATCGTTCCTGTACTGGTAGCGATGAGTCTTTTATTTTCCGTGGCAACACCGGCATCGGCTTCGAACGCACCTTCTGACAGTAACAGTCTGGAAGCCAGCAGCAATGGAATTGGAAGGGTAGCTATAAGCACTATTCCGCTGCCGGGTTCGGTTAAGAAGCTGGAGAGCAGCACTTATACGTACTCTGGAAAAGTACTCCTTATTTATAAAAAGGAAACGGATATCCATACTCCGGATTATTGGAACATAGCGGTAATGAACGATGATGGAACGAATTTCAAGGTCATCTTCTCTGGGGTCATACCTACAAAACCAAAGTCACCCGGTATCCGGATTATGCCCTTTCAGGATAATAAGCGAATATTGCTAGGGGATTACGTGCTTGAATGCGGGCCCAGCATCGACAGCAGCACCAGCGCTAAATTAGTACCTGTCGTCTATCCATCGACCTTGGTAGATGATGCACGCATAACCGCCCATTGGTCAGAAATAATCATAGCTCCTGACAACAAACACATGAGCTGGACGATACTCCGCTCGGATATTGGCGGTGCAGCAGCTATCGGTGTCCTGGCACGTAAAACGGATACCTATGTAATTGAAAAGGCTCAGCTTATCAGCAGTATCCCCACCTTCAAGGACGATCCGAACAAACCGGGCTATATGATTCCTAATCCGTTAAGAGGAGGAGAAGTGAAGCAGTTTGTAAAGGGAGGAAATGCCATATCGGTTGTCGGAGGGAAGGCATTCAGCACCCCAGATTCTGTTGTACAGGATTTGAATACTGAAAATACTACGCAAATTACTTATACTCCCGGTTACGATGAAACAACTATCTTTTCCCCGGATGAACGATTGGGTATGGTCATGAGCACCCGATTCTCAAACCATACGGACCCGGCCCTATTTGGGCTTATGCCAAGACCCTACGGTATATATACCTTTACGGATATGATGTGGCCGCTGTATACATATGCAGTAACTGGGGTTCGGAATTTCAGGGAAGGTAACATAGGTCCCGTATTGATCGACATTGATCGTTCTATAAACGAATCAGGGTATAAAGGAATACAGCTTACTACGGATCCAAATTGGGTGTACTACTCGCCAATGTCCTGGCATCCGAACGGCAAGCGTGCGATGTGGCTGGAAGTATACAGGGGCAGTGGCGGCTCTCAAATGCGGATTCAGAAAGTAAGCCTGCTTGATTATAAGCCTAAACCGACAGTACCGATTAAACCCACTACAGATAATATCCCGTATGGGATCAAAGACTTGACCGTACTCAATTCCGTTAATCCCAATGTGAATGGGAAGATTGCAGGAAAAGCCTCCGGGTACATCTCCTATATTCGAAATGGCTCCTCTATCTTCTCGGGACAAACGGAAGTACAGTATGTGAATTATAGTGATGATGGCGTGAACTTCTACAACGGGTATGAGAAGACCAATATTAATGCCGGCGGGGAAAGCCGTTATGAAGCTAATGTTCAATTGACTGGTCCAAAACAGGGTGAAATGAAATTTAGAGCAACGTTTTCCGCACTTGGTGGTGCGACGCCTGCTAAACTGCTGTTCGATACCGTTGCAGATGGGAAGCCCAAAAGCTACGGATATGCTTCCTATGGCGGCGTCACCCTGAATATCGAAGATCTGTTAGAGTAAAACTACGTTCCCGACTTCATCCCTTCGATATACCGAGCAATGTGCCAGCAAAGCCTCGTCTGTGTTATTCGACAGCAAATAACCCGATTCGACAGAATCGGGTTATCTCTCCTAATTGGCTACCTGCTTAAAGGACAGCCTCACGTAGCTTCACGATCTGATCCGATAACTCCCATGCTCCATATTAGCTGAACGAATCCGGTTTCGAGGTATGTCTTGCAATCGATTCGATTACAGTATCCCAGTCATCCTCGTGCAGCTCATGACCGGTGCCTTCGAGTGTCAGCAAGACCGCGCCAGGAAGTACATTCGCAAGATTTTGTCCGTGTTTATAAGGAATGATCGGATCTTCCGTGCCATGGATAACCAAAGCAGGAATCTTAATCTCGCTCGTCCGAGTCAGATATGATTCTCCACCCGCCAGCAAGGCGTGATTATGTATACTGGCCATGCTGCTGCTTCTTGCAAACTCCATTTTAGCTAAAGCGCGAACTTTGTTCTCGTTAAAAGAATGCTTCGAGCCTGCAAGAATTTTGGACCTATCAACCGCAAAATCCACGACCGACTGTTCGTTTGTCCAATCGATCTCCCCTAAGTTGGAGAAAAAATTCATAATTCGTTCCTCCATCGGAGGAAGCTCCGGTGCAAAATTGGATGTTGATAGCAGTGTAACGGTAAGGACTCTCTCTGGACGCCTGAGCGCGATCATTTGAGCCAGCATACCTCCCATGGACATGCCTACAATGTGAGCCCTCTCGATCTTATAAGCATTCAACACTCGAATGGCGTCATCTGCCATGTCTTCAAATGTATAGTCCGGCTGACCCGGTTCATAGGTTGTAGAAACGCCAACGTCGCGATTATCATAACGAATTACAAAACGCCCCGTTTGCGCTAAACGATGGCAAAACTCTTCTTCCCACCAAATTAACGAGGACTGGGCACCCATTATAAGCAATACGACCGGGTCATCTATTCTTCCAAAACTATCGGTACGTATTTCTATTCCATCCACCTGTATTAATCGTTCGTTCATGTATAATTCCTCCAAAGTGATAATAAAAAAAGCACAGGCTATTTTGCCTGTGCGCACAGTAATCGAAAAAGAAATGAAAGGAACGTACGAGACCCTATAGCGGGTCAGAAATCCCGTCGCGGGATGTTCAATTCATTTTCTTTAAAATCTAGTCCGTGCGAAGCGACATGAAGATAGTCCTCAACCTCGCTAGCACACGACTAAAAAGGTTAGCATGTAAGCATACCAATTTCCGATTTCTATGCACACAAATAGCCTTAAAACACTGTTTTTTTGTGCAAGTAAAATCGAAAATTAGTTTAACACACGTAACCCCTCCGCCCTTATAAGTTGAATCCATAGTAACAGGTATACCATCATTTGTAAATAGCTGGGAGCAAGTGCCGCCAAACTTAAGGCAAATGTCACTGATGTAGGGCATTTGCAACGGTTACTCCGTCAGGGCGATGCCAAAATTGAAAGTAACTTTGCAGTGTCTTCTTTCGAAATTTTCCCAAACTTGGACTGACCTTCAATATTCACTTCTAGTATGTCTTTCTTCGGCGAGAGCCAAATGGCATAAGTTACAGGTTCATAACTAACTGTTGGATCTATATTGACGGTTGTAATTTTATAATCAGGCAGTCCCAGCATGGATACTTTTGCATTTTCCCATGGCACATGTATTAAAATATCCAGTATCGTTTGAACTGTTTCATTATCTTCAATTTTCTTATAAATCATGTAGCCCTGACCATCGGGTTTGCTGAAATGAAGATGTACAGGTTTTTGGAAACGAGGATCCAGGTTCTGCTCATACGATAATTCTTTTTGACTGCAAGCAACTACCATATGCAAGATAAACAGCAGCACACCGGCAATAAAAATTTTCTTCATAATGTCCCCCCAAACGTTTGAGATGCAGCTATAAAAATAATTCTATCGTTAGAAGTGTAACTTTTTTGCAATCATTCCCTGTAAGCTAAATAACGGGAACCCGTCAGATTATGTTGCGGTTGCTTACTAGTAACGCCAATAAACAATTAAGCTCCGTTTTGCGGCAGCAAAAAAGCCAGGACCCTCTTGCTTTGAGGATTCCTGACCTTAACCGCGGGCTATGCGCCCTTAATTTGACTCCACATGGTCACCATATCGATCCAGCCGCGGTGCTCGGTGATTTTGCCTTCTGCCAGCCGGTATTGGCGGTACAACGTGACATCGATCGAATGACCGGTAGGCGGCGTTCCGAAAAACACCCCTTCATGCGTGCCCCTCACTGTCATTCTCACGAGAACCTTCTCCCCTTGAGCTATGATATCTTCCACCGTGTAGCGTTTGTCCGGAAAAGCCTCCAATATTTTGCCGGCAAACTGCTTCAGCCCTTCCCGGGACCCGTAGGCAAGCTCCTGATAATCCTCAGACAAAAACCGATCTATGCAGTCAAAATCACTCTCGTTCCAAAAATCCTTGATAAACGCGGTCACCGTCTCGATATTTTGCTGTTCTACCGATTTCAACGTTCAGCATCTCCTTTAATTAAAGTTCTGGAAAATCAACCGGTTTTCGTTCTGCTCTAGTAAGGACATTTTGTTATGCGAACGGCAAGCTATTCGGCCTTCAACTGGGGCAGCAGCGTCCCCGTGTCGAACCAGGGGCGGTGATGAACAACGCTGCCATCGACGACACGAAGCTCGTGAAACTGCGCGGTTCTCACCTGCTTGCCGGTAGGGGCATGGCCTGCAAACATCCCAGAATGTGTACCTGTAATAATCACCCGGGCCGTTACCTTCTCCCCTTGGGCCAGCGTTTCCTCAACCGTCCAGCGACGATTCGTAAAGGCCTCCATCATTTGCCCCGCAAAAAATTGCTCCGTATGCTCCAGATCGCCCCGTTTTCCCAGCTCCTCAATGAACGCGACAGCCGTTTCCGTATTTTTCTGTTCGATCGTTTGCATCATTCTTTCATCTCCTTTATATGGTTATCCTTGAGCCGCTGTGATGCCAGGGGCAATCGCCCGGGTCAGCCGTATGAACGACGTGACTGCGGATTGGATCCTCGCCTTCAGGTCTTCATCGAGTGGGGTACCGTCGGCATCGCAGCTGAGGTAGCCGCCTCCTGTGGAAATCCATTCCGGGTTATTGACGCCGTGCAAATTGCGCACAATGCTTTGCAAATGCAGCAGCGAGCCGACTCCCACCGGACCGCCGGCGGAGCTGACGGCAAGCACTGTCTTTCCTGCAACCTGACTAGGCTGAAGATAATCCAGAGCATTCTTGAGCGCCCCCGAGATCGACCCATGATATTCCGGCGTCGCCAGAACCAAACCGTCTGCACTGATAACCTCCCCCACTACCATACCGGCATTCGGGTGAAGCTCCCCTGATTGAGGCGAAAACAGAGGCAAAGGCAGCTTGTGCAGATCTATGAATGAAACAGAAATACCATTCGCTTTCAACTGACGTTCGATATATCGGAGAAGCATCGTGCTCGCCGCACCTTCCCGGTTGCTTCCTGCTATCATCGTTATTTTCATTTTCATATCACCTTTCACTATGGTATTGTTGTTTCATTATCCAGGCACTCCAACGCAGCTATCGCTTTCGTGCGAAATAATCAGAAGATGGAATCGGGAAACGAACCGTCGGAGCGTTCGGGAGCCGGCCGGTCTCCCCTCGCTGCCCGCCGTTTTCGTTGTTCACTACATTGACGGAGCGCATTCCGAAGATGTGACCGATCCGAGTAAAAAAATTTGGCGGCCGGAGAACGGCCCGCTGGTTAAGACTTTTGGTCACATTCATCGGGTCTTATACGTCATTATTATGAGATCAACGTTTATCGTTGTCCTTTCATGGATGTTCGACCACGTTCAAAGCTAGTTTTTATCGCCAATCAGAATGCGGCTCCTACCCACATTAGCGCTGCAATGAACTTAAACATTCTGATGTGGTAATAAATAGAGAGGAATGGGAAGATCGAATGGAGACACAGGAATGGTTGGCGGAGCAATTCGAGGCGCACCGGAATCACCTTCAGGCAGTAGCTTACCGGATGCTGGGGTCGCTTAGTGAGGCGGACGACGCCGTTCAGGAGTCTTGGTTCCGCCTCAGCCGCTCTGACACGAGCGGCATCGAGAATATTGGCGGCTGGCTGACGACCGTCGTCTCGCGGGTATGCCTTGACATGCTTCGCTCGCGCAAATCAAGGTGCGAGGAGCCTCTCGCGACGTACGCGTCCGAGCCCGGCTCAAGCCGCGGAGACGGGAGCGATCCCGAGCAAGAGGCGCTGCTGGCCGACTCCGTCGGACTCGCCATGCTCGTCGTGCTTGGCAGCTTGAATCCGGCCGAACGGATCGCGTTCGTGCTGCATGATGTGTTCGCGCTGCCTTTCGAGGAGATCGCCCCGATCGTCGGGCGTTCCAAGGAGGCGGCAAGGCAGCTGGCCAGCCGTGCGCGAAGACGGGTGCAGGGGACGGGGACGGACCAACGCCCCGATCTGGCGCGTCAGCGGGAACTGGTCGACGCCTTCCTCGCGGCGACTCGCGCTGGCAATTTCGAAGCGCTGCTCAAGGTGCTCGACCCGAACGTCGTGCTGCAGGACGACCGGGGTGTGGACGGCGCAGCAAGAGTGATACGCGGCGTGCAGGCCGTATCGGGGCAGGTGGTCGCAGGAGGAGCACGGGCCGCTCGTCCGATGCTCATCGACGGAGCCGTGGGCATTGTGGTTGCTCCGCGCGGCGAGCTGCTGTTCGTAATCAAGGTGGCGATCGCAGACGGCAAAATCACCAGGTTCCATATCATCTCCGACAAGGAGCAAATCGGTCAGATGGATCTGGCCGTTCTGAGCGCCGGCGACTAACTGTTCCCGGTGCACGGCATTTGATCCTTCAAGCAACAAGAAAGCCTCCAAGGTTTGTGTCGTCGAAAAATGTCGGATGACAAGAATTTGTTCCGATAAATGACAAGAATATATTCCGAATTGTTCAAATTAATAGAGCCGCGCAAGTAACTTCCAATAACAAGTACGTTACTCCGTTTCTGATTTTCAGCATAGATGGTCATAAATTCAGGAGCCAACTTTTTTATTTCTCAACTTCGTGAGAATAAAGACTAACTAATCTCATAATTTTTCCCCTATTACCAAGTGCTGATAACTTGTGTTGGTACAAATGCCCATAAAGTGGGCACATGACTCAGTAACAAATACGGATATGTTCCATACATTGGCTTCCGCTGTGGCGGGTTTCGCTGCAGTAAATACCAACATGAGAAATCACTATCAATCACAGGAGCTAACTGCTCCATGAATGCCCCTTACAACGATAAATTGTCAGGGACATCATACATTGAAAAAAAGAATGAAAGTCCGCACCATTAAGTTACATTGAAATCCGATTATAAATCCAAATTCCTAAGCGATTGGGAATTTGGATTTTTTATGTTCTTGTAGCAGTATTGTCACATATGAATATAAAAAGAACCTTAATAAGGAGGCTGGGTCCATGGCGGATGCTTTTGTTACACGTTCCCTCGATGAAATTCGATTTTGGTCACGAATAATGAAAGAGCACTCCTTATTTCTTAGGCTTGGTTTTCGATGTGAAGACACACAATTAATTCAGGAAGCAAATGGTTTTTATTCAATTTTCGAACAGATTGAGACGAGAGCGAATTCATATTCTATTGCAACTGATCCACAACTTATTAGGGCTTTTAACTCGGAAGTACGCAATGCTGCTTCACATATTTGGGTCTTTAAACGAAAAGTATTGGGGTTAATTCTAACTTGTAAACTTCCTGGGGCAAATAACTTCCCCCTTTTAGTTGATCACATTAGCCGAGAAGCTAATTATTTTAGAAATCGACTCTCAGAACTTAATAATGGCCAATTAGAACCACTTCCCGATGCTATTATCGACGAAAATGTTTTCTTTTTGAAAATAATGGCTGACCATGCTAAGTTTATAAGTCATCTCCTTGACCCATCGGAGCGCAAATTAGTTGATCAAGCAAATGAATTTAGCCATGATTTTGACCAATTGCTCTGGCAAGCTCAAGATTTAAGCTCCATGCGTCCCCAATCTCAAACACAACCGTTACTTAGTCAATTCTTGGACCAAAATCGCGTATCTGTAGTCAGTCTCCGTGACTTTAAAAAGACTGCTCGTGATTTAATTGATGCTTGTCGTATCAAGAGCATCATTCATCCCCTTTTAGCTGACCATGTTTATCGTGAAGCAGAGCGATTTTTAGCGATCATAGATATGTTTGAGCAATATTTAACAAGTAATAGAACCATAGATCCAGACTCTTGGCATTTATGAATTACAATACTGTTCATGGTCATTGGGGCTAATCCTAGAAATTATAATCTTCCAATAATAGACATCAGCACATAACGAGGCTCCCGGTCACCTCGGAAGCCTCGCCCTATTTATTCTTTATTAGGTAATAATTCTTCATTATCTCAAATTTGATCTAAACACATAGGTTCATTATTATTTTCTTCGTACCAAGGGTTCAAGTGAATTAGTACTTCTTCAACATCGTTGTGTTGCTCCATGATAATTTGTTTGATTTTCCTCGAAATATCATGCCCTTCTTGGACACTCAATCGAGCCGGTATCCCAACTCGAACATCAATCATCACGTATTGTCCAAATGCTCGCGCACGTAGTCGGTCGATACGTTTTACTTCCGGAACAGAAAAAACAAGCTCTTCATACTCTTTTAACTTTTCCGGTGAAATTGTCTTTTCCATCAACACATCAATATGCAACAACAATACCGGCAACCGCGTCTCCATAACTTAAGAATCCAATATTGTACTTGTCTCCAACGATAGAGGCTGTAATCCCAACAACTGCCGCGATGGAAGCATACACATCCGCCAGGTGATCGTAAGCCGTTGCTTCAAGACTCTTGCTATTTGTCTTTTTACCAAGTTTTATGCAGTAAATGTACAACCATTGTTTCCAAACTAACGAGATGAATGCAGCAATTAATGCAACGAAGCTTGCTTCGGTTGCTGTATGAAAAAAAGATTCAATAGAATGATACGCAATATAAATGGCAGCAAGAGCCATAATAATAGCTACCATAGCAGAACCGATAAGTTCACTCTTACCATGTCCGTACGGATGGTCATCATCAGCAGGCTTTTGTGCAACCTTCGCTGAGCCTAAAGCAGCCATTGTTGCAATCACATCCCCTGCATTATGAACACCGTCTACTATTAACACTTGGCTATTGAATATAAGACCTATAATTAGTTTTAGACCAGTTAAAATCTACGCGGTATTTAATCGGACTATATTCTTGTCATCCGACAAAAAAGGCACGAGCCCTGGGGGCTTTCTTGTTCATGATAAATTTCTAAAATTAAAGCAATCGCTTCAGAAAAACCACGTTTAGGTCATGTACGGAGGCTCTTGCGGAGCAAGCGTCAATTCAGTGATGCCTTCGATTATATTCGCGGCTAGCAATTGAGCTGCAGCTTGCTTATTCATCGGCCCAAGATCATCAGCATTCCGGCGTATCGAACCCATCATCGACTATCTGCAGCAGGTCATCTATACATATTCCATCCATTTTTCTGTTAAATTCAGCCTTCACGATTCTGGATTATTTTGGAAGATTAATTCCAAGGTACTACGTATACAGTATTAGAGTCAATATAAGGAGGTGAGGTCATTGAATAGCCCCATTGCAGGAAATTTGGGAACCCACGAGATTTTGGAGCTGCATGAAATCTTGTCCTTTAAAAATGTATGTTTAACTAAGTCCGCTGCGATGCAAAATTTAGTTCAGGATCCCAACTTAAAGAACATCATTGTTCAGGATATTACTCAATCTAAACAGGATATCCAAGAGCTTCAAAATGTGCTGGCTAAAGTTTAAAATAGAAAGTGAGGAAGAATGGAATGAATACACTTGTCCAAAATATGGCTGGAATGGGTCAAATGACGGATCAAGTAATAGCCAATGACATGCTGATTTCAGCAAAAAGCGGCATTAAGTCTTATGCTGCTGCTCTTTCCGAGACAAGTACTCCGGAAGTAAGACAAATTCTTCGTAAACAATTGGATCATGCAATTATGGCGCATGAGCAAATATCCAATTATATGATTCAAAATGGATTCTATCACCCTACTCAGGTGAAGCAGCAAATCCAATTGGATATTCAAAATGCTCAAACCGCGTTAAGCTTGAGTTAGATTAAAGAACAGCCTCTTTCTTTTAAAAGCGGCTGTTCTTTACTATGTGGATCGTCAACAGGCTAGATCCTAAAATATTTTTACCAAGGAAGCTGCTCCTCCATGTAGTAGAAACCGCCCGTTGGCCCGTCTTCCGGCAATACAGCTAAACGAACAGCAGTCTTCGCTCCCTCCTCTACGGACAGCTCCGCCTTATCGCCGCCTATTCGCGTTTTTACCAAGCCCGGGTGTACAGAATTGATTTTCAGCTTGGTCGCCTTGTATTTTTGCGCCCAGTAGGCTGTAAGCATGTTTAAAGCCGCCTTGGAGGCCGAGTAGGCAGGAGTGGCGATGCGCTGAGCCAGTTCATTCGTTAGCAGCATTTGTATCGATCCGAGTGCACTGCTCTGGTTGACAATCCGTCCGGCATCGCTTTTTAGCAGCAGAGGCAGCAATGCCTCTGTGATCAAGTAAGGGGCGAAGGTGTTGACTTCAAACGTATCTCGGAATGCATCCCCTTCGTAGCCTGGCTTTTCCACCCAAATTCCCGCATTGTTCACCAGAATATCCAGCCGTCCATATTCCTTCTCGATAAACCGTACCGTTTCAGCGATATGTTCCGCGTTCGTTACCTCAAGCTGAAGACCGACGGCTTGAATGCCCTCACCCTGTAATTGAACTGCAGCCTCATCAGCTGCGTCTTGTGTCCTTGCTGTTACTAATACCGTGATGCCTTGCTGGCCCAGTTGTCTGGCAATCTCGAATCCAAGTCCTTTGCTTGCTCCTGTGATCAATGCAATTTTCTTAGTCATGGACATTGTCCTCCTAGTTTTAGATTAGTTTAATATGACGATGGGTTCGCTCGATTGAACATGCTGCACAGATGCTAAGTGCTTTACATAAGCAGCCCCACTGGAAGCGATCTGCTCATCCGTCAAGTGATGTGCATTATGTAATGCAAACGGCGGAAGGTAATGGGCGCTTACATAATTGGCAAGTGCCTCCATTGGTTTGGCGATATCCCGTATGGTGAACAAATTGTATCCGCCCGGCTGATAAGAGGCTGCAGTGCCTGCTGTGGAGATGGCTATGCCAATTTCTTTGCCCTTTAAGTGCTCCCCTCCCGGACCGAAAGCCCAGCCATAAGCCAAGACTTCATCAAACCATTGCTTGAGCAGAGGAGGTGTACTGTACCAATAGAGTGGGTATTGGAAAATGATGCGGTCATGGCTGTCCAAGAGCTGCTGTTCATGCGCGACATCGATATTGTGATCCGGATACGTGTCATACAGCTCGTGAACGGTCGTATCCTTTTGCTGCTTCATGGTTTCTGTCCAAAACCGGTTGATTCGGGAACTCTGCATATGAGGATGTGCAACGATAATTAAAGTTTTCATGGAAATCGCTCCTTATCAAGTGCTTCATTTATGAGAATGATCATTCTAAAAAAGAAGCAGCGGTTATTATGTTAGTAATAATGATCCGGAAGCAGGAATCTGCCTGCAGGTCCGTTATCAAGCAGTGCGGAAACGTCAGATTAGTTTTACCGCCTGCATCGGATCTATGTAAAGATGGGTCTATGATCATTTGTCTGGCCTAGAGAACACCATCATTCTATTAGAACGACCGTTCTCCAATTAGAACGTTAAAGATTAGGCTGTTCGCTCCGCACGTTCAACCGGTAGTGCTGCTTGCTGATGCGGCTGATTCGAGAGCCATAGCACGGCTTCGTCCCAATCGGTGAAGCTTTCTTGCTGGTAAGGCAGCGAGCTGAGACCTTCTACGGTTCGATTGACGCTCAGCTTGGCTATCACGCTCTCCGGCTGAACCATTGCAAGATGGCGTAGGCCGCTTTCGTAGGCACGCTCGATGAAGATCTCCCCAATCCAAAGTTTGTCCTCCGCCTTGATGGCCGAGCCGTGACGGATATCCATCAACACTTTGCTGCCGTTCTTTATTTGCAGAAGCTCCGCTCCCTTGAGAAAAATGGTTTGAAACTCCTGACCGTAAGCGAAGCCTCTCCATTCCATGATCACGCTCTGCAGATCATCACTCCAGCTTACTACCCCGTGTGCCGATTCAAAATAACTCATTTCATTCCATCTCCTTTCATCTGGTAACAGCTGGTTTTTCAATTTGAGAATGATCATTCTATTTTGAAGATGATTTATTCGTTTCCTTCTTTTCGAAAAGTATCGTAACATATTGGGAACGATCGGTAAAGAATTATTTTTTTACCGATCATTCTCTTATGCTTTTTTCAAATCACCCAGCCATCATGACTCCCACGTGCCAAGAATTGGAACACCGTTCCCGGGCCGCGGTACAATCCACAACTCATTATTTTTCCATAGGATTGCGAATGGTCCTCTTGTAGTTGTTCCCCCATTCCTTCATAGCGGCAATAATCGGAGTCAATGTTTCCCCGAATGCCGTTAGGGAATATTCTACCTTGGGCGGTACCTGGTGATACACTTCCCGGTGTACGACTCCGTCTTCCTCCAGCTCTCTAAGCTGCAGCGTAAGCATCCGTTGGGTAATGGTCGGACAAATTCGACGAAATTCATTAAAGCGCTTGGGTCCTTCCATCAGATGATAAAGCAATACCCCTTTCCATTTCCCCCCAATAACATCCAAAGTGAATTCAACCGGGCAGCCCTCGTCATTTGGACAATGCCCGTACCCGCTTTTACGGTCTCGCATGTATACTCAGCTCCTCAATCCAGGTTTCCTGCTCATCCCAACACTTATGTTCAATATAAATAAATTCGCCGTGGATGCCAAGGGAAAAGAAGATTTTCCAATCATGAGGAGCTCCTTGTGATGGATTCGATGATGTCCGTTTCCAAATCCAAACCCGTACCAGTCACAAAATGACTCTGGATTAAGTAAATTGCGCTTGAGGCTGCGGCATGCGATTAACCGACTCGCTTCTATAAAGTTAAAAACCTTCCAAAACCACTTTTCCGACGGTTCGACCCGTTTCCAGCATGGCATGCGCTTTTCGCAGGTTCTCGGCATTTATCGGCGTCAGCGTTACGTTTGTGGTAGTCCGAAGCACTCCTTCGTCCACGAGACGCGCGACTTCATTCAACAGCTTGTGCTGTTCGATCATATCCGGGGTTTGGTACATGGAACGGGTAAACATCAATTCCCACACGAACGTGACACTCTTGTTTTTCAGCAATGTCAGATTTAATAATTCATCGGTCTCAACGATTGAGCAAATTTTGCCTTGTGGTGCAATCGCTTCGGCCATGTTCGTCCAATGCTTTTCCGTGCTGTTCAAGCAGAGAATATAGTCAACTTGATCGAATCCGACAGCCTTTAGTTGCGGCACGAACGCCTCAAAATGGTTAATAACGTAATCCGCTCCAAGTTCCTTAGCCCATTCGGCCGATTCAGGGCGGGAAGCCGTACCGATGACAGTCAATCCCGAATATTTCGCTAATTGCGTGGCAATCGAGCCTACGCCCCCTGCTGCTCCAATAATCAAGATAGTCCTGCCGGCGTTATCAGCTTTATTTGGTGAAATTCCCAGCCGGTCGTACAAGCTTTCCCAAGCCGTAATCGATGTTAAAGGCAAAGCCGCCGCATGTGCAAAATCGAGTCTGGAAGGCTTCCTTCCAACGATGCGTTCATCCACCAGGTGAAACTCGCTATTCCCCCCGGGACGCGTAATGCTGCCGGCATAGAAGACTTCATCGCCAGGGCGGAACAAGGAGCAGTCGGGGCCCACCTGTTCGACCACGCCCGCAACATCCCAACCCAACACCCTCGGTACAGTCTCCTCACGCTCTTTGGGCGACCGGACCTTGTAATCGACAGGATTTACGGAGATTGCCTTTACCTTCACGAGAAGATCCTTTCCTGCCGGACTTGGCATATCCAGCTCCACATCGATCAGACTATCCGGATTTTCAATAGGCAAATACTTGTAAAGACCTACTGCTTTCATTTTTTCTGCTGCCATTTTACATCTCTCCTTCAAATGTTTTGTTGAATTGGTTATGAACGAAGTATAGTTTATACACCATGTTTTAAAAAGTACGCACATTCCTGTTATATAGTATCAATATTTATACTGTTACTGCTTTTAAACATGTCTTACAGAAAGACTTAGACCCTCTGTAGCAATAAAAAAACCTTTCTTTACCTTTCGTTCTCAATATGTTATATTGCGTTCAGGAGGCAAGAAGAACATGGCAAGAAGCAAACAATTCGAAGAGAACGCTGTATTGGAGAAAGCCATGAAGCTGTTCTGGGAGCAAGGGTACGAGAAGACGTCCATGCAAGATCTGGTCGAAAACATGGGCATTCACCGCAGAAGCCTCTACGACACGTTTTCCGACAAACGGACGTTGTTTTTGAAGGCCGTAGAGCGTTTCGACAATCGGGTCGACACCTGGCTAAAAAGCGGAGTGGACCGCTCCGAAACGGCAAGGGGGGCACTGCGTTTCATCTTCGACTTCATGATCTACGGTCAGGAGGACGCGCCGCCCGGGTGCATGATCGTCAATTCGGCAGTCGAGCTTGCAGCACGCGATCCGGAAATTGACGCGAAGACACAGCAAGGATTTGCGAAGTTGGAGCACTTGCTCGAAGGCATTATCGCCCGCGGACAACAGGACGGTGAATTTAATACGCAGCAGGAGGCGAAGCTATACGCCGAATTCCTTCATAACTCGTTAGTCGGACTGCGGGTCTTGGCGCGAACTACCGCACCAAAAGAGAAGCTGGAACGCATCGCGGCGATGTCGCTGAGCTTGTTAGAGAAGGGTAGCTAATTTGAGGGGATAAATTAGAATGATCATTTCCATCATGTAAGGAATTTCATTGAATATTGCCATTACCGGAATGTTCAATATCGTGGACATACTTTGGTAACCGGTGGGGTATCCCCCTCCGGTCGCTCCTACAAGGAATACCCCGCCTATCACCTTTCGCATTTTTTCACTAAATAGTTTTTTCAACAACCAGGCTGCTATTGATTTTGCTGTAACAAATTACGTATCGTTTCTATAACCAGATCGGGCTCGTCGTGAATGACCATATGACCGCTGTTCTTTGCCACGATAAGCTCGCTGTTGGTTGAAATGTTCAGCATATTTCTCTGGCCCGCCTGCCATATCTCCTCCAGCCGCTTGCCCCCGTCTTCTGAAATCCCGAACGCAGTATAATTCTGAGGAAGTCCTCTGGCAATGACCCTTACCGGGAGCGATCCCAAGGTTTGTCCCCGGACTGCATCCTCCGTAGATTGCGCCAAATTCCCTTCTTGTTCCTTAGCTTCAAAATAGCTAGGCGTCGCTATAACATCGAGGAACTGTCCTCGGTCGGCTTCCGAAACCAGCCCTTCCAACAAATAATTCTGGAATAACCGGAAGCCTCCTGACAGTTTAAGAAGCTTTAAAATCGATGCAGGCGGCGTTTTAGCAAAATTCTCTTTTTCGAGAATAGGTTTGGTTTCTCTCTCATCGTTTTCGGGTCTGGCGTCGATAAGTACTAAGCCCATGACTTCATTGGAATATGTCTGTGCAAACAATCTTGCATATAGCCCCCCCAATGAATGACCGACGAGCAGATAAGGCCCGCCAACTCCCTCTTTTTCCAAAGCAGCGTGCAGCTCTTGTACGATGTTTGCTCCCGTTCGTTCCGTACTTGCGCTCTCGCTCCAAGCATAGCCGGCGCGATCATAGGCAACAACGGCAGCATTCTCTGCCAGTCGCTCAGGGATATTTCTCCAGGATAGGCTCGTTTCTCCGCTTCCTGCTTCAAGAATGATTGTCGGAGATCCGCTTCCTTGTTTTTTGAGATGTAGTCTATGCCCGCCAACATCTACTAATTTGCCAGGTGGAGGAAAGCTCTTCTTTGCCTCTGTTGACGCCACCCGTTCGTAAATCATCCCGGATCCTGCCAGGACGATAACGGCAGTGACTACACCGAGCGATAATCTTTTCCACTTTGATGTTTTCTTTTGTCTAGCCCTACGATTCATTGAAGTATGATTCCTCTCTTTTTAGTACATTGTATTAATAAACAAAGTTATTATAGCACAATGTACTATAAAAAGAAATGTTGAGCTATTACTCATGAAGCAATAGATCCTTTTGAAATTCATCATGCAGTTTTTTTAACACATTGTATTGTGAAATCAAATTGATATAATAAAATTATGCCTAAAATTGTTGATCATGAGAAACAGAGACATAGTGTTGCTCAAGCCGCTCTGAGAGTCATTCGGAAATTTGGACTGGAACAGGCCACGGTACGAAATATTGCGAAGGAAGCCGGTCTGTCGGTAGGGTCGATGAGGCACTACTTTTCCACACAGGCTGAGCTCTTTGCCTTTTGCATGAGCATCTTTGTTCAACGCGTTCAAGAGCGTGTCGAATCGCTTATTATTGCGAAACCGTTTTTACCAGATTTGAAACAACTGATCATGCAATTTTTGCCTATGGATGAGGAAAGAACTATGGAGATGGAGGTTTGGTTTTTATTTAACGCCAAGGTATTTATTTACCCGGAGCTTAAGCATGTAAGCGAAGAAATGCAGAATGGGTTATACAATGCCTCTAGATTTGTAATTGAATGCTTGCAAACGAACAATCTGGCCAAGCCGGGCTTGGATGCCGCTCTGGAAACGGAGAAATTGTATGCGCTTGTCGACGGACTAGCTATACATCAAATGATGAGGCCGGCACGACTCACTGCCGGGCAAGTGGAACACCTGCTGGATCATTACTTGGGATCGTTATGTGTGAAGGAGTTAGATGAGCGTTAGATGAGCCGTCCATGCCCGGTAACGAAATAAAGGCAATCGGTCTATACCGATTTGCCTTCGTTTCGCGTGATTAAAAACATGCTTACTTGCTTTTCTCCGTTTGAATAGCCTGGTTTATCGATTCCTCGGCACTGCGCATAACGGTATTCAAATCCGTACCCTGTAAAATTGCTTTTTCCAATTCCTTGATAAATAAGCTCTGAGCGTCTATCGAGACCAATCCTGGTTTTCTGGCAGCTGCCACCGCCGGATATTTGTTGAAATAGAAGGATGAAACATGCTTTCCTCGGTAAATCTCGTCGTTTTGGCGGTATGCTTTTTGAATCTCCTGATTTTTAAGGACTGTCAGAAAGCCTTTGTTTTTGGCTAGCGCGGTTTGAACCTCATCATGGGTTAACCAGGCGGCAAATTGAAACGCGACATCCTTGTTTTTGCTGCTTTTCGTAATATAAAGATATCTGACGCTTGCAGGTGCTCCGATGCCCTCCTTCTCAGCATAGGTGGGCATACTGACCACATCCCAATTGAAATTCCAGTCCTGCATATTCATTGCCCACACCGTCATCGCCGAGGCTCCTTTTTGAAATACCTTTCGGTCCTCCTCCTTGTTTATCGTTTTAGCGTCGAATTGAAGCCCGGGAAGTGCGTAAAAACGCTTCCAATTCTCGGCGACCTTCCTCCAGCCCTCGTTATTAACAGCAGCCTTATCTTCATCGGGAGCTAAGTAGCTTAAACCGAATGGGTTTTGTGCAAAGAATGTGTCCATCCATCGGTCGCTGAAACCGCGATACAATGTACCGTTCTCATTGCGAGTAAGCTGCTTAGCCAGATCATAGACCTCATCCCATGTCATTCCGTCTTTAGGATAGGGAAGGCCGAATTTATCAAAGATATCTTTATTGTAATGAAGAGCATTCACTGCAAAATCAAGCGGAATACCGGCAACCATTCCGTTTGCATCGTTCTTCATCAGTTCGAGAGTAACAGGCTCCAAGCGATTCGTGTCATAGTGGTATTTCTTGATATAGTCTTCAAGATCAACCAGAAGGTCCCGTTTTTTCAGATCAGTGGAGAAGCGGTTTACGAAGATATCAGGCATGGTTCCAAGGGTTAATAGTTCATCTATACTGTTACCACTGGTTTGAGGTGCAACCGCTTTTAGCGTCAAGTTGGGGAACTGGGCTTTAGCTAGCTCGGCAATGTAATCAAATTCCTGTTGGGATAATGACCATAAGTAAATACTTAGCTCGGCAGGTTCGCCGCTTTCAAGGACGGTTTTGTTCCTTGGGTCTACATCCGTTGTCGGCGATTGCGGTCCACTGGTGCAAGCAGTAAGTAGAAGAATCCCAAGCAGCGTCGGCAGAACACCCTTTTTTATTTTCATGGCTTATCGACCCTTTCCTTGTTTTGTAGGTACCTTTACTAATTAAAACCGAATAATGATTTCTCTGCTTGCATCTTCAAGAGAATCCGGGAGGTCTTGGATCTGGATACACTTTGCTTGTTTGTCATAGGTCCACGCTTCTCCTCCTGCGTGATTTCCATCGATGGTAACGGACAACGGGCATGCCTCCGCCAAAATGGATACCTTATAAGATCGATGTGCGGGCATTCCATCATAGCTTCCCCGGCGTACACCAATGGTTAGCACAAATTCGTTGCCTCTGGTCTGACTAAGAAATTCGGTTACGGCTATCTTCCCTTCTTTATATTGATAGCTAACACCGTCATCTTCGTATAAGACAAAGCTGCTGCTCCCGCCGGTATAGACCTGCAGGTGTATTTCTTGCTCGGACTTCTGTCCGATGTAGTCCCTTTCCGACCATGTGGGAATAATCGCTCCCCCCTTAACCAACAGCGGTCCTCCACGGTTTACTGGAAATCCGACAACGACCTCTCGCCCGCCTTCCCAGGTTCTTCCCGACCAAAAATCCCACCATTTCCCTTTCGGCAAATACATATGATTAGTAAATGCACCGACTAGTAAATGCTCCCCCAACATATATTGATTTACTAAATGATCTATTTGGGGTTCTTCATTCAATACGAGCGGCATTGCACGAAGGATCGGCATCCCCGTTAGGGCCGCATTGTGTGCGGCTGAATAAATATACGGAATCAGCCTGTATCGAAGCCTGGCGTAATCTTTGAATATGGGGAGCAATTTCTCCCCAAGGAGCCAGGGCTGGCGCCAATAAGCCCAGCTATTAACTTGAGACCATGGCTGAAGAAATCCGAAATGGATCCCCTCCGGTGTAAATACGTCCATATCACAGCTGGTGTTGGAATGGCCTGACAGACCATGGTTTAACAAGGAGATCAGCGGCTTGGGACCACCGCCCGTATCACCGGCCCAAGTTGCGGCAAATTGCTGTATTCCTGTATACCCTCCTGAGCTATAGATCATCGACCTGCGCCCAGCATGCTCCGAGTAGCCTTCATGCATCTGCTTATTTAAGATGGTTGGGTACAAATTATGCATTTCCTCATCATCCATCCCGTTCGCCCATTTCCTGTCCGGGTGCTCATTCACTTGACGGGCCCCATCCATTTTAAAAGCGGAAACACCCTGATCGACGAATTTCTTGAGATGTTGAAACCAAGGCTCTTCTTTGTTTGTAATCTGATCCATATAGACCGGTGTATGGGCGCGAAGATCCTGCTCAAAGTCCTCCGGGTGATTTAGGGGTTCACCTTGATTAAGCTCTTGCTCGCTTCCTTCACGCTCCCTTTCCTCATGATGCGTCACATCATAATCGCTGCATAGCCACAGACTTAGTTTAAAGCCTAGACGTTCAAGTGCCCCTGTGAAATTTTGAGGCCCCGTTGGCGCCCAGGGCGGAATGTAAAAACGTTCCGGATGCCATGTTTTCTTTGTAGAATAATCGTAATGCCGCGCCATCCACCCCGGTTCCAAACCGATCAGGTCACAGGGGATCCCCTCTCTGCGAAAATTCAATGCATCGTCCAGCATTTGTTTTGCATCCGCCTGTTCGTTACATACAAAGGTTAGACCGTATGCCCAAATGGGAAGCACATGAGGTTTTCCTGTGATGTCCGTAAACCGGTTAATTAACTGGGGCAAGCTCTCCCCGGCGATTAAATAGTAATCCAGCTCTCCGCGTTTGGCGAACACGCTCCATCTCTCTTTGTTGGTATAACCTAGATCGAAGAAATGCCTCCAGGTCGTATTGAAGAAAAACGCCCACCCTCTGCTGCTCATCACATAAGGTATCGGTGCATAGCAATCTACATTTTTCACCCACATCTTAGCCCTATGGCCGCGCTTTTGAATTCCTTCTCTTGATTCATCTCCAAGTCCATACAATCGTTCCTCATCGCTAAGCTCAAATTCTGCCCTTAAGCCAGCCGGGCCGTTTGCTTGTCCCGGGACAGCTTCCCGCAGAAGAATCTGTCCTTTGGCATCCTTCAATACGATCCGTCCGTCGTATTTGCTTACTGACAGCTGAGCACCGCTTGTTCGTATCTGCCATCCGTCACCCGTCTCTTGCAGCTCAAACCGCACTTTCGGCCAGCTTCCCCGAACAATGCCATATTTCAATAATGCAGCATCTTTAAATTGCCCGTCTCTAGAGAGCTGAATCCGGAATGTCCATTCGCCAATAACTTCAACTCGCACGAAGCCTCCGCTCTCTACACGGAGGGTCACAGATGAATTCATTACCATACCATCCTTCTCTCTGGGGTTATGCCTCCATTCTACTGAGTTTTCATGAATTGAACATGCAGCATTTCTTAGTCACCTGTACAATTTCTCGTTCTTTGTTATAATTTGGTTCAGGTTACATGATCTCAATTAAGTGAACGGAGGATCGTATGGATTCATTGCCGGAGTATCCATTTTTAGTGCCTACCCTGTATCATATTGTAGATCGGCATACCCATAAATCCTGGTGCGTTCCCGTAGGAAAACGCAATTTTCACAATTTGATGCTGATTGTGGAAGGGGAAGGAGCCGCATGGACAAACGGGAAAGAAACAAGGCTGTCGCCCGGGATGCTTGTCTATCATCCCACCAATGAGGAATTTGGTTACGAAACATCCCGAACGAACTATCTCCGGTGTATGGGAGGGAACTTCGTGCTAACGGCAGTCATTCCTGAAGGATCTCAGACCAGGTCATACGATGTGCCCAAGCTCCCCTTTGATACCTATACTGTCCCCGATAATTTTGACCGCTTCGTTCGGCTATTCACGGATCTTTCCCTTGCTTGGGGCAATGGCATAGATCACAGAATGCTAGCCTGCAGAAGCCACTTCATGAAAATCCTGGATGAGCTATTTCAAGTTTATTCTCTCAATACAGAAAGTCATAAATACAAAGAGCGGATTCAACATGTCATTAAATATATGGAAACTCACTATCATCAAAAGCTCACGCTCAGCGCTCTATCAGAGCTTGCAGGATTAACGCCTTCTTATTTCGGCCAATCATTTCGCCGAATCATGGGAATGACGCCCATAGAGTATCTCAATTCGATTCGTATTGACGAAGCCCAGTTCTTGTTGGAAAAGGGCTGCACTATTAGTGAGGTCACGGCTAAAGTGGGCTTCAGCGATCCATTCTATTTCAGCCGCATATTCAAAAAAAATAAGGGCATAAGCCCTTCGGAATATATTAAACGAGCTACCCTTTTTTAAGCCTCTGCTTACTCCCGCCATTGACCCGGGGTTGTACCCCAGTATTCGCGAAAAATTCGTATGAAATAGCCCGGGTCTTTGTAACCTAGACGTTCTCCTACAACAGCTACTTTGCAGCCTTGATTGAGAAGCTTTCGAGCATGCAGCATTTTACGTTCTAATACATATTGGGAGAATGTTATGGATGTAGATTGTTTAAACAGTCTGCTCAGATGGGAGGCATTCGTATGAAGTCGTTCTGCTGCAGCACGCAATGTAATCTCATGCTCTAACTCTTGCTCGACAAGAGCTTTTGTTTGTTCAATAAGAGGGTGCTCTCTTGGACGGGCTTGTTTATGAGCATGCTGCGCCAGGCGTTCGGCGGCACTTCGTAACCTATGCAGGCTTTCTTCTACGGATGAAGCGGCCGTGGCTTCCAGGAAGGACGCATATTCTTCCCTTAAAATTTCATGAAGCGACCAGCCGCGTGATACGGCATAATGAATGAGCAATCCCCCCAGGTGCAGCAACTGCTCCCGTGCCTTGACTGCTGAAGGATGTAAAATTTCCAACTGATAGAGAAGATCTTCCACGCGAATAACGTCAAGGTCTGCTCCGCGACTCCCTTTCTGGCGCAATTTGTGCTCAGCGCCTTGTTCTTGTGGAATAGCTGCAGCCGTTATTACTTGAAAGCGAGCTTCATTCGCCGGTTTGCGATGCGGACTGCAATGGATGTGAATCGTCTGGCTATCGCGGTCTCTACCCTGGTCCGAGGTCCCCTCTTGCAAGTAGAGACGAAGACATCCGGACTTTCGATGAAAAGTCCAGCCGTCCGTTCCTTTCTTCAATAAAGCAGCCGGATGTTCCTGACGCTCCATCCCGTTCACCTTGACCCACGTTGGCTTGGAGGTTGTATACACCAATATTTCATAACTTCTGAGATGAGGAATGCCCGCGCAGCTTCCTTTTCTTTTCTCTATTGTTATTTCAATGTCTCCGTCTTGAGCTGAACAGGCTATATTGGTTAGAAATGCACCATCCTTCATGTAATCCAACGATATTCCATCATCTTCGTAAAGGCTATAAGCGCTCGTACCTTCCGGATATATATGTAAGCTTATTTGCTCCACCGGCTTTTCACTTATGTACTCTGCATCCGAATACATGGGAATTATCGAACCGGCGCGTACCAACAGAGGGCCTCCTGTCCCTTCAGGCGTGAGATAGTCCAATTGCTTAGGCCCCGTATGGCTCTCCCCTGTCCAGTAATCGATCCACCTGCCCTTTGGCAAATAGATGGTGCGGGTATAGGCCCCAACTAATAAAGCATCCCCGAACATATACTGGCGCTCATAGGTCCAGGCTTGGACATCGTCATGAAATACGATCGGCATCGCCCGCATGATAGGCATTCCTTTACAATAAGCAGTGTAGGCGGCGGAATAGATGTAAGGCAGCAATCTATACCTCAGCTTCGCGTAGCGTTTGAAAATTTCCCGAAGATCATGCGGCAGCAGACAAGGATGCCTCCAATATGCCCAGCTGTTAACCATAGCCCAGGGCTGCAAGAAGCCGAAATGGATACCTTCCACGGTATGAATATCCATGTCGGCCGACAGGTTCGTCATTCCGCTTAAACCTAGATTCAGCATGGCATATAAAGAAGGTAGATCAGCCCCCTGTACCGCAAGCCCCCCTGTCCACATGGCCGCGTATTGCTGCAGCCCCATATAACCTACCTCGGAGTAGATCATAGGACGACGGCCGGTCTGTTCCACAAAACCTTGATGCATTTGTTTTGCGAGCAGCAAGGGATATAGGTTGCACATGGACTCGGTTGTTAGACCGTTAGCCCACTGTCTATTGCTGTTGTTCGGCCGGATATAGGCAGCGCTTAGCTTAAAGGCAGCCGTCCCTTGATCCACGAATGTCTCCCAATGCTGATACCACCTCTCTTCACTCCCGTAAACGGGATCTCCTCCAGGCTCGCCGGAAGGACCACTGCTGGCTCGTATGCTTCCCCCGATTCTTTCCTCCTCGTAGCGGCTTAGATCATAATAGCAGGTCATCCATAAGCTAAGCTTGAAGCCCCTATTGCGGAGAGCGCCGATAAAAGTGTGCTGTCCTTTGGGGCTCCATTGCGGAACATAGAACCGCTCAGGATGCCATTGTTTATGTATAGAGCCTTCATCCCCCGGTTTCATCCAACCCGGCTCCAACCCAATGACATCGCATGGTATTCCTTCTTCCCTGAATTTCATCGCATCTTCCAGGACTTCGCGCGCATCCGCCTGCTGATTACAAACGAAGGTAAGGCCATAGGCCCAGATTGGCAGCAAAACCGGCCGGCCTGATACTTCCGTAAATAATTCCAATATGTGAGCCATATGTTGTCCGGCAAAAAGAAACAAGTCCAGTTTGTCGTCCTGCCCGCTTATCATCAACCGATTGCTATCCGTACTGCCGATATCAAAAAGGTGCGGACTCGTTGTATTCAGGAACATTCCCCAACCACAGCTGCTCATCAAGAAGGGTACCGGAGCACGTGCCCCATGCTCGCTTGCGATCATGTGAGTCCGATGCCCCCGTTTCATAAGCATGTTCCTGTTCTCATCTCCAAGCCCGTATAGCCTTTCTTCCGGACTAAGCATGAAGCAAATGGAAGACGGATACCTTTCATCCTGCAAAGAACTAGTAAGCTGCTCCAACTGAAATCTGCCTGTTGAACTCTCGAAGAACAGCTCGCCGGACGAATGCTTAATGGTTAGAGCAGCCTGCTTCGTGTGAACTTTCGTATACTGGTCAGTTGCTATCATTTGATAGACCTTCATCGTCGGTTCGCCTTGTTGTATGAAACCATAGCGTTCAAGGATAGAGCGCACCCAATCCTCCGAATTCTGAATGCGGACACGGAATACGTTCTCGTTCCACACATCGATACGAATCATTTTCCCTGAGCGGGTACGGATAACCATGGGATACTCTGCATTCATTCAGCCATACTCTCCTTTGGTTAAAATTTTATGAAACATTGCAACGGATAAGCAAAAAAAAGCACGAGAAATTGCAATTATTTTCACTATTGTCTAAGCAATAGCCTGTTGTATTATGAAAGCGATTACTAAATGGAGGAGTGAATAAAATGAATCCAGTAGATCCGCATAAGCACCATAGTAAGAATGCTGACTCCGGTGAGGATATTCAGGATGGGAAGCTATCTCGCAGAAAGCTTCTGTTATCTTTAGGAATGACAGGAGCTGCGGCAGTAACCGGATTTGGTTTGCTGGGAAACAAAAGCTTTGGTATGTCAACCGTAACCAATGCCGTATATGAAAACCCGGGGCCGAATCCGGATCCTCGTATCGATACCATTATGCGTAAGCAAGCGAATTTATGGATTGATCTGGAAGAGGATTTCCCGGTTATTCCACCTGAAAGCGACGATACGGGACGATTTCTTCGTGCCATTGCTCATATCGAGACGAGCGGCACTAATAATCGTAAGCTCTATTTGACCAAACCGGATTATGTCATCTCTTCTACAATCCATATTCGCAAAAGGGGCGTTCAAATCATAGGGCTGCGCCACGGCCGGCCAACGGATCCTTCCGGGAAAACCGAGGGAGGCACTCGTATCAATTATGCAGGAACAGGCGCATGCTTTGAGCTTGGAGAGCCCGCAACCGGATTTGCCGATACGGTCCAGGGCTTCACTCTCGATCATATCACATTGACCTCAACGGGAAGTACTCGCGTATCTCTTAACAACCCCATGGCGGTATCAACCGGAAGAGGAAATTACGGAGCGGGTACATACGGGGTCAAAGATAATAGTAATGGAAATGTCGAGTTTCGAAATGTACAAATTGAACGCTTCGAATATGGATTCTGGGGCATGTACAGCGATGTTAATACCTTCGACCTGGTCAATCTTTTCTACAACAAGGTAGGCATGTTTTTGGGATTGGCCTGCAGCCAAAATACGCTTCGTGAATTATACACCATAGGTAATGATACAGCATTATGGATTAAGGGCGCATCCGGTTTAAGAGTACAAGATTGCCAGTTCGTTAAGGATGGTAGCGGCAGCACGGCTCCGATTATTATCGAAGACCATCATTCTCCATATGACTCTGTATATTTTCATCGTTGCTGGTTCGAAGTAGGCTCCTCTCACCGTCTGGATTCATTTGTGCAAATTTCATGCGGAGCCAATGCAGAGCCTTCCAAAAGTATCATTTTTAGAGACTCTTGCATGGCTATAGGGGCGAAAGTGAATGGAGAGCCTGTGTGTAAGTACTTTGTACGAATTGGTAATGCCAGTCAGATCCTGATTGATGAAGTTACGGCGTTTCCGCACAATCTGAAGAAGCTAGTTGCCTTTGAAGGGAGCTATACCCGACAGCGCGCCACGTTTCGCGGATGTGTAGACTGGGATTATGGCGATGGCTTGATGGCTGACAAGCTGGGCACAGGTGAGGCCAAAATGATTACAGAAACTTACACCAATGAGGGCGTCGTATTTGGAGAGAGCGTTACGATCAAAAAGCCTAGCTTCGTTCATGCTTACGCAGATGTCAGTCAGTTTGTTTCAGCAGGTGTATTAACAAAAATCGCATTTCCATCCATAAAACTGGACAATATTGGCGAATTCGATCTGATTTCATCCAGCTTCAAAGCTAAAACCTCCGGAATTTACCTGGTTACGGTTTGTGCCACTTGGAGTCAGCCGGTTCTAGCTAATCGTATTAAGATGTCTATTCATATAGGAAATAGCAGCACCCCACTGGCTTATATAGATGATGCGCTGGCTGAATTCATCAGCTCCAAGGGGTCTTTCCCCGTCAAGCTTAACAACGGTGAAACTTTCGATATACGAGTATGGACGGAGCATGATGCAGCGATACAAGCAGGTATGCCCAATACTTATTTATGCATAGTAAAATTATCGTAATTATGAGAATTCGGCTTATTACACTATGCCGGTACCATGATGATGATCGCGGATGACTTCGAGGCACCAATCATCGCACTCGTCATCGGCACCAGCTGATTCTATCCAAAGCCACCACTGCATTCTAAGTGGTGGCTTTGGACTTTTACCTATTGATGTAATTTCGCTGCTGCAATCCTGCATGCCAGAGTTGGTCGGCAGCTCACGTTCGCATGAAGCCGTTACCGGAAGAACAGCTGCCAGTACGCCGCCCAGGCGATAAACAGCACGCTTGCCGCAAGAAGTGCCCCGCTGCGGACTCTGACAGCCGCCGCTGCCATGGCGAATCTAGCCGCCCAAAGCGATTTTGCATGAACTAGTGCGGCAGCCAGCGCAGTGTAGGCAAGTCCTTGCAGCACTAGCCAAACCAAGGAGCGGCCAAGCCATACCGGCACAAGCTGTTTGGCTCCCGAAGTGAGCAGGAAGCCGAAATAAAGCAGGAACCCGAGGACGGTCAAGGAAGCGGCGGCGCACAGGACGATTTTTGAACGCCGTCCCGGTTCCAAAGCAGTTCCCGCATTCTTGCGCAGCGTACGAAATGCTGTGCCGATGCCGACCCCTGCAAAGCCGAAGAGTAGAACCAGCGCTATGGCGGCATGCAGCCATGCACTATTATGCCAGTGCAATTTGCCAATGCCGGAAGGAGCGTGTCTTTCCTGCTTAGGCCATTCACCGATAACCGCCGATTTCGGGGCGTTCCCGCCCGCCGTTTGCTGAATCCATGACGTCATAGACTCCGCATAACCCGCCGGATAGGTATCGAGCTGTTTAATGCCATCCGCTGTCTCTTTCAGCAAATGGCCTGCGTTGGCAAAAAAACGAAGGGTCACCTTGTCGTTCCCGCCCCGCTGAAGTGCCTGCTGAATCCGTTTCGAGCTGTCCAGCGCTGGCTCTACCCGGTCCCGGCTCCCCCAGATGGCGAGCACCGGCTGCTTCACCTGTTCAAATGTCGGCATGGGATCGTATAAAGCTTCGGCAAACATGCCTCCGGACAAAGCCAGCTGCAAGCTTTTCTCGGAGAACGCTCTTGCCATCCCGGGAGACGATACGCCTTGATCCTGCATCCGGTTCGCCAGCTGCCACGACTGCTGCTCGATCGGCAGCACACCGGCGGCGCCGACGGTAATTAGGAAAGCCGCCGGACTGGCTTCCCGGGTTGCGGCGAGCGAGGCGACCCAAGCTCCTTCGCTGATGCCCCACAGACCGACCGCTTTCCGGTCTATGTCCATACGGGCGCTTAATGCCGCCGCTGCCGCGTTCACATCCTCCGCCAGGATGGAATACGACCGGCCGCCGGCGCGGGATTGGGAGAATCCGTCCGCCCGCTTGTCATAAATAAGCGCCGCTATGCCGGCTGTCGCGAACATCTCCGCTTCGCTGCGATATTTCTCCCTGTCGGATGAATTGGAGCCATGCACAAGTATGACGGCCGGATGAGGGCCCGGTGTGTTCGGCATCAGAACCGTTCCATTCAACTTCGTTTCTCCGCTTTGAAATTGAATCGGTTCTTCCTTATAGCGAGAGGACTCTGCATGTGCTGCAGAAGGGGTCAGCAGAGCATGCGCCGCAACAGCGACAGCCAGCGCAAGCCCGGCGAGTTTTTTGGCAATGCTTAAGTATCGTTTCAATGAGTTCAGCCTACTTCCGTTGTTTTTTAAGGCCAACAGCTTGTTGACGCTTTAAGCTTATAAAAAAACAACGGATGCCAAAACGTTCCATAACCGTATTTTCGTCTAAGACCACGGTCTTAGACATCTCAGACCGACTCGTCCGAACGGAAAACCGAACACAACAAGCCGTTGCGGTGAACGTAAACTGCGGCTTTCGTACGATCCTCTACACCGAGCTTGGCAAAAATGTTCGTGATATGCGTTTTCACGGTTTTCATCGCGATAATAAGCTCCTCCGAAATTTCCTGATTCGACTTCCCGAGTGCGATGAGCCGGAGCACCTCGAGTTCCCTGGCCGTCAGCGCTTCATGCGGCTTCGGCTCGTCTCCGCGGCGTAATTTGGACAGCACTTTGCCCGTTACTTTGGCCTCAAGCACGGATTCCCCTCGGCCGGCCGCTCGAATCGCCTCGGCGATTTGCTCCGCTCGGGACGTTTTTAACAAATAGCTGAGCGCTCCCGCTTCCAAAACGGGATAGACTTTATCGTCATCCAAAAAGCTGGTCAGCACGATGACCTTGACCGGATCGCCGCTGCTGCAAATCGCTCGGGTTGCTTCAATCCCGTCCATCTGTTCCATGACCAGATCCATAACGACGACATCAGGCTTCAGCTCACCGGCCAGCCGTACCCCTTCCTTGCCATCCGAGGCTTCGCCGACCACTTCGATATCTTGCTGCATCTCCAAGTAAGCGGATAACCCCATTCTGACCATTTCGTGGTCGTCCACCAATAATACACGTATCATGAACTACGCTCTCCTTCCTGCTCCCGGTCCGAACACGGCACCAGGACGTGAACCTGAGTCCCTGCTCCCGGTACCGATACGATATCGGCAACGCCCCCGATTTCAACAGCGCGTTCCCTAATAATACGCAGGCCGTATGTCGAGGCTTGCACCCTAGCTTTGTCGAAGCCTATGCCGTCGTCCGTTATTTTAAGATGGATTTGGCCGCCGGACAAAAATAGCTTTACGGTAATCGATGCGGCTTGCGAATGCTTCGCCGCGTTAGATAAGCTTTCCTGCAGTATACGAACGAGATGATCGGCGACCCCGCCGGCAATTCCGTGCAAATCCTCGATCTCGGATTGTATCGACACATCATGCTTCTCCGCATACTGCTGCAGCAGCTCCTCGAAGCCTTCCTTCAAGGTTGCTCTTTGAAGAACCGCGGGACGCAGCTGCAGCAGCAGCGCCCGCATTTCCTTCTGCGCCTCTTCGGCCAGCGACTGTACGGCAGAAAGGCGCTTGCGTGATTTATCCGCGTTCAAATCTACGCTTTCGGCCAGTGCCGACGTCATCATCGTTATGGCAAACAGCTGCTGGCTAACCGCATCGTGCAGGTCGCGCGCAATGCGCTGTCTCTCTTCGAGCACAGCAGCAGCCTTGAGCCGCTCGCCTAGCTCCGACTTTTCCGACGCTAGACGCTGCAGCGACTCCACCTGCAGCTCGATGCGTTCCGCCATTGTATTCAAATGGGCACTCAGAACACCGATTTCATCGTTCTCCAGGGTCATGTTCCCCGGTATGCGATGGGTAAAATACCCCCGCTCATAGTGATAAACCGCGTCGGCCAGCTGCTCCAGCTTCCGCTTCATTCGTCCGCCGTATACGTAACCCGGGACGGTCCCGGCCGCAGTGATCAGTACGGCGGCGCCTGCCAGTATCGGGGGATGGGCTAGCAGCAAGAATGGAATAGGCAGCCCGAACAAAGCCGTAATAGCGACAGCCGATGCCGACATAACGAGAACGGCTGCGAGCAGCTGCACGCAGAGCCATTTCCACCGGATTCCCATAAATGGAGTTCGTTTCATAGATACTTCACCGCCACATCTCCGGCCATAGTCGTCACGACGATATGGAGCCTCGTGCCTGACTCGGAATATTTCTCTGATTGATACTCTACGCACCGTTTGAACCGGGTTGATTTGCTGCCCAACACATCCATGCTGCCCGCGCCCGCCTTACCTACGACGCTTACTTCGACATCGGGCGGAACGTAAACAACGATACTTCCCACCCATCGCTCGACCAACACTCTATGCTCGCCTTTCGGGATGATAGCGCTAGACAAATCAAGCCGAACGTCGCCCATACCGCGATCAATGCGGACAGGCTCCATATAGTCTAACCGAATGTGCATAGCGGTCCATCGAAGCCGTTTCCACACGCGGCCTGGAGAAAAGTCAGCCAAGAGCAAATATCCGCAGCCCATCACTGCGGCGGCCATAAGCGTACCGCTCTTCGATAGTCCCAGGCTCACAGCCGCCTGGACCACGGCGTACGCCCATGGCAAGACGGCGGCCGCTCTCGATAAATAGCGGTAAACAAGTAAACCTGCTCCGAGCCCGAACAACGGATCAAGCCAATCGCCGTATCCATATCGGACTGCAATGAAATACAATACAGCAAACCCGACGACAAAAAGGGTGACCGGATGCCGGCCCATACGTTTGATCATGCCACGGTTCCCGGAATGGTGATGCCGTTCATTTAATCGTGATTTCACCGGCGGACACCTCCATGTTGATTGGAATGCGGCCTTCCCCGCTGGATGCCAAGAGCTCTTTTTCAGAACGCTTGTCTATGTTCTCGAATGGGTACCGGCTGTCGACGTTACCGCGTTCGACCTTCGCCTCTATCCGGGCGTCCGCAGGTGCTGGCAAATGAACCTCGGCCCTTCCGTTCCCTACTCGAGCATAAGCCGGACCGGTCAGCTCGCGAAAGTCCGCTACCAGCTCGCCGGACTGCATTTCAGCGCGCAGCGGGCCGCTGTACTGCTCCAAGCGGACTTCACCGCTCCTTACATTAAAGTCGCCCCCGTTTACCGTCATATGGGCAGCAGAAAGCTCCCCCGCCTGCTTTAAAACGACGCTCAGCTTGCCGGCAAAGGTATCGAGTTGGACGTCACCGGTCTGCAGCTCGATGGACGCGCTTCCGGCAACGACCGATTCCGCTCGGAACGAGCCGGACGTTGCCGTATACTGCAGCCTATTTGCATGTACGCCTGCCAGCTTCGCCTGTCCTGTCCTGGCTTGAATCGTCAGCTCTGCCAGCGATAAGCCGGCTCCCTCCGCTTCCTTCGGTACTTCGAAAGCGAAGTCTCCTTCGTCATAGTTCACTGACAGCCGATTTCGATAAGCCGACGGAAGGTGCACGACCAGTGTGGAGCGAAGCGGGAACAGCGCAAAACGGCCGCGCTCCGCGCTGATCTCGACCGTTTGGCCGACAGTACCGGTATGCAGTGCTCCGCTGCCCTCCATCACGGCAAGCACGTCATCTCTTTCTTCCGTAACGATTCTTACATTCATTCCGGATGCATGAACCCCTATCGTCTGCGGCAGGCTTCCCCCGCCCACGGCCGCTTCGTTGGGCTTCCACGTAATCCCTTCTTTCGGAACAGCACTGATTAAGAGGATCAAACCGATCCCAAGCAATGCCATACCGACTTGCTTTTTACCTTTCATACCGCTCCTGCCTTCCCGATACCCATGTTCCCCCCATCATACCAAATTCGTATCCGCCTGTAACCCGTCCTCCATCCAGAAATGCTCTAAGACCCCGGTCTTAGTAGAAGCTGTCAGCAGATTTTGGTTTGTACGGAAAAGATGTTAGCTCTCAAAAAATGGTAAGGTCTCCCTCCTTCTCTCCGGTAATAGAGGAAGTTAAGTCTTAAATTAATGTATATGTTCAATATTGTCATAGGGATGGTACATTATGAGCTGTAGACCAGCCTTACCATGCATGGGTCATTTACGTTTTTTTTCGAAGGAGGTGAGATGCTTATCGCCAGCAAGACCGAGAATCCTGTTTGTTGTCAGCGCTTCCAATCAGGTGTTTAGATTGATTGAGCCGAGCCTTGTTTAACAAGATGAAAGCTAAGGAGGAACATGTAGAATGAGAAAAATTAGCTGGCGAAAAGCACTTGCCGCTAAGATGGTTAGCGCGCTGCTGCTTTCCATCATCAGCCCTGTGCCGTTTTCCGCCCCGGTTCAGGCTGCGGCTATGGCTGCTCCGGTGACAGCCAACTGGTACAATACCTACCAGACTATGGACGGTGCAGGCGCTGCCTATGCATACACCGATTCCGTACATATGATGCAGCTTGCTGCCGCAGGCCATCAGGATACTGTAAGGCATCTGCTTAATCTGACATTCAGCGAGAAGGACGGCACCGGCCACGACATCGTACGTGTGATCATTGGCGATAACGGCGGCCTCACCGCCAGCGGGACGGCAGCAAGCCCTGGCTTTAACCCGGTAACGGGTTTGCTTGCCGATGTGGCAAAGCCCGGCTTTGACGTCCAGGGGAATCCCATCCCCATGAGAGGAACGGCCGGACAGTACGGTTATAAAATAGAAGGAAGCGATCGCTATTACGACGGCAACACCGATAGTATCTGGCCTAACGAGCCGGAGCATGACCCGGGTACGCTGGTGCCTGTGGAGGGCTTCGTATGGGATTACCCGTCTTGGAATCAACCGATTGCCAATGACGACGGAGGCCCTACCAACCTCCTCAGTTCACCTGACAGCGATCCTGTTGTGATCAAAAACTCTCCTCGTACGAGAAAAGAGCTCTTCGATTTCGACCAGGTGTGGACCATGCGCCAGGCTATGCAGTATGGCGTTAAGCAATTCTACGCCTGCACGTGGACGGTACCTTACTGGATGAGCAATTCCTCGACCAATGCTCCTAACAAAATTATCCGCGGCGACACAGCCACAATCGATGGAAAAACCGTAAAAATTTATTATCAGGCTTATGCCGATTATCTCGTCAATTATATCCGCGGCATGTGGGAGCAATGGGGGATCCCCATTACCCACATCAACCCCTTTAATGAGGTTGACCTCGCTGGCGGAACCGCGGCCTATGTCCAGGAGCTTATTGACGGCTATATAGGTCCTGCCTTAAAAAAATCCATGCAGCCCGGCGGCGCGCTCTACGATATCAAGAATCCTGACGGAAAGGTCATTGATTTTATCCCTCAGCTTGCTGCATTGGACGGAACCAACCTCAGTGCTTCTCTAAGCAGAGGCGGTGCCGTTTTTTCCGAAACCGACGAAGCCAATGCGTTAAACAAAAATCCGTACCTCGACGTGTTTACTACCCACTTGTATGGCACTGTCGGGATCGGCACGGATGAGACAAAGCTTTACCATACGGGAGACTTTTCCCAGAGCCCGTTGGATTATACGAAGGACGGATCCAAGTATCCGGAATACCTGACCCGGTATAAGCTGTGGCAGGCAGAGTTCATGAATCAGGACACGAGCGACGGATCAGCCGGTGCTTACACCCAGCGCTACGGAAATCAGAACATCAATGACGCCGTACGCTGGTCCAATCTGATGACCAATATGTTCACCAGCAATCCGGGCTTTAACGGCTTCGTCTGGTGGAGCATGTGGGATAGCAACGGTGCAGACGGCTCCGACCTGATTCGCTTCGTTACTACCAATTCCCAGCAAAAGTCCGGGCGCATCAGCACGCTGACCGGTGAATACCGCGTGTTCAAGCGCTTTTACGGCTTCGGCCACTTCTCCCGCTTTATGAAGCCGGGCGACGTACGCTTCGATGTCACACGGGTACCCGCAACCGATGTGAATGTGGTCGGCTTCAAGAACCCGAACAACAATGATTTCTCCATCACGGTCACCAACGCCAATAACGACGACAGCGTTCAGCCTTTGGAATTTACGCTGAAGGACTTCCCGGCAGGCACCAAGAGCGTAACCGTATTCCGTACCTCGGGCAGCGAGAATCAAAAGAAGCTCGATGCGATTCCCGTATCAAACGGCAAATTCCGTATAGACATCCCAGCAGCCAGTATCGTCACCATTGTACCGTCCCAGGGCACTTATGCCTCATATAACGGTCTTGACGGTGAGCGCGATATTTTCTCCTCTCTGGAAGCGGAAGGAAACGACAATGGCGTTACAGGCGACACCACAGGCAATGCCGGCCGTGCCAATGAAGCTGTTACTCTGGGTGACGGAAAATATCTCGCATACAAAAACGTGAACTTTGCAGATGGCTCCGCTAACGGCGGTGTGGTCCGCAGACATTTGTTGTATCTAACCGCACAGGTGAAGTCAACACAAGGAGGCAGTCTTCTTGCCTATATCCTCCCAACTGGTACCGCTGTGAACGATACTGCCGATATAGTATCGCAAGGTACGCAGGTAGCCAAGATTCAGGTACCGGCTAACGACAAGTACGGCAAATATCAAGACATGGTAGCTACGGGGGACCTTAGCGCATATGGGCATAAGGATCTCTATATCGTGGCAGCGACGAACGGGACCAATGGTTCCCTAACCGTCGACCGGTTCTTATTCGGAGCCAATGACTCCGACTGGAGTACCGCTGCTAACAACTCGACCGTTTCCATACCAGGCAATATTCTTCTTAACGGTGACTTTGACACCGCCAATGCCTCCAATACAAACAATTGGTCCACCGGCAGATTCAATAATGGGACATTTATACAATCGGTAACAGAGCCTTCCTTAACTGCCGATACCGTGCAGAGTTACTCTGGTCTTTCGCGTTATCTCAAGAACAGCTCCACATCGAAGGTTGCCGGCTCTGCAAAAATTTCCGGCCGCATTGATGCCGCTGACCGATATGACGGGATGTGGCAGGATGTTACCGGCAAGCTGACAAAAGGAGAAAAATACAACTTTAAGGGGTATTTTCTATCCATGATGACCCGCCCGGAAAGCTATGATGTTGCTGCGGAAAACCCGGGTGACGTCGAAATTGCCCTGGTATATTACGACAGCGAAGGAAAACAGCTGGGCCTAACTCCTATCAATAGTCGTGATATGCCTGAGCCTTACGCAGCTCGTGAAGCCGGAGAACCTGCCTACTGGAACGCCAGTGGCCAACTTGTAGGCCGTATCCTGGAGGGCGGACCGCTCGGCCTCACCTCCTTCCAGCCTGTCGACGTTAAGGTGGCTGACTGGCATGAGACCCCTAACCAACCTTTCACTTATAATGAGCCGGATGGCACAGCCAAGGTGGTTTTGGCCCTGTATGCGAAGGATTCCAACATCCTCTTTGCCGATCAGCTTTCGCTAACACCCAAAGTTGTATCCACTTATCATATTTTCGTTGACGGAGTCCAGCCTTCCGATTTTGATGTGAGTAAGTCCGATTATTCGTATACCGTTACTGGAAGCACCGTACCCATAGTAACGGCGTCATCAAGTGATCCGGATGAACAAGTAAGTATTTCCCAGGCCGAAAGTAATCTAGGTACAGCTGTTGTACGTTTTATTAAAGGACAGAATGTGAAGACGTATAGAATAGCATTTAATTCAAATGAAGTCATAAGCTTTGCCAATGGGCTTCCGGCAGGCTGGGAGATCCTGAACCCGGACCATGTTGAAGCTTCAGTCAGTACAACCAAGAGCGCTGTAACTGTAAAAGCCTTTAAGGCGGATGCGGATTACCCCAATAACCGTAACATACTGCAGTTACCGGTTTCACTAGCTGGGAATTGGACCATTACAGCGACCATTAACACGAATATAGCACTTAGTGCATCCGATACAAACGGCACACAAGCGGGTATTGGTATCTACAATACTTCCAGTGGAGATAATTATGAAATTGATGCCCAAAAGGTAAACACGAATACCAAAGTTCATAATGCAAGTAAATCGGGTACCAGCACGACGAATAATACTTCGAGCACCAACCTGAATGGTTCAAGCTATTGGATTCGGATAGTGAAGAATGGAACCGGTGTGCAGGGGTATTATTCAACGACCGGCGGCTCCACTTGGAATACGATGGGAACGAATGTGTCATTTACCCCTGATTTCTTCCAAAATGCCAAGCTTCGTCTGTTTGCTGTAAACAAAAGCAGCACCAACGATTTGGATGCGGCATTCTCCAATGTGACTTTATTGATGACTGCGGCTGATCCTGGGAATGTTAATTCCGACCAACAGGCGGTGGAGCAAGCAACGGCTCTAATAGGAAACCGTATTACCGTTCCAAATGCAGCCGGGAATGACGCAGCAACCTTGCAAGCAAAAGCACAAGATGTACTTGTTAATGATGCAAAGCTAAAATCACTTGGAGTTACCTGCCATATTTCCATTGAGGATGGGAAATTCGTACTGACCATAACTAAAGGAGCCGCCAGTATAAGCATCCGCTCGCTTACCATCGCAGGAGACGGATCGGCAGCTATTACCAAAGATTTTGAGGATCAGACGCTTCAAGGCTTCACTCCGCAGGGCAGCGCTACCGTAACCCTAACCCCGACAAACGAAGCCAATCATACGACAGGCGGAACGTACGCTTTGAAAGTAACCGGCAGAAATGCCAATTCGGATGGGCCTTCCATCCATGTGAAGAACGTCGTCAAGATCGGCCACGAATACAAAGCCGCCGTATGGGTCAAGCTGGTCAGCCCGACAAATGCGCAATTGAAGCTTACCGCAGTCGTTCATGCGGCAACACCTTACTATATCAGCCTTCAGCAGCAAACAGTAAGTGACACAGCCGGCTGGGTCAAGCTGGAAGGCACTTATCGTTATTTGGACGATGATGTAACTTTATATGTGGAAAGCCCTAACAGCACTACAGCCTCCTACTATATCGACGATTTCAGCTTCGAGGACACGGGTTTGCCAAATATACTTCCTCTCAAAGAGGCTTATAAGAATGACTTCCTGCTCGGAAATGTGCCTGGACCCAATGATCTGACACCGGGCAACGGGCAGAATGCCTTCTATAACTATCATTTTAACACCGTGACCTTTGGCAATGAGATGAAGCCGGACGCTTTGCAGAAAAACAAGGGTACCTTTACATTTACTACCGCAGACAGCATGGTTGCGAAATCCCAGAGTATGGGAATGAATATCCATGGCCATGTGCTGGTGTGGCATAGCCAGACCCCTGCGTGGTTTACTCAAAAGGTAGACGCAGCTGGAAATGCATTGAAGGATGCAGCTGGTAATCCGATCTACCTCAGCCGTGACGAGGCTCTTGCCAATATGAGGACTCATATCAAAACCGTGATGGAGCACTACGGAGATCAAGTAATCTCTTGGGACGTCGTCAATGAGGCTATGCAGGATGGACCGCCGGCTGTTACCAATTGGAAAGATGCGATGCGGAAATCGCCATGGTATTATTCCGTAGGCCCGGACTTCGTAGAACAGGCATTCCTCGCGGCTAGAGCCGTGCTGAATGACCATCCCGAGTGGAACATAAAGCTGTACTATAACGATTTCAATGAGGAATTCCCTGCGAAGAGAGATGCTATCTACGACATGATAAAAGAAATGAACGATAGATATGCTCAGACCCACCCAGGAAAGCTGCTCGTTGACGGCATCGGTCTGCAGTCTCATTACGATATGAGAACAAACCCGGCCAATGTTGAGGCTGCAATTGTGAAGTACGCCTCGTTGGGCGTTGAGCTCAGCATCAGCGAGCTTGATGTTCTGGCTGGAATGAACTCCTCTCTATCTGCGGAATGGGCGGATAAACAGGCAAGTCTATACGCGCAATTATTCAAAATCTATAAGAAGCACGCCGATAAAATAGCACGAGTGACCATCTGGGGATATGCGGATAATTTCAGCTGGAGAGCCAGCCAAAATCCGCTGCCTTTCGTTGGTTCTCTGGCGCCAAAGCCGGCCTACTACGGAATCATTGATCCGGATAAATACCTGACAGAGCATCCGCTCTATACACCGCCTGAGACGAGCAGCTCCACGGCTCCGTATGGCACACCTGCAATCGACGGAACTGTCGATGATATTTGGAACAATGCCCCAGAGATGCAGATTAATCATTTTCTAATGGCAACGGCAGGAGCTTCAGGAACTGCGAGAGCTCTCTGGGATGAGAACCATCTGTATGTACTGTTCCAGGTAAAAGATACGCAGCTCAGTAAATCAAGCACGAATAAGGCGAACCAGGACTCCGTTGAAGCTTACGTGGACGAAGACCGGGTGGACGCATGGCCTTATCGCGAAGATGACGGAGAGTACAGAGTCAACTACGCAAATGAGCAATCCTTCAAGTTCCTCAGCAATTCGACGCCGGCCACATCCCCCGGTTTTGAGTCGGCAGCTGCTGTAGACGGAACGAATTATGTGGTCGAAATGAAGATACCGTTTAAAACGATAACACCGCAAAACGGTACAAGGATCCGGTTTGATGCGCAGGTAAACGATGCAGCCGGGTCTACGCTCCAGAGCGTGGCTACATGGAATGATATTCTTGGAAGAGCGAATAAATCCACAGAGGTATTCGGGAACCTCACCCTCATCGGCAAGACAGCGGCTGACACGAATCCGCCGACATGGGCACAAGGCAGCAGGCTCGAAGAATCTAATGTAACCAGCACGGGGCTCACATTAACGTGGACGGCGGCTGAGGACGTAAGCGGGGTGGCCGGCTACAGGATATACAATGGAGTAGATGCTGAACCAATTCCTGTATCCGGAGCTGTATATAGCTATCCTGTTACTGGCTTAATGCCGAATACGAGCTATACATTTAAGGTTGAAGCAGGAGATACGGCCGGCAATTGGAGCACGAATGGTCTCTCCAAATCAGTTAGAACGCTCCCCTCAACCGTACTTTCAGCAGCATTAACGGGTATAGATCGTGTCGTTCCCGGCCAGTCCTTTAACGTGAACTATGGATTGAGTAACGTAACACAGAGTGTCTACGCCCAGGATGTAACCGTCAATTATAACGCTTCCCAACTAGAGCTTCTAGGCATTCAATCGTTGAAGACAGGACTTTCCGTCGTTGACAGCCATGAAGCGGCACCTGGCCAAATACGTATTCTGGTGGCCTCTCAAGGCGGGAAGAACGCCGTGAACGGCGACGGGGACCTGCTTCAGCTTCAGTTCAAGGCGCTTCCCGTGTCCAGCACGGTCACTAGCGCCGTATACCTGACGAATGTAAAGGTATCTGACGGTAACGGAGCAGTCTCGAACGTTAGCAGCGGGCCTGCCTATCGAGTCGTTATAAGCTCAGTCGATAAAACGGCACTGAATCGCGCTATTGAAACGGCCGTTGCGAGCTTGAATGCTGCCACGGAAGGCACTCTCTGGGGACAATATCCAGTCGGGTCCAAGGGGGCCCTGCAGGCGGCGGTCAACGTTGCGCAGGCAACAGCCTCGAATCCTTCCGCTGCCCAAGAGCAGGTGGATCAGGCTCTCACTCAGCTTAACCTTGCGCTGCAAGCCTTCCAAAGCTCCCTTCAGACCCAAGCTACCATCGGGGATTTGGGAGTCATGGCCAATAATTACAATAAAACCTCCGATTCACCGGACTGGAGCCTTTATATGCGCTACGATTTGAATCAAAATGGCCGGATAGATATTTCCGACCTGGCGCATATCGCAAGATTGATTCTGAAATATTGAAGCAAGCCATGGTTTTTCCGGAGGAAGGTAGCCTTTGCCCTTATCCTTACCTTCCTTCCGGCATTTTGGGTAGAAAGGACTTATCATTATGCCTAGAAGATACGGTTTGATAGGAATGATTCTTGCGATCATATTCATAAGCTCCATTAGTTCGGCCTCCATATCGCATGCGTATGCTGAAGGATCACCCCGGTTTATTTTGACAACAAACGCAGATTCGGCTGCAGTTGGAAGCGAATGGAAGGTCAGTGTTAAAGGATTACAGCTGCAGGACTTATATGCATACGAAGTCAACCTTACTTATGATGCAACGAAGCTCAAGTTCCATTCCGCTGAAAGCAATGCACCCGGCGGGTTTACTGTCGACCCCATTATCAATGGCAACAGGATTCTGCTCGCACATACAGGCGTAGGGGCAGTACAGGGATTGAACGGGGACCAAACCCTTTTTACTCTTACCTTCACAGGGATAGCTGCCGGAACGGCTGATATTGGGCTTGATCAAATGACCCTGGTGAATGTAGTGGATTCCCAATTGCATACTTCAGAAGCAGCCATTGGTGTCAAGAAAACCGTTAGCATTGTGAATAGAAGCAGCGGCAATAACGGCGGAGGCCATAGCAGCGGAGGAGCTTCCGGCGGTGCTAACGGACCGTCCTCTACTCCTGCTCCTGTAAAAATGACGGATGATGGTCATGGCAAAAAAACCGTAGAGCTTCCTGCCGGCGCCACGGAAGTGAAAATAGCAATGAGCCAGATTGGCACCGACCCCCGGACTCGCCTCGAGATCAGGAACGACAATCTGAGCGTGGAGCTTCCACCCGAGGTGCTTCAGCAGTTAAAAGGAGCTGTATCCGAGGAACAACTGAATACCAGTACACTCTATTTCGTCATGAATCCGCTGCCTCCCGATGATGCAGGGAAGCTGATAAATCGGCTTCAGCATTCCCATCACGTCGGTTTAAGGCTGTCCGGCAACGTATACGAATTCAGCCTGCAATTGATTACAGGAGAAAATCAGACCATTTCCTTGACAACCTTCACAAAGCCGATTACTTTGCGATTGAAAGTAGATCCTTCCTTAGACGCCAAGCTGGTCTCCGTTTATCACATAACGAAAGATGAAGCGCTTGAGTTTATGGGCGGAACCTTCACCAATGGGGAAATTTCCGCCGACCTTCATCATTTTAGCCAATATGCCGCCTTAGAATATACCAAAGTATTCGAGGATGTTCCCCATAGTCACTGGGCGAAGAAGGTCATTACGGAGCTTGCTGCCAAGCATATTGTAGCTGGTACCAGCGACATGAATTTTGAGCCGCAACGGATGATCACCCGGGCTGAATTTACCGCTTTACTGGTTAGGGCCCTTCATTTAACCGACAAAGGGGATATCCGCTTCTCGGATGTTTCGGAATCTGATTGGTTCTTCCCTGAGGTTTCCATTGCAGTGAAGGCTGGAATGGTTGAAGGAACGAGCGAAACAACCTTCGAGCCCGGGACACCAATCTCACGGGAAGAAATGGTTGCCATGCTTATGCGCACCTATCTACTGCAGCATAAGGCAGATGCTATACCTGCCGGAGCTGCCTTTGATGATGAGGACGCGGTTTCTCCATGGGCCTTGCCTTATGTCAGGAATGCGAAAGGCTTGCATCTTATCGAGGGCCGGGAGGATAACAGGTTCATCCCTCAAGGAGTCGGAACTAGAGCGGAGGCGGCCCAAGTGATTTACAATTTCTTGAGTTTGTAATGCTGCTGCTTCTGACGGTCCCTTGGAATCGGTAAAATGCAATCAGCCTCCCTTAAGCCGGGAGGCTGATCCTTTATCGTTTAGGAGATTATGCGCAGCAATATCCTGCGGATGTACCACCATACATAGGCTTGAAAGTCTCCCTCTGCCAAAGCATTGTGCCTATGATAAGCCACCTACTCGCCTGAGCAGCAGAGAGAGCAAGCTCTAACCGCTGCTTGCTCTCTCTCTCTGCAATGTTCTGCTTCACTTCGTTTTTAATCATGACGACTAGCTAGTCACCTATTCAAATATTTTGGAAGCAACATACGCCAGATCCATAATATCGATCTTATTATCGCTATTCATATCCGCCATCTTGGCTGTTGTCCAGTCTGCACTGCCGGAATCCTTACCGTAATGGTAAGCAACCATTGCAAGGTCACCTACATCAATGATTCCATCTTGGTTGAGATCTGCAGACACTTCCTTAATCACGGCCGCCTTGAAGGCAGCTACCGCGCTGTTCAGTGCGGTAACCGCATTGTCAACCTGGGACTGCGTTGCGCTTGGGCTGTCTTTGACGGCTTTGGCTGCATTGATAGCTATGCCGAACACATCCTTGGCTGCTTGCGGATATTGACCCGGCAGTGTGCCCACTACGGCAGCGTCATACAAGCCCTGTGCACTCGTAATGGCTGTTGTCAGTGCCGTCTTGTCTACAACGGCATCAATATTGCCTATAGCAATGCTCTTGCTTCCAAGAGCCGCCTGAATCACCGTTCCCTCGGGAGCCACGCCCAGCTTGGCTTGGGCAGCCGCAATCGTTCCGGTCGTATTCTGTACGCCGGCCTTGACCTTGAAGGTTAGATTCAGAACCGGCGTACTGCCCCCGGATACCCCTCCGATATTGGCGGCAATGAGCCTCACTTTTCCTGCGGTCGCTTTATCCTCTGTCACGACCTGGATGTTGTTGTTTGCACCTACCGCACTTACATAGTCGAATACGTTGGAATCATAAGACAAGGTGATGTCTTGGGCAAACACGCTTTGTGTCAGATTGTTCAGGCTAACGCCCACAGTAAAGCTGCTTCCAGGCTTCACGCTGCTATCTGCGGTAAGTGCGGCCGTTGCTTCTTGCGCTTGTTTGTTGATGCTTAAGGTATAAGCTGTTTCTGTTACTCCATCCTCGGCAACCACTCTAACGTTCAAAGTTGTCGTGTCAGATAGTAAAGTTACTTTTCTTTCTGCTGTATCGTCAATTAAGACATTATCAACATATACCAAAGCATTCGCGTTTTCAGGAGTGAATTTAACTAGAGCCTCTGTAGAATGAGCGGGAACAGAAACTGAATAATGGTTATCCGTCAATGCCGCTGACGTTCCGCCTGCAGTAACGCTCTGAAGCTTCGTGCTATTGTTATAGTCTTTCAGAATGGAAACCGTTCCGAATAATCTGCCCACGTAACCCGAGCCTTTGTTGGCGAACTTTACAGTTACTTTTGTTTTTCCCGCTATCAAATTCGCCGGAATTTGATATCTAACCTCATAAAATTGGTCGGGGGTTTTGGCTGCTATGGTTTCTTCCTTAATGAGATTGCCATCAACATATACATTGAAGGTTCTTCCTTTGTCACCGCTATAATATTTGGTGGATATATAATTAGTAACGGAAGGATCGACTGCCATATCATAACTAATCCATGCGGCTCCTGTTGCCCCTCCCCATGCTTGACGATACTGTTCCCCGCCGTAGGAACCTCCTCCCGTATTTCCTTGCAAATTATGCGCCAATTCATGCTGGTCATTCGTAATTTGCACTTCATCGATCTTGGCAATGGCCCTTTTTGCCGCATTCTTTTTATTCAAAATATTTTTCTGGAACGTCGGGGAATCTAAGGCAGATAAATAGAAGTAGATCCCATATCTTTCTTTATATAGTGAATAATAGGGTGTAAACTTCAAATGATTATCTTCATCCGTATTCCGCAAAGTGAATTCCAGCTTTCCTTCCGTCTTAACCAGATTTTTTTTGACATTATGTATCCAGTCCGTAACAGAGCCATCTTTAACAAGGATATAATCCTTAAAGGTTACGCCCGGGGGCAAATTTGCTTTCTGTGAAGCAAGATGCGGAATCGCGACCATCTGCTCCGTTCCAAGTCCTGCACTTAAAACAAGAGGACCATACGTAAATGCTGCCGCTTCAGGATTATCCTTAAGGGTTGATACCTGTACTTCTAAAGGAAACGTCAATTCAACAACATCCCCCTTCTTCCATACACGATTTATATCGATATATCCGTTGGCTGCTTCCACATTCAATGCTGCCCCGTTAATCGTCACAGCTGCTTTTTGACCTTGGGCAATCCACTCTGGCGATCTAAATTTAATATTCATGGCCTCGGAAGGTGCAGCATTAATTGTAAACGTTGCCTTATCGCTTTGAGGGATATTGGTTTCTTGTGTTAGCTGAAAGCCTTTTTCGGCCCAGTTCAGCGTTGAGCTCAGGTACATGTTGACATAAAGATCTTGATCGGTATGATAGTAGATACTGTCATCCAATTTGGTGAAATTCTCCATACCGCTTCCGGTATCGCACCAGAAGCTATCGAACTCTGTAGAAAATACTTTGAAATATCCGGTTCCCATCGGTTTAAAGTACGTACTCATACCAGTCTCCGGATTAATGGAGGACATGATCTCATTTTGCAATGTCTTTTCATAATAATTTGCATATTTGATATCTCCGGTAAGCCTGAACAACTCTCTTGTAAGCTTCAACATGTTATAGGAATTACAAGTTTCATCGTTTATGTTATTCCTGTAATTATCCAGCTGCCCGGGTTCCCTGAAATGCTCGTTTTCGCTGTTTCCACCCGTTACATAGGTATGGTCGTTGACCACCATTTCCCAAAAATTCTCCGCTGCTTTTAAATAGAACGATTCCGCTTCACCTAATGTACGATATCGGTTCAATGCGCCGATAAACTTGGGAATTTGTGTATTTGCATGCTTATTCGACAATACATCTTGACCGTTAACGATGGGGGTAAACAAGGAATCCTCATCAAACCTATGGGCTGCCGTTAAATGATTAGGGCTACTGGTGTATTTATAGAGTTCATATAGCGCGTCGTTGATACCGCCATATTCTACGTTCAATACCCTTGTATGAGTTGAATCGTCCCATGTTTGAGTTCTGTTATATGCCCAATCTCCCAACTTGCTTGCAATCTGCAAGGCATCTCCATTTCCTTCGTATTTATAAATATCTACAAGCCCTGCAATAATTTTATGCATGGTATACCACGGTACCCAGCTTTGCCCCTCGATCTTGCCTTCAATCACATCAAAATGAGCCTCCGGTGTTGCAAAAACATATCCATTGCTGCTTGCATTCTGACATGCCTTCAATTCACTGATAATGTAATCGATTTTGCTCTTCACTTGCGCATTCAGAGCCGGATTATTTTTGGTTTGTTTATATGCCTGTGATAACGCTGTCATGTAATGTCCCAATGTATGCCCTCTAAGATAGCTCCAGTTGCCTTCCCAACCGTTATAAAGCTCTGCTTTCTTTGGTAAACCTGCTACCGTTCTGAATCCCGACAAAAGACGATCCGGATCAAGCTTTAACAAATATTCAACATCTTTATTGAATGCATTCACATAAAAGGGATCTGTAACATCTACCTGCTCCATGTCAAAGTTTTTGAGCTTTGCAGAATCTCCTGCATACTTACTGGTTATTACAACGACAGAAAATTCTTTGGTTAACGTTACGGAACCATAGGTTATAGTGGCTTTTATTGTAACTGGAGTATCAACCCCTGGATCCGTGACCACTCCTGCATTTGAAATTACATTTTCATTCGAAGTACTCCATGAGATGGTGCTTCCATTGATCCCTTTTGCCGGGAACGTAAGATTGCCTCTCGTTGTCTCCGGCAGAATGATTGCATCCTTATCTTGCTGTGCAATGATCTTTTCGTCTATAAACCCGCCTTCCGCTTTATAAACGTTCCGAATAGCTTCATCTGACGCAGCGACACTGTAAATCTTGAATTCATCCACGTTCAGTTTTGAATAGCCTCCACCGTAGAGGGGGGAGTTAAAGCCTAAATACTTATGATCGGTATTATTTGCTACAATGCTGCCGCCCTGCTTATTATAAGAAACCTTTTGAGCAATACCATTACGGTAAATTCCCACATTTTTTGTTGCACTATCATAGGTGACCGCAATATGAGTCCACTCTCCAACGGGAAAGAATGTACTTCTGTCCCCTGTCACATACGATTCCTGCACACTTGTTCCCGTGGAAAGCTTTAATGGAACTGTATCGCTCAGGATGCTTAAATACCATCCTTCTCCCATCCAATTTCCACTTGGCTTGTTCCACATGATCATATGCTCGCCTTTTAACGCAGAATCTGGCTTTACCCAAAAAGAAACGGTCAGATTTTGCGGTTGTAATGCGGGTGACGTACCTAAATCAATATAATTATTTGTTCCGTTTAGCTGTAAGGCTTTCCCGACTTTTCCATCAACATAATTTGCGTTGCCGTTCAGTACCCCTTGAATTCTATTACTAGAGGAATCTGCAATATTATTTTCAAATTTTAACTCCAGCTGCTTTGAACCATCTAATTCTGCTGCATATGTCGGAATAGCGAAACCAGAAAAACCCGACATTAGATTGGCCATTAATGTTAAGGATATTAACTTAGGTACGCTCTTCCTCATTGGCCTATTTATTCCTTTTAACCGTTTCATGACATTGCTCCTTTTGAAAGTTTTTTACTTTCATTTCCCTGCTTGATACAGCCTGTAGATTACGGTTGCAGCTTGTGCCCTCGTCGATACACCCTTTGGTTCAAAATGCCCTTCGGCCACTCCGTCCATTAAGCCCGTCTGTTTAGCAAATAAAACAGCATCCTTGGCATAGGCAGAGATTCGATCCTGATCAAGGAAATCCCCCGTTGTCCCGTTTGCTTGAACAGCTGCAGAACTAATTATCCTGGATACCCGGTAAATCAGCACCGCCATATCTTCACGGGTGATCGGATCGTTCACTCCGAAGCTGCCGTCCTCCTTACCTTGCACAAGGCCGGTCTTTTGCGCAGAAGCAATGGAATTGTAATACCATGCACCTGGAGCAGCATCCGTAAATGACGCCATTGCAGAGGAGTCCTCCAAATCAAACAGTTGCATCAGCATTTTCACGAATTCGGCTCTTGTTACCTCCCCATCCGGTGTAAAACGACCCTCGCTTCTACCGTTCACTACTTCACGGGCCGCCAAGCCAAGAACGGCGTCATTCGCCCAAGTGTGCCCATCCATATCGTTAAAGGAAACCTGAACATGGTTTGCCGCATACATGCCGAAGCGGGCAGGATGGAACTGTACCTTCCCTGCAGCCGGGTTGTAATACCCGTTCCTAACCACATCTAATTTTCCATCATCAGATATATGGTAAAGGACTACCTGATTTGGATTTTCATTCGCTAACAACGTATACAGTACTTCTACTGCGACACGGTTCTTGTTAAAGCTTGTGATTGGGCTGCCGTCTAAACTCAATTGAAGCTCATTTATAACGGAATTTCCGATTTTTGCTCTAACATCCTGTGAATAGCTGGCAGGGTCTGCCTTTGCGATCTGTAGTTGCAAATTGGATATTTCTGACAGCACGCTGCCATCAAGTACATCCCGATGAATGGAAACGGAAGCAAAATCTGTCTCAATCCTAACCATCTTGACTTTGCCTGGTTCCGAGCTGAGCTGTTGAAGCTGATATGCCGGCAGATTCAGCTGGATTTTGTTTACGTCCAAACCTGTGTTGACCTTAATCGTTACCGAGCTGTCTTTGGAATTGTTTCCTGCTTCAAGTAGATCATTGGACCCCACATTAATGCACGCAACACCATTGGTAGCAGACCATATATCGAAAAACAAAGCAGAGGTCCCTTGGGAGCTTCGCGATAACGGCGTTGACGCCTCTTGGGAGCAGGCATTAGGAGCAGAATAGTGGCTGGAACGGGAGCGCGAGTTTGATTGAATGACCGACATGGTTATTCCGCTGCCTATATTCCCGATGGTTTTTCTCGGCTCACTGTTGACTGGCGTCAAGGAGCTTAGGGAAACGGAAGCCGTCCCTACCCGGGACGCTTTAAACGAAAGGGTGAATAAATCCTTATCGCCGGTTATTCCCGGTTTATTGCCCGTTAGAGTGAATAGCAGCCGGATTTTGTTTCCCTGTACTTTAGGCTCCAGCACGATGGCTTGATTGCTTAGACTGCTGGAATAACCGGTATACTCTAGCAGCTGCGCATCATAGGTTAGCTCCATCCCGGCAGCATATAAATCTGTAAGTGCATGGCCAGCAACAGAAATAGTCACGTTATCACCCAGCTTCACATTAGTGGCCGAGGAACGCAAGACGAATTCATCCGGAACTTGTGCTACAGCCGAAGAAGATAATAGCGTGGCGGCTAACATAAGAGCCAGGCAATAAAGTGGAAATTTGCGCATCTTCATTATGATCCCTCACTATAAAGGAACGGATGGGAGACAAACGTCTCCCATCGCCTTTTTCTTGATTTATTAGTCTATCTTGGTTGCAACATACGCCAGATCCATAATATCGATCTTATTATCGTTGTTCATATCCGCCATCTTAGCTGCTGCCCAGTCTGCGCTGGTGGAATCTTTACCGTAATGGTAAGCAACGATCGCGAGGTCGCCTACATCAATGATTCCATCCTTGTTGAGGTCTGCAGATGCTTCCTTAATGACAGCTGCTTTGAAGGTATCTACCGCGCTGTTCAGTGCGGTGACAGCATTGTCAACCTGGGACTGCGTCGCGCTTGAGCTGTCTTTGACGGCTTTGGCTGCGTTGATCGCGATGCCGAGTGCATCCTTGGCTGCTTGCGGGTATTGTCCCGGCAGTGTGCCAACCACAGAAGCGTCATACAAGCTTTGTGCATTCGTAATCGCTGTTGTCAATGCCGTCTTGTCTACAACGACATCAATTTTGCCTATAGCTATGGTCTTGCTGCCTAGTGCCGCCTCGATCACGGTTCCCTCAGGAGCCACACCCAGCTTGGCTTGGGTTGCCGCAATCGTTCCGGTTGTATTCTGAACACCGGCCTTAACCTTGAAGGTTACATTCAGAACCGGCGTGCTGACTCCAGATACCCCTCCGATATTGGCGGCAATGAGCCTTACTTTTCCGGAAGTCGCCTTATCCTCTGTCACGATCTGGATGTTGCTATTCGCACCTGCCGCACTCACATAGTCAAATACGTTGGAATCATAAGACAAGGTGATGTCCTGGGCAAACACGCTTTGCGTCAGATGGTTCAGGCTAACGCCCACGGTAAAGCTGCTTCCAGGCTTCACGCTGCTGTCTGCGCTAAGTGCAGCTGTAGGTACCTTAGCCTCCGGCCAGACCGGATCTGTCGTTGCCGCACTCGTGGTCAAATAGATCCGGTCTATGGCGAGGCCGGATTCCCTTCCCCAAAAGTTCAATTCATGCACGCCGGCAGAAATATTCAAAGGAATACCTCCCGTCACAACAGTTCCGCCGTTGCTGAGATTCACCCATTTAAACTGACCACCGCTGACACCTTCAATCCCGTTGGAAGTGAATTTATACTGATTATCCAAGCCAACATGGACGGAGTCCGTTTGGTAGCTATGACTCTTGGCAAGGATCCAAACATAGTAGGTTCCGGCAGTCGTGAAGTTGATTTTATAATTCAATCTGGAGCCGGCAGCAAGACTGGCTGCATCTGTGCCCGGCGTCACCGAAGTGCCATCGTCAGGTAAAAACTGCATGGCTTTCGTAGATAGGCCGTCCACAAGCGACCAGATATGGCCGTTGGCGGTGCCATATACATAAGCGTTGACCGAGTTTTCCGCTGCTGTTTCCGCCTCAATAGCCACAACAGCAGGAGTATTGACGCTTATCCGAATTTGCGCGGTTGCTGCTTCGCCCAATGCTCCCTTGTAGCTAACCACCACGTTAGCTGTTCCACTGGCCTTGGCCGTAATGGTGCCGTTGGAGACGTCAGCAACGTCCGGATTCGGATTGCTGTAGGTCGCTAATTTGGTTACATCCTCCGTATGCCCGTCGAAATACTCTGCCGTGACTTTGAATGCAGCGGTTTTACCGGAATCGAGTGCAACGGAGCTATTGTCCACTGTAATCTGCTTCACCCTCAGCTCGCTGCTCAAGTCTTTCACCACTAGATTCAGTGAATCTGTTTTTCCGCCATAGCTGATGTCGATGCTTGTCGAACCATAGCCGACGCCGGTTATGATTCCGTTGCTGATACTTACAATGCCGTTTTGCGCCGGTGCAGCAACGGCCTCGGCCGTAACATCTTCACTCGTTCCATCGGAATAGATCGCCATAACCTTCATGCTTGCCGTGTTGGTCCCGGAAACGGTATCAATCTTTTGTTTATCGATGGACGCGTTGATGGCAGCCAGTTGATGGGCAGCGCTCTTTTGCTCGAACTGCCAATAATCGACCTTGAACAGATTACCGGTTGTTGCTCCCCTGTATACCATATACAGGTCATGAACACCCGTGGCACCGGAAATACTGGTTGTTTTTGTCTTCCAGCTATTTTCCCCTCCTGTGTTGGAAATGGGAAGCGTACCCACCAACGGGCCATCCGCACTATCGAGATGCAGCTCTATCGTTCCTCCGCTCGAACCGCTGGCAACCTTGGCTGTAAATGTCCCGGCGCCTGTCGCGCCAAAATCCACTTTGGATGCGGCTGTCCAGTCCCCGTCATTAATATTGCTGACAGCCAGGTTGATGCTGCTTACCATGCCTCCAGGTTCGGTAATGCTCTCCGTGGTTATTCCCCCGTTCCAAGCAATGGTTTCGGCCTCAACCCTTGCGTAGGGATTCGCATTTTTCAGCTGCGGAACACCTGCATAATCTCCGGTAATATTCTGGATGACTCCGTTTCCATCGAAGCTTACCTTATTAATGTGTGCATTTCGGTATCCATGGGGCTGCCCTCCCATTTGTGGTACCGTCCCGCTTTCCGCCATGGCCTTTGCAAGAGTTTGGGCATGGTAAGTGATATACCATTGACCGTTGAATTCAAAGATGGCGTGGTGATTGTTGCCTCCCACTCCGAAGAAGGTAGCGGGGTTGGGCAGTATGGTTTTGACAAAGGTAAAAGGGCCCATCGGGTTGTCGCTTACCATATAGGCAATAGCTCCTGTAGGAATATCCGATGGATGTCCGCCTGAGAAGTTAGTGCAATAAGAGTAATAATATTTCCCGTTGTATTTGTGGATTCCAGAGTCCTCAAACAACCATGGCGGGCTAATAGGCTTAACCGCTCCTCCGCTTGCAGCCAGATCCAAACTGATCATATCCGCTCCAAGCTTTGCAACACGTGCGGTTCCCGGGTCAGCGTCCTTACCTGTCGGAACACCGCCGCCAAAATAGATATACCCGCTTCCATCATCATCAATCAGTACCGCTGGGTCAAAAAGCCATGTAACATCGCTAGCTCCCGGGGTATTTCTATTGACCAGAGCCTTTCCAATGGGATCTGTAAACGGTCCGAACGGACTGTCCGCTGAGAGCACGCCGATCCCGTTTGCACTATCTGCAAAATAGAGGAAGAATTTCTCCTTGCCGTCTATCGTTTTATGTGCTGCAGCCGGGGCCCAGGAGTTTCTTGCCCATTTAGCAGCGCCCTGCGGCCCGGCTACAGGGATTTCCCCGTGGTCTGTCCAGTTGACCATGTCGTCAGACGAAACAACCGTTATCTTATTAATCAAACTATACCCGTTATCCTTAACGGTCCCGTCAGCATTGTACTCCAACGTATCATTTGTCATATAAACATAAACTCTTCCGTTATAAACCATTGCATAGGGATCTGCACCAAACTTTTGCGTAAATAGCGGATTGCCTTTTCCAGGCGTTTTTGCAAGTGCCGGAGCGACCGCAGCTGTTGCGGCCTCTGCCCTATCCATGACCGGGGTTAATGGGGCCATGAGCGTTAAAGCCATCGTCACTGACATCATTTTTTTCCATAGCTTCACTGAATCCTTCCACCTCTCTTATAATAGTAGCTGCTGTTGTTACCTGCTCTTGAAAATAAACACCTCCTTTGAGTAGTGAAATACAACTCTACATGTTCAACAAGCGGTATATGATAACGGCTGCTTCCGCTCTTCTAGCCGTATCCACCGGTTTGATCATTCCATTGTAGCCTTGGATGACTCCTTTCTTGACCAGTTGAGCCAAGGGGCTTACTGCATAATCCGCTACTTCACCGGCATCGCTGAACCCTCCTAAGTCTGAAATGGACTCATCCAGCATTCTTCCGGCCATTTTCATCGCTCGTGCAGCCACTACCATCATGTCCTGTCTGGATATGCTAACTCTCGGCTCGAACAGGTTATCGCCTGTACCCTGAGCAATGCCAAGCTTTTTGGCAATTCCTACTTCTTTGTAATAATAGTCGGACTGCTCTACATCCTTGAAATTCTCGTCTATTTCTGCATTAAGATTTAATGCTCTGACCAGCAAGCATAGGAAGTCTGCCCTGGTGATGTCGGCTCCCGGGCTAAAGGTAGTAGCCGACGTACCCTTGATAATTCCTGAGGACGCGAGGGCCTCAATCTCCATCTTGGCCCATTCGTAGCCCGCCAGATCGTCAAAAGTGGTCCCATAGCTGTAGAGCGTCGCTGTCAGATTCGGATTCAGTGCTTTCACGGATACCAGCTTAATATTGGCATCTCCCTGAGACTTCCCTTTGAAGGCAATGGTACTTAAGGCTGTACTTCCCTGCTCACCTTCCTTCTTGCCAATTTTCGTAAAGGCCATCGTTATTTTGCCGTTATCTATCTTCGGTGGTATAAAAAAACCTTCCAGCTTCGATTCTGCCTTATCCAGCTCAACCATATCAGGGTCGAATGTAATCAAAACCTCGTAGGCATAGAGATCCTTTAAGTTGCTTCCATTCAACGTAACTTCTAGAGCTTGGTTTGGCAGAGCCTTTTCCGCACTTTGACTCAGAGTGAAGATCGTATTTTCTTCTGAATAACCGGTACCGGGCATACAAGTAACCATCATGACAGCAATAAGACACATTACAAAAGTTAATTTTCCTTTTCTCATGTGGCAATCTCCTTATCGTGAGAATTAGGAAGGAATACTGAGCATCCCGACCCGAACAATTATGATAGTGCTTTAACTATGACGAGCATTCATGCTTGAAATCCAAAGCTATGCAGGGTTGCCTCGCTGTTCCTCTACCTTATTTTGTATCCCTCCCATTTTTTGCCTTTATTATAGCTAAGACACTAGAAAATCACGATGGAATTTCTTCTTCAAAAAGTTGATTTTTTAAGGATTAGCATTTTGTGCAATGAAGCATTTGGAACGATTCTAGTGTGCCCTATCCCCAATGAGGTCCCTTCCCAAGATAGGGCATCACCAGAACTTTGTTATTCATATAACGAAAATGGTAAGCAGAGCTGCAATGAACGTACCGATGACTTAATCGATTATCTTGGTTGCAACATACGCCAGATCCATAATATCGATCTTATTATCGCTGTTCATATCCGCCGTCTTAGCTGCTGCCCAGTCTGCACTGGTGGAATCTTTACCGTAATGGTAAGCAACGATCGCGAGGTCGCCAACGTCAATGATTCCGTCCTTATTGAGGTCTGCAGATACTTCCTTGATCACAGCCGCCTTGAAGGTATCTACCGCGCTGTTCAGTGCGGTAACCGCGTTGTCAACCTGGGACTGCGTCGCGCTTGGGCTGTCTTTGACGGCTTTGGCTGCATTGATCGCCATACCGAACGCATCCTTGGCTGCTTGCGGGTATTGACCCGGCAATGTGCCAACCACCGCAGCGTCATACAAGCTCTGCGCATTCGTAATCGCTGTTGCCAATGCCGTCTTGTCTACAACGGCATCAATCTTGCCTATAGCTATGCTCTTGCTGCTGAGCGCCGCCTGAATCACGGTTCCCTCGGGAGCCACGCCCAGCTTGGCTTGGGTCGCCGTAATCGTGCCGGTCGTATTCTGTACACCAGCCTTGACCTTGAAGGTTACATTCAGAACCGGCGTGCTGACTCCGGATACCCCTCCGATATTGGCGGCAATGAGTCTCACTTTTCCAGCGGTCGCCTTATCCTCTGTCACGATCTGGATATTGCTGTTCGCACCTGCTGCACTCACATAGTCAAATACATTGGAATCATAAGCCAAGGTGATGTCCTGGGCAAACACATTTTGTGTCAGATGGTTCAGGCTAACGCCTAAGGTAAAGCTGCTTCCGGGCTTCACACTGCTGTCTGCGGTAAGTGCAGCTGTAGTGCCTGTGCTGTCAACATTCTCAGCTACAAAGGTTGTAACGCTTTGAGCCGGAAGCTCGGCTGTGAAGGAGCCGTTCGACACTGGCATAGGCGCTCCGGCCGCAAGATTCCTGCTGCTGTCCGTTACCCAGGAGGCTACTTTCGTTGCAGACCCGTTCTGCAGAACAAACCTTTCACTCACTGCAGAAGTACCTTTGTTGATAGCGACAATAACTATCTTATTGTCACCTTTATATGCAGATGTGAACACTTGCGGATCGGGATTTTTGGTCGCTTCCACCCTAACATAGCCGGGTCGAACAAATTTCGAGTAATGAGCCATGCTGTAACCCCGCTTGCTTATCGTACCGTCATCCTTCATAGGACCGTAATGCCTGCGGATATACCACCAGACGTAGGTCTGAAAATTCCCTTCTACCATGGCGTTATACATATGCTCGGCAACACCCAACGCCTCAGGCCAGCGATCCGCCGAATTCGTGTCGCTGTTCGGGTAGTAGACTTCCGTCATCCAGAGTTCTTTGCCTGCACCTTTTTGTTCAAACAAGGGGTAAGGGAAATCATTATAACTAGTGCCGTACGTGTGAGCGCCAAGAATATCCATATTGGCCAATGCTTCCGGGTCGTTCAGAATGGGGTCTGACATTTGTTTTACGTAAGAAAACGACTCTGGTGCTATGACCCTGTTATGGATGGATCCGGCATTTTCTTTCATAAAACGAAGCATTTCTTCCTTACTCCACCATGTCCAGTCATGTGCATAATCCGGCTCATTCTGAACCGAAATAGCATATAGCTCCACTCCATTGCTCTTCATGAAGGAGTCGAATTCATTCAGATACTGCGCATATTCAGCGTACATATCGTGTTTTAGCCGTTTTGCTGTTGCGTCCACAACATAGGCGGTAACATGGATGTTATCTATGTTTAATCCTTCTTCACCGGTAGCTACAAACTGTAACGTGCTGGTCCCGCTGCTCATGGGTACCTGAATCGATTGTTCGCCCCAGGCAGCCGGGCTGCCGGTTGCTGCAAAGGCCACCTGACTGAGCACTTTCGTCCCGTTAACATAAACATCCAGATTACTTGTCCCTGACTGGAGAGCATATCGGACTTTAACGTTCTTGGTTCCTGTCGTGCCAATGCCGATGCTGTTCCACTGAATGGCTGCTCCGGATGAAGCTTGAAATTGGACATACCCGCTGCCGCTATAGCCCGAATAGGAGCTTTGCACTGAAGAATCACTCAATGTCGTACCCGACTCCGCTTCATAAGTGGTACCATTGCCCGAGCTCATACCCAAAGTGAAGGTCTCTACCATTTCACTTGGAGGATTCCATGGGGAAGCAAATACGATAGCTCCATGCTCAATGGCTTTTTTGGCTGTTTCCACCTCTTTTTGCCAATTGCTTTTGTTCTCATGTATAGGAATTCTTAATATAGAAAAACCCAGCTGGTTCTCCCCATTGCCAAAAGCTGTTTCCCTTTGGGCCGGTGTCAAATCTCCGATCCAGACGGAGTGATTCATGCCTCCAAAGCCGCGAATCACTTGTTTCTCCGCCGATAAATTAACGATAACCTCCGTTGCAGCTGCAGCCGCTGAAACTTCAGCAGATACCGGCACGGAAACTAGTGGCAGCGCAGTGACACATGCTAAAAATACGCAAAGTGATTTCCTCAATCGCGATATCATGGTTTTCATCTCCTGTTAAGGGCTATGGAGGGGGAGAAGCGAATCCCCGTCCATAGCTTCTTGTGTCCTGTTTTACTCCGTTATTTTCGATGCAACATACGCCAGATCCATAATATCGATCTTATTATCGTAGTTCATATCCGCCGTCTTAGCTGCTGCCCAGTCTGCGCTGGTGGAATCTTTACCGTAATGGTAAGCAACGATCGCGAGGTCGCCTACATCAATGATTCCATCCTTGTTGAGGTCTGCAGACACTTCCTTAATGACAGCTGCCTTGAACGTATCTACCGCGCTGTTCAGTGCGGTGACTGCATTGTCGACCTGGGACTGCGTCGCGCTTGAGCTGTCTTTGACGGCTTTGGCTGCATTGATCGCTACGCCGAACGCATCCTTGGCTGCTTGCGGGTATTGACCCGGCAGTGTGCCAACCACCGCAGTATCATATAAGCTTTGTGCATTCGTAATCGCTGTTGCCAATGCCGTCTTGTCTACAACGGCATCAATCTTGCCTATAGCTATGCTCTTGCTGCTGAGCGCCGCCTGAATCACAGTTCCCTCAGGAGCCACACCCAGCTTGGCTTGGGCTGCCGCAATAGTTCCGGTTGTATTCTGGACACCGGCTTTGACCCTGAAGGTTACATTCAGAACCGGCGTGCTGACTCCAGATACGCCTCCGATATCGGCGGCAATGAGCCTTACTTTTCCGGAAGTCGCCTTATCCTCTGTCACGATCTGGATATTGCTGTTCGCACCTGCCGCACTTACATAGTCAAATACGTTGGAATCATAAGACAAGGTGATGTCCTGGGCAAACACGCTTTGTGTCAGATTGTTCAGGCTAACGCCCACGGTAAAGCTGCTTCCAGGCTTCACGCTGCTGTCTGCGCTAAGTGCGGCTGCAGGTACCTTAGCCTCCGGCCAGACCGGATCTGTCGTTGCGGTACTTGTGGTCAAATAGATCCGGTCTATGGCAAGGCCGGATTCCCTTCCCCAAAAGTTCAATTCATGCACGCCGGCGGAAATATTCAAAGGAATACCTCCCGTCACTACAGTACCGCCGTTGCTGAGATTCACCCATTTAAACTGACCACCGCTGACACCTTCAATCCCGTTGGAAGTGAATTTATACTGATTATCCAACCCCACATGGACGGAGTCCGTTTGGTAGCTATGACTCTTGGCAAGAATCCAAACATAGTAGGTTCCTGCAGTCGTGAAGTTGATTTTATAATTCAATCTGGAGCCGGCTGCAAGGCTTGCCGCATCTGTGCCCGGCGTCACCGAAGTGCCGTCGTCAGGTAAAAACTGCATGGCTTTCGTAGATAGACCGTCCACAAGCGACCAGGTATGGCCGTTGGCGGTGCCATGTACGTACGCTTCAGCGGAATTTTCCGCTGCTGTTTCTGCCTCAATAGCTACGGAAACAGGCGTATTAAACTGAATGGTATAGACCGCTGTTTGTAGGCCTTCCCTGCTTACAGTGACCGTGGCTTTTCCCGGCACCCCTGCCGCTTGGGTAATAGAAACACTCGCAGCAGGATCATTGGGGGTCGCGGTAACATGGGGGACTGATCCTGCAGGAACATCCAGGGAATAGTCGTATCTACTCGGACTGAACCCGCTCACTTGCGCCCCGTTTACCTGGAGGGACTTCAAATTCGTATCAAAGTTGGATCCTGCTAACTTGTCATCTATTTTGAAATAATCGAAGTCAACATAACCGCCTGTCGTCTTTGTGGCAAAATTGAATAAGGCAAATCGGTAACCCATAAAATGCGGCAGCGTATAGGACATTTGAAGTGTGTTACCTATGGATGCCCAACGCTCACCGTCAAGACTGTAATAGAAATAGGCTTTGTCCGTCCTATTCTTATAATCCAATTCGGTCCTTAAATAGATGACATTCTGAGTGACAGGGATACTTGCTGCTTCCACTGCCGTCCCTGAGCTTCCATTTACCATAACAACAGATTTGGTAGTCCCGCTCATTTTCACACCGATAAACCCGTAGTTCTGCTGAAATGCGGCAATGCCGGCATAGTCTCCGTCCTTCATATGGCTGACATCTATAGCAACCGTTCCCGAGCTTTCCGGACCGAAGGTTCTTTGGGAAAGCGTATTTCGGGCATTAAGAATACTGCTGCTCGTGCTTCCAGTAGTGAGTCTCAAATACCCTGGCCGGTCGGTTAGGGACCAGTACCGATTGTCAGGATTATGGTTCCACTGCCACACCAGGGCAAGATTGGATCCGTTGTCATCGTTTTCTCCGTTTGCCGCCTCTGTATGGTAAGCGCCAACTTTCTCTGCTCTTTGATCAAAGCTATCCGATGAGACCCATGCTCTTGAGAGGCCTGCAGCAATTCCCGTATCATTGACATCCCCGAAGACGGGCCATCCATCCTCGCTCCATGTCATCGGAACAATGTAAGGTATGCGCCCGACGGAGCCGTAGTCCTGGAACAACACTCCGTACCATTTTCCGTCAGGGGATTGAACAATCCCTCCTTGTGCCACACCGGCGCTGTTTGAATTACTGCCCGATTTTAAAGCAATCTTTCCCTCATAGGTACCATCGACAGTATCCGCCCTATGCACTAATTCCGTGCGGATGCCCCCTGATGGCCATGAGATATTGAAGATGTAATACTTACCGTTTATTTTATAAACGTGTGAGCCCTCAGCTCCAAGGCCACCCGATCCTCCGGGAGCGCTTGCATTTTGAATGATCGTTTTATTCATTCCGCCTGCTTTGATGGCTGTGGCATCTGAGGTCAGCTCAATAATCTTTATGGTTCCATTACCGTAGACCATATAGACACGTCCGTCATCATCGAACAGCAGGGACATATCATGATACACTCCGCCGGCAAGCTCATACTTTTCCCATGGACCCTTTTCTATGTCGGCCGTTTGAAAGATATATGTCTTTCCAATATCATTGGAGGCAAATACCACATAAAACTTGCCGTTATGAAAACGGATGCTGCTGGCCCATGAGCCTTTCCCATATATGTTTTCTCCATTGGAGAGGGTTTGTTTGTCAGTAGACGCAAGGATATCATATACGTAATTGACGATCTCCCAATTGACGAGATCCTTGGATTTCATGATTGGAACCCCAGGGTTCATGTGCATTGTCGTGCTGGTCATATAGTAAGTATCATTTACCCTAATCACATCGACATCCGGCACATCCGCCCATATTATGGGGTTCTTGGCCGTGATGCCATCCGCATGTGCAGTAAAACCTGGCAAAGAGCTTATGATTAATGAAAAAACGAGTACGAATACCAATAATTTCCCCATGGATTTCAAACCTCCCGTATTGGCTCAATCTACATTTTTGAAAATGCAAAGGTTTTTCCAGTTTTTTTGGTAGCGCTTTAATTTTTGTTATTAGCAGCTTTCGGAACCTTTGTTTGAAAGCTTAGGCATTCCTGCAGCAATCCGTCGGGTTGCTCGGCACTAAACAATTTATACAATATTAGGGACAATAAGGTGACTATCTATGTTGGCGAGCTGAAACGGACTAGGGGATTGGGTAGAGTAGTTAAGACCAGCCGTTACTGGAAATGTTATCGTTGAAGTCTGAACAATCGAGGGCGTTAGCTTGCTTTATGTATTGGGAACAAGCTCAGTTATCTGCAAGATGCAATGGTTTGAAGGGCTTAAGTTGTCTTTTCTAGCATGGCTTTATGCTTCTAATTTACAGCAATCATCTTGCCAATCCCCCCCTTATTAACGATCTTGTAATTTCCCTGCGTTATTAAAAAAATAACCCCTTTTGTAAGCGCTATCTGTCCACATTATAAAGGGGGGGCAATACCAAATTCTATAGAATAACTAGATACTATTTGTAATTACTAAAGAAATAGTGATTTCCCAAATGATACGGTTACAGGCTTTGAGCCCAATCGGAGATGAGAAAAACGTATCGACGTCTGTTCAATGATGAGGACCGCGTTCAGCGGTAGTTTTTATCGCCAATAGAAATGATCTTTATCACGCTGACGCTTTAATAAAGTTAAACATTTATGTGGTAAGAACAGTCCGCTATAGGCGGACCGCTCTTTCCCCCGTTTATTTGATTACATAAGACAAATCATAGCGGGCGAATAAATCCGACATCGCTTTCTTGGCTTCCTCCGCATCCGGGCCCATCACGTACAGCTCATAATTGTGATGATCAACTAGGGTTACAAACACACTAAGAATGCTTTTCGCGTCAACAATGACATCCCCGAATTTCAGCACACAAGATGAACGGAATTGATTCGCCGTCTTTGAAATTTCCCAACCGATTTCTGTTGTATTATGCATATCAGACGACCTCCCCTCCAGCCTTCTTTCTAGTGCCAAGCAGCTTTTGCAGTACGATAAACAAGAATAGCAGCAGTCCGATTGCAATTTTGGTCCACCAGGAGCTAAGGGTTCCTTCAAACATGATCAACGTTTGGATGATGCCTTGGATCAACACGCCAACCAGCGTGCCCGCAATATAACCGGTGCCACCGGTCAGCAAGGTGCCGCCAATGACGACAGCCGCTATCGTATCCAACTCCGTCCCCAGCGCATGTAGGCCGTAACCCGACAGCATATAAAAGGTAAAGACCACACCCGCAAGCGAAGAGCAGAAGCCGCTTAAGGTATAGACAAGTACTTTTGTCCGTTTGACAGGCAACCCCATTAACATAGCCGAATGCTCGTTGCCGCCTAATGCATAAATATTGCGTCCAAATCGGGTATAATGTGCAAGCAGGATAGCTCCAACAACCATACAAAGAGCGATAATGACACTAATGGAAACATAGGAGCTGCCAAATACGTACACTTTGGTCTGTGAAACCGCCTTATACCATTCATTCTCGATCGTAATACTCTCAATGCTGATGACATAGCATAGTCCTCTTGCCAAAAACATCCCCGCCAATGTTACGATAAACGGCTGCAGATTGAAATGATAAATCAAACTGCCCATGCACCATCCAAACACGCTTCCCATAAGCAGTACTAACGGGATAACGGCACCCGGCGGCCAATGATGATTTTGGACTAAGCTTGCGGAAATCATAGTAGTTAATGCAATCATAGAACCGACGGATAAATCGATCCCGCCCGAAATGATGACAAAGGTCATCCCAATGGCTGCAATGAGCAGGAATGAATTATCGATCAGCAAATTAAAGAAAACTTGCAGTGAGAAAAATCCCCTATACTCCACTGAGCCCGCCGCAAACATAACAACAAATAAGGCTATGGTCACCAGAAGCGGTAAATATCTTTTATCTATGCTGCGCAGCCTCATACGGTAACCCCCTGCTCCACGTTTTTTTGTTTGGCTTTGCGCTTGGCTGCAAGCGATGCACGGAAGGCATCCGATTGAATCAGGCATACGATCAGCACAACGATAGCCTTGACGACCAATGTAATCTCCGGTGGTACACCGATGGAATAGATGGAAGTCGTAAGTGTTTGAATGATGAGCGCGCCGATGATGGTGCCCGATAAATAAAATCTCCCGCCGTTCAATGAGTTGCCGCCAATCACAACGGCCAGAATCGCATCAAGCTCATACCACAGCCCGGCATTATTCCCATCTGCGCTGGATACGTTCGAGCTTAAGATAATACCGGCAAGCCCGCTTAAAAAGGCACAGAGTACATATACGATAAAAATGATTGAGCTCGACCGGATTCCTGCAAGCCGGCTCGCCGTCGGATTGGAGCCGACTGATTCGATAAACAGTCCTATCGCTGTTTTTCTTGTTAGGATCACTGCTATAAGAAAGAAGAACGTAATAATAAAAATCGAGAACGGAAGGCCAAATAAATAGCCTCCTCCTATAAAGGAGTAAGGTTTGGAGGACACGGTGATGATTTGTCCGTTCGTAATTAATTGTGCCACCCCACGCCCTGCGACCATTAGGATTAAGGTTGCGACGATCGGTTGAATGCCCAAGAAGCTGACTAATAGCCCGTTCCAAGCACCTGCGGCCAAGGAAAGCAGAAGCGCAATGCCTAAAGCCATAAACAGTGTGCTTATGTCGCTGGTGCCCTGCTTAGAGATGAGCAGGCAGGCCATCGCTCCTGCGATGGAAACGATGGAGCCAACCGATAAATCAATCCCCTTGGTAGCGATGACGAATGTCATACCGATAGAGATTAAGACAAGAGGTGCAGCGCGGTTCAAAATATCAATCAGGCTGCCGAACAGATGGCCTTCCTTCATCGTAATGGAGAAAAAATCATGATTATGAACGACATTGGCGATCAATAAGAAAGCCAATGTCACTAAAGGCCACAACAAACGGTTGCTCATTCGCCTCCCCCTCCTGCAATTAATTTCATAATATCCTGCTGGCTCACACCTTCGTTTCTTATTTCAGCAATTTTTTTCCTGTCCCTCAGGACGGCAATTTTTTGAGAGGAACGAACGACTTCCTCCAGCTCGGAGGAAATGAACAAGATGGACATTCCTTTCTCGCACAGCAGTGCCATCTGTTTCTGAATTTCCGCCTTCGCCCCGACGTCAATCCCCCGTGTAGGTTCATCCAGAATGAGCAGCTCGGGATTGGTCAACAGCCATCGTGCCAAGATCACCTTCTGCTGATTACCACCGCTTAAATTTTTGATTAAAGCCTCAGGACCCGGCGTTTTGATATTGAGCAGCTCGATATATTGATCCGCAAGCTCGGTTTGCTTCTTCTTCGTCAAATACCGGAATGTGCCAAATGTTGCTTGCATTGCAAGAATAATATTTTCCCTCACCGTCAAATCCTCAATAATGGCCTCCGTTTTCCGGTTTTCGGGGCAAAAGGCTATTCTTGCGTCTATCGCTTGGCGCGGGGAATTCAGCTGCACTACTTTTCCGCTGATTTTCATTTCCCCCTGATCCGCCCGGTCGGCTCCGAACAAAATACGGGCGATTTCCGTACGGCCGGAACCAAGTAATCCCGCAAGGCTCAACACTTCACCCGGATACAAGTTCAAATCGAACGGTTCGATGGAGCCTTTTCGCGCAACCTGCTTTGCCTGCAGGAAAGGCTGCTTTCCGCTGTTCTTTTTATGTGAAGCCGTCATATTCGGCAGCTGTTCCAACTCAGTTACCTCTTTGCCGATCATTTTGGATACGAGATCCATGCGGGACAGCTCTTCCGTCAAGTACTCCCCTTCGAATTGGCCGTTTCGCAATATCGTGATCCGATCGGACATTTCATAGACTTGATCCAGGAAATGCGTAACGAATAAAATCGCCAAGCCTTCCGATTTCAATTTTCGCATGACGTTAAATAATTGCTTCACTTCATTCGAATCTAAGCTGGATGTCGGCTCATCCAAAATTAATATCTTCGCCGAAACATTGAGGGCTCTGGCAATGGCGACCATTTGTTGAATGGCTATGGAATAGGAACCGAGCAGCTTGGAGGGATCAATGTCTACATTTAGCCGCTTCAGCAGCTCTCGGGAACGGGAATTCATTTCTTTCCAATCAATAAAACCTCTTCGCATCGGCTCGCGCCCGATAAAAATATTTTCAGAAACCGTTAAATTGGTACATAAATTAACCTCCTGATAAACGGTGCTAATCCCGAGCTCCTGGGCTTCCAACGGGCTTTTAGCGCGAATCTGCTGCTCGTCAAGCCATACTTGGCCTTCGTCGATGGCATGTACACCTGTCAATACTTTAATGAGAGTTGATTTGCCTGCACCGTTTTGACCCATCAAAGCGTGAATTTCACCTGAAAACATTCGAAAGTATACGTTGGTCAAAGCCTTCACTCCGGGAAACTGCTTATGAATTCGCTCCATGCGCAATCGAGGTTTTTTATCTGTCACCTTGCTGCCTCCTATCCTGAATACATTCTATATCCCAAACTCTCCCGCCAAGCTGCGTTTTTTGATGCAGCTTTACACTGTTGCAGCCGGCGGGAGACATTCTCTTTCACAATATGGTCAGATTAATATTGACGGTTCGGCAATTCCTTCGCAGCTGTTTCTTGCGGGAACACGCCTTCTTTGGTCAAAATACGCTTAGGCACCTCTTTGCCAGCGACAATATCCTTGACAATTTGCATCACTTGCGGCCCCATTAGCGGGTTACATTCGATAATTACGTTAATCTTGCCGTCCTTCATGGCTTGGAAAGCATCCTTGGTTCCGTCCATGGAAATGATGAGAATATCTTTGCCCGGCTTCATGCCCGCTTCCTCAAGGGCCTGAATGGCACCAAGCGCCATATCGTCGTTATGCGCGTACAAGACATCCATTTTGGTGTTCTCCGCCTTCGCGGACTTGATGAACGCCTCCATAACTTCCTTCCCTTTAGCGCGTGTAAAGTCACCTGTCTGGGACTTCACGATTTTCAGGTTCGCGTTATCTTTAATCACTTCTTCAAAGCCTTTCTTGCGGTCGATCGCCGGTGCGGAGCCTGTCGTACCTTGCAGCTCGACAATGTTGACCGGGCCTTTCTGATCCTTCACTTTTTCGAGCAGCCATTTCCCTGCATTGCGTCCTTCTTCTACGAAATCGGAGCCCAGAAAAGTTTTATACAGAGATGTATCCTTGGAATCTACCGCACGGTCGGTCAGTACTACCGGAATATTCGCATCCTTCGCTTCCTTTAGCACCGTATCCCAGCCAGACTCAACCACCGGGGAGAATGCGATGACATCCACCTTTTGTGCAATATAACTGCGGATCGCCTTGATTTGATTTTCCTGCTTTTGCTGCGCGTCGGAGAATTTCAGTTCAATTCCCGCTTCCTTAGCCGAATCCTGGATAGACTTGGTATTAGCCGTGCGCCAGCCGCTCTCCGCTCCAACCTGAGCGAAGCCAAGCACAATTTTCTTGTCGGCCGGTTTCGGCGTATCGCCGCCTTTGGCAGTTGTGTCCTTAGCCCCGCCTGTCGTCGCATTACCGCCGCACGCCGCGGTTAGAAGCATAGATGCCATCATCAAGACGGCCGCGCCTGATTTCCACTTCATTTTCATCCGTTAAACCCTCCTTTTATTTCACCATCGATGGGTGTAACTTTATTTTAAAACGCTTTCAAATGTGATTGAATAGAATCCATTCTGAATAAATTAGAGTCTTTTTCGGTGTTTTCGAGCCTGGAGAATCGAAATTTTGTTTTTTTATGAAGTAATTTGAATTTTTTCGTCCCGCCGCGTCAAGGAATAAACAAAAAAAGCCCGGCAATTGGGCTTTGTCTGAAGATAGTACAGCTTTATATCCTAATATTTACGATTGCCGATCTCACGGGCGGCGGTCCCCTGCGTGAACACCCCCTCTTTAACAATAATTCGCTTCGGGATATTCCTTCCCGCCATAAGCTCCCGGACCGCCTGCATTAAGAGCGGTCCGAACAGCGGATTACATTCCACCGTACAGTTGAGCCTGCCATCCAGCATCGCTTGAAAGGCTTCCTTCCCGCCATCGACCGAAACGATCACGATATCCTTGCCGGGTCTCAAGCCGATTTCCTCCATGGCTTCCATGGCTCCGAACGCCATATCATCATTGTGAGCGAACAGCACCTGAATATCGCGGCCATGCTTCTTTAAAAAACGGGTCATGACTTCCTTGCCTTCTTCTCTCGTAAAATTGCCCGTTTCGCTGGCGATGATTTCCATGTTCGGGTTATCCTTAATGATTTCCTCAAAGCCCCGCTTCCGATCCAGCGCGGGTGCCGAGTTCTCCGTACCGCGGATTTCGGCAATACGAATGGGCCTGTTAACGTTCCTCATTTTATCGATGACATATTTCCCTGCTTTGCGGCCTTCTTCCACAAAATTAGAGCCAATAAGCGTAATATACAAGGAGTGGTCCTTCACGTCCACAGACCGATCCGTTATAATGACGGGAATACCAGCCTCTTTCGCTTCCATAAGTACGTTGTCCCAGCCTGTCTCAATGACAGGAGAGAAGGCTATCACGTCAACCTTTGCCGCAATATAGGAACGGATCGCTTCAATTTGCTTGCTTTGCTGCTGCTCGGCATCCGAAAACTTCAAGTCGATTCCCGCTTGCTTGGCGGCATCCTGAATGGATTTGGTATTCGCGTTACGAAAGCGGCTTTCCGCTCCAACCTGCGAGAACCCCAGTACGACGGGCCGCTCGTCTTGCTTGAGAGCCGTTGTCAGGCTGGAATCCGTTTGGAGCACGGCGGGAGCTTGTACAAGGGTCTCCTTCGGTACAGGCACAGATGTACACGCGCAGAGAAATACCAACAAAAGGATGACCGCCTTCCCCCAACGATTATACACCCCATTCACCTTCCCTTATCGAAATGAAGACACCTTGTATTATTTAATGCTCTTCAATGATTGCTGCGTTACAAAGGTCGGCTCTAACTGATTCCATTCCTGCACCGCCTTTCCGTCGCAAGCATCGTTTAGCAGCTGGATGATCCTGTCCCCCCAAGCATCCTCCTGGAGCGACATTAGAGCGGTAATCTGCTTGTTCATAACTCCGTCCAACAGCTCCGGGGAACCGCTGGTTGTTACCGATAATTGGCTTAAACCCTTTGCTTTCCAAACAAGAATCGCCGCAGAGCCCGCTAACGAATCCAGGGCGGCATAGGCTTCAAAATGCGGATGTGCATCTATCATCTTTTCTACATTTGCTATCGCTTTATCAAGACTATCCCCGTCCGTTCTCAGTTCAAGGAGCTGCATTTCCGGCAACCTGGCCAAGTAGTCTCTAAAGCCGGCAACCCGCTGCTGTATGCTGGAATAGGATATCGTACCCGTCTCGGCAATGATCATTCCCTTCCCGTCCAATGCGCGATCAATATACGAAGCAAGCATACGGCCAGCCTCATAATTATTGACACCTATGAAGGCGGCACGTTTGCTTTGCGGTGCGTCATTATCGAAGCAGATGACTTGAATCCCGGCATCCACCGCTTTATTAATGTAAGGCGCTAATGCATCCGCATTAACCGGACTAACTGCAATGCCGTCCACGCGCTGCTTGATCAGATTTTCCATCATCCGAATTTGCTGCTCGAGATTCGCCTCATCCGGTGCCTTAATCACGAGCTGTGCACCAAGCTTGCTTGCAACGGCTTCTGCTCTGCTCGTCACTACCTTGTGAAACACATCGGCAGTCGAGTAGACGATAGCGAACGTACGGCCCTTCTTCTGCACACTCCCTCCCGCTCCATGCTGCTGAATAGTTGAAGATGCTGCTGTCGGCTCTTGCTTGCAGCCGCTGGTCAGGCTTATCAGAATGCAGCATAGAATCAGTAAAGCCCGGTTTGTAACTCGGGCCTGCATGGCCGTTCCCCCCTTCTTATCGCTATGCCTGATTACGGAATACTTTGGTTGTAACGCCGGTGATTTTTTTAAATACCGTATTAAAATAATGCGGGTCGTTATAGCCCACCATGGCAGCGATTTCATATGATTTGGCACTCGTTGTTTTGAGCAGCTCCATTGCCCTCTTAATGCGCGTCTTAATTAAATAATCGATAAATGTCTGCCCTGTCCCCTGAGAGAAAATCCCGCTGAAATGGCTGGGGCTTACGTTCACATAGGCTGCAACAGCCTGCAAGGAGAGGTCCGGATTATCAAAATTTTTATCGATATAATCCTTCGCCTTGGCGAGCAGCTCGCCGTATTTGTCGGTTATGCGCTCCCGATGCTGAAAGGCAAGCATGAGAACGGTGGTGGCACATGCCCGCACCTCCTCCAACGTATTGCTTATTAACAGCGTTTCCTCCACCGGTGCCATCTCGGATAGAAATGCCTGCACATCTCCGTTGGATTCATGGATAACCGCCATTACAGAGGCAATCATATCCAGAATAAGATAATGCCAGTAAAATTTGCTTTCCGCCCCGGTCTGCTTATCAATGCTATGAATGTAACCGCAAACAAAACTATCGATCCTGGAGGCATCTCCCATTTTCAAAAAATTGGTCACTTGTTGACGGTCATAGCCCGCCAGGCCTCCTTTATCCACGCTGACGATCGGACGATTGCGCAAAAAATAATGGTAGCATTTATTTTGCTCTGCTTCAGAAAACGATGCGGCAATTTCCTGGACTCGCCCTTTCACGGTTCCTTTGCCATAATAAAGGATGCAGCCAAGTCCTTCTTCTATCTGCTTCAGCTTGCGGATAAGGCTGTGGACGGTATTCTCCACCCCTACCGTTTCTTCCCCTTTTATTATCCAGACATGCTCTTTTTTGCTGCGTTTCACATGCAGATGGCCGGACATGTCACTCAATAATTGCTTAAATAACGAGTGTGTCTCAGCTTCATCCGTCAGCTCCGCAAGCACTACCAGGTAATGCCTTGCAATGAGACCAATGCCAAGTGCCTCGGCCGCATGAATAGCATCCGCTGTCGGTATAGCGCCGGAGCACAGGTCGATCAGCAGCTGTTCCTTGACGGTTTCCTGGTTGATGCTCGCTCTCATCTGCAGCAGCTCTTTATTTTTCTGCTCCTCGCGCTCCATATCGATTTTGGCAGCAACCCCATGGAGCACTTGAAGCAGTTCCTTCGCGTTAATCGGTTTCAGACAGTATTCCTCCACCCCAATCCGCAAAGCTTCCCTTGCATAATGAAATTCGTCGTGCCCGCTTAAAATAATGATTTTGACCGCAGGCATCTTCTCTTTCACAATCCGGCTTAGCTGGAGTCCGTCCATAAAAGGCATTTTAATATCGGTTAACAAAATATCCGGTGCCAGGTTCTCGATTAAGGGGAGCGCCATCTCCCCGTCCGATGCGTCGCCGCAATAAATAAACCCCTCCTTCTCCCACTGTATCCGATTGCAGATACCTTCCCGAACGAGGATTTCATCATCCACCAACAACACCTTTTTCATCTTGCTCTCTCCTTATCGGTATACTCACGAGCACTGTCGTGCCAAAGCCATATTCGCTTTCGATCCGAATACCGTACGGGTCTCCGTTATAAAGATTAATTCTCTGGTGCACATTGATAATTCCGAACCCCGCCGGCTGGGCTTGAAGGTGCTTGCTCTCTGCAAGAAGCTGTCTAAGCTGCTCTTGCTTCTCCGCCGTCATGCCTGCGCCGTTATCCGATACGCACAGCTCGATATTGCCGTTAGCTCCAAACCCGCCTGTGATTCGAATACAGCCCCTCCCCCGCTTGTTCTTAATGCCGTGATACAAAGCATTTTCAACCAGCGGTTGGAGTGTCATTTTCAAAACACTGCAGCTAAGCACGCTGTCCTGCACATCAATTTCATAGTCCAGAATGTCCCTGTACCTCATCTGCTGGATCGTGAGATAGTTGGCGATATGATCCAACTCTTCTTTAATCGTAATCTCATCCCTGCCTTTGCTTAACGAAATCCTGAAGAAGCTTGCGAGCGCATTCACAATGCCGATCACTTCCTCGCTTTTTCCGTTTTCCGCCAGCCAAATAATCGAATCGAGCGTATTGTACAAAAAATGCGGGTTAATTTGAGCCTGCAGGGTCCGGAGCTCCGCAAGCTTGATCTGCTCTTGTTCCTTAATACTGGCTTCAATCAGCAGCTTGATCTGATCGAGCATCATGTTGAAGCTGACCCCCAAATCGGCTATTTCATCCTGACCCCCGCCAGGCACCTTAGCATCCAAATAACCGGAGGCCGCTTGGCGCATTTTATTTTTTAAGTAGCGGATCGGACGGATCAACCGGTTGGATACGTAGGCGTACAAAGCAATAGTAAAGGCAATCGTAAAGATGACGCTGACAAATATAAGGGTCTGAATCTGATCCGCATCCTTGGTCACTTCCTCCAGAGGCACTTCCCCGACGACCTTCCAGCCTGTAAGCTCTGAAGTCTTGTACACGATAAACTGCCTCTTACCCGCCAGCTCACGAATGTCGTTCCCCGACACAGCACTTAATTGCAGCTTCGTCAAGCCTGCTACGGCTCCTGTTGATTTTAGCCTTTCCGGTAAAATAATCGGCTTGCCCTGCGGGTCCATGACATAAAAGAAGCCGCTGTCCCCCATCTTGGTATTGTTGCAAAAATTTTCGATAACCGATACATCCAAATTCATCACCATAAAACCGATGACTTCGTCCGTAATCTCCTGTTTTACCGTGGAAATAATCGAAATTAATGGCGGCCGCTCCTCCTCTGCCCGGTCCAAATTGCTGATCCCTTGCGAGCCGGCAGGCGGAATGATAAGCACCTCGTCGGGATGGGCCAACAAGCTCTTGAACTCCGGATAGAAGAACGGATCCTCCTCCATTTGAAAAATGCCTCGCTTCTCGCTAATCCCCTTGCCATAGCGGTTAAACAATATAATATTCGTCAGGCCATCGCTGAACCTGTATGTATCCCGGTAAAGGCTGAACGTTTTTAATATATCTTTAGCCTCATTATATGTCTCGCTCTGAATGAGCAGAAATCTCAGCACATTGGAGTTTCTGCTGATGTCCAAAAATTTCCGGTTGTCCGAAAACAGCACATCGATATCGTTCTTCAGATGCTCCGCCACAAGCTCCGTCGTTGCAATGCTGTGCTTGGAAACGGTGTTATACGATTTCGTGTAGCTGATAATCCCTATCACAATTAAGGGAACCGCCGTCAGCATCACAAACATGACTAACATTTTTGCCCTTAAACTGGAGGCGATCCAACGGTACCATCTCATGCCGGTCCCCCCGGTTCTCATCGTTTCGTTCCATAATGCGCTTGCGCCATTACATATTTTAAGCTTTTTTACAGATTAAGAAAATAGAAAATAATGCGCATTTGTTATGATTTTTTCAGTTTAAAACAAGAATAGAAGCAGCCTGTTCACCCCGATCCGGATCATACAGGCTGCTTTTGTCAAGCCAAGCTTCATTTTAAAAGTGTCGGAAGACGGTACCCTTCCAAAGAAGACTCTAGTTAATTTTGGGATTGCTGTATAATAAACTGGTCCAATTGTTCCTCCGCATTCTTCAATGCGGTGTTCACGTTCGTACCCTTAAGCAGCACATCGTTTGCGGCTGAATTTACAAGGGATCTGCCTTTATCATCAAATTTAGTAAATTCTTTTACTGCCGGCTTCAGGGCAAAGAGAGCGTTCACGTTTTTCCCTTTGACTGTGGGAATTTCCGCGCCGTACTCCTTTATCAACTCAGGCGTTTTTTTCAAAGAGGTAAGTACGCCGTTTTTATTCAGCAGGTTCTGCACCTCATCGCTAGTCATCACTGACAGAACCTGATAGGCCTGCTCCTTGTGTTTGCTTGTCGAGGTCACTACCAGCGTATGTGCATCCACCTGCCATGCATAGCCCTGTCCCTTCTTGACTGTCGGAACGGTGACCATATCCCATGGGAAGCCCTCACCTTTCCTTTCCATTTCACTGAAGTTCCCGATAGCATCAGGTCCCCAGAAGGCACCCATAGCTACTCTTTTTTCTTTATTAAATATAGCCCAGAGATCCGGTAATTTCTCATTAACTACGTAACCCGGCAACGACATGGCCGATGTAAACATGCTGAGTACCTGTTTCCAGTCATCCGTCTGCAATTGTGCCTTGTTTGTTTTCGTGTCTACATAGGGAAGGTTAAGACCCATCGCCATACGGTCTGCTCCGCCTGTTGAAATCCCGAGGTATTGTGTGCCTCCGTCCTCTCGGGTAAGCGTCTTTGCCAAGCTGAATACTTCGTCCCATGTCATTCCGTCCTTCGGATAAGGGACCCCAAACCTATCGAATACCTCTTTATTGTAAAAAAGTGCGGGAATATTCATTTTATAGGGAAGCGCTATCACTTCGCCGTTGCTGCCGAACTGCTTCAGCGAATCCATCAGCACCGGATCAAATCGGGATAAATCCGTGTTAAATTTTCTAATGTAGGGGGTTAAGTCTTCCAGGACCTTCAGCGTCTGTAGTTTGGGGATTCCCGGCAAGGAGGAATAGATAAGATCCGGGGTTTCCCCTGCAGCGACCAAGCTCTCTATACTCTGGCTGGAATCAACCTTTTCTAGTGTAATGTTGGGGTATTTCTTTTTTACTTCCTGAACAAAGTACGTCTGAAACGAATCATCGGATAACGCAGTTGATACTACGGCCAGTCTCAATTTAACGGGTTCCGTACTTACAGAAGCATCCCCGCTGGTCTCTACTGCGCCATTTTTCTGACTTGCGCAAGCCGTTAACGAAAGCAGCGATAGCATAACCGTGACAATCAAATAATTCCTCGTCTTCATTCTGATCCTCCCCATATCATTCATGATTTCTCGTATGTATCATAGCAGAACTGCTTTCCACGATAGTGGTTTACAATAAGAAAAATTTACAGACCAGAGAAGTTTGTAATTTTAAAATTCAGCTTCAGGGCAGTGAACCTCCATCCGGCACGTCATGCGGCGTTTCCACCCGGTCCCGTTCTGTCATGTCTAATCGGCTTAAGGTTGTGGTATTTCTAATGGATACATTATATAGTAAAAACGCTTTCATAATCCATGGAGGAATTAGATTTTAATTTGTAATTATTAAATAATTTTTGTCTGGCATCTCTTTATTGCGCCATGAATCAATGTTACTATGGTCTTGTACGATGACTTTTGTTGAGGCACCCGGTTATTTTCGATTTAATACAGGTGGTGGGCAAAGTTGAACATGGAACAGCTTCAAACAAGACTTCCCGGTATTATCCATTTTGTAGATCGACGCTGCTTTCCGGAATGGAAGATTGAGAGGGATATCATCCAATTCCATGATCTTACCTTTGTTGTTGAGGGGAAATCAAACTATTACGTCAACGGTGTAAAATATACGGTGGAAGCAGGCGATGTCATCTACATCCCTTTGGGAAGCGAACGCGAGGCTCACACAATTAAGGAAACCCCCATGCATTCCTATGCCTTCAATTTCAACTGGTTACCCATGGGCAGCCCGGATGCGCTTCCGCTCGATACTGTGACCAAAAATATCATTACAAGTGAAATGTTAAATTACATCCGACAGTTCAATCAGGTTTGGGCCGGCAGGCAGCCGGGATATATTATGCAATCAAGGGCGTTATTCATGCTGATCATGCATCAGGTTATGACCATCTATTATCGTAAAGAGGCTGAGGTTCGATCCGACAAAAGGATCAGTCAAGTGCTGGAATACGTCATGGAGCATTATTCGGAGGAATTGAACTTAACCAAGATAGCCAGGATCGTCAATCTTCATCCGGCTTATCTGGGGAAGCTGTTTAAAATCAATACCGGCTGCTCGTTTAAGGAATATTTGAACCAGATCCGTGTCAATCATGCCGAGATGCTTTTGTCGACCGGGGGATTTTCTGTAACGGGGGTTGCCGAACGTTGTGGCTTTCACGATATTTCCTATTTTAGTAATGTCTTCAAATCGATTAAGGGATACCCGCCTTCTGCTGTGAGGAAGTGAGTCAATGCCCTACATCGCGCCGCGCATAGCAGAACTGCTATATTGCTATTATTGTCATGGAAAGGTGAACGATAGTGCCAAAAAAGGATGATAGCCCTCTACCAGGGATTCAATACGGTTATTCTAAATCAGTTCTTATTAAATCCAGCTATCATTATCATGACAATTATGAAATTTATTTTCTTATTTCCGGCAGCAGCGAGTATTTTGTAAAGGATAAAACTTATCCGGTTTCAAATCATGATATCCTTTTTATTCCCAAAGGAACGTTACATAAGAATAATTACATTTCGCGAAGCTATGAGAGGGCCGTCATTAACTTTACAGAGGACTACATAGGTTCAAAATTCATATGCAGAATGAGACCTCTTTTTGAGCAGTGTATTTACAAGCCACAGGACCCTGAACGGATTAAAAAGCTATTCTTTTTGATTGGAGAGGAAATGGATAGAAATGATGATTTATCCTCTGATCTTATTAAAAGTTATTTCATCCAGCTGCTTTCCTACTTTATTAGAAACAAGTCGGAATTCGTCTATAATAGCAACAGCAATGCAAACCCCACTATAGAAAGACTTGTTCGGTACATTAATGCAAATTATCATTTATCGATAACATTAGACTCTGCGTCTGATATGCTTAATTTAAGCAAATCTCATCTTTCCAGACTTTTTCTTAAAACTACAGGGTTGGGCTTTAAAGAGTATGTGCAGATCATAAGAATCAACAAGGCCAAGCAGATGTTAAAAGCTACAAATCATTCTATCAGGCAAATCGCTTTCGACTGCGGGTTTAATGACAGTAATTATTTTTCAAAAGCTTTCAAAGAATCAACAGGGTTGTCACCTTTGCAGTACAGGAAGTATCAAAAAAGAAAAAGTCCATGATCATCATGGGCTTTTTCAGTAACCGAACGGTTTATTTTTTTAATTTTTCCTCAATTGCTTTGTTCGCCTTTTCTTCGGTTTCCCGTAAGACCGTATTAACATCTTTCCCTGCTGCCAATTCTTTAGCCGCGGAATCAAGCGCCGAACGAACTAAACCGTCATACTCCGTAAGAGGATCGTTTATTTTGCGTGTTTTTGACTTAAATATACCGCTTACGTTCTTTCCTTTTAGATAAGGTACATTGGTGCCATACTGAGTTTGAATGTCCGCTTTGGCTACAACGGAAATTTTTCCGCTTTTGCTCAGCTCTGCTTGTACCTCATCGGAAGTAAAGATCGACATCACTTCAAAAGCTTCATTCTTATATTTGCTGTGCTTATTCAGCATAATCGTATGTGGGGTAATGATACGGCCTGTACCGATGGCTTCAGGGTAGTTAGGAAGCGAGACGAAATCCCAAGGAAATTTATCCGCGATACTCGGATCCGTGCTCGCTATCATATCGGGAATCCAGGCGGTCAGCATGGCTATATTCCCGTTCTTAAAGAAATCACCGCTACCATAATTGAGCTTCTTATCCTCTCCGAGAAATCCGGGAATATCGATCATCGCTTTCATCGTGGTAAGAACTTTTTTCCAATTGTCGTTATTAATGGTCGCTTTGTTCGTAGCCGGATCAACGTACGGTAAAGAAAGTCCATAGCCTAAACGGGAAACCGTATCGGGACTCAGCCCTATGTATCGGACCCCGTTTTCGGTTTTGGTCAGCTGGCGTGCTAACTGGATGATCTCATCCCAATTCATCCCGTCTTTCGGATACGGGACAGCGAATTTATCAAAAATATCTTTATTATAGAGAAGAGCTGCGATATTTTGAGCGACCGGTAAAGCGTAGATTGCACCTTTTCCGCCGCTGTAAACTTTTACAGCATCTATGGCATTAGGGTCGAAACGGTTCAAATCGAAGTTGTTGCTCTTAATCAAATTATTCAGATCCTCCGGCACATCAAGTTCTCGCCAAAGAGGGGTGTTAGCGTCTGTCGTATAGATCAGATCCGGGACGATGCCTGCGGCCACTAATTCCTCCGGATTGGTGCCTGTCCCTTTACGTACAATATTAAACGAAATGTTAGGATATTTCTTTTGTACAGGCTGAACTATAAATTTGTCTATTTCCTCATTGCTGATCGCCGCGTGCTGGTAAAGTGTAAGCGTTATCGGTTCGTTTGTAACTTTCGGTTGACCCGCCCCTTTGTCAACAATCCCTTTATCATCCTTTGTGCCTGTTCCTTGGCTGCAACCCGCAAGCACTGTGATCAATACAACAGAAGATGCAATTCTAGTCAATTTCATCTTTTTTCCCCTCCTAATGGTGTCACCTAACTAATAAAAAATTTTTAGTAAGCGGTTTCAAGGGTTGTGATACATGTTATATTTAATCTGGAAACGCCACATGAGATAAAGCATAAACTAAATTTTTTTAGAATTCATTGAGTAATTTGATCATTATTTATCCATTTCTTGATTTTATTGCTGTAATTCTCCTTTTACACGAATGAAAGTTTCATAAAGAAGAATGAAGATCACCCGGCCGTATAAAAGTTCATCATTGGTTAACTATATAAAGGAAAGAACGGAAAGTCATGGGGGTAACGATCGTAGGGAAAGAAGCTGACCCCATGAAATCATAATAAATAGGAGGCTAGAACAATGCCTAACGAGCACATCGATATCGAAACGGATGGCAACCCGGAAACCATGTACGAGGACACGACAGCGCACGAGCGTATCGGCTTTAGAGCCGATGACGACACGCCGCTTCGCAATTACGGCAAGCGTGGCGAGAAAATGGACGGCGTTCCGATCGAATAGGATTCCCACGATAAAAAACAGACTGTCCACTCCATAGGGATTGGTCAGTCTGTTCTTTTGCTAGCAATAAGATTAAGAATTTTTATAAACTAAATCCTGCTTTCTATAGCCATGAAAGTGGACACCGACAACTAAACAGAATATGTTTCTGTTTTTATTAACGTCATTTTTTGTATTGCATTTAATGGGTAACCTGGATCTGCTGGCTTTATAATGATGTGTACATGATCCTTATAGAAAGGCACTCTTCTTAACAAAGGGAAATTAATGATAGTGCATTTGAAACCTGTATCAGAGTCATTGACTAGCTTATCTCCAATTTTAAGGACTTCTTTTCCAGAAATTTGCCCATAAACAATAACGCAATCATCGAATGTTTTATCTCGTTTCATAATACTATCGATAATAAATGCCTCTTTAAGTTCAATTTTCCCCATATCATCATATCCCCCGAAACGCAAATAACTGCATTATGTTTTGCATCTGAGCTCAAGCGCAAATTAGGAGTTACTTACTACATACTATCTCTACACTAGCCCCATTGATAAAAATCTAAAACATAAACTTTAGATCCGCTATCAAATTATATAGCTGTGACGTACAATTGTAAGAAAAGTTCTGCTAAATAAAGTAAAAAATTATAGTGCATCTTTCTCAAGCTGCCACACAAAAAAATAAGCGAGGAAACATTTGTAGAGGAAGAAATGACCAAGATAAAAGGAAAGGAGACCCTAATTATTCAGGGTCCCCTTCTCTATTCCACTTAGTCAAGTCAACACTCTCGGCTGCCTATATTGAGCTCTCCTAACCTATTTCACGGAAAAACCTTGCAGCTTCAAATGATCAATATTCGCAAATTCCGTACTCTTATTGACGTCTGCCTGGATATCGATTTCCCGGATATCTATGGTTTCTACGTCGGTGCACACCATGGCCGTGTCAGCACTTAACTGAATGTTTTCAAGCCGGATATCCTTGAGCCGGTGTTCAGGCAAACCCCTGATTTCTACTGCGATTTTGGCACCTTTTCCCGTAACATGTTTTATATTGATATTGTTGAAATCCGAAGGAATATCGGTTTTTGGAACAACGGTACTATAAGGATAGAACATATTAATCTGTATAGCCTCTTCCCTTACGTCATTGATCTCAATATCTTCAAACCATACATTTTCAACGAAGCCTCCCCGGCCGCGCATAGACTTCAGACGGATGCCTCGATCTCCCCCGCCGATCTTGCAATGAGACGCATAAATGTTTCTCACTCCCCCGGACATGCCGCTTCCGATGACCAAGCCTCCATGGCCTTCCTTCATCACACAATTCCTGATCACAATGTTTTCACAAGGCTTGTTCACTCTCCAGCCATCTTCATTCATGCCGGAGTTGATGGCAATACAATCATCCCCGGTTTCAAAGTAACTGTCCTCAATCAACACATTTTTGCATGAATCAGGATTTAAACCGTCCGTATTAGGTCCGCAGCTTACAATATGTATGTTGCGTATAATGACGTTTTCGCAGTATACCGGATGCACCGTCCACTGGGGACCATCCTTAATAGATACCCCCTCGATAAGTACATTTTTACAACCGATGGGTTGAATAAAGGAAGGTCTTAAAGCATCTTTCTCCGTACCATAAATTCGATCCTGAACGGGAATGCCGAGACTTTCGGCATAGCATAGCCTGTTTGCCGCATCTTGCTGCAGCTTTTTCCAATGCCACCAGGCTTCCCCGCTTCCGATCAGCTTGCCTTCTCCTGTTACTGCAATATTTTCACAATCTTTGGCATAGATCAGTGGGGAATAATTATAGCACTCCATCCCCTCCCACCTTGTAAAAACGACAGGGAGATAGTCGGCAAATGTACTGCTAAATCGAATCGTCGCATCCTTTTCAAGCTTCAAGTGGACGTTGCTCCTTAAATGGATCGGACCAGACACCCATTCCCCCTGAGACACAACGACCGTGCCCCCTCCTTGCTCGGAGCATGCATCAACAGCCCTTTGAATTACACGATAATCTGCTTTTCGATCCTGATTGTCGCTTAAATAGTCCTCTGCTTGAAACCGCTTGTCCGAAAACGTTGGAGCCGCTATTTCATCCATTTCGAACGGTGTACCATAAAAATGTCTGCTCATAATTATTCTTACTACCATCCTTCACTCATTGTTTTTTTGGTTGAGATTCCCGATATAGGCCAGGGGACACGCCGACCATCTTCTTAAATGTTCTGATAAAGGAGGTCGTATTCGTGTATCCCGCTTTTTCCGAGACTTCCCCGACTGAAATATCCGTCTCGCGCAACAATGCTTTGGCATATTCCATTCTTAAGAAGATTAGGAAGTCAACAAAATTTTGGCCTATGCTTTCTTTGAACAACTGGCTTAAATATTTCGAGCTGATTTGAAAACGATCGCTCAGCATGGCAAGCGACAGGTTGGGATCCGTGTAGTGCTCCGCTACGTAATTACGTATTTCTTTCATAAGCGCATCATGCCGCCGGTTCCTCGCAAGCTCTTCGATAAACTGAAATAGCTGCTCCAATACGCTATGGAAGGCGGACTCGACCTCCGGCAGCGTATCCGATTGCGCGATCGCAAGAAGCAAGTCAGGCTTCGCCTCCTGAAGCCAAGCCTTAACCGTTTCCGGCAACACCTTCTCCATCTCATACTCCAGATGAAATACAAAATAATGAAGCTGGCGCTCGACTTCATCCTTAGGAAGACATTCGACAGTCATTTCCCTAAAAAGCCGTCTAAGCTCGTTCTCCCATCCGGTATCCGACATCCGCAGCTGACGGACGATAGTACGGATGATTTCCAAATAGTTAAACCAATCACCGTGCGAATGACTTGACCATTCAACGGTGTCAATAATTTGATTGATCCCAAGCGTCACTTTTCGGTTAACGGCTTCTAATGCATCATCAAACGAACGGCTTATTGCCGACTCGTTTTCCGCAGCCGAACCGATTCCGATCGTCACGGTGAAATCCAGATTTTTATCGACCCAAGCTCTGATTTGCTCGGACATCTGCAGGATGCGATGCTCCAAAGTCTCTGTATCATCAGAGAGGAGAAGAATGACAAATTGATGCTTGGATATCCACTCCGACATGATTCGTTGACCGTTCTGCTCTGCAATCTCAAAAGCGACACTGCTTATAATAAACTTGAATAAAGCTTGATCCTTTGGGTTGTATTGGAGTCCGAATTGCACATAATGGTCGATTTCGACCAGCGCAACAATAAATTTGCCTGACGTTAGCCCGAAATGCTGCCTTTCCTGCTCCCAAGCATCCCGGTCGTCCTCATACTCACCCTTTAACAAAATTTGCAGAAATTGCTGTCTCCGGATAACCTGGTGCTCCTGCTGTTTTTCCTGAAAATCCATATTGTTTGTAATTAAGCGTTCAATGGCTTGATCGATAAAAGCAAATTCGTCCTTGCTTCCTTTCTGATCCACGGACTTCACCATAGAAGGGAAACGATCGATTCGCTGCAAAATCGCTTTGATCGGTTTGTAGCTCCTTCGGGTTACATAAAAGGTGGAGCCAACCGCAAAGATGATCACACCAAGGCCGAGAATAAGTAAAATCGTATTCCCCTGAACCAAATTATTAAACCATTGGTCCCCTTTAATGCTGATTCTGTATTTCCAATTCGTATAATCGGATACGATATCCGCATTCACCCCATGATCGATGGAATCAGGCCGCCCTTTGAAGAATGGATTTCCTTTAGTATCAAACAGCTGCACCTCGGTTAATTCCTGATTGATCATTTGGCTAATGAATGTATGAAGGGAAGAAAGGTTGACATTGATGATTAGATATCCAAGACTTCCGGAATCGCGCGGTATTTTGATTACCAACGAAGTAACGGAGATAGCCATGTCATTCCCTTCGTTCTGTTTGAGCCTCGGCGAAGACCAGCCCTCCATCAAGGGCTGCTCTATTGAACTGCGGATATAGTTGCGATCTGGAAACAATTCAATGGGCCTCAGCGCGTTTTGGTCAAGCACCTTGCTGTCCTTAGCCCGATATAAGTAAACGGAGTCGATAAGTCCGTATCGAAGATCCATGAGATTGTGAAGCAATTTGGAAATATCGAATTCCAAAGCTCTGTCCGAGGGACCTTCAAGAAAAAAACGAAGCTGTCCGTTCGTGTCCGCCATTTTCTGTGCATCGTCAGCAATGCCCTTCAACGAGTTGTCTACCACATTCACGATAAAGGCAGCCGTTAAGTAATTCGCTTGAATGGCATTACGAACATTGATTTGATTAAATACGGAAATGAAGATGAAGATCAGCAGGCTGACCGTAACAAACAGAATAGGGAGATATGAAAACAGCATTCGTTTGATGTAGTTGGATTGTGGGGCTTTCATATCTCCCGCTCCTTTGATTTATTTTTTTTGCATTTCCTTGTACGCCGCTCTGCGTTCGTCAATGACGGCCTGCCCACCCAGCTTCAAGTATTCCTGAGCAAGCGAGTCATAGGTTTTGCTGAAATCCTCCAACTTGGCCAGGATACTCTTCACAATCGCCTCCTGCGACTTATCCACAAGCGTTTTGTTGTACTTATTCTCGGCATCGATCGGACGTTCAAATCGAGGCTCTGTGTACCCGTCTTTCAGCGCATTGAGTATGGATTGCTTAGCCATTTCTTTATAATCCGGAAAAGCTAGAGCGGTAGCTTCAATATTTTTTTCCAGAGTACCATAGTCTTTACCGTTAACTATAATGGCAATATCGACGTTATTATAGAATGTTTTCTTGGCTTCATCCGTTGTGATTGCTTTCGGGAAGCCGTTCTCGAGTGTATAATGCTGGCCTTCGATACCATTGGTGAGCGTGAATAATACGTCTTCCTGAGACATCCAATCCAAATACTTGATCGCTTCCACCGCATGCTTACTCGACTTGGGAATCATGATGTGCATGCCGGACGGACCGTAAATATTTTTCGGATGTTTTCCCTCCTCATTCGTAAAGGGATCCATCGCGACATACTGCGCGCCAGGGACGTTTTTCTTCAACGTATCGAATAAGTTGCCCGGACCCATTAACGTCGGATGAGCGGCCACAGCTGTAAAGGCCCCGATTAGACCGTTCGCTACATTTTTCTCAAAAACTTTGCCGTCTTTGTCCAAAGCGAAATCCGAATCAATTAAGCCCTCCTGGTTCATCTTATTCAAGAACTGCACGCCATCCTTAAAACCCGGCTTCATCAATTCCAGGACCGGTCTTGTGGTCGAAAATGCGTAGAAATCTTCCTCCGGCATGTTCTTTACGAACGCGCTGGCCAAAACGATCGGCGTATTAATCCCGCTGCCGCCTAAAGCACTGAAGCCGAAAGGAATTACCTTGCCGCCGGTATTCCCGGGGTCCTTCTCCTTAAACGCTTTCATTGTATTGTAAAATTGCTCCGTCGTCGTCGGAACCGGCAATCCCAGCTTATCGAGCCAGTCCTTGCGGATATACGAGGACTGGGTATATTGCAGCGTTCTCTTCGCGGGGATCGTATATTGCTTGCCGCTGAATACACCGTAGGATAGAACCTCTTGACCGAGATACTTTTTCAGGTTCGGACCATGTTCATCGATCAGCTTGCCCACTTCAGCCAGCCCGCCGCTTTTCACATAGTTGTTCACCGTATTCATATCATAAGCAAACACAATATCAGGCGCATCACCGGTAGCCATTAGCACATTGAGTTTTTCCGTCTCTTGATTCCGTGGAACCGGAATGAATTCCAGCTTGATGTTGTTCGGATCGCCGAAATTTTTCTGGATCCACTGCGTCCAGAAGTTATTATTGACGGGTCCTGCACCCGCCGGAGCATTGCCGCGGTCAAACACTTCTACCTTCAAGGTGACAGGGTCTTTACTTGCAGCACTTCCCGCTCCCTCCCCATTGGCTGCATCCTTACTCGAACAAGCAGACAACAAGCCCGCTAGCAACAAGGCTGAGGCAGAAATTCCAAACCATCTAGCTTTTATAATCACATCTGAACTCCCCTTTACTTAGTTTTTCCATAAAAAATTCTCCATTGTGGAAGGGGAACCCGAGCGGGTCACCCTTTGACTGCACCTATCATAATACCTGAGACAAAGTAACGTTGAAGCCACGGATAAACGATTAATATGGGCGTGGTTGCGAACATAATGCTGGCCGCTTTGATTCCTTCCGGAACGACATCGACCTGAGCTGCTCCTTCCTGAGCGGTCAAATCCGTCACCATACTGTTCATGACAATTTGATATAATTTAAGCTGGATAGGGAACAAATCGGAATTTGTTATATAGAAAAGCGCATCCATAAACCCATTCCATCGATGAACCGCATAGAACAAGCTAAGCGTTGCAAGAACCGGTAAAGAAAGCGGCAGGACTATACGAATTAGGGTGCCGATGTGGGAGCTGCCGTCAATATATGCCGATTCTTCCAAGCTGGCAGGAATGGACAAGAAAAACGTCCGCAGGATGATCAGATTAAAGGCGCTTATCGCACCGGGCAAAATTAAGGAAGATAGGCTGTCCAACAGTCCCAATTCCTTCACAAGTAAATAGTCGGGGATTAAGCCGCCGCTGAAAAACATGGTAAAAACAATCAGCATCATAAACACGGTCTTCCCCTTAAGCCGATCCTTTGTTAATGGATAGGCGGCAGCGATAGTCATCACCATGCAGACCAAGGTATAGCTTACCGTTAACACAATCGTTAAGCCCATCGACCATAGCATCCTGGAATCCGCAAATACGATTTTGTAAGCATGCAAATCCAGCTCACGAGGAAAAAATGTAACCGCGTTGGATAGGACGGCCTGCTTGGAGCTTAATGAGATAGCGATGATGTGCAAGAAAGGCAGGAGACATAAAAGTATGGCCGCGCCAATAATCAGCATAATGATGATGTCGGATATACGAACGGTCGATTGCTTCTTAAGTACACTGGTTGTCATGTTGTTCCTCCTACCAAATTCCTTGCTCACCGAAACGCTTGGCGATCCGGTTGGCAGCGACGACAAAGATAACGGCTACCAATGCCTGAAATAAACCCATCGCGGTTGCCAGCGAGAATTGCGCCGATTGAAGTCCCGCTTTATATACGAAGGTACTGATAACTTCCGCATAATCCATCACGAGTGCATTTCCCATAACAAACGGACGTTCGAAACCAATCGTCATAATATGACCGAGCTGCATAATTAACATGACCACAATGGTCGAGCGAATACCCGGCAGTGTAATATACCACATCTTCTTTAATCTTCCGGCTCCATCGACATCTGCCGCCTCATAGAGCTCCTTGTTGATTCCAGTTAAGGCTGCCAAGTAAATAATGGTTCCCCAGCCGGCACTCTGCCAAATCCCGGTTCCCAAATACACGGAGAGCCAAGCAAGCTTATCCGTCAGGAAAGGCACAGGGTCAAACCCGAGAATGACAATCAGATTGTTGACCAGGCCCCCTTTTGTGGCAAACATTTGATACACGAGCCCGCCAATGATGATCCACGAAATAAAATGAGGCAAATATAGAAGCGTTTGCGCCAATTTTTTATACCAGATCACCCGAAGCTCGTTAAGCAAAATAGCCAGTATAATAGGGGCGGGAAACGAAAATACCAAATCGAGGAAATTGAGCGTCAGCGTGTTCCTTACGGCAATATAAAACTGGCTCATCTCGAATAACTGCCTGAAATTTTCGAAGCCGACCCATTCGCTTCCGGTTACCCCTTGAAAAATACTGTAATCCTGAAAAGCGATGACCGCTCCGTACATGGGGACGTATTTAAAAACTATAAAATACAAAATAGGAAGCACGAGCAGCAAATATAGCTGGTAGTCTCTTTTCCATCCATCCGCCTTCCGGCGCTTCAAAGACGTTGCAATGAATTGCGGTTTGGTTTTTGCCAAGCTTCTGTCCAAATGTAACCCTCCTCTCTTCAAGTAATAAGTTTGATGTTAGCAGCTCCTTTGAACGAGCCAGCTGCCGCACACAAACTATACTTGGAGGATGACGAAATGCACAATAGATATGATTCCGTTGATTTGCAGAATTCCGAAACCGTTGATACGACTGGGTTTTTCAGCTATCCAATGTATAATTCCATAGAAGCTTCTATCGTCAGCAGGCCCTGCATTATTCGCCAAGCCGACACAAAACCGCTCCTCAGGATAGGCTGCCCACGGAGCGGCTAATCGTTCTTATTTCTTTGCTGCTGCCAAAAGTTTGTTTATATGGAAATGGGGAAATCGCTCAAAATATTTTTCCCGAAGACCTGCACCGAGTGGAACCCCTGGTCTGATATTTGAATAGTATCATGGTGTAATCTAGTTCTGAATGGAAAAAATCAAGGTTTACTTGTAAAAATCGCTCATGCAGCTTTACTCAGCCAACTAAGCACATCAACTAGGTACTACTGTCTTTCTAACAATGCTGATTCCCCCTTTTCTTTGCCCTAGTTCGCTCACAAGCGCAAAAAAGCAGTCCGATTCTACAATAGATTCAGACTGCTTATTAACTTACATTTGTCTTACTCTGGGGAAATGCAGATTGGGGATGGGTACCTTCGCCCAATCGATGTCGGCTGCAAAATAAAAGCTTGTGTAGCAGGGCTGATTGTATACGACATTCTGCCATGCAATACCGGTTCTGTATTGAGAATCGTGCATTAAGGTATATAATTTGCGATCGGTTACTTCGGTGCTCAGGTAGATCCGAATCGCCGAGCTGTCCTCCGTGCGAACCAGCAGTTCTTCTCTCCAGTCCCCGAATACGTCCGCGACAAGGCACGGATTCCCCTTGGTTCCGTTGTTGGAAACCGCCCCCTCTGCTGTAAGCAGCCGGCCTTGTTTCCAGTCATCGATAGTTACAGGCTGATCCAATCTGCCGTTAACGATTTGGGTCGTCATGTCAGCCGACCATTTGATGCTCATGTTCGTTCCCGGAACCTTCTTAGCAATCTGCTTCCCTTTGGCCGTCATCAAGCCGAAGGCTTCATCGCTCTCATAGCCTTCGCTGCACCACACTTGGAGGCCCCGGTGCTCCGGATCAATCTGTCCTATCATCCCGCGTCCCACATCGTCAGTTGCGAAGCCGCCGAACAAAATCTCGCCTGTCGCCGCATCGCGCAGCGTATATCCGTAAGGTCCTGAGGCGCCGCTTTCATGCACCATGAAAATCTCCAGGCCCTCCCGTTCCGGATCGATGTTCGCAACGTGAAGGGCGTCGCCATGACCAAGCTTGGCTATCGTTCCAGGCGCATTGCTCTCAAGAGGCATCACAGCCCGGGAGCTGTATAGAATCGTTCCATCATGGTCGATGGTCGCTGCACCGTATATAATTTCATGACAACCGTCGCCATCCACGTCCGCGATACTCAAGGAATGGGCTCCCTGCCTGGCAAGGCTGCCGAAGCTCTCGCTGTGTCCGTCTTCCAAACGAAGTGTATCGTGGAACGGATTATTCATCGTAATCCAGCCGCTGTCAATGAACCAATGCTCCTTCAGGTGCTTTCCGTCCCACCTATAGGAAACAACGGCAGCGCGGGTGTAATAGCCGCGAGCGAAGATAGCGTACGGCTGTTTACCGTCCAGATAAGCCACTCCGGCGAGAAACCGGTCTACACGGTTTCCAGGCTCAATGCGGTTATGCGAGTAATCCCCCCACATCAGACCGTCGTCATGCCGGCCCGGTTTATAACGGATCGTCTCCAATTCTACGCCTGTCTGCCCGTGAAACACGGTCAAATACTCGGGCCCGTCGAGAATGAAGCCCTCGAAGGACCTGAGGTTGTTGCGCTCGCTCCGGCTTGGAGCATAAATGTCGATGAAATAATCGGCCAGCCGCTCCGCATCCTCCCTTGACAATGGATAATGATAAAGGCCGCTGATCCCGAAGCATTGTTCCAGTGTCGATGGCCATCGACCGGCTATTACCTCTTCATGCCGGTGCCAGCTCATGAACATACGCACGATATGCTCGTAGTAATCCGCGCTGCTCATTCGATAGTCGTCTTGATGGCTGTACCCGGCATCGATATCCTCCTGAAGCATGCTTATATAGGTTTCGGAGGATGGTCTTCCTTCTGAATCGTATCGGATCACCTTGGTCCCTGGGGCCGTCTTGAGCATCAGCTCAGCTTTACCGTCTCCGTCGAAATCGTAGACCAGGAACTGCGTATAATGAGCGCCTGCCCGAATGTTCACACCAAGGTCTATCCGGTAGAGCAGCGTTCCGTTCTGTTTGTAGCAGTCAATATAGACCGGACCGGTATAGCCGGAATGGGATACGTCCTTCGCATTGGATGGGTCCCATTTTACGAAGTATTCGTACTCGCCGTCACCATCTACGTCTCCGACGCTCATATCATTTGCCGAGTAGGAATAGGTTTGTCCTGCAGGTGTGATACCGTCAGCAGGTTTTCGTAATGGCAATTCATAATATGGACCCTCCCAAGGGGTCACTTCAGCGCTTCGTTCGGCTTCCCGTCCGTCCTCGACGGAACAAACATAATAAACTGACGTAAGCGTCCCGCTGCGGTCCAAATAGTTGGTGCTGTCTTTGACCTCTGCGATACAGACACCATTGCGGTACAGGTTAAAATCTGCGCCGATTAATCCGTTGCTGCTATGGCCGGTCACTTCATTGCCGAGCAATCTCCAGCTGAGAAATATTCCTTCGGATGTAGCGGCTGCGACCAGCCCCCTATCCAGGTATTCTAATTGCACTGCGGAATTGTTATTTGCGTCGTCTGTTTGCCGTTCTTGGCTGGTTGTCATCGTTGGTCCCTCCATCTAGCTCTTGCGATTTGCTTGAAACTTCATCATAACGTCCCCAGATCGCTTATTCCGCCTCCATCCGGCGGCGCATGAGCTCCGACCAGCGGAGGGCGATAGCCTCTTGACCCGCCGCAGAAGGATGGACAAGATCAGCGGACAACTCAGTGACACTTTGCAGCAGCTCCGTTCCTGGAGTGTAGACTGTCCTTGAGTCACCTAATTCCTCGACGGCCCGACGAACTGCCTTCCGATAGGCTGCAACCCGATCTATGCCATCCAAATCACGGTTACATAGGAACAGGTCCGTCACAAAGAGCCACCGATTACGTTTGCCTTTAACAACGGCTGCGAGAAAATCACGCAGCCTGTTCTCGAATACTTCGGCTGTCCATTGCCCTATGACATTTATCCCCATCTCAAGCGATGCGAAGTCCCAGTCCTCCCGTTCCGCAATATGATGGCCAAGTGCCAGATCCATATGCGCGCTGCCTGCGAATCCCTTGTTCAAGAGATCCACACTGAGCAGATCGGCGATGCGCATCGCATAAGATCCTGTCGGGCGCACGGCGTCACCGCCATGTGTGATGGATGAACCGTAAGCCAGATACCGGCACTGCGGTAACTGCTCCGGCCTTGGCGGAGCCAGGTCACCTTCCGCATCAACGAAGATGATCTTCCAGTCGTACGGCAGCACGATTCGAACCACCTCCGGGTCGAAGACGAGACCACGCTCTCGATAAAGAGCTGAAAGCCTCGTCGTATCAGGCCGTTCGATAGTGATTGCCGTAGGTTCCGTCCCAATCCTTCTTGGCGTGACAGTATAGGGTGCCTGAAACGGGCCAAAATAGACTTCTGCGGTGTGCGACGATTCGGGGCGCGCCTTATCCCGGCGAAGAATAATCGTCGCTCTTTCACTCCGCATCAAGAACCGCAGCTCCACGCCGCAAGTATTGACCGCCCGGTCCACTCTGGCTGCCTCGTTCAGTTCCCCTCTCACATGGGCAGGCACACGGCTCAGAGCCCAGCCTCCACCTTCAACCGGCACCAGCTGATCTACGTTATGAAATGCAATACCCTTAAAAACTTGCAAAATTTTACCTCCTTATCCAATAGCATTCCAGTCTAAAACGCTATCAATCGAGCATTTGATAGTATGGATAGTACCATGGTTCGCCTTGAATCGGAATATAAAAAACGTAAGATAACTTGTAATAATCGATTCCATCTTGCATTTTTAAAAGATTGTACTATTAATTCTGTTTAATTCTCATGACGACGTTCATCCGCGCTCCTGTGCCTGCTGCGATAAACGCTTGGCGAAACCCCATTAAGCTGCTTGAACATTTTGCTGAAGTGATACTCTTCATAGTAACCGCACAGCTTGGCAATTTCCTTAATGGGGTAATCCGTAAATATTAAATAACGGCATGCCTGCTGATTACGTAAATGATTATGATATTCCTTCGGGCCCATACCCGTATATTTAATGAACAGCTTTCGCAGGTAGGATGCCGAGATTTTGTATTCCTCCGCCAATCGTTCAATTCGCTGGTTTTCCGTATATCCGTTCTCCAAATGTTTCTTGATTTGCTCAAAGGCCGCCAGAGCACCGGATTCAGCCAGACTCCAATCAGGCTGCTCAATTTGATGCAGCTTGTGCAGCAGTATTTGTAATTTGGCTTGGGAAACGGCCGCTCCGGCAGCAATTCCCGGAAACCAGTCTTTATGTATATCCCGGAACAACTGTCCTAATTCCTCCGTTTGGGAGAGGCCGTATCGGCTTAGGAAGGGAAGGTTTAATTTCCCTATTGGCACAACATCCTTCCATACGGCATCGTACTCAAACTCTGCGCAATCGAATAGCACCATGTTCATACGGAGGGGGGCATGCGGCTCCGAGCGCATGGACATCTCTAGACCGGGCCTCAGGTAAGCCAGCATTCCGGCCTTCACCTTATGTTCTGTATTCGTCAGAAAGGTTCCCTCGCCTTCGTGAATCCAGTACAAGCTATGCACATTCACCAAATTACGGATATCTTCCCAACCGGGGTACGTTACTTTATCGAGAACAAAATGAATATGCAGCGCGATGCGATTCAAATTATAGTTAGGCGCTTCCAAACCTGCATCCCTCCTTATGCATTTTCAATTTCATTAAGCCCGAAATTTACAAGCACATCTCCTTTTTTTCCATTCCGAACCGGAACTTTACATGATACTATCCATATTAACAGACCATTAGAAAGTTAGCTATGGCTTGTGTAGATTTGGAGGGATAACACACTTGTTAAGGACTTTTCGAGAACATCATATTCGCACATCAGAACTATTGGACGGGCCGTGGGACTTTCAGAAGGATCCTTGCAACGAGGGTCTAGAAGAAAAATGGTATGAGCGATTTCCACAAGCTGCACAATCTATGTACGTTCCCGCCTGCTGGAATAACGAGCTAAACCTGTATGACTATGAAGGTGTCGCTTGGTACAGGAAGACGATACGGATCGAAGAAACACAGCATGTCAGACTAATCTTCCATGCCGTGTTGGGCCATTCCGACGTATATCTGGATGGAAAGCATCTAGGTTATCATTATGGCGGTTACACGCCCTTTGAATTTGTCATCCCCTCTTTGACCGCAGGGGAGCATGAGCTGGTTGTCCGAACGGATAGTACCCTGGATCGCCTAACGATTCCAACCGAGCACGTCGACTGGTTCCATTATGGCGGCATCATCCGGTCGGTTGAGCTGCAGCGTTTGCCGGATCTCTACATCGAACAGCTCAAGATTGACTATGAATTGAATGGATCCGATGCAGATGTTCTTATCCAGGCTCGGATCCGCTCCCTATCGCAGGCGGAGCTGACAACCACGTTGACCCTAAGCGAGGGTGGTCGTGAAATCCATTCGGAACAAGTAACCGTGGATGCGGGTCAATCGGTCAGCTGCAAAGTGAGGCTGAATTGGACCGATGTTCGGCTATGGAACGTCGGCCAGCCGGAGTTGTATAGCATCCATGCCCGGACCGATCTTGATGACAAAGTCGAGCGGATCGGCTTTCGGCGGATCGAAACGAAGGACCACCGGATTCTCATCAACGGCACTCCCGTCTATTTGAAAGGTGTAAACCGTCATGAAGAGCACCCGGAGTGGGGCTTCGCTTTTCCGCCCAAACTAATGCACAAGGACCTCGACATCATTCTTGAGCTAGGATGTAACTCGGTACGCGGCTCGCATTATCCTCAGAGTCCTTACTGGCTGGACCTGTTGGATGAGCACGGAATTGTCTTCTGGAGCGAGATCCCTATGTGGGGGGCGTTCTTACCTAACGAAACGGTTAGTGAGCCACTATTCCAGGAGCGTGCGCTCTCCATGATAGGAGAGATGGTCAGTTTGCACTACCACCATCCATCGGTTGTGTTCTGGTCGGTTCATAACGAGATCGACTCCCGTACGCAGGAAGCCTATGGGATGACACAGCACCTGGTCCGTTTGGTTAAGGAACTGGATGCTTCCAGATTGGTTACCTACGCTACGATGTATCCGTTGGAGGACGTCCTGCTTCCGCTTTTCGATGTCGTAGGCATCAACAAATATTACGGCTGGTATGAAGGCGATGTGGACGGCTTCAAGGCTATGCTTCAGCAGTTCCACGAGCATGCAGAGCGAATGGGAGCCGGCGATAAGCCGGTGCTTATGACCGAATTCGGCGGTGCCGGCATCTTCGGGGATGTTGGTTGGGAGCCAAGATTGTTCAGCGAGGATTATCAGGCACAAATCGTTACCGAGGCACTGGCAATATTCCGGAACGATCCCAAGATTGGCGGCACCTATATCTGGCAGTTCGCAGATGTTCGAGGCGATCTGAAGAGTGACGGCAAGTATTTCCGTGACCGGGCACGCAGCTTCAACAACAAGGGCTTGGTGAACGAATACCGCAAACCTAAGCAATCGTTCCGAGAAGTGCGTCGCATGTATCGGTCCTGGAACGATCAAACATAAATATTAGGGGAGTATTTTTCATGGCGAAATTGGTTTTTGACGAGAACGAGATTCTTGCGACCATCGATCGGGTCGTTGAGCGAACCTTCAACATGGATTTTAGCTGGGATTGGCCGGGTGGTGTTGCTTTCTACGGCGTATGCGAAGCTTATCAGGTCACCGGGAATCCTGCATATTTGGAGAAGATCCAGTCTTGGGTTGATGAATATAGACAAGAAGGCCTGCCAAAGTGGACGGTTAACGCAGTCTCCATCGGCCATGCTTTGCTTACGTTGTATGAAGCAACCCAGGAGCAGCGATACCTCGATATAGCTGTAGAAATGGCAGACTATCTGCTGAATGATGCGCCGAGATTCGGCAACGGTATCCTTCAGCATACCGTGAACTCGGACAAAGATATATTTCCTGAGCAGGCGTGGGTAGACACCATGTTCATGGCGGGCTATTATTTACTGCGCATCGGGGATTTGCTGGGAGAAGAAAAATACTTCAATGACGGGCTCCGGCAGTACCATGGTCACGAGGATGTCCTGCAGGATGCGGAAACCAACCTGTACTATCACGGATGGGACAATATCGCTCAGGACCATATGTCCGGAATATACTGGGCACGCGGTAACTCATGGGCTGCGCTTACGATGACGAAAGCGCTGGGCATCGTCAAGGTCACGCATCCTTCCTACATGATCATAGCAGGATCGCTTCGTGACCAATTAAGCGCGCTTGTGCGGCTGCAAGATGAGTCCGGCTTATGGCATACGGTTCTCGATGATCCTGCATCCCCGCTGGAAACCTCCGGCTCCGCCGGTATTGGTGTAGCATTATTAAGCAAAGGCCGCATGTACAGCAAGTATGCGCAAAAAACGCTCCATGCGATACTTGCCAGTATCACACCTAACGGCACCGTCAGCCGTGTGTCGGCTGGAACAGCAGTTATGGATGACGCGGAGGGCTATAAGCAGGTATCCGATAAGCGCATCCAGGGCTGGGGACAGGGCCTGGTCCTGGCTCTCCTCGCTCAGCTCCTGAGGACGAAAAACAATTCCTATTGACATAGCCAAACCCTCCTTAAGCTTAAGGAGGGTTGTTGTATTATCTCAAGATCTTGGATTAACTAGGGTTGTGGCTTTCCAGGCCCATAACCGAAACGATTTTTCATAAATTCCAGAGCTGCCGGAAGCTCTTCTTCCGGATGTTTCACGCTGCATTCTGCGGATATAAGGCCGGAATAACCCGTCTTTTTTAATATTTGAGCAAATTGCTCGTATGGGTATTGCCCAGTGCCCGGACTTAACCGTCCTGTATCCGCCAAATGAATATGGGCCAGCCAATCCTTATGTTCCACTAAAGTATCTAGCGGTTCGTTCTCCTCGTCCATATGATAGAAATCCGCTAATACTCGTATCGAAGGGCGGTTAACCTGACGTGCGAAAGCAGCCGCATCACAAACGCTATTGATTAAATTCGTTTCTTGCTTATTGAGGGGCTCGATCGCTACGGTAACACCGGTTCCATCAAATTCGTCCCCCATCCAATCCAGCAGCTGTAAAAACTGCTCCTCCGCATGTTCCCGCTCCCATCCATCCGGCACATTCCGGGCACGGCCGCTTCCTAATACCACGATACGCGCGCCGATTCGATTTAACGCATAAGCCGCCTTCGATACATAGTTACGTATGCGATCAGAATCTGTATCTGGACCTACAGCGTATAAACCCCCTGGAAAAAAGACATTAAAGGCAAGAACCGGCAGCGGACTTTCCGTATACTTTGGCAGGACCTTCTCAAATTCCGACTTATCCTCCAATTTTAAAGAAGTGACAGTGCACTCGATGTAGTCGAATCCTAACCTGCAAAGCATCTCCGCGTCATCGATCCCTTTACACCAGCCAAATGAATACATAGTCTCGCCCCTCTATTGGAATTGTTTATCTTCGATATCCCTGCTATCGATAGCCACTTTTTGTCTTCCCTCGCGCCACAGATGCATGGCAGTCGTTTCCGGACGGAACGGTTTCCATGCATTACCTGCTTTTCTCAGCTGCTATCGCTTTGTTTGCCGCTTCTTGTGCTTGTCTGAGCGCCGTGTTAATGTCGATTTTCTTCGAAGCGATTTGCGGTGTTAAATCAAGCAGCGGCTTTTCCGTTATAACATCATACAATGATTTGTACGGCACCTTCGCTAGCTGGTTGTAGAATGCCGCTCCCCAGTTGATATCTTTACGGGGGTAATCAGAGCCATATGCCTTCTGAATGTCCGGATTCGTAAGTGACGTTAATTCCCCACGCTTGGAAAGAATCATTTGGAATTCGTCTGACGTTAAATATTTTATCACTTCCATCGCTGCGTCCTTCTGCGTGCTCGTGGAAACAACATTCCAATAGATCGGATACGGCTGGGAACCTATTTTGGGCATATCTTTAAAGGCTGGAAGCGCCACCACATCCCAGTTGACCGAATCCATCTCCGGATACGTAATCGGTAAATCCGTAAAATAACCGAACATCGCGAGGTTTTTCGTTTTCAGAAACTCATCCTTGTACGGGATTTTCCCTTTGTTCGATTCCATATATTTTTGATAACCGGGATCGTCCGCTTCCCCGACGTAGATGGTGGAGAGAATTGTTTTCCACTTCTCATTGTCGTAGGTGGCTTGCTGATTTTTTTCATCGACATATCCGATCGAATACGGGTTCATACGCAGCAAATGCTGTGAAGACACCGCGAGTCCGAGGAACTGCGTTCCGCCATCCTCCCGATTCAGCTTCTTCGCCAGCTCAAGCGTTTCGTCCCAGGTCATACCGTCCTTCGGATACGCGACGCCGAACCTGTCGAAAATATCCTTATTGTAATATAAATTCATAACCATGTTATTCACCGGTAGCCCATACAGCTTTCCGCCGGCCACTGCCCGCATCCCGTCTAGTAAAGTTGGATCGAATCGGTTAAGGTCAATATTCGCTTTTTTTGCCAATTCGGTAATGTCCCCGCCGAGACCCGGTCGAATAAGCCCGTCGACCATCCCGCCGATCGACTCAAAAATCAGATCAATCTTTGTACCCGCTACTAGAAGCTCGTTAATAGATGTACCGGAACCGACGGACCCCTTCTTAATGTAGGTGATAGTATAATTAGGGAATTTCTTCTTGATGTATTGGCCGTAGTTTTTCTCAAATGCTGCATCATCCATTGCTCCGCTTGATGTAATCACCAGATCCGCCCGTTGATTCCCTGCGTCGCTTCCCGACTGGGGCGATCCGCCTTCAATTACGCCGTCACCGCCACCTTTGTTACACCCTGCAAGCGCTGCTGCCATACTAGCTGCAAGCAAAATCAGCACCCATTTTTTATTTTTCTGCATATAGAGATCCCCTTTCTCACTTCAACGATTTCACGCCCGCATAAGCCCCCACGGGCTTCCTGGATTTATATCTACCATTTAGTCGATAGCTTTAAATGTGCCGATCCCATGAAAATGGGTGCCATTATTCAGGACCCCTGATACAGAAGCTTGAATCAGACCATTCTGCCCGGCCAATGCGGATATGACCTGCTGGCGATCAAACTTAACCTTCATACGGCTGCTCCCCTGTCCTTCCTCACGGGTTTGTGCAGGAATATAGGTTCCATTCACTATCATCCGCACCGTTGTCAGGTCTATTTGTGAATTGTTATAGCCATCCGGTAAAGAAATGCTGACCGTCAACGAATACTCGCCGCTGTTGCTTTTCAGATTGAGAACAGCCGGTTGCACTTCCACATCGGCAGGAGCCGTCAAATAAATATTCGGAATCGGCGGATTTTGCATGCCGTGTCCCAAATAAAACCCTGTATGCGGCGGCTGGTTATAACCCACGTTTTGCCAGGCAATGCTCAATCGATAGACGGGATCATGCATTAGAGTATAAATGCGGTGTTCCGTGAGATCCGTTGTCGTATAGATAAGCAGCGCGCTGCTATCTTCGTTTCTCCAAACGGCTTCTTCTCTCCAGTCACCGAACAGATCGGCCTGCAGGTTAGGTGTTGCCTTAGTACTGTTGTTGGACAAGGCTCCTTCAGCGGTCAGCAAGTTGACCTTTGTGAAGTTGTTGTAATCCCATTTGTCAATACGGTTATCATCCAACAGCTCGCGCAGCAAGTCCCCGTCCCACCAGATGCCGAAGTTAACAGAAGGAATCGAGCTGCTAATCTTTTGCCCTTTATTGGTATAAAGTCCTACTCCCGTAGCAGCCCATTGCTCTTCACCCAGATAGTTGGGGTCGATATCGGCGGACATGCCGCGTCCGGTATCTCGTCCCGTATACACTCCCCAGAGAACGGTTCCGTTGCCGGCATCCCAAAGAGCCGCACCGTAGGGAGACCGTGTAGACTCCATAACTTTAAACACTTCAAGTCCCGGACGAGTCGGATCGAGGTCGCCGACATGCAGAGCGTCGCCGTGCCCCAGTCCTGTGTTGTACAAGCCCTCCCCATTGTCGTCAATGGTCATGGCGCCGTAAATGATTTCGTCCTTACCGTCGCCATCCACATCCGCCACGCTCAAGCTGTGATTGCCCTGTCCCCTCCAAGATTCGTATCCAGGGTTATTGGTATCGAATCTCCACTGCTTCGTCAGCTGCCCGTCTCTCCAGTTGTATGCGACGACCACCGTTCGGGGATTATAATATCCACGTGCCATAATGAGACTTGGTCTTTGGCCATCCAGATAAGCGATACCGGCCAGGAACCGGTCTACTCGGTTGCCGTAATTGTCACCCCAATCGCTTACATTGCCTCTCGGCGGATCGTAATCGGTGGTTGTCATTTCTTGACCCGTTCTGCCGTTAAAAATGGTCAAGTATTCCGGCCCGGCCAGAATTCGGCCATTCTTATCGCGATAATCCGCATGGGGTTCGCCAATAACTTTACCCAATCCGTCCGTCGTACCGTCCGCCGTTTTGGCGGCAATTTCTGAAATGCCGTCTCCATCCAGGTCATAGACCATAAATTGCGTATAGTGGGCGCCGGCCCGGATATTTTTCCCCATTCCAATTCGCCACATGAAGGTGCCGTCGAGTTTATAAGCGTCAAGGAAGACCTCTCCGGTTATTCCCTCGCCTGTATTATCGTGAGAATTGGTCGGATCCCATTTAAGTACGATTTCGTACTCGCCGTCACCGTCCAAATCGCCAACACTAGCATCATTCGCCCTGTATGTATAGGCTTCGCCTTGCTCCGTGGTGCCGCCTTCCGGCTTGTGTAAAGGCACAGATAAATAATTATTGCCCCAGACACCGACCAATTTTGACTGCTCTTGCTGCTGTCCATTCAACACGGCCCTGACTGAATACTTGGATTCTGGGGCCCCGGAGATATCCAAATAATTCGTGCTATTCGAGATCGGTTCTGCATTGACTTTCACACCATCTCTGTACAGATTGAACTTAATGCCCGATGGGTCGGTCCCAAGAAGCCTCCAGCTGACAAACACCCCGTTATCCACTTTCACCGCGACAAGACCCCGATCCAAAAATTCCATTTGACGCTGGGGCTGCAACGGGGCAGCAGCCGGACCTTCAGCCGCAAAGGCAGATGTATGAGGCAGGAATACCGCGATCTGCATAGCACCCAGCAGCAAAACGCTCATTTTTTTCAATCGACGGTTGATGTTCAGAATCAATTTACAAGCCTCCCTAAATTGGTTTCTTTAGTGGAATTTAACATGTGCTATATACCTCCGTTCACCTCCTTTCGTTGAGCGTACCTGCTGAAGCATTACCGTAAGACGCATCGGAATACGCTTACATTTTTAAAGGTAATTAGCATAGCAAACGGCAAAGGTATCAAAAAATATCTGCAAGCCCTTTCATCCATTCACAAGCGTTGTACTTCCAGGTAAGTGGAAATTGCTTCTGTAGATATACATCTCGTCTTTCGCAGCCAAGGTGCCGTTGGTGTGATTAAATGGATAGTATCATTTTGGATAGTAATAGAAAATGGAAAAAACCGAGGAGAAATTGTCAAATTCGAGCATTCGGATTGGATACATGTTGAATCAATTCACCAAATCAGGTTTGCACAAAACCAAAGAACCCGCGATCGATGCGGGTCTGAAACAAATTTATTAAAACGATCCTTACCTTACTTTTCTTCACTCAGCTCCGCATCCTGCCTCCATATGACCAGATCATGGTGTTCCACCTTGGTTATGCAGTTATTCTCATCGACGAAGACGACCGCAGGCTTTAATTGGTCCATCTCCTGCTCTGAGAACAGTCCGAGGCTGAGCACGATGATCAAATCTCCTGGCTGAAACAAGTGAGCAGGCGGGCCGTTCAAGCATACTTTGCCCGAGCCTTCGGGAGCTGGAATGGCGTATGTTTTCCAGCGAGTGGCATTGCGGAGGCTTGTGATCTGCACCATCTCATAAGGCTGGATATTGGCCTTTTTCATCAGCAGTTCATCTAATGTTATACTTCCGACGTAATCAAGCCGAGCTTCCGTGACGGTCGCCCGGTGAATTTTGCCTTTACACATCAAACGGAGCAATGGAATTCCTCCTTTAAGAAGTTACACCACATCCTATGGAGAGCAACGCCTAATGTTTCCTTAATTTCCGATAATTAGGTCAAAGCCGTCGCATTACGGTTGAAATAACGTATCGTAATACGAATTCGCTCTGTCGTATTAAACACTATGAGGTGACAGTACGAGGAGGTGCGGCTTGTGAGCAGATTTCGTCAAAAGTGCACTCGCTGCGGCAAACACTTTCCCTTTTCCCTGAAAGGAAGGTGCGAATGCGGCGGTACTTTGCTCGTGGAGTACGATTTGGAACAGGTGAGCCGAAGCTTACATCCTTCTGTTCTGAGGGAGAGGTCCGCCACCATGTGGCGCTATAAGGAACTGCTTCCACTGGAACATGAAAAGTCTATTGTTACATTAGGAGAAGGCTGGACACCGCTCCTGCCGATGAACCCCCTTGAGCGAGAGCTAGATATACAAGGCGTGTATTTGAAAAGAGAGGAGCAAAATCCTACTGGCAGCTTCAAGTCAAGAGGTTTCTCTTCAACCTTATCCCTTTTGAAAGAGCACGGGGTTGACCATGTTGCCGTGCCATCCAACGGGAATGCAGCCTCAGCCATGGCCGCTTATGCGGCGAGGGCGCAAATAAAATCAACCGTCATCGTTCCCAAGGATTGCCCGGGTATCATCATTGAGGAGTGCCTGCGTTACGGTGCTTTGACTTATGTTGTTGACGGAATGATTCACGATGCGAGCCGTATTATCGAAGAAGGAGTGAAAGAGCAAGGCTGGTTCCATGCCGGCACTTTAAAGGAGCCCGGAAGAGTTGAAGGAAAAAAGACCATGGGGCTGGAGCTTGCCGAGCAGCTCGGCTGGAAGCTTCCCGATGTGATTCTGTATCCAACAGGAGGCGGGTCGGGCATCATCGGCATGTGGAAGGCATTTCAAGAGCTGCATCAGTTGGGATGGGTAAGCGGGAGCCTCCCTCGTATGGTCAGCATACAGGAAGAAGGGTGCCAACCTTTAGTAGACGCGATGACTAGGGGGGCATTCACTGCATCACCGCCCGATTCAGTCCGGTCCAACCCAACAGGCCTTCGTGTTCCAAATCCGCCGGATGGCGAGCTTGTGGTGCGCATCCTGAAGCAATCCCAGGGCGCAGCCGTCAGCGTGACGGCCGAAGAAATCCAAAGCGCCCAAAAGCGGTTAGGGCGTCTCGGAATCTCCAGCTCACCCGAAGGAGCCGCCACGCTTGCTGGCCTGCTGCAGCTGAAGGAGAAGGGCTGGATTGCCCCCTCGGAGACCGTTGTACTCTTCAACACGTCCCACGCTGATAAATATTTGCCGTACGCACCTTCTCCGACTGTCCCTATCATCAAGACCTATGAAGATCTTCGTGAGCATCTGCAAAATTCGTCCGGGGCGAGCTAAGCCTTAGGCAGAATGTTCCCCTCCACCTGAACGTGTACATTACCCTAGACATAAAAACAAACCGCAGCGTCTGTTCGACAATGCGGTTTGTTTCGTGAGTGAGTCTAAATTCTCCGGATTATGGTATAGTTCGAGACCTAAACATCTTTTTGTTTTCTTTTATGAAAAGCGGCAAGCTGTTTCATTGTCCGGTAAACTGCTGGCTCTGAACGAAATAGACTATGAGCCGGTACGGCTGGGTTCGTTTCTATAAACCACACCTTGCCTTTACGGTCAACAGCAATGTCATAACCAATCTGCCAGTCGTACCGACTTTTACTATGGGTACGGGTACATAGTTCAGCTAATTGTATCAATTCGTTTTTTTTCTTTGTGATCGTTAAGCCAGTAAGCCCTAATGACTCTCGTAACGCCCTATCAATGGGTAACACGTAGCCTTTTCCTCTAGCAACATTGGTGATTATGCTTTTGGTTCCAGCAACTTTGGCGACCATTCCGATATAGTTCCATCGTTCTTGTCGATCCCTCATCATCATGACACGAATATCAAAAGGACGGTCGTTGATTCTTGCAAGATCAATGGCTTGCTGAACAATATGCACCGGTTTTTTTAATTTCAGCTTATGAAATAATTCTTTAACAGAATTAACGCTCTGTACATCCCCTTTTACCTTTACGTAATAAATCAAATTCCCTTTTTTCCAGGCTTTAATGACACCTTTTCCGCGTCCGCCTCCATCCGGTTTAATGTATACCGCAGGATAGCGGTCTAAATATTCGGCTAACCGGACTTCATTGCATAGCGCAGTTTCCGGCAAATATTTCCTAAGTTGAGGCACCTTCTGAAACATACGGTGAAATCGAATCTTCCACAAGTAAACCCTCTCCTTTATGTCGAACCGTGAACTCCCAATAAGATATGTACCTTAGGCGAATTTTGTCAGGGCGCATTCGGGCGTATTTGGTCTTATTTCCTTCATTTCCTATACCATGGATCATCGCCATAACAATCTTTTTCCATTTGGCATTCCTTAATGGGAGCTCACAAAGGGAATCAAGTGGACTTTTTCGGGAAAAATACGGCTCGTCCATCGGTGCTGCCCGTCCTGCAAGCCAAAGGAAAGACCTGCTCTAGTCAGTCTAAAACAATAAAAAAAGAAAGCGGCCATTTATAAACGGCTGCCTTCTTTTTCATTAAAGCTCTGTTTGTCTTACTTTGCGGGCTTGTTAGTAAAAGCCCTTATGGCCATTCTTCAGATGATGCAGCTCCCGAATCCTGGTATCCGATGTTACATTCGCCAACCGTTGCCGTTTTACCCTGGTTTGCTTAGTCCGGCGGATACTCCAGCACATTCAACTCATGAATGGACCAATAATTGCCCACGCTTCCTGTCTGTACGGCCTTGATATAGCGCGCTGTCTTCGCTTCCGGGAAACGGATCGTTAGCTTTTGCGCGCCGGCGCCTGCAGCAACGGCCGTCCCCCAATTCACCCCATCCGAGGATACGTAGACTTCATAGCCTCTCGGATAGTCGTAAGCACTTCCGGCAGCGTCCAATTCGAGGCCGTTGAAGATGTTCTGCGTACGCATATCCACCTGAAACCACTGCCCGCTTACCTGGTGTACCCCCGTATCCCACCGGGTAGCAAGATTACCGTCCAGTGCGCCCGCAGCCTTAGCTGGTTGATGGGATGCCGTAGCCGTCCAGCCGGTCCGTTCCAGCTTATAGACTCCTCCCGGTGAAGCGTAGGTCGCAGCCGTGACAGGCAGCGAATCCCGCGATTCGAGCCCTGCTGCCGTTTTGGCCTTGACCGTAAACGTATAGGACGTAGCCGGAGCCAAGCCGGATACCGTGTACGTCGTCCCCGTCACCGTCTGGCTGCTCACTTTCTCGGACCCCTTGTATACCTCGTATCCTGCGATAGCCGTATGCCCTATCGGCTCGCTCCAGCCAAGCCGGACTGAGGAAGCCGTCCTTCCAAGCACAGTCAGATTGGCAGGTGCTTGCGGAGGATTAGTCTCTGCGGCAGGCACGCCTTGAGCGAAGATATAGACGGGGTCGCCAGCGGGTCCGTCGCCGCTTCCGTTGAAGCCTGTGATCCGGTACGTGTAGAACACGCCGGGGCTGAGCCCTTCGTCGTGATAAGTCGTTCCCGTAACCGAGGCAGCTACAGTCTGCCAGGCGGCGCTTCCCCCGCTGCGCCGTTCTACCCGATAACCGGAGGCCAGCGGATCGGACGCCCAAGACAAGACAGCCGACGAGGCCGTAATCCGTGTCACGCCGAGGAATTGAACTGCTCCGGGTGCCGGCGGCGCCAGCTGAACCAGTTCATCTACAGCTGCGGTGAGACCTGCAATATCATTCGCTATGACATTTAGCGCCTGATATTCTCCGACAAAGGGCGAATTCGCCAGGCTAACCGCCGCGTGTCCCGGCTGAAGCCCGGTTCCCTGCTCCGGTAGCAAATAGCCTCGTGCCTGGTCCAGCAGCAGCACATTAGTGGATGATGTACCCAGCAGCACAAGATCGGAATCGATCGTGCTCCATTGCGGATATTTGTTGATCGATTGGTAGGTTTGCAGGCTCTTCACGACACCTCCGGGCTCAGCCAAGCCGAGCGATACGCTCCTGCCCTGCCGCGTATAATGCTGCGCAAGCCGGTCAGCCTGCGCCAACCAGACCGGATCAGCCTGCTGTGCCTTCGTCAGCGCGATCGTCAGCGGAACATCCGTCCGGGAACCGAAAGTGCGAATAGCTGCCGCCCGGTCCATCTTAACGGACGTTTCCGGCTCAGAGGCCGCAGGCTGTATGGTTACTTGCACGGTCGTCTCCAGGCCGCTCAGCAGTTCCTTTGCCTTCACATGATAGAGCCCGGGGACATCGGTGACATGCAGCGGCAGCTTGGCGGTCAAGCCGGTCGCCGTATATACCGTTGCGCTATCGCCGCTTGACGCGTTCGACACCGTCACCTCCACCGGGATGCCGGCCATGGCATCGGGATTGCGGATCGCCGTGAAAGCCTCGTAATACCCGGTACTGGACGGGGTGACTGTGATCTCCGGCGCAGTGACCTCGGCAGGGGGCAATGCATACCACTGGAACCCGTGCGATTGAAGGTCAACCTGTGCCGCCTCTGCAGAAGTGAGCTTCCGCCCTGCCCTAATATCATAAATCGGCCGTGACGTGCTCCACTGCAGCGCGGCCGTCTGGCCAACCAGATGCTGGCTTTCTCCGGCAGCAGGGTCATGCTGCTCGTTCAGAACGGTAACGTATTCCGTATCGCCCGCCCGGGCAGGAACGGCCCAAACGGTGGTGCTGCTCGAGGATGCCGCCGGTCTTGGCACAGCCGCCATCGCCGACCGCAGCTTGGCTATATTCGCCTCGTTACGGCTCAAGAGCAAATTCGTCTGGTCCGTATTGCTCTGAATCACGTAGGATGCAACCTGCATGCCCGTTCCGATAGCGCTTACCGGGGAGACGGATTCGTCGTCCTTCAGAATCAATCCGCCTTGATCGACGAAGCTCTGTAGTTCAGGAACGAGACCGTCATACCATCGCCAGCTTGCGTCGAATTCATTCAGCCCAACGAGCAGGATCGCCTTGATCGACGACGGAAGCCCGCGTTTTAACTCTTCCGGCGTAATGATTTTAGAAGGCCAACCTGCCGCATGCGTCAGGAACAAAGCTTCCGTGACCTTGCCTTCATGTGAGCCTTTCAGCAGTTGCGTTTCGGTCGGATGTTCACCCCCGACAACACCCCGCAGCAGCGCCTGATCGTTCACATACATAATACCGATTGACGGCGTAGGCTCCGTTATGGAATACACCCCGCCGTATTTGTGAATCCAGTCATACAGCTCCTTCTGCTCCGCAATCATCTGCGGGCGGGCCAGCGAGCCGCGGTCGTTGGGCAGCACATTGGTGCCGATCGCCTGTACGCCACGTGTTAGCGTCATCGCATATGACTTCTCCCGGTCGGCTTTGCCGAAGAACAGGGAGAAATCGTCCTGCAGCGCCCATGTCGTTTTATTCGGTGCATAGCTGCGCAGCTTGTCGACCAGCGAGACCAGATGCAGCGGCTTGGAGGAGCTTAGCTCGTTCCAGTCGTAAGCGCTCTGTACCGGCAATGATTCATGCATTTCCTTACCGGGAATGGTGGCCCACAGCCAGCCCCCGCGTCCGCCTACCCCGGGAGAGCTTCCGTAGGAACCCGTTGTCGTTATATAGGATGGCTTCACCTCGGCGGCTGCTTGAGCAAAATAGCCGTATCCCTTGAACGTATCGTTATACCGAGCGATATAATCCAGAAACGGTTTGCTGCCGCTGGCCCAATACTCATGGGACTTAAGCGTGTACTGCCCCTGCAAACTCGGGGCAATCGGCGTCGTCGGAGGCTCGCCCGCAGCAGATTGGAACGGCGTGAACGCCCGCCCCCAAGGCCGGTTCGGATTAGGCGGAGCCCAGTCCCAATACTGGGCATAAGCCGCATTGTCGGCACCCAGACTGATCCCGGCCAAATTCGGATAGCGGCTCAGCCGCTGCAGACCCAGCTGAAGCTCCCGGTACAGCGGAGCGTGAAAATCCGCGATGTAAGAACTGTAAAACGGCAGGTTCTGGCTGGCGGCGTCTACCACATCCCAATCCGTGCGCGGGATAATGCCCAGCTGAACACCACGGCGTGCAAGCGCCTGTGCCATATTCTCGTGGCTCTTGGCGCTGGAAGATTCGGAGAACGTGCCGAATTCAAAGACTCGATCATAGCCAGTGTCGCCGACATAGGCCGCATAGTCGTCGACCGTTCCAAGATCCTGATACGCTTGAGCAATGTCCCGGTGCTCCGAATGATAGAACCCGCCGGAGCTCATCCCATGGGGTAAATACACAAAGTTGATCGTCTCCGGAGAACGGGGTACCTCCGTTCCGAGATGCCGCGCAATGGAGCCTGTCTCCTGCTCATACTTCGGCGATGACGGCTTTGCCCCAGCCAGTGCCTGTACATCGGCATCCCACGCGCTCTGATGCGGAAACGTTTCAGGCGCTTCCACACTGGTAACCGTAAACTTCGGCCCCGTACCCGGTACCGTCTTGTTCAGCTTCAGCGGCACATCCTTAGGATGACCGGGAACCACCGGTGCCAGCCCGACGTCGAATGCCACCGGTCCCCGGCCGTCCACCCATAACTCGTAAGGCTTGCCCGTTTCATTTTGCGGCAGCAGCAGGGTTAGGGAATTAAGGGTTTGCGTCCCGCTATTGTAGATTTCTTTGCCGTCATTTTTCAATATGACGGATTGTACCGCTCCCGGAACGTCCCCGGTGATTTTGACCGGGAAGGTCCACAGCTCATAGTCCCAGGTCCATGAGCGGGCCGTCAGATCCGTGGTATACACGTTGGTCTGCCCCCATCGCCATGCAACTCCACGGAACCAATGATTTCCCGGCGAGAGTACATTGTCATAGGACTGCTGCACAATGGGCATGTTCGCGGGCTGCTGCTGCAGCAGGATCTCCGTCTTGTATTCCGCTCCGTCAGCGAATGGCTGTACCCTACGGATGGAGGAACCTTGGTTATCCTGAGGAAGAGCCAGCTCCATCTGAGGCCAATCCACCGCATCAGGCCCGCCCTTTCGCATCGCATTCTGATGAATCTTGGCATTTCCCTTGGTAAACAATCCGGTCGGAGTATCGAAACGGACCAGCCGCAGCGTTACGTATTTAGTCGGGGCAGTGAAGTCGCTGTCTTCAGCTGATCGTGTGATAATCGTATTGTTCATATCCGCCTGAACCTGGGGCTGGGACAGCGGGGCGGCATACATTCGAAGTGAGTCGATCGCTCCCCGGAAGCCGTATTTCACCATCGAACGGGTGGTGCTGTCGTAATGCCACTCGGTCCCGAGCAGTATGGGCAGATCATTGGGAAGCAGATCGGTAAATACGCTGCTTGCCGGTACCTGACCGACCAGCTTGCCGTTGACGTAAAGCCAGACCCCTTCGTACTTTTCAAAGACAGCCGCAACGTGCGACCATTGGCCGGCTATCAACTCGGGGGCCGCGAACGACCAGTTATACCATTTCTCCCCATAGTCGGAGCCAAAGTACAGCTTGTTCCCCTGAAGACCGAGGTAGAAGGTCGTTCCCTTCCAATTAGCATCCCTCTTGGATGCGATCGGCTGGTATCCATTCAGATCATCGGGCTTGACCCAAGCGGAGATCGTGAAAGCCGAGGAAACCCGGTTTAACAGGCCAGGCTTCGTAATCGTTGCCTGGTCGCTTCCGCTAAGGACAAGCGCCTGGCCTGCTCCCGGACGTCCAGGAGCATATGCAGCCGGAGCCTTCAGCAAGCCGGCATTCTCGGGCTGGGCCGGATTATGCGTATCCCAAATGGCAGTTGGGGCGGAAGCCTGGGGCTCCATTTCATACTTCGCGATCAGCGGGAGCTCCATCACCGGCAGTGTTGTGACCGATAGAGCGGCGGGAGCGGATTCATTGCCGTACAAATCACGGGCTTTGACCTCCAGCGAATATGACGAATTCGGATTCAGGCCCGTGAAGCGATAGGTTCGCACCGCCGCCGGAGTGGACGCTACCTTGGCGGAATTCAGGTACAGGTTATATCCCGCCACCCCGGTATCGTCGGTGGAAGCGTCCCAGACCGCGTCAAATTGGGTATCCATCAACTTCCTGACCGTTAAATTCCCTGGCGTTGTCGGCGGATTATAATCAGGATCGGGCACCCCGTACAGATTCAGCTCATGAATCGACCAATAGCTGCCACTCGATTTCGTCAGAGTAAGACGGAGGAACCGGGACGTCTGGGCCGGAAATATCGCACTGACGATAGCGGAATTTCCGGTAAATGTCCCGACGGGATCGCTCCAGTTCACGCCATCCTCGGATACGGACAGCTGAAATTCGCGCGGATAATCCCCGTTTGAACCGGTGGCGTCGAGCACCAGTTTGTTATACGACTTGCCTCCCGCTCCCGTATCTAGCTGCAGCCACATGCCGGGCGACTGGGCTGCCCCGCTCGTCCATCGGGTGGAAGGGGCGCCGTCCACAGCTAACGCTGTACTGCTTCCGCCATGTGAAGCACTGAGCTTCCATAAGGCCCGCTCCAGTGAGGCTTGCGTTGTAAGGCTTAACGGCGGGCTGGCCTCCGACCGGTTACCGGCCATATCCACTGCCAGAACTTGATAAGTGTAAGCTGTATGAGGAACCAGCCCCTTCAAGGTCAAAGCGGGCTGCCGCGTGAACCCCGCATATGCTGTCCCGGAATAACCTTCGTAGCCGAGTACTGCCACATTATCGGCGCTTAGGCTCCACGACAGCGAAGCTTCCGTGTCCGTAACCGAGTTCACTGTTAAAGCGGTTGGAATTGTAGGCGCTTCCAAATCTTCCGTTTGCGAACCGAACAGCTTCAAATTCTGAATCGACCAGTAGCTTCCGACGCTTTTGGTCAGCGTGATCCGCAGGTAACGGGCCGTCTGATCCGGAAACTCGACTTGAGTCAGTGCACTGCCGTTACCGGATGCAATCGGGCTGCTCCAAGTCAGACCGTCGTCGGATACGCTCAACGAGTATCCCCGAGGATAGTCTCCACTGAAGCCCGTCGAATCCAGTACCAGCTTATGGTAGGACTTTGCCCCAGGTCCGGTATCGACCTGAAACCACATGCCCGGCACCTGAGCCGTGCCGCTGCTCCATCGCGAAGAGGATAGCGGATCGACCGCTTGACGGGGCGCTCCCCCTCCGTTGTTATGCGAAGCGCTAACGGTCCACAACGCACGGTCGAGCTCCTCGAGATTGACAACGATCGGGGTGCTGTCGGCAGAGCTATTCCCTGCTGCATCCTTCGCTCTCACGGTGAACGCATAATCCGTTCCGGGAATTAAGCCGTCCGCTTGGTACAGCGGGGCGCCGCTTGCGCTCCCCAGCAGCACGCCGTCCCGATATACGTCATAGCCGGTCACACCCGAAGAGTCAGACGGGGGCGACCAAGTCAGCTGCACCGAGGTATCGGTGCGCCAGACGGACTCTACGTTAGTCGGAATCCCCGGCGCCTGCGTGCCTGCCCCCAGAGCCGGGACCGATTGAAGCGGCAGCAGACCGGCAATCAGCATCCCTGCCAGCCACATTGCCATTATGCGATGCATGGATTTCCACATTCTTTCCTCTCTCCTTTCATCGACTTTTTAATGATCCAGCCCAGTCATTAGCGGCCTCGCTTGGAAGCCAAGCCGCATCACCTCCTTTCTGCCATAACCGGCGGGGAGCAGCATGAACCATGAGACGCTTCTTATCCCTTTACAGCTCCTATCAGTACGCCTTTCACAAAGTACTTCTGAAGGAACGGGTATACCACAAGCAGCGGAATCAGCATAACCATAATCCCTGCCGATCGGATCGACTCCGGCGTCAGCATCTGATCGGCCTCCTGTGGCTGCACATTGTTCAGGTTCTGCAGCAGCGACTGGTTGGCGACCATATTCTGCACCAGTACAGCGAGATTGAACTTGGATGAATCATGGATGTTGATCAGCACGCTCTGGAAGGAATTCCAGTAGCCGACACCGTAGAACAGCGTCAACGTCGCAAGAACCGGCAGCGACAACGGCAGCACAATCTGCCAGAGCAGCCGCCACTCGCTGCAGCCGTCAATCTGGGCGGCCTCATTCATTTCTTCAGGAATTTGTTCAAAGAAGGACTTGAGCACGAGCATGTTATAAGCGCTGACCAGCCCCGGCAGCCACAGCGCCCAGTACGTGTCTACGATTCCAAGCGCCCGGTTGACAAGAAAGGCAGGAATCGCCTGGATACCGAACAGCATCGTGAAAACGATCCCCAATGTAAAAAACCGCCGGGCGTAGAAATAGCTCTTGGACAACGGATAGGCCGCCAAAACGGTAAACAGCATACTGAACAGGACCCCAAGGCCGGTAATGACCAGACTGTTGCGGAACGTGCGCATAATTGGCGTGCCGTCGATCAGCATCTTGTAGGATTCCAGCGAGAAGCCTACAGGCCAAATGCCGACTCGGCCAGCTGCGACGGCCTCGTATTCGCTGAGAGAGATCGCCGCCAGATTCAGAAGAGGGATCAGACAGCTCATCCCGGCAATAAACAGCAAAGTGTTATTGATCGCATAAAACCATTTTTCACTGCGCGAAAGTCTCATGACCTTCCTCCCTTCTTACCACATCAGAATATTTAAGTTCTTTACAGCGATAAAGTGCGTACGAACAGCATTCTGATTGGCGATAAAAACTACCTTGACCGCGGTCGAACATCCATGAAAGGGTGTCGATAGACATTTTTTTCACCACAACGCTTGGTCGAACAGCTTGGCCAAACGATTGGCCCCCACCACCAGGACGAGACCGATGACGGCTTCGAACAGTCCCATTGCCGTCGTCATACTGTACAGCCCGCCTTGAATCCCGACGGTATAAATATAAGTGCTGATGACGTTGGACACATCTGATACAACCGCATTCTGCAGATTGTATACCTGATCGAAGCCGACCTCCATGACATTGCCCATAGAAATGATGAGCATCAGGGTCATGACAGGCATAATCCCCGGCAGCGTTACGTACCCGATCTGCTTGAGCTTGCTCGCCCCGTCGATACTCGCCGCCTCATACAGCGAAGGGTCGATGGAGCTTATGGCCGCCAGATAGATGATGGCCGAAAATCCGGCTTCCTTCCAAATGCCGGAGCCGAAGAAGATCGCTAGCCAGGAACCGGTCTGGTACAGGAAATTGACCGGTTCGCCGCCGAAGTACCTGATAACCGCATTCAAGGCGCCTGCCTGGGATCCAAAAAGCATGACGGCGATTCCCCCGACAATTACCCAGGAGAAGAAGTGAGGCAAATACAGCAGCGTCTGCACAGAGCGTTTGAACCATGCCTTGCGCACCTCGTTCAGCATGACCGCAATCAGAATCGGGAAAGGGAAGCCAATGACGATTTTAAGGAGACTTAGGATGAATGTGTTACGAATGATGGCGATGGACTGCGGGTTGGAAAACATCATCCGGTAATAATCCAGTCCCGCCCAAGGGCTTCCCCAGATGCCTTGCATCAGATTGTAATGCTTGAAGGCGATAATATTGCCCAACATAGGCACATAGCGGAATACGATGAAGAATACGATGACCGGCGCAAACATCATCAGCAGCGGCACATTACGCCGGAATCTGCTGCGGCCTTGTGTCCGCAGTACTCCGCCCACAGCCGAAGCATTGGCCTGCTGGCCGGTGAGGCTCACGCCACCTTCTATTGCCCTTTCCTTAGTTTTCATGACAGCTCCTCCTCATGGTTTCCTATCCTTTAATGGCTTTGTATTCTGGCCGAGGATGAAATCGGGCCCGTTCGGCAGCCGACCGGACCCGTTCCCCCTCCCTATTATTTATTGGCGTACAGTTTCGCGGCATCCTCACCAAACTGATACAGGTCCTTCAGCAGGAAGGCGTTAGCCTTGTTCGTTTCGTACCACTTGGCGTAGAATTCGTCGACTCGCAGACCGCCCGACTTCTCCCAGACGCTCTTGGCATCCTTCTCGGCCTGGTCCGGGGTATAGTTGCCGCCGCTCACGACCGCCTTCATCCACATGTCCTTCATCTGCTGCTCCGTGTTTTTCACGATCAATGCCAGATCCTGCGGCAGGACAGGGAGATATTCCGGCTTGAGCGTCGGAATCTGGCGCTCCTTGCTCACATAAGCCTGATTCGCCTTAATCGCGAGCTCGCGCAGCGACTTCTGCGTCTCCGTATCCTGCGGACGCTGTTCCACGAACGAGCACTTGCCCAGCAGAAGCACGGAGGACATCATCCGCAGATCAGAGGTGTAGGAGATTTCCTTCTTGTTCTTCTCCGCGTCCAGCGGCTTGGGGCATCCCGCCTCGTCCTTGCTCCAATGAATGCCTTCCTCACCGCTCTCCAGCGTGCGTGCCGTCTCCGGTTTGATCATGAAATCAATATATTGCATGACCGCCTTGGGATCCTTCGCTCCCGCATTGATTGCACCGACCATTTGAATCGGGCTGCCGATGACCGGACTGAACTGGCCAAACTGGGATTTGGGTAAAGGGAGGATTGCCAATTTCGCGCCGGGGTCGTTTTTCTTCAGCGCATCGTAATCCTTGTCCGCGATCTCCTGATATAAGTACATGCCTAGCTTGCCGGATAAGAAATCCTGCTTGGCCTTCTCGCCGTTTTTGTCCGTGAGAAAGTCCTTATCCACGATCCCCGCGTCGAACAGCTGCTTTTGGAAGGCGGTCGCCGCCTTCAGCCGGTCCCATTCATGAACAAAGGTATCGCCCTCGAAGCGCCACTGCACCTCGCCGAAGCCGAACATATGCTGAATGATCGACATGCCGTTGCCGCTAAGATTCAAGCCGAACGTATCGACCTTGCCGTTACCGTCCGGATCCTGGGCGGCGAACGCTTTCGCCACCTGCAGAAACTCCTCCGACGTTTGCGGCATCTTGAGATTCAGCTTCTGCAGCCAGTCCTCGCGGATGTAGATCCGATGCCCTGCCATCAGCGGGGTGACCTTGCCGATTTCATACAGCTTACCGTCATCCTTGGTACCGAGCTTCTTCAGCTGCGGGAATTGCTTCATCAGGTCCTTGTATGTGGTGCTGTACTTGTCGATCACCTCATCCAGCGGCATGAGCAGTCTCTGCGAGTACCATTGATTCCGGTAGCCCGTATCGTACTCCAGGATCAGGTCGGGTGCGCCGCCGGTCGCGAACAGCGCATTAAACTTCTGAAGCGACTCCCAGCGCGGCACTGTTATATATTTCACATCGACGGGACCGTTTTTATTCACCCATTCCGTCCAGCGGTTTTTGTCCCAGTTGCCCTCCTCCGGCGGAATATTGTTGCGTTCATACATCGAGACGGTAATGCTTCCCCGTTTATCGGGGGCGGAGCCCTTCTCTCCCTCCTTGGAGGAAGGCGTCTGTTCCGCGCTGCATCCTGCGACTACAACGCCGGCCAGCGCCATGGCGGTCATGCCCGCTCTAATGAACTGTCCTTGTCTCTTGATCATTGAATCATGCTCCCCTCGGTTGACGTGATTTCCATGCGGCTCGTTGCCCTGATTGCAGAATACCTCATGGCTGCATTTTTCAGCAATGGATATGATTCTTAGGGCTAACCGATTATCCAAAAACGCGGAATGAACCAAATTCCAACGATGAACCGAATAGCAAAAAGCCCGTCGTGACGGGCTTTGATAAGATTCTGAGTCTCGGAAGCGACAATTCTATTTGGCGATAAAAACCTCCGCTATTCGCGGTCGCACCTCTAAGAGAAAGCATCGTTAGACGTTTTTATCATAGTTTTTGCGGTAATCGCCCGGTGTGGTCCCCATCACCTTTTTAAAGGCGCGGATATACGAAATATCATGGAGGTAGCCGACCTCCGCCGCGATTTGCTTGAGCGACAGGGAAGTTTCCTCGAGAAGCCGGCGGCTTTGAGCGATCCGGACGCCCACCAGATAATCGACCAGCTTCTCGCCAAAAGTTTCCTTGAACAGCCGGCTTATGTATTTGCCGTTGAGACCGAATTTATCGCAGAGCTGATTCAGGGAGAGGTTGGGATCGGCATATTCACGGTCAATGTAGCTTTTGACTTCCAAGATCAGCTTGTAATGACTGCGGTTCTCCTGCTGCTCCCGCAGTTTGCCGCTAAGGTCTTCGAGGATGGCAGTGAACCGCCCCTCCATTTCCCCGCTCCAGTCGAATGTATCGCGCAATTCGCCAAGCTTCCCGACCGTCTCGTTCCTCCATATCTCCTGAGCGCCCTCCGGAAGCTCGACCATTTCCCGATACAAATGATCGATGAAGGCATTCAGCACCTGCACAAGCTCCTCTCTAGGCAGCCGCTGAGTCCGAAGCTCGCGAAATACAGACTGAACCATGTCCCTCCATTCGTCGTCTCCCGTACGGAAGGCTCGGGCGAAGTTGCGGATCAGCTGGAGGTAGCGGTAGGTCTCGCCCTCATTGAAATCCGCATCGCGGTAAGAAATAACGCGGCTCAAACCAAGGCTCACCTTGAAGCCCAGCGCCTGCAGCGACTGCGCATAGGATTCCGTTACGTGCAGCGTGTCGTCCACGGAAGCGCCAAGACCGGCCGTTACCGTAAATTCCAAATTGGCCTTCACCCAGGCTTGTACTTCGTCCGCAATCTGCCGTACCCGTTCCTCCGCCTCCTCCCCCTCGCGTATGCAAGCATACAGGGCGGCCAGCTGCTGCTGAGCGGTCCATTCCGTCCATACCGTCACCCGATGCGTCTCCGCCAGCTCCTTGATGACGCTGTTCAGCACGAATTTCAGCAGAAACAAGTCCCGCTGGGAATAATTGGACTGCACCGAGGCATATTTGTCGATTTCATACGTCACGACAACCAGCGTGCGAAACTCCCCCTGCAGACCGAAGCGTTCCGTTTCCCTGTCCCATTCTTCACGGCCGATGGGTCGGCTCCCCTCCAGCAGCTCCATGAAAAAATGCCGGCTTCGGTAGACGGAGTCCTCTTCATGCATTTTCTGATACGTATTGGACTGATCGATTAAGCTGTCCAACGCTTGTTCGATAAATTTGAACTCGTCTTGTCCGCTGCGCGATAACTTGGAGCTGCGGTTTGCGGAATAGTGTTGAATGCGATCTATAATCGATTCCAGCGGCCTATAGTTCCGCCGGGTGACATACGTCATCCAAACGGTACCTACGACCACCACGACCAGACCCGCCGCAATCCATACGTACGAAAATATCGATACATATCGCATCATATTGTCGTCATGTACACCGCCGGTATAAGACCAGCCGGTGTAGTCGGAGCTGAGCCTGGACAGCGTTGTCCCGGGCAGCTGTCCGTCGCCGTCCGCCGGACCTGCTATGACATTGCCGTTCGCATCGCGTATTTCGATGAAGCTGCCGGAGCCTGTCAGCTCCGCAAGCCGCTTACCTATCTTGGCCAGGCTGATGTTGACAACGACTAAGCCCTGGCCGCCTTGAAGCAGCGGGTACTTGCGTACCATGGATACGACAGAGACCGGAAACCGTTCCTGGCCCTGAAACTCCATATAGGTGCGAGGGCCGGACAGCTCATAGAGCGATCCCCGCTCCTCCCTGCTGGATGCAAACTCCCGGTCTCCGAACTGTTCCAGAGGGATGAATGTATTGGGGCTGAGCACCATGTGATCCGTGAAACGGTACAAATAGATAGAATCAATCAGATTATCGATTCCTTCCATCTGATGAATCCGCTTCGATATTTCGTAATTGTCAAAGTAAGAAATGGCGCCCTGGCCCTGGAAGAACCCGCTGAGCTTCTCATCGGATTCCAGCTCTTTGATGAGAGCGCTATCCATTTCCTTGAGCGAATAGTCGATTAATTGCATGAGATGCCGCACGAGCTGCTGGTTACTGTTTGCCGTTTCCCGTTGGGACATCTGGCTCAGCAGCATGAAGGTAACCACAATGAGAATCGAGGTGAGGCTGAAGAATATGGGGAAATATGAGAACAGTAAACGATAAAACCAGGACTTCTTCATGTTGTCCTCCTTCGGGACTTGGAGATAACCAGAATAAGGGGGAAATGCCTATGAGGCGAAATCCCTATGGCACGAATGATAACACGTGATATCTCTGACTGTAAAGAAGCCGGTAAGAAGGTAATGAGTTCTCCCGAAATCACTCTATCGCTCAGATATAAAAATGGATATAATCTTCAGGCGCTCCCCGTCACCTCGTCGCCTTCCCGATGCAGACGAAGACGCGAAAGCTTGCTGCCTCCAAATTAACACCTGCATTAACAACCATTTTCTTATCTCAGCCCGGCCGATTGATATTGGAAACTAAATCGATCGGCGCTTTAAAAATCTCATTTTCCTTTTTTTATCGCACCATTATAACGGGACGGGCTGCTGCTGAAATGTTGCTACCTGTAACGAAGATTAAGGCACCCACATGGGGTGCCTCATAGAGATACGGAGATCTTTTTTATCAATGCCACGTTTATATCGCGGAGGCTTGCCGGCTGAGAAATCGTCGAACAGAAGCATCTGTACTTAATCCGATAGCACGGCTATATGCAGAACGGGCAGCTTCTTTTCGATTCATCTGCTTGTACAGATGACCGGCAAGCGCCCAATACGGCTGATAATTCACCACTTCTTCAGATGGAATAGCTTCCAGCAAGGTAATGCCCCGCTCTGGCCCATAAGCCTCCGCGACCGCTGCAGCTCGCCCGACTAAAGCGCCCAGTGTTGGGTACATACGAATGAGGCCCTCGTATAACTGAGCAATCGCCTCCCACTCTGTATGCCCAGTCCATAAACGCTGAGCATGCACCGATTGAATCGCGGCCATGAGTTGAAAGTGACCGATTCCACCAGCTTGCGAAGCGGTATGGAGAAAACGCTCCGCCTCCATGACCAAGCCTTGTTCCCATCGCGTACATTTTTGCTCGGAGAGGGGAACATAGTTCCCCTCGTCATCATATCGTGCCTCGCGGCGCGCCTCACAGTGCAGCATTAGCGCCAGCAGACCATAAACCTCCGGTTCGCGGGGGGCAAATTGGAGAAGCAGCTTTCCCAGGTAAATCGCCTCCTCCGCCAAGCTCCTGCGTGGTGAATCGGCAATAGCTGCCTCGTCCCACCCGCTCCCGTAAGCAGCATAAATGGCTTCCAGAACGGAATCGAGACGATTCGGGATCTCTTCCGCACCAGGCATTTCAAATACGAGGCGTTCGGCACGGATTTTTGCTTTTGCCCGTGTAAGTCGCTGGCTCATAGTTGAGGGCTTGATAATAAATGCTGACGCAATTCTAGCTGCATCGATTCCCAGCACTGTCTGCAGCATAAGGGGTGTACGCATCACTGGATCAATTGCCGGGTGAGTACAAAGAAACATCATCCTTAGGCGTTCGTCCGGAAAAGCAGCGTTTGAAGAAGTTAGACGCTGCGTATCCTCGGACATGGCAAGGAGTGTCGGCAGAGCACTTTCGGAGATACGTGTACGACGGGCACGGTCGATAAGCCTCCTTCGGGCGGCCGTAACCAGCCATGCCTCAGGCTTATCGGGTATGCCGATCTTGGGCCAAGTTTCTAACGCGGCGAGAAAAGCATCTCCAACGGCATCCTCGACAGCCTGCAGATCCCGCCAATTTACTACCAAATAGGAGAGCAATCGACCATAAGCAGCACGTGCCGTTTCTTCAATGATCAGATGAGTTTCCATAGAACGATTACTTCAACGCGGGGATGTTCTGTCTGACCTCAACCGTATCGACAGGCCCTCGAGCAGCCCACTCCAATGCAGTGTCAATGTCCGGAACATCAATCACGAATATCCCGCCGAGCTGCTCTTTCGTCTCGGGAAATGGCCCGTCCTGAACCTCCATCTCGCCGCCGCGCCGCTTCATCGTTGCAGCTGTCTCAGGGGCATAGAGACCCGAACCGAATACTACAATTCCAGCCTGCCGCAAAGCATGCACATAGTGCGTCCAGCCTGCCAGGTATTGTTGTTGTCTAGCTGGATCCGTTCTCGCCGCAAAGTCCTCCTGACTTTCGTAAAACATCAAAGTGTAATTCATACAAAAACTCCTCTCTTCAAACCGTATTAGATTTGGTTTCACTATAATGTCGTATAAGCTGTGCTGATTTCTACATTGCACAAAATTTTATTTTTAACAACTTGCCGTTTCTTGCGGGTAAGGTTCAGCTTAATAATCATAATGGCGAAATGTGTATAAGAAGCAGCCTATGCAGCTCCCTTTGTTTTACAAATGGACTTGATCCTGCTGTCGGTGAACAATGTTTGTTTGCCCAATGATATGATTCGTGAATCCCGTCTACATCAGGCGAGCCGTATCGGATCGCTGATTACTTTGGCCGCTTGGGCTACCTCATATTCATGATCATGACTTATGAAATCATTATACTCGCTCCATGTTGACAATTCAAATATTTTTGAAATATAATGACCTGGGACGTTTCAAAAATATTTGAATTATAGGGGTGATATGCTAGTGTCTAACGATCAACAAACTCGACTTTGTGCTTCTGCATCTGAATTGGCTGCTGTCAAACAGCAGGCCATGGGGTGGAGTTTGGCACTGCTCGCTTTAGCCCAGCTTATTTACGGGCTCGACATCAATATCGTTTTCGTAGCTTTGCCTGAGATCGGCCATGGTCTTGGATTCTCGGAACAGTCGCTGCAATGGGTGGTCAGTGCCTACACTGTTTTCTGTGGGGGCTTCCTGCTTCTTGGAGGACGTGCTGCCGATTTACTCGGACAAAAACGAATGTTTATTTTCGCGTTGCTCCTTTACGCGCTTTCGTCTTTATTGGGGGGCTTGGCCTGGAACCCGCTCGTCATCATTATAGCCCGTGCCATTCAAGGTATAGGAGCAGCGTTTCTGTTCCCGGCCACATTATCGCTAATCAATAGATTGTTTGAGGAAGGTCCGCGTCGCAATCGGGCTCTTGCCGTATGGGGCGGTGCCGGAGCCAGCGGATTGACAATCGGCTCTATCCTGGGTGGAGTACTGACCAATGCGTTCGGCTGGGAAGCAGTCTTCTTGGTTAATGTTCCATTAGCAGGGATTGTTGCACTGGCTGCGCTGTACGTGATTCCCCGTGATGAACATCGGAACCAAAAACGTCCGTTTGATTTACCCGGCGCCGCCACCGTAACCGCAGGAGCTACTCTTCTAGTCTATGTTCTTGTACAAGGACCCGAATTGGGATGGGGTGCCGGAGAAATTATCATTAGCGCCGTGCTTTCTTTGATCCTCTTGTCGATCTTCGCCATTATCGAAATGCGCAGCACCGCTCCTTTAATGTCGATACATCTTTTCCATAACCGCAGCCTGATCACCAGCATGGTCATAACATTCATCTACATGGCCACATTCGGTGCTCTACCTTACTTCCTGACAACCTTATTTCAGAACGTGCACGGATACAGTGCTTTGCAGACCGGGCTTGCCTTCATCATTCCTTCTTTGGCGATTGCAGCAGGCACCCAGCTCGGAGAACGGCTGGCGACCCGTTTGGAGGCGCGAAGCACATTGCTTATCGGTATGATTATCGGAATTGCCGGGACGCTGCTGATTCCGTTAGGGGCGTACACCGGCAGCAGCTATCTGACAATCGTTCCGGGGCTCATTATTTCCGGCATCGGCCAGGGCATCACATGGACCGGCATGTGGATCGCAGCTTCAAACGGCGTAGCCCCGGAGGATCAAGGCGTTGCGTCAGGGATAGCGTCGACCACATTAAACATCGGCAATGCCATCGGGCTTGCCATTTTGATTGCCATCGCCAACTCGGGCATTCGGGGAATAACGGGTGAAGCTCTGCGTGAAGCATTAGCTGAGGGTAATCGATCAGCTATTTATATGGCGGCGCTCGGCATCCTTCTCGGCGCGATTGTCACCTTGTTTTTGCCTCGAAAACGAAAAATATAACGGCTAACGTAGAAGTTTGACCCTTCCTGATTGTTCGTTAGCTCAACAAAGGCAACCGATATCAAACGGCTGCCTTTTTGTCTTTATTGAATTAACATGACACCTTGCCGGAAAAGCCCGGCTCGGCGGCGATACACAACTCTATAATGGCTGTCCGGCACAAAGCCAGATGCTCTTTTATATTTTCTTACTCGTCTTTTAACCTCCGTTGATACAACACAACAGACACAATCGTTAATACAACCGTCCATGCCAAAGTAATAAGGACAGGCTTTAATAAATCTACCGTCGTAAAGCCTATATTACGTATATTTAGCAGATGCACAAGCTGAACGCTTGGCGCATACTCCAACACTTTGAAGATCGGAAAATCATCGGCTAGCAACACCCCCCATGGTGCCCCAGTGAATACGAGCGCCACAGGCATTATAGATAATGATGCTTCAAGTAACGTCTTGGAATACAAACCACATATCGTCCCAGCTGCGGTGTATAGAATAATCGAAAAAATGATGGTCGCCACAAACGCCCATAGACTAGCTGGCACATAGCCTAATATATAGGTAGCAATAGCCAAAACAACAGCAGACATAACAAAGACTAAAGTACTTTTACCGATTAGAACATCCATGGTCGTGGTCGGAGTCATCATTAATGATCGTAAAGTGTTACGCTCCTTTTCCTCCGCAATCAAGCATGCTTGTGCTAAACTCGTTAGAATCACAAACGAAGTATTTAGAACAAAACCGGCAGCTACAGTCAAAGACGGGCTAGAAACCCGAAAAAGTAATGCGAACATAATTGGAAAAGTCAAAATAATGGAGATCGCATAATTGCGTGAAAACTCTTTGTAATCCTTCAAAAATATCGCACAAACACGTTTTAATGAGATACTCATAGTAACTCACTTCCTGTCATTTTAATAAAAATATCACCTAGACTTGGCTCTTTTGTTTCCAATCTATCAATTAATCCCCGTTTCATCCAATCAGCTATTTGATCAGCCGTTCCCTCATCGATCGGAAGCTCGTAGGCTTCCCCATTGATTAACTCAACACTAACTACGTCTTCCCGATGCTGTTTTTTAAGCTCCTTGGGTGAGCCGATGGTTTGGATTTGTCCTTGATATAAAATCGCTACACGGTTACATAGCAATTCCGCCTCAGCCATATCATGCGTAGTTAAAAAAATCGTTGTTCCTTTCTCATTTAAGTACCGTAAGCCTTTATAAATATGTGCGGAGTTTACCGGATCTAAGGCCGAAGTAGGCTCATCCAAAAATAATAATTCCGGCTCATGGATAATGGCGCATGCCAATATGACACGCTGACGCATCCCTTTCGATAATCGATTGACTTTCTTTTTGCGTTCTCCGCCTAAGTTAACAAATTGCAGCACCTTATCGATCGAGGATTTAGGAAGATCATATAATTGGCAATACAGCTCTAGATTTTCCTCAATCGTTAATCTCTCATATAGACCGCTGTTATCCGTCAAAATGCCAAAACGCATCTTCTGTGCAGACTGTTGCATCATCTCCGCTGGCTGGTTAAATACACTTGCCTGTCCGCTTGTCGGATTTAATTGCGCCGTTAAAATCTTAATTAATGTTGTTTTTCCCGAACCACTCGGACCCAGGAAACCAAAAATTTCCCCTTTCGGAATGGAAAAGGACACGTCTGACAACGCATCCTTATTTCCGAATCTCTTTCGAATATGTTCTACTTGAATAACATCCATGAACACCACTTCCTTCGAGTTGATGCCTTAAGCATATAAAGATTGCATGCTTTCAGCCATCAAAACCCGCCGAAATGTAGCCGTTGTCGCCCGAATGGTACCATGGAATGCTTGACTGGTTCGCTATTGCCCAGGAAATTAAATATTGAGAAGTGCTTTTAATTCATGCAATTTTGAACGAGATAATGGAACCACAGCATCTTTGCCTGTGTTTAATCGCAAGCTGTAGCTATTCTTCGTCCATGTAATAATTTCTCTTACTTTTTGCAGATTAACGATGTAGGAACGATGACACCTGAAAAATCCGAAATTTACCAATCTCTGCTCAAGCTCGGTTAGCGTCAAACCACAGACATAATTTTCTCCACCCACATGAACCAGGATCGAACCATCCATACTTTCTATGTAATCGACTTCCGGCGGATCAAATAAAATCACTTTGTCATTTTTTTTCGTAGAAATCTTCTGCAAGGTGATATTGGCCTGATCTTGTTCCTGCACTTCCTGCTTATCCTCTTCGGAGTCCCGAATATCCAATGGATGAAATCCGAATTCGTTCAATCGATAAATGGCATCACAGGAAATGATGGCGTCCTCTAAATTTGAAGTTAAAATCAAAATCTGCTTTTCGTTCGAAAGGTCATCCAAAATCCGTTTCAAATGACGACGATCTTCTTCTTCCAAATAAAAATAGGGTTCTTCCAACACCAGTGTAGGCTGATGCGCAAAAAAGACACGCAGCAATGTCACATACATCCTTTTTGATGAGCTTAGATCCTTGATTTTCACTTTACGTTCTTCGTTTAAAGCAAAATAATCCATTAACAGAGCGACACGCTCATCCCGCCCCGTTACTTTGATTAGAAAAGTGATCAGCTCTTCCACGGTTAAACGCATATACTCGCCTTGTTGAACTCGAAATACATAATATATGGAATGATCCGTCAATTGATCCATTAATAGCTGCTTACGCTTCAAGTCCGTTATAATGCCAAACGATTGGTTCGATATCATATTTAATTCGATCTTAGGCAGGAATAGCTCCCCATTATAAAAGATTGGTTGAAATTGCATGCCGTCCTCCAGGTCCGTGTCACATATTTATATCAATTATAATGTCGGGATCCTTTTTTGTCAGTTTCTATTAAAAAATATACCAGCTTGGGGCCCTTATTTTATTCTTTCTTGCGTTCAGGTATAAGTAAAAAAACGCCAACACAATAAAGCAATAAAGTGCTGACGTCTTACCCATAATTATGTTTAGCCACTTTTCTTTTTCAACTTTTTATTTATATGAAAAGTTAGTTAAAGCACGTTCTTCCGTAAAAATTCCCGCTTTTTCAGCGATACCCACATCTGTGCTGCGATAAAAATAGAGGAATACGTTCCACTGACCAATCCGAGAATCAGCGCCAGTGAGAAATTGCGGATTCCTTCACTGCCGAGTACGGCGATTGCCAATGCGGTAATGAATACGGTCGTAACCGTAAAAATCGAACGGCGCATCGTCTGCCATAAGCTAATGTTGACCATCTGCTGCAGCTCTTCAACGGTTTCGACTTTCATCGTCCTAAGATTTTCCCGAATCCGGTCAAAAATGACAATCGTGTCATTGATAGAATAGCCGACGATCGTCAGAATCGCTGCGATGAACGTCAGGTCAATCTCCAGCTGGAACACGGAGAACAGAGCAAGCGGAATAAACACGTCATGCAGGAGCGCGATGATACACGCCACCCCAAACAATAATTGAAACCGGATGGCGATGTAGATACAAATCCCGGCCGCTGCGAGCAGCAAGGCAATCGCTGCTTTTTTCACAAGCTCGTCAGCAATGACGGGAGAGACCGTCGATTCTTGCCTGCTAACCTGATCGCCATATGTTTGCTGCAGGTCCTTTTGAATCATCTCCAGCTGAGCTTTGGAAACGGGCTGATCGAACGTTGTCGTCGCCCATTCGTTGTTGTTGCCAAACGTCGTAACAGGCTTAAAGGCAATGTCCGGAACATTTTTTTGAATCACACCGGCGATGTCGGCCGTGTTAAACTGCTTGCCGATCATCACGTCAAGCCTCGTCCCAGCCTTGAAGTCGACTCCCAGGTTAAGTCCGAAAATCAGCATGCTAGCCAGCCCCAACACCAAAATACTCAAGGAGAAGGCGTAAAACTTCCGCCGGCTTTTAACGATGTCGAATTTGACTGGGGCGACCGGGGCTGACCTGCCAATGTCTTGCTCAGCTACCGCGTACCAGGCAGGCTTTTTAAACAAATTGGACTTGATCAGCAGCCAGAGCAGGGAACGGGAACCAAAGACGTTCGTCAGAAGACTAACGATCAACGTCATGATCAGAATGATCGCGAAGCCTTGAATAGAGCTGGAGCCGAATAGCATCAACACCGCGGCCGCGATGATCGTCGTCACGTGCGAGTCGACGATGGTGATGAACGATTGGCGCTGACCCATGCGAAAGGAGGACAGAATCGTCTTGCCGCTGCGGATCTCCTCCTGAACCCGCTCGTAGGTGATGATGTTGGCGTCGACGGCCATTCCCACTGAGAGTATGAATCCGGCGATTCCCGGCAAGGTCAAGGTCGCTTGCATCCAGTACAACACGACAAGGCAGGCGTATGTGAAAAAGACAAGAGCTATATTGGCGATCAACCCCGGCAGGCGATAGACCCACAGCATGAACAAGAGAACGACGCTAAAACCGACGTATCCAGCAAACATTGTCTTGTCAAACGCCAACGCTCCCAGGCTGGCACCGACCGAGTTGGCTTGCAGCTCGACCAGCTTGGCAGGAAGCGCCCCCGTATTTAAAATTTTCGCGATTTGAGTCGCTTCCTCCGCGGTGTGCTGACCCCTGATTTGTGCGCTGCCGCTTGTAATCACTTCGTCAATGACCGGATCAGTCAGCAGCGTTTCATCAAGGTATATAACCACCTTTTTGTGCAGGTTTTCCCGGGTCACTTGCGTAAATTTATCTGCATTGGTAAACTTCAACAAAATTAATGGCCGATGCAAATCGTCATAGCCTACGCTTGCCCCATTTGGCGCGAGGTCACTGCCCTGCATCACGCGGTTTCCCTGTTCATCACGGAATGTCAGTACCGCCGGTTTGCCGATCAAGGAACGCAGCATTTCCTGGTCTGTCACCCCGGCTAATTTGACGCGGATGCGATCAGGCTGTTCGATCGTAACCTCCGGCTCTTTTACACCACCAATGTTGACGCGTTTTTCGATCATTGTCGCCATCGCTTTCAAGGTGTCCATCGTCACGGCTTCGCTCTGCTGCAATGGCTCCACCTTGTACAAGATCTCGAAGCCGCCCTGCAAATCAAGCCCGAGATTAATGTCTTTGGCAATGTTGGGTGCTGTAGAAAAAAACAACGTGCCGGTTACGGCAACAATCAAGATAAACCATAGTAATTTTGACCATTTTATCATTCAGTTCGTACCCCATTTCAATGTAATGTTTCGTTGAAATGGGGCTGGTCTATGTAACAGGATTCATATTTGATCGGGTAAAGCAGAAAGAAGCGTTTAAAGATGGGGATAAAGGAATAAATATATCGCCTTATTTTATATTCGGGGAACATAAGGGAAAGTGCTGCGGATAAACAGAACAGAAGAAGAATGTTCGTGAACGAAAGGGAATGGTCCCTTTCCTTCAGCAAAGTTGCGTGCTCATCGATATATGAGTGATCAAGCAGTAAAGGCTGAGCAGAAGCTGCAACAGCTCCGCTTGGTAGTTGAATGGAGACAAGACAGCACAGGATAATCATAATCGCTGTCAGGAAAACTTTCAGAAGCTTTGTCAAGTAATCACCCCCTTTCGCCGGTCGATAAGGACTTCGCCAAAAGCGGAGCGAAGCCAGAATTCAAGCATTCGGGTGCAAAGGGTTAGAAGACCCGACCGAAATGCTTGCTATATGAATACGACATGGATTTCGAAAAGTTTCAGTTTTTTAATAACGCTTCGCAATGCATGATTTTTTTGTAAAATCTATGAGTCTACTGCATTTTCACATAGTGTTATAAAAAAAGAGCCCTTCCGTTGTCGATTTTTAATAAGTTATGTTTCATTTTTATTAATTGAAACCAATCACTCATTATCGAAGTATAACCTTATATGTAAAAAAGGGGGTACTGATGTTGAAGAAGATTTTAAAAGACACTGCGATTTTGACTGCATTGATCTTTATTATTAAATTCGTTCTTAGACTTATTATTAACCCTGATAGTATCATAAGAACATTCGAAAAAGGAGTTTGGATGGGTTTAGGGGTTTATTTCACTTCTTTAATAATGATATATGTTGTTATTTTTGTGATACTTTTTGTAAGAAGAGTTATTTTCAAACCAAAAAACTCTTAGATTCAACTCAGAGTTTTCTCTTAGATCATGATGGTACTTTCCGATTGATAACATACTCATATTCTTTTCCTCCAGCGCTGCAAGCTCATTATTTTTCGTGCACATCAACGACAAAGGGAGTTATAATTGAGGGAGCTTTAATAATCAATGGTCAGAGAAGGCTAAAATGGATTCTCGAAACGAACGGAGCGAAAATATGATTAACGTACAGTTGTGGAAAAATCAGCCGGAGACTTCTTACCGTATTATTGCGTTTGGCTCCAGCAATACTGAGCTGACATGGTCGAGCGAAGGCCGACACAATTGGGTGGATTGGCTCGGGATTAATCTAAGGGCACATATTGGAAAACATGTTTGCATAATCAATCAAGGGATTGGTGGGGACACAAGCTCCGATCTGCTGCGGCGGCTGGACCGTGACGTTCTGTCTTTCCTGCCTGCTGCCGTCATCATTACGGTCGGCGGCAACGATGCTGCGAAAGGCGGGTCAGTCGAACAGTATATCGACAATGTACGTCAAATCTGTTCGAGACTGCGGGAATTGAAATCCGAACCGGTGCTCCATTCGTATTATTGTCCGCTGTATCACCTTCATCCTGAGGGATTTGAGCAAACCTTCAAGGATATAGTCGAAGCTAACCGGCAGCTGTCCAAGGAGATGGATCTGACCCATCTCGACACATATAGTCGTTTCGAGCCCTTCTACCTCCACGAGCCCGAGGAATACACGAGGCTGATGCGCGACCGGCTGCATGTTAATCATTTAGGAAATCTCCTTATGGGCATGCACGTTTCTGAGGAACTCAAGCTTCCCAAGCTGCAGATCCCCCAAGACATTAAGGGTGAGGCTGAAATGTTGTGGGAGCGAATGAGCCGATGGTATGGGAGACGAGCGTAGAAAGCCGCTCCATTCGTATCCCTCCCTCCCATTTGGTTGATGCATCTTCTTGAAGTAACGTGATCGGGCTTTTCCGACTTCGTCGTCATCCAACTCCCAATAAAAGAACATACCGAGCATCGCTATTCTTCCACATTCATCTCTTTGGCTGCTTCCGCAATTTCGCTGCGTGTGACGGTTGTCAGGAAGGACAATTCTTTACTAAGCGCCTGCTTCATCTGTTCAGCAGCCTCCTCGTTCTTCCCGAGCTTTTTAAGGGTCAACGCATAGTAATAGTACGGCTCGGCGCGTTTCGGCGATTTGGACATCAGTTTCTCGAACAGTGCCTCTGCCTCTGTCATTTGGCCAAGCATGTAATAGTTCAATGCGCAGTTGTCCAGAATCGTCTTGTCGTCGCTGTTGAATTCATACGCTGCGAGATTGAATTCCAGCGATTCTCTCAGATCGCCGTGCATCAGCTTGAAATAGCCCAGATTGCCGTAGATTAGCGTGTTTTTGTATTGCTTGAACACGTCTTCCAGTTCTTTGACGGCTTCGTCCCGCTTCCCTTGCAGCCAGTATGCGGTAGCCAGATTGCAGGAAGCTTGCATCCTGATCTCGTGATTGCCGGTTCGGCCAAGCAGCTTCTGCAGCACGGCTTCCGCCTGCACCGACTCGCCTGTCCTCATCAGCATATAGGCGTATCCAATCTGATGGTTCTCCGGACACGGTTTGCTGTGATATGCCTTCCGGTACCAGGCAAGCGCCTGCTCGAACTGGTCGGCCGCGAACGCCGAGCTGCCTCGAATGGCATAGTAGCTTGATCTGGAGACATACACCATAGCCCCGGCTAGTACGATAACGAGTCCCCACCCGAGCAGCGTATGTAAGCGAAATGCTATAATCATAATCAGTATAAGTGCGGCGCCGGCAAGCGCCACTTTGATGAGCAGCTTCATTAAATCATCCCCTTTTTTTCGCTCTAGTACTATAATAGCCGGAAGTGAAGAAATAGCCAAATAGAGTCTGGGTAAGTATAGGATTCCATTGCCCCATGCCGCGGACATAAAAAAAGGATGCCCACATCACTATTAACGAGGATGTAGGCATAATGAAAAGATTTTTTCGCCGCGCGATTGCGCTGCTAATTGATTAAGTATTTCATAATTTGTTTCGCTACAACATTCGCAGCTTCTTCGATTGAATACTTGTTTGTATCGATTTCAATTACTGGGTTCCCAGTGGCATCATTTGTGCTCGAGCTTCCTGCAAGCGGTTCGTTTACATATACTTCTATATAATCTTTTCCAAGGATGTCCCGCGCAATTTCCCGGTCGTTGTCGTATGGGGAATCAATCGATACCAATGCAATAAGTCCTGCATCGTTCATCCATTTTGCAGCTTCCACCATTCGCCGCGCTGATTCTCCCTGGCCATTCTCAAGTAACATGGTATGGTAGCCTGCCGATACCAACCGTTTTTCCACTTCCTTCGCAAGGGGTGATTTATCCGAAACCGAACCGGTGAACCAGAGGGTTAATGGGTTCTGTCCTTTTTGTTGTGCACGAACCTCTCTGGTGATTTCCGTATCTAACTTGACCAATCTATCGGAGTTTTGAAGGGCTTGATCAATAACGCCGCAAGCGGAAGTCATATTGGTTACGCGATCGATCAGAATAAATCCGCCAATGCTTTTATATTGCTCAAAGGAATCAAAAACAATATTATCCGATAAAGAAAATTCGCATTTTGCCAATTCATTTTTGACAATACGATCTGCCGGAACTGTATTTCCAGTATTAACATCGATTTTATGCAGAATGGCTGTCAGGGTACCCGGCAGGACTTTTGTTCCTACTTTTACCAAATAATTTTTACCTGGTGCCAGCATGGAATCATCCATCCAAAGAATTGTGGCACTGAAACTATCTGCCTCTTTTATATGACTGTCTTTGGTGAACACACATCCCCGCGAAACGTCGACCTCGCGATCCAATTGAATGGTTACGGGTTGTCCGGCATGGGCTGAGTCTCTGTCCTGGTCTGTCACTAAGATGCGTTTCACTTTCGCCTTTTCGCGGCTAGGTAAAGTCGTCAGCTCATCGCCTACCGCGATACTGCCTGCCTCAATCTGGCCTTGGAAGCCGCGAAACGTATGGTCTGGCCGGCATACACGCTGAATTGGCATCATAAAGTGTTTCGCTTCATCCGTGTTATGAACATCCACATTTTCTAAGTACGACAATAAAGGAAGGCCTTCATACCAAGGGGTATTTTGTGATTTTTTTGTAATATTATCCCCTTCTGTGGCCGAAACAGGGATCACCTGTATGCTTTGAAGGTTGAATTCAGCGGTCGTTTGGAAGAAATCTTCTTTGATCGCCGCAAACTTGGTTTGATCAAAATCCACTAAATCCATTTTGTTCACAGCTAATACCAGATGCTTAATTCCCATGAGCGAGCAAATCCGTGCATGGCGTTTGGTTTGGGTAATGACCCCTTTTGTTGCGTCCACAAGAATGACGGCAAGATCGGCAAAGGATGCGCCAACTGCCATATTGCGTGTATATTCTTCATGTCCCGGTGTGTCCGCTACAATGAAGGAACGGTGATCCGTCGTAAAATACCGATAGGCCACATCAATCGTTATCCCTTGTTCGCGCTCTGCCAGTAACCCATCAAGAAGCAGGGAATAGTCAATTTTTCCACCGCGACTGCCAAGCCTGCTGTCCAGCTCTAATGCTCTTTCTTGATCGGCGAACAAGAGCTTAGCATCATAAAGCATATGTCCAATTAAAGTGGACTTTCCGTCATCTACACTTCCGCATGTAATAAATTTAAGTAGACTTTTCATTTTAGAAATAGCCCTCCCGTTTCCGTCTTTCCATACTTCCAGCCGCTTCTTGGTCAATAACCCGAGTTGTCCGTTCGGATGAAACTGCACCAAGTGTTTCTTCGATGATGGCATCTAGCGTATCCGCCTCAGACTCGGCTCCGCCAGTAAGAGGATAGCAGCCTAATGTGCGAAACCGCATCTTCTTCATTTCAATTTTTTCATGGGGTTCGAGTTTCAATCGGTCATCGTCGACCATGATGAGATGTCCATCACGCTGGAGGACCGGTCTTTCTTTTGCAAAATAGAGAGGCACAATATCAATGTTTTCTCTGCGAATGTATTGCCAGATGTCTTTTTCCGTCCAGTTGGATATTGGGAAGACGCGGATGCTTTCGCCTTTATTAATTCTTGTGTTGAACAGCTTCCACATTTCCGGCCGCTGGTTTTTCGGATCCCATGCATGGTTCTTATTCCGGAACGAAAAAATCCGCTCCTTCGCACGCGACTTTTCCTCGTCACGTCTTCCACCGCCGAACGCAGCCGTAAATCCGTACTTGTCCAATCCCTGTTTTAATGCTTGGGTTTTCATAATGTCGGTATACGCGGAACCATGATCAAATGGGTTGATCCCTTGATTAATACCTTCCTGATTCGAATGAACAATCATTTCGATACCAAATTCTTTAGCTTTGCGATCGCGGAATTCGATCATTTCTTTAAATTTCCACGTTGTATCAATATGCATGAAAGGAAATGGCGGTTTCTCGGGGTAAAAAGCTTTCAGCGCCAAATGCAGCATCACAGAACTATCCTTCCCGATCGAATACAGCATCACGGGATTCTCACATTCCGCCGCTACTTCTCGTATAATATAAATCGCTTCAGCTTCGAGCTGATCCAAATGCGTCATTTCTTGCGTGGAATCAAGTTGATCCAGCTGCGTCAGTTTTTGCATGGAAAGGAGCCTCCTATTAATCCCTACTAAGTTTATAGTATTTGTTTATATTCTATCAGATTCTTACTTTTATGCAAAGTGGTAGAATCTAAAATTCTCAGTAATTCTATTATTTTGCGTCGAATACTATAGTATTTTTTTGGAAAATAACGCTCCTTTAACACAATAATCACTGTGTGTGACGGTAAAACCTGCTGCGTTGCGCTCAAATAACAGCGGTTCTTGTATGCTGCGGGAGTCGAACCTCTGTTCATTTATCCATGTGAAAATGAAGCCCATACCCCTAATTCAGTAAAACAAAGAGTAAACTTCATTTAAGAATGATAAAAAGCAGTTCCACAAAATGAATCTGCAGAATCAGTTCATAATTGCTGAACCGATGCTTTATTTTGGAAAGCGAATCAAGTATGATTATCGTAACAGCTGCTGTCCAAATATTTATTCTTTGAGGGATGTCTATGAAGCCGCAAATATTACATTTCATTGCCCCTCCGATCCCTTATTTTCTGGATTTCGGAAGCGCTTTCTACAAAAAGGGAGAACGGCATATTAGCAGAACTAACATCGGAGCCTTCGATTTAATCGTAGTTAAGAAAGGATCTCTTTTCATAGGAGAGGACACGCATACTTGGCAGATCCAACAACACGATGCCCTTATTCTTAGACCGGACTTGCACCACTACGGGAGCGCCCCTTGCGAGCATGAAACGGAGATCATTTGGATTCATTTTTATACGCATGGTGCCTGGGAAGAATATGAGGATATGAACGCATGTCTGGAAAATCAAGCTTCCCTCATAGAGAACCATAAGCAGAGCGCTTTTTTGAATCATGCTGAAGTGAACTCGATCTTTATCCCGAAATATGTAAAGTTAACGCAGAAGGCACTGGGCAGCATCGAATATTTTTTTCAGCTGGAGCATGAATCGCGTTCGATCCGCAACTGGAGAAAGCAGAATGCTTTCCAGTTGTTTATGCAGCATATTAGCCGGGAATTGATCGCAACGACCGATATGACGGCCTTCCACTTAGCCGAGAAGGTCGAACTATTCATCCGTCAAAACTACACTCAAAAAATTTCCAATGCCATGCTGCAGGAGCATTTGAACTATCATCCCAACTACTTGGCCAAATGCATGCTGAAAGTGTTCGGTATGACACCGAATGATTATTTGCTTCAATATCGCATCGAGCAAGCCAAGAAGCTATTAATTCAAACAAACTGGTCGATGGCAAGGATCGCAGAAGAAAGCGGATTCCAGCATGCCTCCTATTTTTCCTCCTGCTTTTCGAATAAAGAAGGTATCTCTCCGCTAAACTTCCGCAAAAATTTCACCGGCCAACCTGTGCCGGGGCGCCCTATGCACGACTAAACCGACCCTTACGATAAAAAAACTCCCCCTGTTCCTGTTCTGAAGGGAGTTTTTATCTTTCAACTTCGACACGAGGTGCTTGAAATTTCCGGGCGGGCATCTAAAGCTCATTTTAAGCAGGGACACTTAGCCTTCCTTCACCCAGACACGCATCTCCCCTGCTCCGCGGTTGCCCCAAGCATAATACGGGATGAAGGTGGATTGAACAGGACGCAGCTTCCACTGTGCATCATTGAAATACAAATGATCCACTTCTACCGGGACCTCGATGCGCTTTGCCTGGGCCGTAATTTTATACACCCCTCCAAGCAAATTCGAATCGTACTCTACTTTGTAAGTATTGTCTCCCCGCAGCTGAAATAAGTGAAGCTCATTTCCGTTATCTGCTTCTTCTATGCAATAGATGAACGGTCCCCGCTGAAGAGCGATTTGTCCAGTAGTTTGCCGAATGAGCGGATGCCCTTTTACCCTCCGGACCGTCATGTCGAACTGCAAATCTATTGTATCGCCGGTTTGCCAATCTCTTGTGATGAATCCATAGCCGTCCCTTATCATGTCAGGTTCATAACGTACACCGTTTACCCGGTAATCCATCCGGTCGGACCATTCCGGCAGTCTAAATGCCAGGGTAAAAGCAGCGGACGCCTTCTCTGTCTGCACAAGGAACCGGACACAGCCATCTGTAGTGTAATCGGAGCTTTGGACGACGGTTACGTGCTGTTCCGCAAGAACGACTTTGGCCTCGCTTCCAATATAGAGATGAGTATATAAAATCGTATCCCTCTGAGAATATACATAATGATTTAAAGATGCAATCAATCTGGCAATATTCGGAGGGCAGCAGGAACAGCCGAACCATGGCTGCCGCTGTAATTTGACATGGGCATACTTTGGGTTAATCTGATTAGCTTTGGGATACACTTCGAGCGGATTGACATAGAAGAAGTGCTTGCCGTCTCTGGCCATCCCGCTTAGAACCGCGTTGTATAGCGCCCGTTCGAGCACATCGGCATACTCGCTTCTAGGTTCCAAATCCAGCATTCGCTTTGCAAAAAAGATAAGACCGATGGAAGCGCACGTCTCCCCATAGATCGTATCGTTCGGCAGATCGTAATCTATCGTAAAAGACTCCCCATAAGCCATGGCGCCGATGGCCCCTGTAATATACATCTGCTTCCTGACCATATTGGACCACAGCTTGCGGCACGCTTCAATCAAGCCTTCATCTTGAGTGACTGCCGCAACATGGGCCATCCCTGTGCACATATATACGGCACGAACGGCATGACCTACGGCCGTATCCTGCTGGCGGACGGGCAGGTGCGCCTGACTGTATTTCAAATCGTGGACGATATCCAGCTCGGGAAAATGCACCTTCTTCCCCCGCTTCACAAATTCCTGACCATAGAAGCCGGGCTGCTTCCCGCGTTCGTCAAGGAAAAACTGGCTAAGACGCAAATACCGCATTTCCCCTGTCGCTTCATACAGTTTCATAAGGGCTAGCTCAATTTCCTGATGTCCGTCATAACCTTGCAGCTTCCCAGGCTCGCTTCCGAATACCGTATCTATGTAATCCGCGTACCGGCAGCATATATCCAGCAGCTTGCGCTTGCCTGTACTTTGGTAATACGCAACACCCGCTTCAAACAAATGGCCCGCACAGTAAAGCTCATGGCACTCCGCCAGATTCGTCCAGCGGCCGTCCGGTTCCTTCAATGTAAAATACGTATTCAAATAGCCATCAGGCCGCTGCGCTTTCTCAAGCAGCTCGATGACATCATCCGCTACTTGCTCTAATTCCATGTCAGGCTCTGCCTGTAACATAAACCCGACAGCCTCAAGCCATTTGTATACATCGCTGTCCTGAAAGACCATGCCGCGGAATTCCCCGTGCTCTTCACCCGCGGCGATCCGGAAATTCCGTATGGCGTGACTTGGTTCGGCACCCTTAATCAAATCGTTCAATGCATCCCATTGGTAGGGAAGCACGATGTTTTTGACAAGCTGAATATAGGGGGACCAGAAAGGGTCTGCGATTCGTACGTGTAATGAATTTGAACTGGTCACGATTATCGGCTCTTGGTTCGTCATGTGCAAGCACCACTCTCATCTTCTTATTTTCTCTATCCCTTAACCCCGCCAACGGTAAGCCCCTCAATAAAGAAGCGCTGGAAGAACACAAATAATATGAATATCGGCACAATAGACAGCACGGCTCCGGCAATTAATACATCATAGTTATCGCTGAGCGGAGACAGGAACGTAGCCAGCCCAATAGGCAAAGTAAACTGATCGGTCGTGCGCAAAACAATGATCGGCCACAAGAAATTGTTCCAGCTAGCCAGCGCCTGCAGAATTGCCATGGAGGCATAGGCAGGTACCAATAGTGGCATCATAATCCGAAAAAATACGCCGCCTTCGGAACAGCCGTCCATCCGCGCAGCATCCATGAACTCTTTGGGCAGACTTAAAGCAAACTGGCGGAAGAAAAATATCGGCAGCGGAGCAACCGCAAAAGGTAAAATAATACCCCAGATCGTGTTGATCAGCCGGAGCGCAATCATTTCCTTGTATAAAGGAAGAATAATGATTTCCACTGGAACCATCATGGTTAGCAGCACAAGGGAAAAGACCAAATTTCTGCCGACGAACTTATACATGGCTAAACCGTATCCAACCAGAGAAGATAGCAGCAGACTGATGACAGTGAACAAGACAGTAATGACGATACTGTTCTTATACCAAGTAAAATAATGGCGTGCTGCGCCCTTAGCCTCGAAAATCGCCTGATAGTTTTTGAAGCTCATCAACGAGAAATCCCACCGGACATTCAGCCCATAGCGGAAAAATTCAGTCGCCGGCTTCATGGAACCGAGCAGCAGTGCGTAGAGCGGGAACAGTGCCATGATGGATAAAATAACAAACAGGAGCACGAGAATTACTTTGGGCACGGTCCGGGTCCGTTTCGCTCCCATACCGGTCATTCCTCCTTCCGAAACAAGCCAAAGCAGAGTAGTTGAATCAGATTGATGAGCATGGTAATAATCAACAGGGCTATCCCAATCGCAGCGCCGTAACCGAGGTTAAAGTACTGAAACCCTTGCTGGTAAATATATCCAACAATAGTGAGTCCGATATTTTGGGGTGAAGGCTTCCCGGCCCACAGCATATAGCTCTCGGTAAACATCGCGAATCCGCCATAAATGCTGATCGTTAGAACGTAAATGGTGATCGGTCTTAGCATGGGAACGGTAATACGAAAAAACTTCGCTCCTATCCCCGCCCCGTCGATCTCGGCAGACTCATACAAATCCCGCGGTATGCTTTGCAGTGCGGATAAATAGTAGAGAATATTAATGCCCATCCATCGCCAGGAAGCCAAGACGACCATAGCGAGCATAGCCGAATGCTGATGCAGCAGCCATTTTTGGCTGGGTAGTCCGAATACATGCAGCACGGAGTTCATCAACGATCCATCCAGCTCGCCGAAGATAAGCCGGAAAATAGCCCCGGCCACGACAACCGAAGTCAATGCAGGGATGAACAAAGCCGAACGGAAGACGTTGCGTCCCGGCAGCCACTTCGAGTTCAGGAGCACTGCAAGCACCATGGGAATCGGAATTAGTACAAGAATAGTCCAAAAGGTATAGCTGACGTTGTTAAGGATCGCTTTGAAAAAATCGGGATTCCACAGCTTGATGTAATTATCGAAGCCGATAAAAGTCTCTTCCCCTGACTCTATATGCTGGAAGCTCATGATGAAAGAGCTGACTATCGGGTACGCGAAAAAAAGCAAAAAAGATAGGATAAATGGCGATATAAACAAGTACGGTGCCCAACGAACCGTTTTCGTTCTCTTCTTGCGGACCGCATGCACCTTGGCTATTCCATTTTCACTGAGCATGTTTCAACCCCTTTACCCGCATCCATCCTGTACGCTGGCATAGACTAATTTAGCTATGCCAGCGACAGGCATACCGACTATTTTTTTCTTAGTTCGTCCCCTACGGCTTTTAATACCTGAGCGGGATCTTTCTTTTCCAGGAAAATCTGCGGCATCGCTTTATTGCGAATGGCGTCAAATACCAGCGGCTCATTATCGGTGATGTTAACTGGCACGATCTCATTTTTCACTTTCAATAACGTATCGAATATATCGTTGCCGAAGTAGTCCGTGAATTTGTTCGATTGTTTCATTGCCGGGTCCGTCCAGGCTGCCGTGACGATAGGATCGAATCCAAGCTGCTTCCAAATTTGAATCCCGCTTTCCTTGGTCAGCTTAGAATAGGTAAGGAATTTCATGGCCAGTTCCACATGCTTGGATTGATCGGTAATGGAGGTCGCAGTTCCTCCCATGCCTGCGGATCGATTCCCGCCCGGCTCCCATGCAGGCATCGGACGAATGATCATTTTCCCTTTCAAATCCGGCATTTTATCGGTAAAACGTCCCATGAACCAGAACGGCATAAATACTGATGCAGCACCGCCTCTGTTCATATAGCCAAAATATTCTTCTGTATCATGACCGGCGCCAGGCGCTACTGCCGCTACCTTCTCATTAACAAGCTTTTGAAAAAATTGCATCGTCTTAATATTAACCTCATTATCGATCGTCACGTTGCCCTGTGCGTCGACTTGATCCGATTTCTGCTGCGAAATCGCCGGCCACCAGGACCAGTTTCCGTTTCCCTCAAAAGTAATGATCGGCTTGCCTGTTTTTTCAAGAACCTGTTTGCCTGCTGCTTCCAAATCACTCCATAGCTTGATATTGTCCGGATTCACACCGGCCTTACCTAAAATCTCTTTATTGTAATAAATCACGGTAGCCCCTACATGATAATCGACTCCGTAATATTTGCCGTTCTTGCTGTAAATATCAACGCGTGATTTCACAATGTCAGGTAATGCCGGAGTCACGATATCGTCGAGCGGCACCAGATTCGTTTGTCCCCGAACAAAATTCGGAAATTTGCTTTGCTCGATATCGACCAGATCGGGTGCCCCCGTCTTGGTCTGCAGAGCAATGAGCAGCTTGGAATGCATATCATCATACGGGATGGTCGTCGCTTCCAATTGAATCTGCTCATCCGGGTGCGATTGGTTCCAGCTCTGCGCCATACTCTCCCAATATTTCTGATGCAGGTCGACGAACGTCCAGAACGTTAGCTTCGTTGGCGCTCCCGGTTTTGCCGTGTTGTCGGGCTTGCTGGTACAAGCGCTTAGCACAGCCGAAGTAGCTAAGGCAAAGGCCAACGCAATAAACAGAGTTCTCTTCAAAGTTCTCATCCCCCATTATGTTGTATTGATGAAAGCGCTACAAATGAATTATAGCTAAATATGGAAATCTTGACGACAAAGGATCTCAACCAATTTTTTAAAAATATCAACCTTGTGGAAACCACCATAACGTCGAATACAAGCTGCCGGCGGGTAAAAAAAAGCTGCCCATCGAGGTCTGTATGAACCTGCATGGGCAGCTTTCGTCATCCTATTAAGGTATTATAAATATTTCATAATGGTGGAATATTCCATGAAACTTTATTAAATAAAGAAATTGCTGTAATATATAATAAAATAAATTGGATAGAGCAGAAGGGGAAGTCTATGGATGAAAGAACGCTGCTGCTGCTTGGAATATTGAAGTCTCAAAGTCTGCATGGTTATCAAATTAATGAATTTATCGATAAAAATTTGAGCCGGATTACCTCCATGAAAAAAGCTACAGCTTACTCCATTTTGGACAAGCTGAACACTGCAGGCTTTATCAGCGTACGCGAGGACCAGGAAGGAAATCGCCCGCCAAGAAAAGTATACTCCATTACTCCTGCCGGGGAAGAGGAATTTTACTTGCTACTTCGTGGGAACCTGTCCGAGCAGGATACTACTTCTTTCAAAGGCGATATTGGACTTATGTTTATGGACCATCTGTCCAAGGAAGAAGCGATCGATTGTCTCATGTTACGTTTGAATGGTTTGACTGAACAGATCGAAGAATTGCAGCAAACACCTAAACATAATTTCTCAAGAGGGATTGATTTATCTATCGAACATCATCTTGTATGCAAACAGGCTGAGAGGGACTGGTTGAAATCTGTAATTGAAAAATTAAAAAATGAATAATTTTCGATCGGTACAATTATTTTTATAGGGCTTTGCGCAGCAGCGCAGAGCCCTTTTTATATAGGTTCTAACCTGAATATTTCAAAGTAAATTGGTAAATAGTCACAAACGAAATAGTCAGGATTGACTATTCAAAAATCGGGGTATATAATCAAATGCGTAATAGTCACATTCGACTATTCAACAACAAACTAATCAGGAGGAAATTATGTTGCTATTTTTTGCGGTTTTGTTTATAAACTTGGCGTTGGTTGCTTATACTATCGGTGTTTGGGCTGAAAAAATTTCGGGGCGATTGAAACCGAAGCATCTCGCTTTCTTCTTTTCCGGTTTATTGTTTGATGGAATTGGCACTGGTTTTATGGGCCAGCTGAATCCAAACAAAGAGATTAATTTGCATGGTATTACCGGCATGGTCGCCCTATTATTGATGCTAATTCATGCAATATGGGCAGCAATTGTATTATGGAGGAAGAAGGAAAAGCAAATTGGTCAATTCCATACATTTAGCTTGGTGGTTTGGGGATTGTGGTTAGTACCTTACTTGATTGGAGTTGGATTAAGTATTTTTAAGTAAGCCACGCTGCTTAAAGCGGTTGCCTTCGAACGCCACATGGCCTTCATCAACCTGATTGCCGAGATATCGCTAAATATAAGCCGAGTCGGAGCTTAAATTGCTCCTGAACTCGGCATTTTTTCATACCTTTACACTTATGACGGTACATAACCCACTTCTTTGCCATCCTGAGGCACTCGATGACCATCGAACAGAACATCCTTAATCTCTTCCTCCGATTACTTCTGCGGGCTCACCATATGCTCCGGGCGGACGAATTGGTCAAACTGTTCCGCAGTCAAAAATCCGCTTTGAATCGCCGCTTCCTTCAAGGTAAGATGCTCCTTGTGAGCCAACTTGGCGATAATAGCCGCTTTCTCGTACCCGATATGAGGATTTAATGCAGTGACGAGCATTAACGACTCCTGCAGGTACCGGTTAATTACTTCCCGGTTCGGCTCAACACCTACTGCACAATGATCGTTGAACGACACCATAACGTCCGCCAGCAGGCAGGTTGATTGCAGAAAGTTATGGATCAGCACCGGCTTGAACACATTCAACTCGAAATTGCCCTGGCTTGCCGCGAAGCCTATCGCCGCATCGTTGCCCATGACCTGGCAGGCAACCATCGACATGGCCTCGCTCTGGGTCGGATTCACTTTACCAGGCATGATGGAGCTTCCAGGCTCGTTTTCAGGAATCACCAGCTCTCCAATGCCGCACCGCGGCCCGCTCGCGAGCCATCGAACGTCATTAGCGATTTTCATCAAATCAGCCGCCAATGCTTTCAACGCTCCATGTACGAACACAAGCTGGTCATGGCTTGTCAAAGCATGGAACTTGTTAGCTGCAGATAAGAACGTTAAGCCGGTATCCTTGCTGATCGCCTCGGCTACCTTGTCGCAGAATTTCGGGTGGGCGTTCAAGCCTGTACCGACTGCCGTGCCGCCGATCGCGAGCTCCTTCATCGTATCCACGCTGCTTGTGATCATCTGCTCCGTCTTCTCCAGCATAGCCCACCATCCGCTGATTTCCTGCCCCAAGGTTAAGGGAGTTGCATCCTGGAGATGGGTGCGGCCAATTTTGATGATGTCAGCGAACTGCTCCATTTTGGAGCGCATAGTTCCCTTCAGCTTCGCAAGCGCCGGCAGCAAATGATTCTCTACAGCAAGAACTCCCGCGATATGCATTGCCGTAGGAAACGCGTCGTTAGAGCTTTGTGAACGGTTTACGTCGTCGTTCGGGTGCACCTTTTTATCGATTCCCTTGCCTTCAAGAAGCTGATTGGCGCGATGTGCAATCACTTCATTCACATTCATATTGGACTGCGTGCCGCTACCGGTCTGCCATACGACCAGCGGAAATTCATCGTCCCATTGTCCCGCTAATATTTCCTCGGCAGCAGCCTGGATAGCCACTGCTTTGTCCGTATCCAGCTTACCCAGATCTTTGTTGGCCTGTGCAGCTGATTTTTTCAGTATGGCAAAAGCCCTGATAATCTCCATCGGCATCCGCTCCGAACCGATTCTGAAATTTTCGATGCTGCGCTGGGTTTGCGCTCCCCACAGCCTGTTGGCCGGCACTTGAATTTCGCCCATTGTGTCATACTCTATTCTGTATTTCATAAGTACAGCATCTCCTTTTTCTACCTGATATTTTACCGAATACCACCTTTGAACAACATCGGGTTGGCTGCATCCGTAGGAACTTAGGATCAGGTCGTTTCGCTTGACTCAAAGAAGGCGGGGCACTCCCCACTTGGCCTGATAAGGAAATGGTTTATTCACGACTTAATCGTTTCACTATATTAGCGAGCAGCCTTGTTTTTGGCACCAAGCTTTCGATAACCAAAAATTCGTCCGCAGTATGCGCATTTCCACCACGTGGACCTAAGGCATCAATCGTTGCAATCCCTACGGCCGCAGTCAGATTACCGTCCGACCCTGAACCTATTCTCTTATCGGTTAACGACTCTCCCAATTGCATCGCTTCTTCTTGAACGATACTCAATAAATGCTCGGAATTCGCACTTTTGATCATCGGTAGTCTTGTAATACCGCCTTGCAAGACTGATGTTGTTCCTTCAATCATTGTAGTCGAGCAAATGCGTTTGATTTTGCGTTCAAGCTCCATAGCCTGTTCCGGTGTCTCCATTCGTACATCAATCGAAGCCTTGGCATGTGCAGCAATCGTGTTGCTGGTTGTTCCCCCGCTAATCACCCCGACATTGACATGTACGCCCGCATTTGGATCGGTCAATGCATGAAGTTGAACAATTTTATACGCGATTTCACCAATTGCGCTTCGCCCTTTTTCCGGTTCTTCTCCAGAATGCGCCGCCTTCCCAGTTACAAGCAATTCAAATTTACCACCACCGCGCCTACCGGTTATAAGCTTCCCTGTCATATCGCTCGGTTCAACGATCAAAGCATACTTAACGCCTGCCGCCTCCCGCTCAATCAGATTCCTTGAATAAATCGAGCCGTGCTCTTCGTCCGAATTCAGAATGATTTTGATCTGCTTGAAACTCTCGTCCCCTGCTTCGATCAAAGATTGTATCGCAAACAGCATCATGACCAAGCTGGCTTTCATGTCATATACACCGGGTCCGTAAGCAAAAAATTCATCGCGCGAAAAAGGCCGGCTTTGCGTTGTACCTACAGGAAATACGGTGTCCAAATGTCCAATCATCAAGATATTTGGATGTTGCGCCTCGGGATGAACGATGATCAAATGATCACCACGTTCCGACTGACGGTCGACACTAACTTGAAATCCCAGAGCCTGATATGCAGAAGCCAGCACATTCCCTACCCGATCCACACCCGCTTTATAAAACGTCCCGCTATCGATATTAACAAGCTTCTCCAGCAGCTTGAGCATATCCGCTTCCTTAGCTTCCCAACATTTTGTTGGCATCGCGCCTCATCCTTTCTTTTCCGCTCTTCTTGTATTTTCACAAAAACAATCGATGAGATAATTCGATCCATTCACATCCGCGATCCGAATTCCTTTTGTTCGTTCCGAATCCGCATAGAGGTCCACGTGCTTAACAGTATCGTGCCGCACCGCCTGCTCCTCGCAGCCTTGCAAACCTTCATATAAAACTCTTCCCGAAAAGCCGCTTTCTCCAGTAACTCCAATCAAGTGCAAAACCGTTGGCGCAATGTCAATAATGCCCGCCGGAATATGCGTTACATAGCCCTTTTTAAAGCTGGGACCGATTCCCATGCAAAACGGCTGCATATCTTCATTTCGGATAGAGCCATGGTACGATTTATTCTCCGTTTTGGCGTTTAAGTAATGAACAACTCCTTGAACGCCATCCTGATTCACTTCATCGGTCCATGTTGGAACAACGGCTAACAGAGGGGCTCTGTCGTGAGTAATGCTTCCGAGCACCGCGCTCAAAGGCAGCGCATAGTTCAGTTGCTGATGAAGCGGTTCTTTCGCCAGCAGCATACCGCACCAGGTTTGGGCAGATAACCAGTCAGCGAGCGCCTGCAATTCCTCTACCTGATTTTCGTCCCCGTAGATAAAAGCATCCACTGCAACGAAATTCAGTTCTCTGTTCAATTCCCTCCGGGCTTGATCCAAATAATGTTCCAGGCTGCCTATCATGTTTGCTGTCGAATGCCCGTGATCGCTGATGAGCAATATATCCAATTCATCCTCCATGCCAAGTCGTGAGATAGCTTCCAAAATCTCGGACAGACATTGGTCCACAAGCCTCTGGGCTTGCTTGGTCTCTTGCGATGCGATGCCGAAATAATGCTGCGTATCGTCCGGTTCAGGAAGCCACAGCACCATAACGGTATTCTTTTCATCAGGCAATTGCTGTTCAATGAGCGTCCGAGTTGCCCATAAAGTGCGTTCCTTCTTTCGGATCGAGGCATCCGATTCGGCAGCGGCTGCGCCTCGAACGGCATGCAACCGGCTAAGCTCCGGGATCCCGTAGTCGGTAGAAGGATTCATGACATGCTGCGGATGATTAAAATTCCAGATCAACGAAGCACCGGGTGAGCTTCCGGCCGAAACCGTCAACCGCAAGTCCGCTTGAGCTAATCGGTCCCCTAACGTCGGCCGCAAGAGCAACGCTTCCCCTGTTCGTTTCTGAAATTGAAATAATTCTCGATGGTCTCCTGTTTGAAGCAGCCCGTCTTCCGAAAAACCGGGAGCATACATGAGATTGTTCATTAGTCCATGCTCTCCCGGATAGCATCCTGTAGTTAAGGAAGCCATGCATACCCGTGTAAGAGACGGATATACGGAATAAAAAGATTTGAACACCGTACCGCTTTTCATTAACTGGCAATACGTAGGCATCGTATCGGCTTTAACCTGATCCGGCCTTAATCCGTCCGTTCCGATAATGAGTACCCGCCGTCCCGAAGGACTCTTCTTTTCAGCTGTTTTCCCCATGGATTTCATTCCTTTGTGTTTTATAGTCATCCGTTTTTTCACTATCCTTTATTTCTTCATGATCGCACGTATCTGTGCGGCAGCTTCCTTCATCGATTCTTGGGCCGGAACATTTTGTGCATAGGTTTTACCGATTGCCTTTTGGATTTCTGCTTCGATTTTATCGAAGTCAGGCACGACCGGGAGTGCCTTTCCGTAGGGAAGCTCATCGACTGCGGTTTTAAAGAACGGATTTTGTTCATAAAACTTCACCATTTCAGGCGCTGTAGCGGCAGATTTTCGAATCGGCATGTATCCGGTGTGTTGAGTGAAATAAATGGTTTGCTGTTTATCGGTAAGAAACTTGATGAACTTCCAGGCCGCGTCTTGTTTTTCCTTAGGAGCCTTCGCTACAATGGCGAGATTTCCCCCGGAAGACGTAGTTACGGCATACTCTTTAAATTTTGGCACGAAACCGACGCCAAGGTTAAATTTGATACTTTTTTGAATCTCACTCAAATCGGCTGTCGAGGCCACCAGGAAAGCCACCTTGCCATTTTTAAAATTGACGAGTTCCTGCCCGCTGTCGGTAGTCGTCCCGCCCGTAGGCTGCATCATCGTTTTTGTCTCATAGATCATGTTCCGGTACATCTCCAAACCTTGAACCGCCGGCGCTTGGTCGAGCACAACCTCCTTTTGATCCGGGCTGAAAAGATCACCGCCATTGGACCACATCAACGAGTAGTAGTAGAGGGGCGGCAAATAGGTTGAAAAGCCGAATCGTTCTGTTTTCCCATCCTTAACGACGGTCGCTTTCTTCGCAGCAGCCACCAATTCGTCCCAGGTGGACACCGGATGCTCCGGATCAAGCCCGATCTCCTTCACGATATCTTTGTTGTAATACAAGATCGATGTACTCCGATTGAATGGAAGGGTGTAGGTCTTTCCATCGATTAAGGTGTTCTTAACAAAGCTGTCCACAAAATCACCGTAATCAAACTTCGAATCGTTTTGAATATAAGAGTCAAGCGGCAGCAGTGCTTTATTGTAAGCAAAGGTTGGCCAGAATCTTGCGTTCAACTGAACAACATCCGGTACAGCATTGCCCACAATGGCCGTCAATAGCTTCTTGCCTATATTATTCGTAGTCTCCTGAAACACCGCATTGACCTTTACTTCATTCTGCGATTGATTAAATTGTTCAACCAAACTCTTCGTGGCTTCTCCGATCACCCCGCCATTGCCATACCAAAACTCAATTTGCACCGGGTTCCCCTGCTTGTTCTGAGATGAGGAGGAAGCTTCTTGTCCGCAGCCTGCAAGTACCGTAACCAAACATGACGTTGCGAGAACACTACTAATGAATTTACGTTTCAATGGTTTCACCTCGTTATTTTAATAGCCTGTCTCTTACTTTAAACCCGTAGTGGCCACGCCTTTAACAATAAACTTCTGCATGGAAATGAACAGTACGGCCAATGGCGCGATAATGACTGTAGCGACGGCCATGACCAGATTCCACTGTGTTCCCCCTTCTGTAATAAATCGCGTCAGTCCTAACTGAACCGTTCGCAAATTTTCATTATTGGTCACAATAAGCGGCCAGAACAATTCATTGTAACTCTTGATAAAGCACAACAATATATACGTCACAACGGCGGCTCCTGACAAAGGGAGCATGAGATGGCGCATGATTCTGGCGTGTCCGCAGCCATCGAGAATGGCGGCTTCCTCCAACTCCTTCGGTACTTGCATAAAGGCTTGCCGCAGCATAAATATGCCAAAGGCGCTCACGCTGAATGGCGCGATCAAACCGGCATACGTATCTACCCAGCCCAATTGTTTGATCGTCAAGAAATTAGGGATAAACGTAATTTGGTTCGGGATCATCATGGTAGCCAGAACCGAGAGAAAAAGAATGCCGCTTCCTTTGAACCGTAGTCTGGCAAAAGCATAAGCCGCCGGGATGATCAGAAGCAGTTGCACTATAATAATGACGCTTGCTGTAAACAGGCTATTGAATAGATACCGAAGCAGCGGAGCCGACTTCCATATTTCTACGTAGTTTTCCAGGCGGAATACTTCCGGGATCAAGGTCGGCGGAAACACGTACACCTGATCGAAGCTCTTTAATGAAGTGCTCAACAACCAAACAAAAGGAAATAGCATTATGAATGAAAAAAGACTCAAAAAGGCGTATCCGAACCATCGAAATACAAATTGCTGCCATCTCATTGATAGTGCACCCACCTTTTGGAAACCTTCATCTGGATAAATGTAATGAGCAGAAGGATAACAAAAAGTGCTGTCGCAGCTGCAGAAGCATAGCCGATATCAAAAAAATCGAAGGCATGCTGGTAAATGTAATAAATCATCATATTTGTGCTTTCAGCAGGCCCGCCTCGCGTCATCGAATACAGAAGATCAAAATCCTCAAAAGCGCCAATTAATGCGACAATAAGAACAAAAAAGATATATGGAGAGAGCAATGGCATTGTAATATGTTTAAACAACTGCAGCTTTCCTGCTCCATCCATCTTGGCCGCTTCATACAGCGATTCTGCTATGTTCTGCTTGCCGGCAAGCAGAACCACCATGTAGTAGCCAACCACCTTCCATACTTTCGTGATGATTAGTGCAACCATTGCCCACCCCGGCTTTGCCAGCCAGGGGGCAGGAGGAATGGAGAACAAACCGAGCGCCCAGTTGATAAGACCGAAATCCTGGCTGTACATCCATACCCATAGGGTTCCAATAGCTGCCATGGGTGTAATGTAGGGCAAAAATACGACCGAACGAAATAACTTGACGCCCCGCAGTTTTTCGTCCAGTACAACAGCAAGTACAGTAGCCAGCAAGACTGTAAAGCCTACCGAGAAGACACCAAATATAAACGTGTTTCCAACGACCTTCCAAAATTCGGACGAGGTAAGCATCTTCGTATAATTGCCTGCGAAAATCCAATTAAAATCAGGGGCAATCAGATTCCAATCCGTCAGGCTCAGAAAAAATGTCATACACATCGGATAAAGATGAAATATAAAAAGTAGAACAATAGCTGGAAAAACTAATAAATAAGCGGTTAAGTTCGCATACGCCCATTTGACTATACTTTTTTTGCGTTTCACCGATGGCTCGCTCAAACCCCTCTGCTTTCCCAAAACCCTATGATTATCCATATGCACTCCTTTGTATCCATTGATGACTCACAGAATTCGAATAATATTTGGAATTGGCTCGCATTCGGATTCCACTTCGTAAGCTCTTCCTTGCTGCAGGATAGTATGGGCTACCCTGTTCATCGATAGATAAGCGCTGCGCAGCAAATGATTGGCATAAATGACGATATTCACTCCCGCTGACTCCAGCTCCGTCTCCGTCACACTTGAAAATGTGCTGGGTACTACAACGACGGGGATATCCTTGAACTGCAGTTTGAATTCCCGCAGAAAAGCAAAGATTTCATCTGGCTGTTCCTTTTTGCTATGGATTAATATCCCGTCCGCCCCCGCTTGCACATACGCTTCGGCCCGCTGCAAAGCATCCGGCAAACCTTTGTTCAAAATCAAACTTTCAATACGCGCTATCACCATAAAGTCCGAATGAACTTGTGCTTGCTTGCATGCTCTAATTTTGCTTTGAAAATGAGTGATGCTGTCTTGTTGTTGATCGGCCTCCGTTCCGAATAAAGAATTTTTCTTCAAACCAATCTTATCTTCGAGAATGATGGCTGAGACGCCCCATCTTTCCAAGGTCTTGATATGAAATACCAGATGTTCAATTTGACCGCCGGTGTCCCCATCGAGAATAATAGGTTTTGTAGATATTTCCTGAATTTGATGCAAAGTTTCGAGTCGGGAGGTAAAATCAACAAGTTCGATATCCGGTTTTCCTTTAGCAGTGGAATCGCATAAACTGCTTAACCACATGCCATCGTAAGCCTTGGTTTGTCCATTCTCGAGTGTCGCCATCGCCCGATCTACAATTAATCCCGTCAATCCGTTATGCGCCTCTAAAAATCGGAGCAATCGTCCCTCTTCTAACAATGAACGTAACGATGATGGATTCATTTCGGATCCTCCTCTCCCATTACCAATTGAGACAACGCCGCCTTAATCAATGTAACTGCCTCTTGCAATTGCGTCATAGATGTGGCGTATGAAAGCCGAATAAACCGGGGAGCCTGAAACATTTCCCCTGGCGTCACAACGACGCCGGCTTGCTCTAACAAGTATTCGGCAAAGTCCTTGCTATTGGCGATCGTCCCCTTCTCATAAACAGAACCAAAATACCGGGACACATCAACCATCAAGTAAAATGCGCCTCTTGCATTGGGACATGTCAATCCTCGAATCGATCGAATTTCACGAATCAGATATTGCCTCCGTTCATCAAAAGACTTTGTCATTTCCTTTACCGAGTCACCTTCATCTTTGAGTGCGGCAATCGCTGCATATTGACCGATCGAACTTGGATTGGAGGTCGTATAGCTTTGAATGATTGTCATTGCACGAATCACAGGCAGTGGGCCGCAGGCGTAACCGATTCGCCAGCCTGTCATGGAGAACGCCTTGGATAACCCGTTTATCGTAATCGTCAGCGATTTAATTTCCTCACTTAACGATGCGATCGAAGGAACTTTATCGCCGTAGATTAAATGTTCATAGATTTCATCCGCGATAATGTAGAGATGATGACGAACGGCGATCATGCCAATGGCATACAACGTTTCTCGATTAAGCACCGTTCCGGTCGGATTGTTGGGATTTGTGAGCAAAATAGCTCGCGTCTTGGAAGTTACTTTACTTTCCAGTCGCTTCACGCTTAGTCCGAAATCTTGTTCCGGATCGGTTTCAACAAACACGGGAGCCGCCCCTGCATGCGCGATCATTTCCGGGTAGCTCCCCCAGCAGGGAATCGGTAAAAGAACTTCGTCCCCCTCGTTGCAAATCGAGAGCAACACATTGGCTACTGCCTGTTTGGCCCCAGTGGTGATTATCACTTCCTCCGGGGCATAACTAAGATCGTTGTCCCGCTTGAGTTTTTCACAGACTGCTTGCCGAACTTCATATGTACCCTGCACCGGGGTATATTTCGTTACGCCTTTAATTATTGCTTCTATACCTGCATGAGCGATATGGACCGGTGTGGAAAAATCTGGTTCGCCCACGTTAAGAGCTATGAGCTTGCGTCCCGATCTGCGGAGTGCTTCGACTTTATCCCTTAATTCCGCTCCGATGTAAGGATTTAACGCACTAACACGATGACTAAGTTGGTAATTCAACGTTGTTGCCCCTTTCGTTTCATGTTGTTTTTACAAATAAATCTTATCACACAAATGTAATACAAGCGTAAAAACAACGTAAATATATTGTAAATTATCATAAAACAAATATATTACAAAATAAAAACAACACGCCGTTTGTTTCCAAACGACGTGTTGCTTTATCTTAAATCACTTGAATTTAGGTAGAAACCCATTTTAATGTGGATAATTCGATGTATGATTTCCATTCTTCAGGCAAATCCGTATCCGTAATAATGATGTCCACTTCATGTAAATTTGCTACTTTATATAGATGTTTGACTCCTATTTTAGATGCATCCGCTACCAGCACCTTCTTTTGGCTTTGTGCCAACAAAATTTTCATCATTACTGCGCTCTCACTTTGAAACGTACTGATATTTTCAGGAGTAAAGCCTCCGCAGGAAAAAAAAGCTTTATTTACAGTAATGTCCCTTAACATGTCTTGAGCGAGTACACCCGACATCCCCATCGAAGAAACTTGAAGCTCCCCGCCAATCTGAATCACTCGCCCGTCAAACTCTCCATTTCGTTTATATTGAGCAAATTCAAAAATGATCGGAACGGAATTGCTGACTACCGTAAGCTCCTTCTTGTCTCTTAAAAATGATGGCATTTGGGCGATGGTGCTCCCTGCCTGGAGAAATATAATATCGTTGTCCTCCACCCATTTGGCTGCCTCGGCCGCCAGTTTTCTTTTGACCTCCAGATTAAGCGACTCCCGGTCGTTATATGCCCATTCCAGCTTTTGATGGCTCGTTTTGATCGCACCGCCAAATATTTTTTTTAATTTATTCTGACTCTCCAGCTTGTCCATGTCTCGACGAATGGTCTCAGTTGTCACGCCGAATTTCTCAGCAAGCTCTTTTACATAGACTTTGTCATGTTCTTCTAGTTCCTTTAAGATCTCTTTCCTTCTTTTCTCTACATCGCTATAGGAAGAATGCATCCTTACCCTCCACACTTTGTATGTCATTCCATTACATTTATCTTAATCGAATCACACCGAAGAATCCACGGGAAATAACATCATTTACAATTTAATTACAACGTAATATCGTTCATTTAATAAATTCACTTGGAACTTACAACATAAAAACCACACAAAAGATTCTTCATATGTAGTACCTCAACACTGAACTTTCCTTTTGGGCCATAACCGTTTTTAGATACTTTGTAACCAGTCTCCCTTTGCAACCAGTTGTACCTTACCGCCAATCTGGATATCATAGGTCCCATTTGTTAATTTGGCGGCAATATTCACATTTGACTGATTTCCCTGATATTTTTCTTCAGCAAAAACATCTACAACATAAAAATCCATGCTTCCCCTCACGTTCCATGTGTTCCCCTTGAGGCCAAAGGTGAACATCAGCTTTTTGGAATATTATATGAAACCTTTGTAATTTTTCTCCATATGATTGTTCTATTCCATATGATTGTTCTATGACGACATAGTTGTTCATATTAATTTTGGAGAATTTTAACCCGAATCCATGCCGTTACGAATAGGAGCAGGCCGAGAGCAACATAGAAGAAATCGAACACGACTTGACTCGTTCCCAAGTAGGTCTCGAAAACGTCTACACTGGAAGGTCCCCACATGCTGATTGCGAGAATAAAAAAGCCGATCGGGAAAACCAGTGCCCGGTATTGTTTGAGCCCGAGCCATTGGGCCACCCCCAACGATGCAGTATACAAATAGGAGGTCAATTGAACGAACGTACCGAGAAGCCAAACAGCCAACATTAAAGCATCAATATGCTGGAAGAATTCCCCAACCCCAATATAGCGAACAACCTCAATGAACGGATAATTCAACGTATGAGCATGCTTGCCGAACAGTAAAACCGATACAAGCCCAGAGACGGACAGCGTAACCATGAGTCCAAACCAGGTTATTATTACGTACCTCGTCGTTTTCCTCTGATCTGACACAAAAGGAAAGTACAATCCAAGCATCAAATAGCCGGAGAACCAGCTTAAGGGGATGATGGCCCCCTTAGCGGAAGGAGCGATCCCTTTACCCATAATCGGCAAAATACGATTTACGTCCCAATCGGGAACCGATAAGACGACTAGCAGCCCGAACACCAAGAACGTGATCGGCAGGAACAGCTGCGCCAACCGACCCAACACCTCCACGCCCCCCCTGACCGCGAAGGACACAAGAAGCAGCATCCCCCCTATAGCAACAACAGCCGGCGTTTTTTGCAAAAAGACGACAGAAATGAAGTCGCCATACTCTCTCAAGACGACAGAAGTCAAATTGACACCGTAAATGATCACAGTAAGGCCCGCCGCTTTGCCTAACCACGAACCAAGTATACGCCTGCTGTACTGTATGATGGTTTCCGTCGGAAACATACGGCTAAGCCAAAGCATCGCAAGCACGAAGAGCAAACCGATCAAATGAGCCCAGATCGGCGATAGCCACAGATCTCGTCCGGCTTCCTCCCCCGTTATCCTCGGAATAAAAAGGATTCCATCGTAAGCGGCGACCGCATAAAAAAGAAGCCCTAGCTGTGATGCGGAAATTTTCCCTCCCTCTACCATCAGCAAACCTCTCCCCTCACTTTAACCCGCTGGCTAGCGGTTTGAGTATATTGTTGAATAGCTCGATCGGTCCGGGCATATTCGGAAAAACAAGGACTAGCACGGCTACAAGCCAGCCGGCGGCAGCGATGGCAATTAAGGCCGCTCGTTCCTTCTTGCAATCGAATTCGAGACCGCGCCATTCGGCCCAAACCATCAACGCGGTTACGCACGTTACCCCAGTTAAGTTCAACCAAGTCACTGGCTCTCACACCTCTTATTGCGGTTCATCCGGTGGGCTCGTTGTACATCCCGATATGTCGAACGTTCACCTTGACCTCCACTTTGACTTGCATAGAAGGAAAAATCATGTCCCAGCGGTCTTGCAATTGTTGCCATTCTCCAGGATAACGGCGATTAATCACTTCGCCGAAACCGAAAATGTCAGCCCCCATCTCTTGGGATTGCTTAATTGCGGTCTCTACATTGCGTCGTATGTCGTCGGATGCCGATTTTTCGACTTGACGGATGAAATTCGGATCAGACGTTTTAAAGCGAGTTGTATTTTGAACGACGTTCACCTCGGCTTCAATCCCGACCTCAATTCTTGGCATTCCCTCCTGCAATTCAGTAACGAGCTGGGTGCTGGATGAAAGAATGCCAATTGATATGAGTGACGAAATGGGCTTCCTCATCTTCACGGTCTCGATATCACCTTTAACTTGATGAAGTATCCACTTCGCTCCCGAGAACGAATCCCCTTGGATCACTCCAGCCATACGCTCGCGGGAAAATACGGCATAACCTTTCACATAGGGTATACTTTTGTTACCCTCCTGTGTGATATCGAGGTATGGCAGCATTGCCGATTGCGTATTTTTACCAAGCCCTTGCACCAAGAGGTTAAGCGTTATCGACCGATGGAAGACGCGATCAGCTTCACCACCCAGAAAGTCCGCTTTTGTTTGTTCGAGTGGAGAGGCAGAAGCGAGAAAATCGCTCACGGCCCCCTTGCAGACGAACGGCTGCACCCTCAGGCGAATATTATTGTCGCGCACGATATAATCCAACTGTTCCCGAAAACGATCGCGGGACAACGCTTCCCCTACGACCAACAGCTCCAGTTGCCCCCAATAGATGGCGCGAGATAGCTTGCGTTGCAGCTTGGAGACTGCGTCAGCAACCGTAGCTCCTGAAGCGGACCAGATTAAAGTTGGACCGCTTTCTTTAGAAGCGTTGCCGCTTATCTGTGTCTTGCCGCCTTCCTGCTTAGGCACGACGATCTCCACTGACAACTCGATCTCCCCGTTGTCTTTCCGGTCTATCCCGGCGATCGTTACGATCGCCAGATCGTTCACTTCCTTTCGGTCCCAGCAGCCAGTCGACAAAAGCAAAGCTGTCACGACCATCGCGAATGTAAGCCATTTGCAGGCAAATATCCAGGAAGATGCCCATTTACTCACCATATTCCTTTAGCTTCTGCCTCCTTTACCGGGCTCCGGTTTCTGTCCCCGGGCGAGTCGTCGGCGGCTTCGCATACTCGAAAAACCGGGACGCATCGTCATTTTCCACCTTGGAGCCCGGATCGCTGTGTCCTTCATTTCACTTGCCTCAAATGGCGCAAACGGAGATAAATAAGGGACGCCGTAGGAACGAAGCATACACAAATGGATGGCAACAGCTATTATTCCGAACATAACTCCAAGCATGCCTAGCGTCCCTCCTAACACGATCAGCGGCAGCCGCAAAAGGCGTATGGCGAGCTCCAACGAATAATGGGGAGCCGTAAATCCCGCAATACCCGTGAACGCGATGATGATGACAATCGGCGCCGACACGAGCCCCGCCGATACTGCAGCTTCACCGACGACAAGCGCACCGACTATCGTAACGGCCGAACCGATCTGCCGCGGAAGGCGAAGCCCAGCTTCTCGCAGCACCTCGAACGCGAGCTGCATCATCATCACCTCCACGAACGTCGGAAACGGAATTGCCTCACGTGCGGAAGCAATGCTGGTCAATAATTTGCCCGGTACCATTTCATGATGAAAATTCAAAATCGCGACGTACATCGCCGGAAGAATCATGGAAATGAGCAACGTTATGTAGCGTAAACAGCGCAGAACGCTGGTGTATAACGCTCGGTTGTAATAATCGTCCGCAGCCTGTAGAAGTGTCGCAAGTGTCGCGGGTACGATCAGCACATCGGGCGTACCGTCAACCAGCAGAACGATACGGCCTTCGAGCAAACTAGCAGCCGCTATATCGACCCGTTCTGTAAATTGCTGTTGAGGAAACGGCGAGAACGGGCTGTCTTCCGTCAGTTCTTCGATGTATCCGGATTCCAGTACACCGTCCAGATCAATGCGTTCGAGTCGATTTTGCACCTCTTGCAGCAAGGAAGGCTTAGCCAGGTCATCCATATAAGCGATATAGACTTCCGTCCCTGTATAGCGGCCGATCTTTTGCGATTTGAGCTTTAGCTTGACGCTCTGGATTTTGCGCCGCAACAGCGACAGATTGGTCTCAATCGATTCAGTAAAACCTTCTCGCGGCCCCCGAAGCGACGGTTCGGTCTTCGGCTCTTCTACGCTGCGCTTGTCCCATTGGGGAATTCCAAGCAGTAAAGCACCGGTGCAACCGTCAATCAGAAGCACGGGATACCCTTTGATTAATTGTCCCGCGCATTCCTCAACGGTCGAAGCCTCATCGGCGGACACGACGTGCAAAAGTCTGTGCTTAACCGTTTGCAAATCGGCACACACCACGTCCTGGGATTGCATAAGCGGCTTTAGTACACTGTTGTCAATCTCCTGCTTGTCCGACATGCCGGGGATGCTGACAAGCTCCGCCCTAACCCTTCCGGCTATCAAGAAGGAGCGGAACGAAACATCGTCGGCTTCACCCAACACCTGTTTGAGTGCCTCAACATTACGTTCCAATTCCGGACCCAATGCCGTGTGATCATCGGATTCGAAGCTGACGTTACGGGTAGAATTTCGTGTCCGCATAGCACTCTCCCTGCCAATCGATTCCTTTACTGGCCGTTTCATCTTGTAAACGCACCATTATTTTATCCATATAACGGCTTTTCATTCCAACTTCCGCCAGCAGCACCCGTACCCCATCACAGGCTGCCAATCATTTTGTTGTTTCCATTTGTTTCGCACCGTACAATATACCAAATAATAAATTGGAGGGAAGTAGAATGGGCATTGCTGAGGTTATTCGTGTAGCTCCTTATGATGAGAACATACGATGAAATCTACATTTTCCTCTAAATAAAAGAACCTTCCGGCATAAAAGGAAGGTTCTTTGGTAGGCCCGCTTTCACTTTAAGGGCAGGCTATTGTTGAAAACTCTTGACCAAACGTTCAGCTTCGCCGTTCGGCGTCGTAATGACTTCGTACATATTCACGGTAATTGGAGACGAGAATTCGTCGGATTGGATGCTGTTCGAATCGATCTTCTGTTTGCCGCTGATCAATTTTTTGGGACCCGTAAAGGAAGCGTCCGTCGTGCCGACAATCCGGCCCGCAGGATCGACGATTTCGAATCGCAGCATCGGGAAATTCGTATCGACAACGACATTCTCCTTCTGTTTGATATCCATATCAACATTAATCTTGTACGTATAGGTAATAGGATTACCGGCCATGGTCGAGTAGCTGACGCTATAATCATTCAGTGTAATATCATACGGATACATGGAGAACGTATCCCCGCCCTCTTCCTGCTGCGCCCCCGTTTGAATCGAAGCGACAGTTGTCTTGTAAGGAGCTGCCGTAATCGGATCAAGAAGCTTTAATTGGAATTGATCGCCGCTCTCGGAACGAGGCAGATGAAAGGAGTAGGCTGCAATGTAGCTTAATCCGGGTTCCAGTGTTGGAGATACGTTCGTTTGACGCACACCTGTGAAGGTTAAGCCGTTGCTATCGGCCAATTCAGCTTGAAGCTCCGGCATAGAGACGGGAGAACTGCCGTTATTCGTAAATTTGAGCTTGGCAATGGCCGTTTTGTACCCGGATTCCGGGTTTTCGTGCAAATGGAGCTCCACCAGCGAAACTTCAGTTTGTTTATCGATCACCTTGGTTAAGGAATCGAAAGGGATGGGGGCTCCCATCGTATACGACACCGCAGGACTTTTCATTTGATCCGCTGTCGGCCAAGCTATGGCCGCTTTTCCTGTGGAAATGGGCACTTCCTGATTCCCCGTTTTGGAAATAAACGCATCTGTCGAAACCACGAGCAGATCCGTCATGGCTGCATCCTGATCAACCGGGATGGAAAAATGAATATACGCTTTTTCGCCTGCCTCCAACGAAACCGGATCGGTTTCTGAACGTTTGCCTTCGTACGTTTTTTGGCCGGATCGCGCGTCGATCCGAAATGATGGGATCATTTGCCGGCCTGCACTCGGATTTTCGGCCAATAAAGTGACCAGAAGGACTGGCCCGGCAACCGTGCTTTGCTTGGAAGCTTCAGCCGATGCCGCAGGAGCTGCGCTCGCGCTTTGTTTAGAAACTTCGGCGGGCGTGTACACCAGATCCGAATTGACTCCCGGGATGCTGAAAGGCTGGCCCCATCGCAGCGAAACCATCTGATTCGTTCCGTTATTCCCGTACCATACTGACGTTGCGGGCATGGAGAGCAGCGTGGTTTCTTGCTTCGGATACGTATAAACATCGGTATGAACAAACGATAGCTGGTCAATACTGGTAATCTCTTTACTCTCCACCGTCGCCATATACACCAATTCGCTAATTTCCTTAGGCTGCAAAGCCGTCTTGTTATTTGCACTCGGGACAAGCTTGTACTCTACGCCGCTCGTCGTTAGCACGCGGAGCTCATGTTCCGGCACCCGGTTCTGGGCAGCCCCTCCGTTATACAGACGCACTGTTGCTGCAATTTGCGATCCCGATACCGTTGGAATGACGGAAACATTCTTGATTGCGGCGCGAATGTCGTCCGTTAACCCATAGTTGCTACTTGTCGCCGATACAGCCGGTTCCGGGGCCAAAGCCGCAAGAGCCGGGACGCTTGACTGAATCATCGCTGCGCTTAGCAGCATGGCTGTAAGACTCGTTTTCCACGTTTTATTCTTCATGATCTACCGCTCCTTCTTGATGATGTTCCATGCTTATTTGGCATTCGTTGCCGGTGCCGCAGGTTCAGCCTGTTGGCCGTCCTTGAGCGTATGCTGTCCGGTTACAACGAGCTGCTCGCCGTCTTTAACACCGGTCAGCACCTCCTGATACTCCCCGTTAATACGCCCAAGCGAAACTTTACGCTTCTGATACTGATTGCCTTGCTGCACAAAAACGTAGGCGTCGGAGTCTTCGCGGATCACACTTAACGTAGGCACGGCAATAACTTGCTCTTCCACTTCCGTCGTAAGCTGAACCATGAATCTTTTGCCCGGTTGAAGCTGCCGGTTTGTGTTCGGAATCTCCAGCTCCAGCGTGTACGTCTTGGTCGCTGCGCTCATAATGGGCGCCAAATAGCTGATTTTGGCCGTTCCTTTGACCGAGAGATTATCGGGGTCATAATATACAAGCTCCTGCTTCCCTCTAACCAGCTGAACATTGTTTTCCGACAATTCGGCCGTCACTTTGATCGGATCGATCTGCTGGACTTGGCCTATTTTCCCTGAGGAAGACGATACCACTTGGCCCGCCACAACATTAAAATCGGTTAAAACACCGCTTCCAGGCGCTTTCACACTGTAATTCTCTAAGGACATAGCAGCCTCATCGAGAGTCAGCTGCGCTGTTTGAAGCTGAGTTTCGTAGGATGCCAACGAATTGGAATTATCATTGGCGTTCAGCTTGTTCTGAGCGGATTGCAAATTCATCGCCGCATTATCCACCGCTTGCTTCGCTTGATCGACCTCGTGCTGCGTGATGACACCCGAGTCGAAATCGTTTCGCAGCTTATTGTAATCCTGCTGCGCATTTTGCAAAGCGGTCTGTGTGCGAGTAACCTCATCCTGCAAGCTTTGATGATTGATGGCTTTGTCATCCTTTGCTTTCTTTAATGCTTCCTGTGCATTTTGAAGCGCAACCTCGCTTTTCCTTTTGGAGATTTCAGCTTCCTTGCTGTCGATGACAAACAGCACGTCTCCTTTTTCAACATAATCTCCGCGCTTCTTCAGAACGTTCACCACTTCCCCGTTCGCTTTGGCGACAACATCCAGCGTCGTTCCCGCCTTAACTTCCGCTACTTGCTCTATAGGCGCGCCGATCGTCTGTTTCTTGATCAGCTCCGTCTTGACCGGTCTTGGCTCCAGTTGCACGGTTGCCGGACCTGCGCCTACGGAACAGCCTGACGTCGCGATGACCGCTGCAATGAACATTAGTAATAAAACCGCTCTTTTTTTCCCTTTTCTCCCCCGACAAGCCTTCTTCATCGGAAAACCTCCTCTATATCTCTATCTATTATGCTTGGAATTCATTGCTTGTCTGCCGCTTTAATTTCCTTGCGATTCCAAGCTTCATATGCTCGATCAGCTCGTAGACAATCGGAACGACAACCAGTGTCAACACCGTAGATGTCAGCAAGCCTCCGATAACTACGATACCGAGTCCTTTGCCGATCAGAACCCCTTCACCTGAAAATCCCAGCGCGAGCGGGAGCAGTGCGACAATGGTCGCTCCGGCAGTCATAATGATGGGACGTAACCGCACTTTACCGGCTTGTACTAACGCATCGCGAACTATAAAGCCTTCTTCCCGTAGCTGCTGCGCTCTATCTATCAAGACAATGGCATTGGTGACCACAATTCCGATAAGCATCAGAAATCCTATCATGGAGGTGGCATTAAGCGGTTCACCTGTAAGGAATAGACCCAGCAGTCCGCCGATAGCGGCAAGCGGAAGCGAGAACAGGATGGCGAACGGTGCGCTCGCATTGCCAAAGGCCAGAACCATGATCATGTAAACGATAAGCACGGCTGCAGCCATGGCAACGAACAATTGGGAGAAGCTTTCGTTAATATCGTCCGTTATCCCGCCGGCTTTCGGCGTTACCCCGTCTGGAAGCTCCAGCTCCTTCAGAGCTTGCCCGACTTTGGCGCTGATGCCGCCTTTATCTTGTCCGGTAATTTTGGCGGTCACTTTGACAAGCTGCTGCTGGCCTTCGCGCGTCAATGACGCAGCTCCTTTGATTTCATTCACTTTAGCGACTTCCTTCAATAAAACAACCGAGCCGTTATCGCTCTTCAACGGAATGTTGCCCAGCTTTTCGAGCGTATCTTTGTCCGATTTATCCATAGACACCTTGGTGGCATAGACGATATTGTCAAATTTCAAGTCGCCCAGCTTCTGCTCCTGGATCCACGCGCGCGCCGTGTCTCTCACGGTTGCGGGATTTAAGCCGAACGCTCTGGCTTTGCTCTGGTCAACGGCAATCTCGATCTCCGTCTTGGCGTCACTGAGATTGTCCTCCACTTCCGTAAGCTCAGGTATCGTGTTAAGCTTGGCTTTTACCATCGCCGCCGCTTTCTCTAATTGAAGCTGGTCCTCCCCTTGTAGGCTGTACTCAAAGTCGGGCGATGTCCCCATGCTTCCTCCCATCGATTTGGGCTCTACTTCAGAGCCGGCAGGCAGCTCGGAAAGGATGAAAGCTTTGACCTGATCTTTCACTTTGTCAGCGTCAACCTTATCGTTCAATTCAACGAAAATTTGCGACGCGTAAGGAGTTCGTTCTTTATCATCGCCGGCGTACCCTACCAAAGCTTCGACAAATGTAAACACCGGTTCGCCGTTCGAATCTTTTTTATCCGACAAGATCGTTTCAAGCTCTTTGGTCTTAGCGTCAGTTGATTCATACGAGGTTTCATAAGGCATCTTGATTTGGAAGTACATCGTTTGGGACGTTTTTGCACTCGGCATCAGCGATACCGATAGCGAAGGAACAGTAACGACAATCGTAGCCACAAACACGAGACCTGATAGAAGCAGCATCTTGATACGATGCTTCAAGCTCCAGATGAGCGCCTTCTCGTAGAACTCAGTCAACCCGGATGGCTTGGAATCGTCATGATGCGCCTTCGGCGGTTTCCCCCGCAGTACCAGTATCTTCGCCAGCATAGGGATCACCGTTAAAGCAACAAGCAAGGAGGCCAATAGAGAACAGACGATCGTTATTGCGAACGGCTTGATAAATTCTCCAATAAAGCCGGAAACCAGCGCCAACGGAACGAACACGCCCGCGGTCGCCAACGTCGAAGACGTAATGGCGGACGATACTTCTTTGGTGGCCAAGGCAATGACGGATTCATTCCGTTCATGAGCTTTTTCCAGCTTGGCGTAAATATTCTCGATGACGACGATCGAATCGTCAACGACCCGTCCTATGGCCATAAATATGCCGCCCAGCGACATCGTATTGAGCGTGATTCCCAGCTCATACATGCACAGCAAGGTAATCAATATGGACAGCGGCAGCGATACGAGAACGATTAGGGTCATCCGGACATTACGTAAAAATAACAAAATCATGACCGCTGCCAAAATGGCTCCTACTATACCTTCACGAATCAAGCCATCTATCGAATGCTTGATTTCATCCGCGCTGTCAAACGTATTTTTGAACGTAATATTCGGCAGCGTAGTTTGCCATTCTTGAAGCTTGTTATGAATGGCATCGGAGAAATCCACCGCATTCGCGCTGCTAGCTTTATATAAAATCATGGCAATAGCAGGCTGCCCGTCCAGTCTTCCTTTAAATTTCGATTCGGAGATAGCCTTGACTTTCGCCAATTGATTAAGAGTTACAATTCCTTTTGAGGTTGTTATTTCCATTCGTTCCAGGTCATACAGACTTTGGAGATCGCCTGTGACCCGGGTCATTTTGCTGTTTCCGCTAATCTCCACGCTGCCGATCGGGCTCTTGGTTGCAGCCGCATTAATGGCATTGCTGACTTGCGACGGGGACAGACCGTAGAAATCCAGCGCGCCCGCATCCAGTTGAATATCCAGCGATGTCTCGCGGTTGCCGATGAAATCGATATGGTCGACTCCCTTGATCCCTTCCAGGCCTGGCTTGATGATGTCTTTAAAATCTTTATCCAGCTCGCTCTGGCTCATGCCATTGCCGGCATAGGCGACCAGATAATTGGAAGGGGCTGACGCCGCCCCGAAGGTTGAAGCCTTGGGCGTGCCTGCCGATTGAGGCAGTGTCACCTCGGCCAGCAGATCCTGGACATCCGTCTTTTTCTTGTCCATATCCACTCCCTGTTTGAACATGAGAATGATAGTGGAATAATTATCGTTGGATGTCGAGGACATGGAATCCAGATCCTCCACATTCGCCAATTTTTTTTCAATCGGATCGGTAATCTCATCCATTACATCCTTCGGCGAACCCGCATAAGTTGTCGATACAACCAAAACCGGGAACGACACATCGGGCATGTTTTCTACTTTCAGCTTGGTCGTTGAATAAAATCCGCCAACAAAAAGCATGATCACAATGATGAACAACGCCGAAACGTTTTTCATGGAAAAACGCGTTAATTGATTCATTCCTGCACTCCTTTCGTAACCTTCGATTACATTTAGCTCTGCCTCCTCATCTTATAGGTTTTGAGCACAAAAAAAATCGTACCTAAGGGCAGACGCCTTATGTACGATCGGGCATTAAAGGTGCAGAATTCCGCGCTCCACAGCAACCGCTACAGCTTCGGAACGGGAATCTACGCCAAGCTTATTATAAATATTCGTCAGATGCGCCTTGACGGTCCGTTCGGAGATCCCCATGTCGAACGCGATCTCTTTGCTTCGAAAGCCCCGTGCGACGGCCTGCAGGATGATCAGCTCCTTTTCGGACATCATCGGTTTTTCAGGTTTGGAGACAGGAGTCATGTCCTGCTCCTTCATGGCAAATACTCTAGCCGTAATTTCCGGTTGAAGCAGCGTCTCTCCTCTTATGGCCGATTCAAGCGTTCGAAACAAATGGTCGCGGCCGGTATCCTTCAATAAGTACCCCTTAGCTCCCAACGCCAGCCCCCTTATCATCAGCTCATCCTCGTTATAGGTGGTAAGAATAATGACAGGAACGTCATACTGTCTTTCTTTTAACACCTGCATTGTTTCCAGACCGCTCATTTTGGGCATATTCAAATCCATCAGGATCACGTCGGGCCGCAGCTCTTCCAGCAAACGTAATGCCACCTCTCCGTTCTCCGCTTCCCCGATGACCTGAAATTGATCATTGGTTTCCAGTATTAGCTTGAGTCCTTCTCTAACGACAAAATGATCATCCACGATCAGCACTTGATGTTTCATGACAAATCTCCTTTCCTAAGCGGAGCCTTGACCTCAATGTGAGTGCCTTCAGTCCCGCTGCTGATATCCAATGTTCCTCCTATTAATCGGGTGCGCTCCATCATCCCCAGTAAACCATAGTGACTAGGTTGTTTACCAATTGTATGGGTGTTAAATCCGATGCCGTTATCCCGGATCCCGATCAGAAGGGAATCGCTGCTAGTGATTACTTCGATCCAGGCTCGTTCGGCTTGCGCATGCCGTGCTATATTGGTCAATCCCTCACTTACGAGATGCAGCCCGTGTTCCATGATGAGACCGGATAATGGAGCTTGAATTCTTATGTCCGAGGTCACATGGATGCCTGTAGCATTTGTGAAACGTTGGATTTCTTCGCGGACAGCTTCAGCAAAATCCGTTTCCGCTGCAGGCTTGGAGCGCAGATCGTCAATGGCTCCTCTGGCATCGCCCAGTGTTCTTCTTGCTTGAGCCATAGACTGTGTCACGATGTCCTGAGCCCTTCGTATATTGTTGTTCGACAAATGGGCATCTACCGCCTCTAACTGCATAATGAGCCCTGCCAGGCCTTGCGCCAACGTATCGTGCAGATCCCTTGCCATTCTTTGACGTTCGTTGGCCAAGGTCAGCTCCTCTACTTTCCGGTGGGTATGCTCCAGCTCGCGAAGAAACGTTTGCGTTCGAATTCGGGCGTGCACCTGTTGAAAAAACAACGTAGCATAGGCAACGGTAATAATCGTGTTCAAGATTAGAAAACTCAAAAAAAACAGCGGGTAATTCGCTTCTTTAATATAAACGAAAGAAAGATAGTATAAAATATACACAAACAGGCACACGAAAAAAACTTTTAACACGTTGTAATACACTCCAACGCTTTGACCGATCAATATCGGGAACAAGCCTATGAGAACGGCTTCAAACCCGCGCGGCATCACATATGCGCATACCAGGATTACGAGGCCCTGAATAACAATATAAATCCACGCCATCTTGGCGACAAGCTTGCTTGAAAACCAATACAACCCGACATGAAGGCACATCAGTCCCGTAAAAAGCAAACTTTGGCCTAATAATGGAGCGGATGTCATTTGTATAATAATCACAGCGATATAGACCAGGCTCACCCATATCAGAATGGGACCTCTTGAAACAGATAGTTGTTCATGGCTTGGGCCAGATTCCATAGTATCACCTCTTTCTATAGTTTCATTATAGTATTATTTTCCCCTTAATACTTGTACTTTAGTGCATGCCCGTAGGTACAGTCTCTCGAAAATACAAACAAAAGCCGAATCCCGGACAGGTTTCGGCTTTCGCTGCTCCTTGCCTACTCCCCTTTATTTTTGTAAGCTAAAAGGGATAAGGAGTGAAGGATATGTCTTATATTGAATCTCTCGACTTGAATGAGCTTAAGCTTTATTTTGCCTACAAAAGACAAAGCACGGAAATCGAGCCGTTTCGAGGCACGTTCCATGCCCATCAAGGCATTGAAATATTGATAGTCCATGAAGGGAAAGGAACGCTGATCGTCGATCAGAAAAGCTACGAAGTCACCTCGGGCACGCTCTGTCTCTTTCAGCCTTATCAACTGCATCATATCCAAATGGAAGTTACCCGGCAGACGCCTTTCATTCGCTCCATCATTCAGTTTGAGCCTTCGCTCTATGAAGCTTATTTCGAGAAATGGCCCAGCCTGGCGGCTTTTTTCAGACATATTCATACAAGCAAGCTGCCATATCCATGCCTGTATCAGCTTGAACCGTCGATGCAGTTTCACTCGCTGCTGCAAAGCATGGAGCATAGACTGCCCGCTTTAAACAAAAAAGATGCGCTCGAAGAATACTCCTTGTTTCTCATCTCGTTCTTCCGCGAATTCAAGCCGCTTTGGGAGCAAAAAAGCAAGGGCCAGATCAGCAAGAGCGTAACGCGAAAACCCCACCAAGCCGAGCGAATTCTCGCCTGGCTGGAGGGGCATTATACTGAACCGCTTCGTCTGGAGAAGATGGCGGGAGAGCTGCATCTGTCTCCGCACCATCTATCCCACTTGTTCAAGGAGTGCACAGGCTCCAGCATTTCCGACTACGTGATCGCGAGGCGGATGCAGCAAGCCGTGAAGCTGCTTATCTCCACCGATCAATCCGTAGCGTACATCGGGGAATCCGTCGGGATGCCCAACTGCTCCTTTTTTTGCAAAACATTTAAAAAACAACTGGGCGTCACACCGCATCAATACCGGAAGCAGTGGCAAAACCAATCCGTCTTTACGACAACTCCTGACTTTTAACAATATCGATCGCATCGCGTTGGGCAATCAGGCACAGCTCCGCCGCTTTGAAGGCATGCTCCTGCGTCATCGCCGTCTCCGTGCGGTTGAGGCAATCCAGGATCAGCTGTCCGAAGTAAGGGAAGCCGACTTTTCCGTTTACGGCAAAATGATGCTCACCCTCTTGATTCACCAAATAGACGTGGTCGCTTGTCTGATCGCGGGCGATATCCACATATTTGCGAAGCTCGATGTATCCATCCGTACCGAGGATCGTCAAACGCCCGTCCCCCCAGGTGCTTAACCCGTCGGGCGTCAACCAATCGACGCGGAAATAACCGGTCGCTCCGTTATCTCCGATCAACGTCGCATCGCCAAAATCTTCAAAGTTGGGGTACTGAGGGTAATGATAATTAGCGACCTTGCTGTGGACAACCTTGGCATCCTTCGCCCCGGTGAAATAAAGGAACTGCTCGATTTGATGGCTGCCGATATCGCACAGAATACCGCCGAACTTCTCCTTCTCAAAGAACCAGTCCGGTCTGCTGCCGGCGTTGATCCGGTGCGGCCCCAAGCCAATCACCTGAAGGACACGGCCGATAGCCCCCTGCTGGACAAGCTGCCCGGCATAAACCGCGCTTTCCACATGCAAACGCTCGCTGTAATAGACCGCATATTTACGTCCGGTCTCGGCCGTCTTCTTCCTGGCCGCCTCCAGCTGCTCCAGTGTCGTGAAAGGCGCTTTGTCCGTGAAATAATCTTTGCCATGATCCATGACGCGAAGCCCGAGATGTCCGCGGTCCGAAGGAATGGCGGCCGCAGCGACCAGCTTGACCTCGTCATCTTGCAAAATCTCCTCTAGCGAGCGGGCCGCCCGAACTTCGGGATAAGCGTTCACGAATGCCTCCACTTTCGCCGGATCCGGGTCATACACCCATTTTAACTGGCCGCCCGCTTCCCTCAATCCGTTGCACATGCCGTAAATATGTCCATGGTCCAGTGCCGCCGCAGCGAAGATGAACTCTCCGGGCCCGCAGACCGCATTAAAATTGCCTTTCGGCGCGTAATTCATTCCGTCACTCTTTTGCATGTTCTATAGATCCCCTTTTTTTATTGATAAGTGCTTCCCGTTGTAATCGACTGTGACGCGAAATTTTCAATCGACGTTTTTTTCTCATAAAATCGCGTGGCATTAGCTTGAACCCCGCTTCTTGTGTAGAACGGATCTTGTTCGGTAAGCGGAAGCTTGACCTTCTCGCCGGTGCTGGCCGACTTGTAGATCGCGGTGATGAGCTCCAGGGTCTGGCGGCCGCTAATACCGTCAATCAGCACGGGAGCGCCCGTCTCTACAGCGGTTAATACATTATCGATTTGTCCCGTATGCGCTTCATAGGCCACCTCGGGCAGCCCGTCATACAAAGCTTGAAGCTGAGCTTCCAACGCTGTATTCGGCTCGGGGAACCCGTTCGCTCGCGAGTTGGACGCGGTCACCTTCCATGGGGCCGAAACCCTCGCTTTTTCCCCTTGGAAGATGAGCTGCTGCTCTTCGCCATGATGGACAACCGAGCTGGTCAGCTGTCCCAGAGCGCCGTCCGCATACCGGAGCATGCCGATCGAAAGATCCTCGACCTCCGCATTGTCATGCGCAACATTGCTCATCATAGCCTGCAGCTCCACAGGACTTCCCATCATCCAGAGCAGTGCGTCGATATGATGCACGGCATGGTTTAAGGTCGGCCCTCCCCCTTCCTTCTCCCAGGTTCCGCGCCACCACAGATCGTAGTAGCAGTGTCCCCGCCACCAGAACGAATCGACCTGCACATGGAGGACTTTTCCGATGAGGCCGCTCTCCAGAACCGCTTTCATTTTCATCATGGGCGTTTTGAACCGGTTCTGCGCCACTACGGATAGCATTTTGCCTGTCCTTCGAGCCGCTTCATTCATCCTGTCGCATTCTTCAAGAGAAGAAGCCATCGGCTTCTCCACCAGAACATGAGCACCGGCTTCCATAAATTGGACAGCCAATTCCGCATGCGTATAGGGCGGCGTGCAGATGGAGACGAGATCGATATCCTCCTGCAAAAGCTCCTTGTAATCCTTGACCGCCCGGGCCTCAAGCCCGAACTGGTCGATGCGCTCCTGCGCCTTTTCAACATAAATATCGCTGACTGCAACAATGCGGCATCGCTCCGGAAATTGCAAATACCCTTCCATATGCGCCGCTGAAATCGCGCCCGCTCCGATAATAGCTACCCTCAACACGTTCTTATGCCTCCCATCGTTTGGTTGCTCCCAGCATATCAATAATACAGGGCCCCATGTGATGCTGCTTTGTTTAAAAATAATACTACTTTGCGGTTTCTTACAGACCCTGCCGTTATTTCATGCCGGATGTCACCATTCCGCTCACAAATTGGCGTTGGAAAATAATGAATACAACAAGTACCGGGATCATCGTAATAACAGACATCGCGAGCAGACTGCCCCAGTCCACATTGAATTCCCCCATAAAGTTGGACAGGGCCAATTGAATGGTATACAAGGACGGATCGCTGATGCCGATCAACGGCCATAGAAAATCGTCCCACCGCCACATAAAAGAGAAAATCGCAAGAACCGATAATATGGGCTTGCACAGCGGCAAAATGATCCGCGAATAAATCCGCCATTCGGTTGCCCCGTCCATCCGCGCTGCTTCCAGCAGCTCGTCCGGAACGCTAAGCAAGTACTGTCTGATCAGAAATACCCCGGTCGGGGTGGCCGCAGGAGGAATAATAAGAGCCAGCAGGGTGTTGAACAGACCCAGAAAGCTGAGCACCTTAAAGATCGGGATCATAATTACCTCAAGCGGAATCATCAATGTAGACACGAATCCGACAAGCAGCAGGGTATCTCCTTTAAATTTGTATTTTGCCAGCGCGAACCCCGCCATCGAGTTGATCAGCAGCAGCAGCACCGTCGAGCTAATCGTTACTATGGCACTGTTCATAAAGTACCGGCCGAAATTACCCTTCTCGAAAGCATCGGTAAAGTGCTCGAACGTAAACGGCTCGGGCCAAAACCGCGGAGGAAAGCTGTACAAATCGTTGTTCGTCTTGAAGGACGAGAGGACGATCCAAAGCACGGGAAACAGCCATGCGGCAGCCAATACAAACAGAAGAAGGTACAAGGATATTTTGGCAGATGTTTTCAGTTCCACGTTAGTCGGCGCCTCCCTTGGACAATCTGAACTGCAATGCGGTAAACAGCGAAATCAGAATAAACAGCAGCACCGACATGGCGCTGGCCATCCCCAGCTCCTGCTTGGCAAAGCCGGTTTCATAGATATATTGCACGACATACGTCGTTTCTTTGCCCGGTCCGCCGCCTGTCAGAGCAAACAATAGAGGATAGGCCTTTACCGCCTCGATCAGGGAAAGCATAATGACAAGAACGGTCGTCGGCTTGAGCAGCGGCAGTGTAATGCTCCGGAATACCCGAAGCTTGGAAGCCCCATCCAGTCTTGCCGCTTCGTAAAAATCGGTCGGAATGGCTTGCAATCCGGCCATAAAAATGACCATATAAAATCCAAGACGTGACCAGGCGGTGGCGATAATAACGGAACCGTTCGCAAAAAAGGAATCGGACAAAAAATGAACGGGTTCGATACCAAAAAGCGTCAGGAAGTAATTCAAAACGCCGAAATCACCGAAAATCCATTTCCACGTCAAACCGACAATGATATAAGAAATCATCGTAGGCCAATAAAAGACGGAGCGAAACAGGCCTTTCCACTTGAGCGGCTGAATCAGCATCATCGCTACGGCGAGCGACAAGCAGTAAATCAAGGGCACTACGATAAGCGCATAGAGGGCCGTTTTTCCCAGCGCCGTCCAAAACTCTCCGTTGGTAAACAGCTCTTTGTAATTATCCAGACCGACGAATTCCATCGGATTCAATCCGTCATACTCATGAAATGAATAGACAAACCCGGTAATCATAGGAATGACGATAAACGTGGTGAAAATGAGCAAGTTAGGCAGCACAAACAGATACGGAATCCAACCCATGGATGGGTTGGGCCGCTTCCTTTTTTGTATCGCCTTGGCGGCCGAGGCTTGTGCAGACATCAGGGTTGCCCCCTCTTTTCATCTTTAATAGCTTTATCGATTAATCCGGCAATCTTATCAAGACCTGCCTGCGCCGTCGATTTTCCGGCAACGATTTCCGATATCGTCGTTTTCAAATCGTTGCTGAATTTCGGCACGACTGTTTGTCTGGACCAATCCTCCGCCGCAGCCGGTACCGTGTTGTTCAGTTCGTTCGAGAACACTTCCATCATGTCTTTGCCGAAAGCGTAGTCCAGCTTGGCGCTGTCTTTGCGCGGACTCAGGAATAGCGCCTCTTGCGTAAATTTGGAGTTCACTTCTTTGCTCGAAATGTAGTTGATGAAATCCGTCGCTTCTTTTTCCACGCCGGAATTTTTGAACGCCATGGCGAATTTGCCGCCGGGCACCGAGGAGCGCACTTTGCCCTTCGGCATATACGTAACGCCCCACTCAAAGTTCGTAATATCTTTATAGTTGCTGATCATCCAGTTTCCAGCCAAATGCGCGGCAACCGTTCCGGTGCGGAACAAATTATTCGGGTTTTCCCCGCCTAGCCAAACAGATGTCGGGGCGATGCCGTCCGTATGGAGCTTCTTAAAATATTCCGCCGCCTGCACGCCTGCTTCGTTGTTGATCGTCGCTTTCGAGCCGTCTTGACTCATCATGCTGCCTCCGAATTGATACAGCAAGGTCGACCAGCGCTGCGGCGTATAGTCCCATACGAGACCGTATTTGGCTCCGCCCTTGTCCATAACCTGCTTCAAGGCAGCTGAGAACTCGTCCCATGTCCAGACATTGTCAGGAGATGTCGGCACTTTGACCCCCGCTTTGTCAAACAAGGTTTTGTTATAGATCAGTCCGTTGGCCGTCACGTCCATGGGAGCAGCCACCGCTTTGCCATTGACGACATAGAACGGTTTCAATGAATCGAGGAACTGACTGGTAAAGGAATCCAAACCGCCGCTGTTCTGGCTCAAATCTACCGCTTGATTGGCGAATGCCCCAAGATCTGTCGTGACGCGGGCAAGCGCAGGGGGTTGTCCGCCAGCGATCATCGTTTTCAGCTTCGTATTCAAGTCCTTGAAAGGAACCTCGATCATATTGATTTTGATATTCGTGTTTTTAGCCTCATAATCTTTAATGATGCCTTTCATGATCTCGCCTTCATTGCCGTCCGAGAACCAAACGAAATCCAGCTTTGCGTTCTTTTTGGCACCGGCCGCCTTCCCGGCATCCCCCGGCTCTTTCTTGGAGCAAGCAGCTACCATTAATGTCATCAAAACCAGAACCATAGTGATAGATACCGCTTTCATAATCTTGCTCATACATACTCCCCTTTTCCTTTAAATCCTCGTTAGCATATGATGCTCCTAGCTTGCAAATCGGGCTTCTTGCCTAGCGCGCTCCCCGTTTCACAACTTCGCCTCCTGCTTCCTAGCATATCAAGAATGCGCTTACTTAAGTAACGCTACTTTGTGAAAAAATAACACTACTTTGTGGTTGAGTGACTTTTTGTATTGAAAAAACATTGGGATTAGTATTTAGAGAAAAGTTAATTTGATCGCTGTCAATTTTGCAGTGCATGCCCGTAGGTACAGTCCTTCGAAATACGTACAAAAGCCGGGGCCCGGATAGGCCTCGGCATAATTGTTGTTCCTTTTCACTTCGACAAATACTGGGGCGGATTCACATCATTAATGAGCAGAATTCCGTCGTATTGATCGCGGGCGATGATGCTTTCCGGAATCATTCCCCAGCTGTAGGCAAAACGGGGCTCGAACATCCATGAGCTGCCAGCTCCATTGTTCCGATAGCGCATATCAACAAAGGTATAAGGAGAACCGGCAGACGATAAAATAGATTCGATCGAGCCCGGATCAAGTGGGGCAACGTCATGCAATTTTCTTAAGTTATCGGCGGTTTTCCCGCTGGCTGGATAAAGACCAAGCACGTAACTATACTTCTTCATTTCATCGGAGAGCATTTCCCCCATCAATGAAACCGGGTACGGCGTGCCCATCACTTCAGAGTGCGCTTTACGGATATGATCGTTGTGAGCCCAGACGATAAACTTCTCGTTAGGATATACCTGGGTAGCGAGCCACATGAGATTATCAAGCATGGCTCTGTCCCGCCATGTCATCGATTCGTAAAAAGGGGCGGGATCACCGGCCTCCAGGCCGATATTGGACCTGATCGAAATCTCCACATACTCCTCCGCTACCCGAATCCGGTCGTTCAGGCTTCTTTCGAGCAGAACCGCGAGTTTTGGATTGTTGGGATAATTTATTTTCAAATAATCTTGATTCGCATCCGACTGCAATGATACTAACGCTTCCTTATATACCTCGATCAATGATTCCTTCTCTTGGCGGTAAACCTCCAGCTCTTTGCCGAGTGAGTAATTGGACAGTTTTTGCTCCGCTTCGGCAAGACGCTTGGCGACCGCCTCATCTTTAAGCCATGAACCGTCAAATAACGGGTACTGCAGCTGCATGTCGAAGCCTGTTAATATGAGAGGCTGCCGGCTGGTTTGCGATGCATGAATATAATCGAATAAGGGCAAGGTTTCCTTGGACGCCCACACACCGACAATGGACTTCTTCAGCGTCTGTTCCGCACTCTGTTGTCCGGACTTGCCGTAAGCCAAAGCGGCGTTTCCTAGGGAGCTCTCAAAGGCCAGTACGTTATAGCCCATTTCTTGATGAAGAAATTGAATGAGCCGGGTCTTCGCAAGGTTGAACTCAGCAACGCCATGGGAGCTTTCCCCTAGAAAAACAATACGTTTGTCATACAGCAGAGGCTTCAGCATGTTCAGATCCCGGAATGAGTCCGTCCCACCATCGCCATTAGAGGGCTGGATCGTATCCAGACGGTATACGTTCTCTTTGGCCCATGCTTTCCAATCAGCGATTTTTTCATCGGATGTACGGGCGCCCTTCCCTTCGGCAGCCTGGTTCTGAGAATTTTCGGTGGCATAAGCCGTCCGAGAACCTCCTTCTAAAGTAACGGCGGCTCCCAGAATGGAGACTGTCAGCAGAAATGCCGCAGAAACTTTACTTATACTAGAAAATGATTTCATGGTAGACTATTCTCCTTTACGTGTTCTATTCCTCTTCCCAGAACAGATCGTCGAGCGTGCAAGACAGCGCCTTGCAAATGGCCACACACAAACTGAGGGACGGATTATATTTGCCCAATTCGATTAATCCTATGGTTTGTCTGGAAACACCGACGATCCGGGCAAGCTCTTCCTGAGAAAGATCCTTTTCCACCCGAGCCATCTTGAGTTTGATATTTTTCATTGCGCGTCCGCCTCATCTCTTCTCTACGATTCCAGATCGTTGTGCGACATATTCCGGCTTACTTTGTTGGCAAAATAATGAAGACCCGAGACGGCCGCCACAAAAAACGGGATATAGATGATTAGCGAGACGAAGAAGACGATAAAGAAATATTTGATTGTGGTTGCACCGCCGCCATCCCCATAAAGTACCGCGCTTCGAATACCGAGCAGCATGGCGATAGAAAAGCCGATAACGAGACCCGTAAATGCGATTCGTTTGCTGAACGACATTTTTCTTTTCCTGTCGTGCACCTCTACTTCGTCGGAATACAATCCCAGCGTTACGCTGCGGATAAAGCAATAAAGGCTCCCTCCCGCAAGAATGAGCAGCTCCAGCATAACGGATTCCATATCGGAGGACATAAAGGTTTTCACAATGACGGAAATACTGCAGATCGTCATGATCAGCGCATAAGCTTCTTTAAAAATTTTGTTTTTCATGTTAACAATACGTTCATCCTCCACTGCGCTCTTCCTGGTCCAAATCATGACTCCCACTCCTCTGTATAAGATTACTCGTGTGTATTGTAACAAATATATATGTCATAATGCAATATATATATTACAATTTGACATATATACTTATCTTCACTACAAAAACAAGGTGGAAGAACCTTCACGAAATTTTATAAACCTATCATGTTTGCCCGGTGACTTATTGCATTGAGATAGCCGATGTATACGCTGTCATTTTGCTCCTCCTCGTTCGAAAAGATAAAAATAAAAACCCACGATTGATGTGGGTCTGAAATAGTATTCTTCCTTGTCATCCGACACGTTGTCGAAATACTGGCACAAACTTATGCTTTAACAGGCTCTGCCGCATGGATTTCTGAGCTTTCGGAAGAAACCGAAGCCGAAGCGGGCTGCTCCTTTGCTTTCTTTTTTTCTCTCAGTAAAAAGACAAGAGGAATACAAATGAATGCTGGTATAGCTGAAACGTAGAAAGTATCTGCGATACCGCGAACCATCGCTTCCTTTTGCATAATGCCTGCCAAATAACTTATCGCCGTGCTGTTGCTGGTCGCTGAATCGACGCCGCCCTGTATCAGCATCCCGGATAAGGTCGAGATGAAGGAAGCGGCAGCTTCCGAATAGCTCGGCACATCTTCTGTAATGCGGTAGTAATGAAAATATTGCCGTGAATTCATGATGGTGGTCAAAATCGCGATCCCCATGGAGCTCATTACTTGACGGGTTACGTTAGAGAGCGGCGACGCATCATTGATCAGTTCCTTTGGGACGCTGCTCATCCCGACTGTTGAGATCGGCATCATACATAGCCCGATGCCAAAGCCACGAATAGTTAATACAACATTAATCCACAGATGGGATGTATCCGCTGTAAGCTTACAAAGATCATACGTTGTTATACCGAGGATAAGCAGCCCGATGACGCCCAACGGGAGAACGCCAATCTTCTCCTGGAGCTTCCCGCTGATCGGCATCATAAGTGCCATAGCTACCGACTGTGGAAGAAGTAAAATACCGGAATCCAGTGCTGTCATGGATTGCACGTTCTGCAGATAGATCGGCATCATGAACGTACCACCCATCATGGCCATAGTGATAAGTCCAGCGGTCAACGTACTTGCGCTGAATTGCAGATTCTTGAACACCTTCAAATTAAGAAGCGGCGCCTCAGCGGTCAATTCTGCCCATAACAGCAGTGCAAAGCTTACTGCGGAGATGAAGAACAAAGTGACGATATACTGCGAGGTCCATCCCTCCGTTTGCCCTTTACTCAAGGCAAGCAGCAGTGATCCGAAAAAAATGACCGACATTGCAGCCCCAAGCGTATCGAATTTCAGATTGGTCTGCTTCACGCCGTCTTTTAGAAAAAAGTAGCTGGCTATTGCAGCGACAACGCCAACCGGCACATTTAAAAAGAACAGCGTTCTCCAGCTGTAGTACTGAATCAAAAAGCCGCCTAGCGTAGGACCGAGGGCCGGCGCAACCATTGCTGCAACACCCCAGATCCCCATCGCCAGACCGATTTGCTGTCGCGGTACGATCGTATAGATAACAGCCATACCGACCGGCATGATGAAACCGCCCGTCAACCCTTGAAAAATCCGGAATGCAATCAAGCTTGTATCATTCCAAGCAAGGCCGCACAATAAAGATCCCATCGTAAAACCGATAACGGAAAGAAGCAGCACCTGCTTGCTGCCGAATCGGGCGGACAAAAAGCCGCTCGCCGGAATAACAACCGCTGACGCCAGCATGAACCCGGTGACAACCCATTGAATTGTTGTCGTCGGTACTCCGAATACAGTTGACAGCTTGGGAAGCGCAACGTTCACCAAGCTGCTGCTTAGTACCGACACGAAGGTAGCCAGAATAATAGCAATAAGAGGCAGCCAAAAGTTAGACTCCTCCGTATGATCGAGCGGAGGGGCCGCTGCTGCAGCTTGAGACGGGTCCGACATGTTTAATGCCTCCTATTTACTCTTGACTTGGTACCAGAACGAGCACCCGCCCCCAGCTGCAACAATCATCGATACGGCGAGAATCATATATTTCCTGTTCATGGTTCTTCCTCAACCTTCTTCTCCAAATAACTAGTCAGCAGATCCAATGACCGGATAATGCTATCCAGTTCCTCCGGTGCCAAATCCTTCAGAAGACTCTCTACCTCAATCCCCATCGGAGTATTGAAAATAGTAGTCAGTTTACTTATAGATTCGCCGATTTGCATTTTGCTCATTTGTTATTGACCCTTCATTTTATTTCGTACACGAAATATCGATCCATAAGATCGGCTTCCTAGAAGCCTGCTGTCCACCCGGCGTCTGCGGTGATGACCGTGCCATTCACAAAGCTTGATTCATCGGATGCAAGGAAGAGAGCCACTTGTGCGATTTCTTCGGCTTGGCCGATGCGCGGAATAACTCCTTGGGTTACTTTTGTTCGGGAAGCACCGAACTCATTCACGTTATGGATCGATGAAGTGATGTTCGTCATCGTTGCACCCGGTGCTATCGCATTGCAGCGAATGCCTTTTTGCGCGTACATAAAGCCTGTGTTTTTGGTGATACCGACAACGGCATGCTTAGAAGCTGTATAGGCTGCTCCCGCATGGGCGCCGCTGAAACCGCCCGTAGAGGCTGTGTTTATAATAACGCCCTTCCCCTTTTCCAGGAAGATGGGAATCGATTTACGGATTGCACGCATAACGCTTTTCGTATTTACATCAAAAATAAGATCCCATTTATCGTCGTCCACGTCGCCTACGGGTGCCATGTTATCCATAATGCCGGCGTTGTTAACCAAAATATCAAGCGTTCCGTACTCATTAACAGCCGTATCGATCATACTATTAATGTCATTCAAGTCGGCAACATTCGTTTTCACAGCAATGGCTTCGCCGCCGTTGGATTTAATGCTCTCTACAACTGCTGCAGCACCTTCCATATTCAAATCGGAGACGACCACCTTTGCTCCTTCTTTTGCATACAGTTCAGCAATGGCTTTGCCCATGCCCGAGGCTGCCCCGGTAACGACCGCTACTTTACCTTCCAAACGCATAATAAATCCCTCCAAATAGTTTACTGATTCGTGACTTAGTTTACATCTTGTTGTATAGTTAACAATATATAAATTAGATTATAAATAAGACAGCCGTATTTACAAGCGACACATAATGATGAAGTGTAAATTAGAATACAGAACACATTATTTCTGTAGCTAATCCTGAAAAAATACTACGTCCGGCAAATCATTTGTAGTTTTTATATAAAAAGGAAAGGATAGAATCCGATGGACAAAACGCCGCCTCGCATGGATCCCCGTGTACTTCGTACACGTCAACTTCTTAGAAATGCTTTAATTGAATTGCTTCAGGAAATGGAGATTGAGAAAATATCGGTCAATCGCCTCTCTGAGAGGGCTACCATTAACCGAGTTACCTTTTATCTGCATTATAGGGATATTCCAGATATGCTGGAGAAGATGGCGGATGACATGATTATAGAAATTACAGGGGTTTTGCAAAAAACACCGACTAGCTCTAATTCCTCGGAAGAAGAGCTGCCGGCGCTGATTAGTTTACTCGAGCATATTGCCGAGCATGCCTCATTTTATAAAGTCGTTCTTGCATCTAAACGTATTCCGATCTTTACAGATCGTCTGTTGAAGCTGTTGTCAGAATTGATTAGCGCAAAAATAGAAGAGATTATGGAGGGCGGTTCCCGTTCGACAGACGGCATTCAAAAAGATATTGCTATCTGGTACGGTTCTTCCGCCTTGATCGGGACGATTGTATCTTGGCTTCGAAATGACATGCCTTATACGCCGCTTTTTCTTGCCAAACAGTTTACTTTGTTGCGGACAACCATGCGATAATCGATCTCTATTTACCCAATCGGCCTACATTGGAAATCGTGGAAGGAACAGCTTAAACTTGGTGCCCATGGGATTATTTCATCATCATTTATAAAGCGGGGAACGGACGGTATAAGGTTGTAAGGCAGTACAGCCAATACTACATTGACCATTTACCCTTACACCATCGATCGAGAACATTAGGCAGGTCCTCTCTCATATGAATTGTAGTCAGGCAACATCAAGTTGTAATCCTATGTTCCTTCCCTTATATCCGATGGATACATAGGCATGAGAGGTACGGTAGACTCGCATAATGGAACCTCGGGGGCAATGGCCCCCCCCTATAAGTACCGGTTACGATAATCCGTTGGAGTTAGTCCGAACTGTTTCTTGAAGCTCTCCCGGAAATGATCCTGATCCGAATACCCGATTCGCTCGCAGATCTCGTATATTTTGACGGATGGGTCCTTTAGTAGTCGGGCCGCTTCCTCCATGCGCAGACGAATCATCGAATGATGGATTGTTGTTCCAGTCACTTCTTTAAACAGCTGATTCAAATATTTATCACTGAGCCCGACTGCCGCCGCCACGTCCGAGAGCGCCAGCTCTTGACGCAGATCTGCTTCCTTCATGTAGCGGAGCGCACGCTCCGCCAGCTTTTTCTTCTTCACGCTTCCTGCCCATTCCGCGGGAGGCAGCGCTTCCGATAAATGCGGCAGATGATCCTTGGCGGCTTGTTCCGCGAACGCCAGCGTCCGCCGCTCTTCCCTCTCCTTATGCAGCGACTCGACCGCGCTTGATACGACCCGTTCCAGCTCATCCATGTCGATCGGCTTCAGAATATAGTCGAGCACCTGCAGCTTGATAGCCTGCCGTGCATGATCAAATTCATTCAGTCCGGATAAGATGATGCATGCGAGCTCCGGCTTAAGAGCTTTTGCCGACTCGATCAATTCCAGGCCGTTCATGCCGGGCATCCCGATATCGGTTAGGAGCAAATCCGCTTCTTCTCGCACAAGCCGGTCGAGCGCCTCTTCCCCATCCTCTGCAGCGCCCAGCAGCTCGATGCCCAAGGCATGCCAAGGGACGGAGCGTACCAGCATTTCCCTGACCGTTCTTACATCTTCGGCAATCAATAGTCTATACATCTGTTCCCCTCCGTTGTCCAGCCGCTTCCCGTACAGCCTGGCTATAAGGCAGCACGACTTCCACGCAGGTACCTTTCACTGCATGCACATAACGCAGACCGAATGCTTCTCCACAGTGAAGCTGGATTCTCCGGTGGACATTCATTGTACCATAGCCGGTGGCAACGATCAGTTTGCCGCCTGTATCGCTCTCCGGCTGCTGCCCCAGCATCCGGTTCATTCGCTCCGCGTCGCAGCCGCGGCCGTTGTCCTTCACCCGCAGCACCAGCTCCGTTCCTTCCTTGCGGGCTGAGATGACGATCCGGCAGTCGGACCGTTGGCCGGCAAAACCGTGTATAATCGCGTTCTCCGCCAGCGGCTGCAGTGTCAGATGCACAACTTTCGCGGATAAACAGGAGTCTGGCACATGAATCTCCACGTGAAGGTCGTTCATCAGCATCTTCTGGATGTGGAGATAGGCTTCGACCTGCTTCAGCTCATCCTCCAGAGTAATCCAGGTTTGTCCTTGATTTAGCCCGTAGCGGAATACATTGGCCAAGGAACGAACGATCCGGCTTGTTTCCCGGTCACCTGCCATAATGGCTCGGCAGTTGATAAGATCGAGCGTATTGTACAAAAAATGCGGATTGATCTGAGCATGCAGCAGCTCCAGACGCAGCTCCCGGCGCTCCAGCTCTTCCTTAAAGGATTGCTCGATCAAATCATGAATCGTCTTCAGCATGGAAGCAAATTTCTCATTCAGCTCATCCACTTCATAGATGCCGGTATTCCGGTACACGAACGGCTCCTTTCGCTCGACGACCCCAGGGCGCTGAATGGCGCCAACTAATCTGGAGATCGGAACGGTCACCCGTACGACAATGCTTCGCAGCCAGATGCCAGCAACCAGCAGCGCGATAAGGGCGGTCGCGACCGCGATAGCTGATATGGCGAACGTATAGCGGCTGAAGTGGCTTTCCGGTACAACCGCCAGCAGCTTCCACCCGTTTCCTAACGCTTCGGACATCACACGGTGGTTCTCTCCGTCGATCTTCGTCACAACTGAGGCATTGCTACCGGCTAGCGAGTCAACGAAAGGAAGCGCTCCCGCATTTTCCAGAAAAGCGTACCGCTCGCTGTATATAACCTGGTTTTTTTCATCAAGCAGAAGATGATAGCCTTTCTCGAGCGGAGCATTGTCAAATACCCCCTGCATGCTGCGCTTATCCGCGCCAACGATAACCGTGCCGATCGTCCTGCCGTCCTTGATGCTCGTCTTCTTTCTCGCGGAATAAATCATCGGGGCGTGCAGTGTGTCCGTGTTCTGCGCCCACCAGACGGTCTGTCGTTCCCCGTGCTGCAGCTGCTGGAACCATTCCTCGTTTTTCAAGTCCGCCTCCTTGAAAATTCCCGTGGAAGGATCGAAATGGTCCGAGGCCATAGTGTACAGTCCGCTGCCGGGGGCCAGGGCGACTGCCACAACGTAGGATTGCTGTGCAACCGAGAGGGGGCCGAAATTGTTAAGCAGCGACAATAGGGACAAATTCTGCAGATTCATCTGCAGTGTGTAAAAGTCGTCGACGGCATCAAATGGCTGCGGGTGCGTCTTCTCCAGCAAATTTTCTATCGACTGATTGCTCATAATAAACGCCGCCATGTTATTCATCGTATCGAACTGGTATTCGATGTTTCTATCGACGAATTTCATCGACTGCTCCGCCAGCTTGAGGTTATGTTCATTTTGCACCCGGATGAGGATGTAGCTGGCCGCTGCTGCAAAAAGAGCGATGAAGGTGACGATCAACACGAAGATTGGTATCCCGAGCCTGGCTAACAAGCCAGAATACCCGGTCCGCTTGGATATAAGCAAAATCATCGTCCCCCCTCTCTCTATTGCTCTCATCCAGCGGGAGCTTCATCAGCCGAGACAGACCCGATCCGATGAAGCTCTCCCTATGCCTCCGAAAATCATGCCCGGCTTACCAAAGCCTTTCGGACCGGCACCCGCTTGCCGGGGCCAGGCTGTGGTACCGTACCCTATCCCTGCTTATCTTAAAAAAAGCATCTTTATTTCATGCTTCGCCGCAAATACTCGATATCCTCCAACAAGCGTGAAGCGAATGCTGCGTCTATGTGTTTGCCAGCCTGGGCCTCCATTTCATGAATCAGCGGCGTGAAATCGAACTTCTGATTGTCTCGGGCGGCGTCTTTCAGAGCGGCCTCCACTTTGGCTAGCAAGCTGTCCCGGATGCCCCGGCCATCGATCCAGCCTTTGTTGTACCCATACCTAATCAAGTCGCCCAGCTCCTCTACGGTCAACATAACCGTCAAGACCTGCTGCACCGTCGTCTTGTTGCCTGCCGCATCTGTGCCTTCCAGCATCAGTTGATGCTCCCCAACGCTCAGTGACATCGGTTCGATCGTATAAGGGCTTTGGATCGGCTTGCCGTCCAGCCGGTACGAGACTTCCTTTACGCCGCTTAACGTATCCTCCGCCACAAAGGTCAGGGTTCCGTAAGCCGCACAGGACACCGTAATCGGCCCGATCACTTGAAACGACGGCGGAGCGGAGTCGATACGGATCACCGCCGTTTTGGGAACTTCCCGGTTGCCAGCCCGGTCCGTGCTTGTGTATACGAGTACATGCATTCCGTCACCGTTCACTTGAACCGATGTCCCTTCCGACAGAGGCCCGTCGTCCAGCCGATACTCCGTCCGGGCGGTACCGCTTAAGGCATCGTAAACGGACAAGGTTACGGTCTGCCCTGCTCGCTGCCACCCTGGAGCAGCGTCGTCGGCCGTTACCGGTGGCGTGCCGTCCACGATCACGGCAGCTGAGGCCTTGTAGCTGCCGTCAGTGGTCGTCGCCGTCACAGCGGTCCTGCCCTCGCTAACGCCGGTGACGATGCCTCCATAAGTGACCTCGGCAACTGATGCGTTGCCGGTCGACCAGGTGAGCGACTTATCCGTTGCGTCCTTCGGCGTAACGACGGCTATTAACGCAGCCCCCTGTCCCGGCTGGAGCAGCAGCATCTCTGGCTGCACCGCAACACCTGAAACGCCGGTTTTCGGTAGCTGTGGCTGATAATCAATGAACGTAAACGCATCATACAGGGCCGTATTCTTTGAATCCGCCGTGCCGGGGGTCCATTGGATGAAGTTGTCCCTGCCGTTCTGCAGATCCGCGTCGTTCACTGCGACATTCAAGCCGATTTTCCCTCCGAGTCCAGGTTTCAAATCCTTCACATAAGCGGATGGAATTTTGAATTCATAAATCGTCCGTTTGGCCGTTTCATCCCGAACCGCCTTGAAGGGAACACGACCGTTTACTTCGCCATTCGGATTGGGCGGGGCCGAATAGAAAATATGAACGGGCAGACTACCGTCGTTCGTCAAAGCGAATCCCCATTCGGTATCGTCCGCCCCGTACGGAGCCTCCCGATTGTTCAGAGGATCCAGGCTGATCTGAACGGAATCGTTCTTCCACATATTCGCCGCATTCTCCGATTGCTTATGGATATTATCGCGGACCGACACGGCGAAATACATCCCGTCCTCGGCCCATTTGGCGTAAGCCGCAGCTTCAAGATTATCGGGGTCGTGAAAGCCGTCCGCATTCTGATCGTTCCTGCGGAGATGGAACGGATAAGCATCGTTCCAATCGCTCAGATCGCCGTCGATCGTTACGGCTTGTGCCTTCTGCACCAGGTTGAAGTCGACGGGCATCGCAGGATCGCGGAAGATCACTTTACCGCTTGCAGTATCCTCGACTTGCAGGTCGATGCCGTATTCGTTGAATGCAGCAGGTTTATGATACGTCCAGCGGAAATCCAGCTGAAGCCGGTCGCCCTTCTTCAAGCTGCTGAACGTATCGGAGGCGATAGGCTCAAGCGCAACGCCATCCGGGCCCTTAACCGTTACTCGGCCCGATTTCTCAAACGACGACGTTCCCGTCAGCTGCACGGAGACGACATCCAATTGTTCGATCGTTTTTTTGACGGGCAGCAGTTTCAGGCCGATGCCGTCTTCTATGGTCAGTTGAACCTTCTTTGTATCCAGAATCGCTCCGTCGAAGACGATATCTAATGCGATTTCATAACGTCCCTTGACCGTACGGTCCGGGACCTTCACTTGGTAAAGCCGATCAAGCGATGCATGCGGCGAAATCATCACGGTGGCTTCCGCCGGATCCGTTTGTGCGGCATCCCAACCCTCTGGCAGCTTCATCCGCACAGTCACTGGCTGCGGAGTATCTGTATCGTTGACAAGGGATAGCTGGAATCCGCTTGGATGGCCGGCTTCACCGGTAATTTCCGTCGGTACGACACTAGCCTTGACGCCGACAAATTTAACCGGCTCGGAACGAACTATCGCCAATGCCGCACCGGCGAATTCCCGTGCCAACAGATTGTAGGCGTAGCTATCCGCATAGCTGCCTCTGGCTGAAGCAGCTTCCGCCAAGCGGCCGTACCGGTTCATGCGGAGCACGGCCGACGCCGAGACGGGCATTACGCTGTAATCGCCCTTCTTCGTGTTGAAGGCGGCGGTGGCCGTCTGCATGGCTGCCGCATAATCGAGGGTATTCGCGCCCACGCCTTGAAGTGTGTAGGATAAGGCGACTGAGGCACTCTCCGCCACGTTATATAGTGCCTCCAGAGCCACGTAGCCGGGAGCTCGCTCTAGGGAGCCTGCCTCGATCTGACCCGCTATCCGGGTCATCAGCCGGTAGATGTCCTTGATTCCCTGTTCCAGTCCGGACGAGCTCCTTCCGCTCCCCAAGGCCGTCTCCCATTCCATAGTTATGCGACTAAGCTCCGCCTTATCCCCGTCCACAAGGATGGCGTTAGCTGGCGTGCGTATCCGGTCCAGCTTGGCGGCCGCCTCCTGCGCCTTATTTTTCAGCAGCTGTGCGGCAGCGCCAAGCACGAAATCCTCAGGCACACCCGTGAGGTAAACGGGTGATCCACTGACAGTGATCTGCACACCCCCACCTGCACCCGTTACCGGAAGCTCCGCGCCGTTAACATTCTTCAGCTTCACTCCCGCCGCAGCAAAAGGCAGCGTGATGACGCTTTCAGGTGCGCGAACCGCTGGATTGTCCTTGTGGTCGACCTTTCTCCAAGCGACCGTCACCGGTAATCCTTCGTTCAGGAAAACCTGCACGGCGACATCCGCATCTCCGGTGTCGTACGTTCCGACATACCGCGCCTTGTCCAGAGTGGTCATCAATTGATTGACCGCAGTATAAGCGAGCTTCGGTCTTCCGTCATTGTCCGTGATACCCCAGAAAATATCATAGTACCGGTCATCCGTACCGTCGTTTTTATAGTTATAATATTCGTAGACCTTCACTTGATCGGTAATCATATAGTTGAGAAAAGCCCGAACGATATAGTCCCGCTGGGTTTCCTCCGAAACCGACGGGTAGCCCGCTTTGGCCGTCGGCCATCCCCCCTCGGTCAAATAATAATCTTTCCAGCCTCCATAAGCGTTTACAAGCTGTTTGACTCCATCCATCATATTTTGGAGATTCCCGTCCGGCATCGAATTGTATACGTACGGATGATAAGAATAAGCGTCGGCATAGTCGAAGGAGCCCAGCTCCAGCTCGCTTGGAAGCACGCTCAATACGCTGGATGTGTGGTCACCGGCCAGCAGCATGGCGTCCGGATCCGCCTTTTTCATCGCCAGATAGGCGGTTTTCTGCAGCTGTACGAATTCCTCAGGGATATAAGGCTTGGAGAAAATCTCAGGCTCGTTCGGCATTTCCCACTGCCGGATTTTGCCCTTGTAGCGGTTGACAGCATTCGCAACGAAGTCACCCATCGCTTTGAGAGCAGCTGGCGTGTTGGCCGTTCCCTGTTGATAATAAGCGTTCCGGTCAATACCGAGCACCGGAATCTGATTAAACCCGTAGGTGAATAGCTTATTTAGCAAAGAATCGGTCCCGCTGTAATTGTAAACCGTCCGGCCAGAGCTGTCCTTCATATTTCTGTCGACATCCTCCCAAGAAATCCCGGAACGGTGGCTCCGGGCACCCATCTTCCGCGCGCCGTCTATGATATCGTCTCTCCAGTTCAATGCGTAATGCGTATTCAAGCCGAATTTACTCTCGTTGTCCAGATCGACTTGCGGGATAGGCGCCGCTTTGGTAATGATCGCAAGGCGCATCCGCTTTGATTGTTCGGGCTGCTTCACGCCGTCCACCGTAAAGTCGGCCGATACCTCGTAGGTCCCAATCTCCTTGAGGTCCGGGGTGAAGGGAATCGTGTCCCGCTGATTTGCATATCTGGCCAAGCTGTACGTTTTTGAGCCTGATGCGGCAAGCGCTCCGTCACCGTCCGCCCGTCGTACGGTATAATCGATCCGCAGCTCATGAGGCTCTGCTCCGGCTTCCAAAGCGAGACTAAGGCCCGGTGACTCCTCCTTCGAATAAATTCCAGCATAATTGCCGGCAGGCTGGAGATCGATCACATAGGGCACAGGCAGCGGATCGATGGAAAAATCGTCAATCATCAGGTTAATTCCGCCAACAACATTCCATTGAAAATAGCCTTTCTTCAAAGCGAGTGGATCAGAATCGTCACCGCTTGCCGTCTCCACACCATCTATGAGCAGCTTATGGGTAATGCCGCTGACGCGCAGCTCATAGTCATGCCAGTCGCCGAGCAGCGATTTGACATAGTTGGCGATATAGTAATTGCCCCCAAGCGTCGTCTTCCGCATGAGAAAATATTTGGAATTATGCGTTGCCCATTCCAGCGCATTGTTGTTCGCGTCGTCTGCGGCGCGGTATCGCAGCCGCCATGTGTTCTGCACCGCTGTACTGGTCCGCTCATACTTGGCCTTAAACTTGACGACGAAGTTATCGGCATTCTGATACATGGGAAGATTCAGCTTGGCGCTCCCCGACCCATTCAGATTCAGCACCTTGTTCCCATCCGGCAGCTGAATCACCTTCGTCCCGGCCCCCGTCACGGACCAGCCGACAGGGGCTGTATTTGCCGGCTCCGCTTCAAAATCGTTCCGGTAAGGCGTTATTTCCCTGATCGCGACCTCGATTGCTCCCGTTGCCGGATAGCGCGCGGTTTGGCCGGAGCCGTCTTGGGCGGTAATATAATAGCGAATACGGTCGGACCGGTTCGTTCCCGGAATCGTGCCCGAATACGATCTGCCGCCTCCCGATGCCTGAACCGACTGTTCGGTTCCGTCGCTTCCGTAAGCGTAGCGGATCTGAGCCGTCACTGCTGAGGCGGCATTCGCTACGGTAAAGGCAACCGGTACATCGGCATTGTACGGAACCTCGGTTAGAGGCGTATGAACGATCCCGAACGCTGATTGTGAGGAAAGCGGCCAGACCGCGATACGATCTACGCTCAAATGAACGGCCGGACCGATACTTTTCAGTGAGAAGCCGACCCCGCCAGCCGCAAGGGACGAGTCGTTGAAGGCAGCAGCTTTAGTGCCGTCGACGAGCAATGAGAAACCGCTTCCATTTATCTCAATCCGATAGGAATGCGTATCCGCAAGCTGAAATCCATGAACTGCTGCGCTAATATCTGCGGAAGCTCCCACCTGCACGGCGGAGGGCGACTCTGGGTATTTCCATAGTTCGACGAAACTGGAGTTTTTGAATTCCATGAAATAGTAGCTGGTACCGGAGCTGTAGCGGAACAGCGCCCGAAACCGGTCTCCTTTGGCCGTAAACTCCATGACGTAATCCTTGGAGCTGTACGGTAACGAAGACGTCTTCACAATAGCCCGCTGAGGGGAGGTCGCTGTCGTCGAGCCTGTTAGCACCACCTCTGCTCCGCTGCCCGCGGTTTGCCATGCCGTGTTGCCGAACATATCCCAATTACCAAGCCCTCCGGCAAAGCTGTCCTCGAACAACGGTGCCGAATCCGCCGCCTCTACGGAAACCGGAAGCGGCTGTATCAGCAACGTCACAATTAACAGCATGCTTATCTTGCCGAACCACCTTTTCATTACGGAATCACCCCTTGCCTGATTTCTTCTTCAGCGACTCCTCCAGCTCTTTCAAAATTTGTGCGCCTCCCTGCGCCTTCCACTTCTCCGTGAACTCGTCGAATTTCTTGATGTCACCGCCCATAATGATCTGTGTGAAGACGGAGTCGCGCATTGTATTCAACTCCACCAGCTTGGCGATTTTGGTCGGGGAATCCAGATAATTGGAAGCGTCGGTAATCTGGTACGGATTATGGATTGCTATATCAAGTGCCTGTGCATTTCGCACCGGGAGCGATTCAAGGTATCGCGGCCACCCTTGCAGCCCGGGAGCGAACAGATAGCCCTGCGTCCCGCGGAAATTCCCGTTCTTGTCCTGCTGTGTCTTGGGGTCGATCAGATCGGTGGCCAGCTTCATCTTGCCGTTCTCGATCTTGTAGTCTTCTCCTTCGATGCCCCAAACGGTCAGCATCTGGTTGTCGAGGGACAACGATTGCTCGATAATGCCCAGCACTTTTTTGGGATCCTTGGTTTTCGCGCTGATGGCGTGCATCTGGGAGAAAGGCGCTCCCATTGGAGCCACCGCCTTGCCGTCCGGACCCGTAAGCGAACCGGTCAGGGTCAAATATTTGAACGGCTGATCGGCTTGATTCGGGAGATTCCCGTCTGCGGCCAGCTTGCCGCTTTTCTTAAGCTCGCTTGTCTCGATCTGGGTGTCGTAATCGCTTGCCGTAGACCACCAGCCCATCCAGGAGAACAGCTTGCCGCTATACAGCTTTGCCCGCAGCTGCTCCTCCTTGATGGTGGCGAACTCCTTATCGATCAGACCTTCCGCATACATTTTTTGCAAATATTGAAGGGCTTGCTTCATTCTCGGATCGATGTCATAGTTGCTGAACTTGCCGTCTTTCTCCGTAAAATAACCCGGCGTCACTCCGAACGCGCCGAAGATGTGGTCGAAGGAATTGTTGGCGTACTTGGGCTGCCCGATTTGGGCCGTATACCCACCGAGAGGGATAACCTCCGGCTTTTCCGCTTTGATCTTTTTCAGCAGATTATAATATTCGTCAAGCGTCTTCGGCACCGCGCTTCCCGCCGCTTCAAGATAGTCCTTGCGAAGGACCAGATTCCACCGATACCCGGCACCAGGCCCTCCTTGATAAGGAATCCCGTACATTTTACCGTTGACCTTTGCCTGTTCGAAAACGTTCTTCGGTACCTCCTTCAGAATGTTCGGAGTATCCTTCTCGTTAATCAGATTGGTCAGATCGACGAAGGCTCCCTGCAGGGCATACTTCTGGAAATCGTCAGCAAAATCGATTCTTGCTACATCGGGAATGTCACCGCTGGACATTTTCAGATTCAGCTTCGTCTTGTACTGCTGAACATCAACCAGCTCGGGCACAATCTTCACACGGAGCTTTTGCTCGATCGCCTGCTTGACTACATCTTTTGAAGGGTCGTAAGGCTTAGAAATGTCTTGAGCCCGGAGCCATTTAAGCTCATAGGGGGTTTCCGCCTTCGCCTGAGGTGATCCTGAATCCCCTGTGGGCGCAGGCGGAGTGCTTCCTACCCCATTCTCCTTGCTGCAACCCGCAACAGTTACGGTCCCGGCCAGTACGGCGGTAAGTATGCCGAGCGGCCATCTTTTCTTTGAACTCGCCATCATTCATAAACCTCCTTATTTTCCTTCCAATCAGTTGTCTATTTCTCCCCGGCTGCGATCCTATTTACGGCGGACGATCCCACTATCCTTTCACTGATCCGACCAGCATGCCCTGCTCGAAATATTTTTGCACGAACGGGTAAATGATCAGCATTGGCAGCGCTACAATGACAATCGCAGCCATCTGGATGCCTATCGTAGGCGGTGGCGTCGAGCCTGCCGCTTCCAGCAGCTCCGGCGGGAGGCTGGAGCTGGCGACGATCGTGCGAAGAACAAGCTGCACAGGCGCTTTGTGCCAATCGGTCACATACAGCATGGCGTTGAAGAAATCGTTCCAGTACACCACCAAATACAGCAAACCGATGGTAGCTATCACCGGCATGGACAGCGGCAGCACAATCTGCCACAGCATTCTGAGCTCCGAGGCTCCGTCGATCGAGGCGGATTCCTTCAAGCTGTCCGGGATACCCTCGAAGAACGACTTCATAATGATCATGTTAAATGCGCTGTAAGCCATAACCAGGATGAGCACATAGCCGGTGTTGAGCAGCCCGAGCTGCTTGATCGTGATATAGGTGGGAATCATCCCGCCTTTGAACAGCATCGTAAAGAGAAAGTACAGCAGGATGATCCGCCTGCCTGGCAGCTTTTTCTCTGCCAGCGCGTAAGCGGCCGTTGTGGTCAGGAACAGAGCCAGTAGGACACCCGCCGCCGTGTTGCGGATCGTGGTGCCGTAGGCGGTATAGATCAGGGAGCCTTTCTGCAGTAAATATTCATAGTACTGCAAGCTGAAGGAGGTCGGAAACAGGATGAATCCGTTTTTCTCGCTGAACAGGTGATACGGTGTCACCGAGATGGTTATGACGTACCAGAAAGGAATGACGATTAGTACGGTTAAGGCGGTGAGTACGGTATAGTTGACGGTAACAAAGGCGGTCTCGCCTCTCGTGAGCTTCATCGTTTCTCTTCTCCTTCGCTAGAAAATGCCGGAATCGTTGATGCGCCTGGCGATATGATTGGCGATCAGCACCAGTGCGAGCCCGATGACACCTTTGATGACGTCGGCTGCAGCGGCGAGGCTGAGGCTGAACTGCTCGATGCCTACCCGGTATATGTAGGTATCCAGAATATCTCCAACCTCAAACACCATCGGATTGTACAGGTTGATCACCTGATCCAGCCCGGCGCTCATGATGTATCCGACTCTAAGGATGAAGATAACGACGATCGTTCCTGTGATGCCCGGCAAAGTGACGTGAAGGATCCGCTGAAGCCGCGTCGCTCCGTCCATCACCGCCGCCTCGTATACCTCCGGGTTCAGCCCGGCGATGGCGGCCATATAGATGATGGCTGCCCAGCCCATCTCCTTCATCGCGTCGGTCACGACCAGTATCGTCCGGAAGTAGGCAGGCTCGACGAGCAGATAAGCGGGTGTCCCGCCGAACAGCTCGACGATTTTGTTAACGACGCCAGTCTCTGGCGAAAGCAGCAGTGTAATGATCCCGCCGTATACGACCCAGGAGACAAATCTTGGCAGGTAGACGGCGGTTTGAAGCGTCTTCTTGAACCAGATGGCGCGAATTTCGTTCAAGGCAAGCGCCAGAACGATCGGGCACAGGAAGCCGCTGATCATTTTGTACAAGCTGATCAGCAGCGTGTTCTTGAACGCATTGCGGAACATTTCGGATTCGAACAGCATCCGGAAATATTTGAGACCCGCCCACTCGCTTCCGGAGAAGCCCTGAATGACGTTGTAATCCATAAACGCGATGCTGATCCCGTACAGGGGGAGATAATCGAACAGGAACACCCAAATAAAAGCAGGCATCAGCAGCAGGTATAGCAGCTTGTATTTCCATAACCTTCCGAGGCGACTCCGGGGAGTCGTCTTCTTTTCAACAGCGGTTCCGGCTGTCACCAGCTCCATCTTCATGTCCTCCTGCAAGAAAGTGCTTACAAAGGATAGTGTATCGGAAAGCGGATGACCGGAAAACCGGAGTGAAGAACCATTATACCGGGGAAAAGTCCGATTTTACTGCTTCCTATTCCCCTGCTGCGCCGCTGGAACAACCGAGCGGGTGATCGTCCAATCGGCGAAATTGTAGGTCAACGACTCGCCTCCCTGAGATGCAGTGAACATAACGGCATTTTGCCTCTGCTGCAGCCAAGGTGTGTCGAACAGTTTGAAGGCGGAATAATCGACGGGCGTATTGTTGATTTTATGTGTATTGTTGTATGCGTCCGCAGCGGAATCAAACGTAATGTCCATCCAATCCCCACTTAAGCTTTTATAAATCAGACGCGGGTTGGCCTCGTTGATATGCGTGCTGTCGACTGTCGTATTCGTAAGAACCGCGTTCTTGAAGGCAGCAAAGTCCTTATACTCGGAAGCGTCTGCGGTTTCAAGCACCCATCCATTCGTATCGGCCTGACTGCGAAGGATATGGTAGCTGTAGAGCAATTGTTTGGTAGGATGAAGCTGGGCCGTCGTCTTGACCTTGTTCGCCGGATCGGTTGGCGTCTGTTCATACCATGAATACGGCTTAATCATCTTAAAAGCGAAATACATCGGTCCGGCATCGCAAAATACCCATCCCGCCTGCTCTTCTCTCGCAATAATCGAACCGGTGTCCGGGAACATGGCGTTAATAAAATTGGAGCTCGGAGTATTTAGCAGTTTGTACACGCCCACCGCCGCTTTACCGTCCTGCATAATCCGATGGTTGGCTGGCTGGTCATAATTGCCAATGGGTGCATCCCCCTGATCGACGGACAGACGGAAGAGTGGATTCGGCTTGGGAGAATGCCAGCGCAGCACCACGGGGATATCTTCAATCCAGTTGTCGACGCGGTTATACGTTACCTCGGTAGACAGGCCCCAAGTCGGCCGGACATAGGCCTGACGGTACGTGCGAAGATTGCGGCCGCTCGAATTTTGCAGATTGGCTTTGCGGGACACGTAGCTTTTATCAGCGGTTTGGCCGATCCTGACAGCCATTTCCGGCGGTTCATAGCTCATACCTCGGTACAGTACCAGGCCCAAATATTCGAGATACGGGCGGTACGTTACAGGCGCCATCCCTTCCGATTCGCCGATTCTCTCCTGCGCCCGGTAGGAGCCGAAATACATCCAAGACAGAGCGGTATGGTCCGCTCCCCTCCATGTCGGATCGCTTGCCGAAACCGAGTCTCCCTTGGCCCGGTTGGATGTAGAGATGAACGTTCCATTGATCCAGTCGTTCGCCCACTCGAACCACATGATGTCCATGGCCATTTTAACCTTCTGCTTGAAATCCGGTTCATCCGAATACTGGTACAAGGCGTTCAAGCACAAATAGGTCATGAACGTATATTCCGGACTTTCATATTCGGCCCATCCGTAGCGAACTCCCGAATCGAGCATCTCCTCGAGATTAGCCCGGTTCTCAGCTTTCAGCACAGCCCCGGACTTGCCGTTCAAATCCTTCAAATCGGACAAATACTGCCCTACCAAATAACCTGCTGTGTAGTTGCTCATTCGGAGATTTTCGGTTTGGGGCAGCTTTGCATAGGCATATTGCGAGAAATACCACCGGACATGATCCGTCATCGCGCTGCTGAACCGGTCGCCGACCAGCAAATAGGCATACATTTTGGCGACCGTTTTGTACTGCTCCCAGTCGTACGTTTGGAACATAGCGTCGAGCTTTTGGAGATTAGCGGTGGCATTCTGCCCGTCGAGAATTTGCGCGACGTACTGTGTAATATTGAGCTGTCCACCCAGCTCTGACATCGATTTCGTCTTGCCCCACAGCCATTGTCTTCGGCTGTCTAAAGTGCCGGGAAAAGGTGCATTCGTGCTATCCGAAGGCGGGATGGGACCGACGCTCACGTTATCGAATTCCGCCGCCGCCAGCCGGTTGTTGTTATGACTTGTTACCGCCAGACCGAAATAAACCGTCTCCGGCAGATTCATCGCCTCTTTCTTAACAAACGTCCAGTTCGTGCCATCGGCCGAATCGTACGCGCTGATCACATTATTCTGCCGCACCAGCTTCACCCAGTAAGGCGCGGATGCTTTGGTTCCTGCCGTCTGGCTGGAGTCCGCTCCTGGCTGAAGCCGTTCCTGGAAGAAGACCCCTCCCGCAGGCGTCACCTCCATCATTGTGTAAGGGGACTGCTTCGTTATATCGCCTCGGATCATAACCCCTGCCTTGGTCCATTGGGCTGTATTCTCGACGCTGTAGACGCGCGCCACCACCTGCCCGTCGCCCGTCCATGGCCGGTATACATAGTGGAACGCATCCTCCGTTCCCCAGATATCCGTTCCGGAGCCCTGAACCTTGAAGGTGCCGGTATCCCGGTTATAAACGGCACGGCCCACCGTGCCCACACTGCCGATATCCGTATCTCCGAATGGCTCCGGCATCCCGCTGATCGAGGGCAATGTAGTGACGACGGCTTCATTGCTCAGCCCCGATACGTTCCCTGCTCCGTCCCTCGCTTTGACGGTAAACCGGTAAGCCGTATTTGGCATCAATCCGGGTACAAGATCGCTCATCGTGAAACCGCTTACTGTTTTCAGCAGCTTGCCATCGCGATACATATCGTATCCTGTTACTCCGACATTATCCGTCGAAGCCGTCCAGCTCAGGCTAACGCTCGTATCTGTTTTCCCTGTGACCGTCAAATTCGACGGTGCCGCAGGCGGTACAGTATCCTGATTTTGCCCGCTTGCCACCTCGTAGACCGCCAAATCGTCGACGATGTAGGCTTCATCCGTACCGCCGGTGTCGACGCGGACGGAGAAGGCCAGCTTGATGCTCGTAATCGTTTTCTGCCCGCCGTTCGGAACGATCTTGAAACGATAGCTCGGAATGTCACTGTCGTTAATCGTTCCCATCGCATTCGGATCGCTGTTCAGATAAGCCGCTGTACCGGAAATACTCGGATAACCGGCCGGAAAGCGGGGAATCAACACGTTGTCGTACGGCGCGAACTGCAGCTGGGCATAGATGTCCTTGGCCACTGGCTTGTCGCTGGCGGCGCTGCGCTTCAGCTTGTATTCCAGGATGAATTCCACTGGAGCGCTTCCCGTCGGCATACCGTAAATCACATTAATCCTGTCCTTTAGCTTGCCGTTGTTCAATTGATAATAGAAATAACTTGCGGCATTGGTGCCGAGCGAAGCGTCACGAAACTCAAGCGCATTGTTGCCGTTCCATTGCACGATTCTTTGCGAACCGCCGCTGCTGCTGTTATCCAGCGTAAAAGGACTTACTCCGCCGTCGAAATGGGTGTCCATATCCTGCGCCAGCAAGTTGATCATGACCGGCTGGCCGCTCTCCGACGCATGCGTGATAGGAACGCTGCTAATGGCCATTAGCCATACAAGGACAAAACTTAGCAATTTTCTGGTTTTTCGCGTCAACATCATTCATCCACCTCCAAAGTTCAAAGCATTCGGTTCGGTACACCGCAATTGATCGGCTTTTCGGTTGCTTGCTATTTCACCCCCTTTCACGCCGCTGCCCGCTGCCGCTTGCCGTTATTCGCTCTTTTGCTCTCGATATTGGTTCGGTGTTAAGCCCGTATACTTTTTGAATGAGGTAAAAAACGTCGTTTTCGATTGAAACCCGGACCGTTCCGCAATGTGAAGCACAGGCCAATCTGTGGAAACAAGCAATTGCTTGGCCTGCTCCAGCCGTTCCTGGTGTATGAAATCCGATAGTGTAATCAAGTAGGTCTCTTTGAATACCAATCGGACGTAGCTGACGGAAAGCATCAAATAATCCGCAATCCCCTCCAAAGAAAGCATCGGATCCTGAAGATGCTGTTTGACATAATCAAAAATTTCCGCAGCCAATTCTTCCTTCCGGTTTGAATTGGAATGTTTGATGTCAATGCTGTCAATAATACCGGCAAGCTGCTGGCAGATCCATTCCTTCACATCGGCTAAGGTGTCGAATCTCCGTAACAAGTCCACCCCGCCCAGCTCCTGATCGAGCATCACTTTATTGAAAGCTTTGAAAATATAGAAAAACAGCAGCTTCAGCTGAAACTGGCATTCCGCATAGGACAAATGGTGAAGCTCGGCGAAGATCGCGTCCAATAGCTCTTGAACCTGATCCTTCCGGGATTTGCGAACGGCCTGGATCAGCTCCTGAACCAGCTTCTCGTCGAGCCCCGACTGCGGCTTCGGCCAATAATCCGGCATATCTTCTTCTACATACACGCTGTCCTTCTCGTTGAAAAATCCCAGCAAAGTCAGGTCGTAAATACGGTCATACAGGCTGCGCATGTTGCCGTCCTTGGGCGTTCTGCCGCTAAGTGCAGCGGTAGCCCGAATTTGCAGCCAGCGCCCGATCTCTTCCCGCGCTTCATTCAGTGCCTGGAGCGGAGTCCTCTCCTGCTTTCCACCGCCGATAAACACGACCAAATGATCGCTGCCCACGTCCACATTCTCGATAGCAAAGCCGTGCCTCCCCATCACTTCACTTGTAATATTGCCCATTGCATACAGAAGAAGCTTCCTCGAAGCGTAGGAATAGCGGTCCGAGAAAGACTTGAACCGGTTAATACGCAGAACGGCCAAATATAGTTCAGGAAAGAGCAGCAGCTTCATGTTTTTATTTTCCAGGAAGGATTCATGGTAGGTCCCCTGCAGCAGCCATTGCCGCAAAAATTCGTTCTTGACCACTTCCTGATGGTTTCTTATGATGTGGTTCATCTCTTCCACGGTTTTGACCATATGGTCTAGACCCGATTTGATGATGGCGAATTCCGTATTTCGGCTGGGTTCGGGGACGGACACGGCCGTGGCAACCGTCTGCCTGATCTGGCTCGCCAATTGGCTGAACGGCAGGAAATGGCGTCGTGAATTCCAGTAGGTAAGCCCGGAAAGCAGCAGCAGCAGGAAAAGGCACATCCCCAGTATTTCCATTTGGATTCGGTCGATTTTGCCGCTGATGTCTTTCAGTCGGACGGTGGAATACAGCGTCCAGTCCTCTAATTTAAAGGCATGGGAATGGATTAGAAAGACATTGCCTTCAACTACGAATTGATGGTTAGCCGAGTTTTGACGCAGCATCTGCTTCTCGCGGAACGCGCCGGAGCTGCCAAGAATGACGTTCTGCTCGCTGTCGGTAATGACGATGCCAGTGGCGGGATCGTTCAGATTTTGCAGCAAATAGGTTTCGAGCAGGCTTTTGTTCAATAAAATGACCAGATACCCTTGGCTTGCGATTTGGGAGCGGTTCGCAGGCACGATCAAGGCCAGAAAGGACTCGTCTCCGAGCGTATGATCGAAAAATCTTAAAGTCATCGGAGGCTGGCTGCTAATGCGTGCCAGCATCTTCTGATCCGAAAATTCGGCAAATGTATGGATGCCTTCCTTGGAGTCGATTACCCGCTGCGTTTTGGTGTTCACCAGATAGGTCGTTCCAATATACGACTGCAGGCTCATGAATTTCGAAACCGATTTAAAGGACGAAGCCGCAGCCAAAGGATCGTTAAGATCGGACATCAGCCAGTTGAAGATGTCCGGATCCTGATACATGCTTAAGGCGTAAGAACGAAGATGATCCAGCTGGTACTCGAAGCCTTGGCTCAGACTGTCCGTCTTGATTTCCATCAAATGGTTTATGTCGTCATAAGCTTGCTTGGCATATTGCTGCCTTAATAAATAGGAGAAGATGAGAATGACCACCGTAAACAAAATTCCCATATTCAAAACGTTACGAAGGTATGTTTTTTCAGGCCGTAATCGCAGCATTCTTATTCCCCTTCATTTCTTTTTTCCTATTCATTAAAGCACAAATTCTCGTATGTGATGAAGCGTCCCGCTATTTTTTGCCAGCAAGAAATGCGTCGATCTGCTTTTGCTCTTCCAATTGAATTTTCTTGGCTAGCGGTGCAGCCTCCGCTTTGAATTTGGACCAGTAGGTTTCAGGATCTACCACGCCGTTGAACAAGGCTGAGTAGTATTTGGCTTCGATACTAACGTATTGCGAGATTTCATTGCTGACTGCTGCATTGTTGAATGTAAATCCAGACAGCTTGTCGATCTTGAAGTTGCTTGCATCGGAGGTCCACTTGTTCAGCCTTTTCGTCTCCTCGTCCTGGCTCGCATCCTGCCTGTCGGTCGTTGGATTCCAAACCCATACGAACGGGAACCATTTGTAACCGTCGCCTTTGAATTTGTACTGGTCGTCCCCGACGGCTTCCCAGTTTTTATCCTTAATCCCGTACACCAGCAAATCATAATTTTCCTTCTGATTGGCCCATTCGAGGAATTGGATGGCACGCTCTTTATGCTTGCTCACGACGGGAACGGAAATGAAGTTGTATTGAAGAGAATTCGTTACCATGGCGCCTTTTTCCAAATTCATGAAAGTCACTGCTTCCAATTCCGCTTTGGGGTTAGCGTTTTTCAACGCTTTCTGCACGTCGTCCCTCACTCCGAAATCATTGCTGGCAATGATGGCCGCCTTGCCCTGCTTGAGCAGCTCGGCTTCATCCTTGATCGCCAGAACATCCTGGCTGATGATCTTATCCTGATACAGCTTGCGGGCGTTTTGAATCCAGGACCAGACCATGGGCTCCATCTGATCGAATAGATTGTAAATTTTTCCGTCGTTATTTTTGGTATACAAGACGAGCGATTCCGAAAGCACCGGGCTCGGGGCGATATTCTCCTTATTATCTGCCCAATAATGACGGAATGCGCCCTCCGACAATCCTTTCTTCACGTCCTGGCCGGCCGGAATGAACGGTGTGATGTTAGGAACTCCGTCTCTGACGGCATAGGCGAAGCGGATCAGCTCGTCATAGGTCTTGATCGGCGGGATATTCAACTGCTCACGCAAATCTTTTCGCACGTAGTAAACGCGGCCCTGCAGGAAGGAATTCCCGTTCGGGATACCCATAATTTTTCCGTCGAATTTGTTGGCGTCCCACATCTGCTGCGGACGGTTCTTTAAAATCGTCGGTCCGTACTGCCGGAGCAGATCGTCCAACGGCGCGTAGCTGCCTGCAGCGATTTGCTGTGTGAGATGCAGCCATGGTGCATCGAAGATCAAATCGATCTCTTCGCCGGACGAGAGGGTAACCTGCGTTTTTTGCGCCAGGTCGGCCCATGGTACGAAGACCACATCCAATTTGACATTAACGGAGTTGGCCATTCGCTTCTCCGCCTCCTGGATGACCTCATCGAAATCCTTGGGGCGGTCGCCCGGGACCATGATTTTCAATGTCACTGGCTCTTGCTTTTTCCCATCTCCCGTATTATCGGCTTTCTTGGCCGTGTCGGAAAGCTCTGCTCCGCTGTTCGTACAAGCCATCAGCAGAGCTGTAAGCAAAAGCATGGCTGCGGCTGCGCCGGTCGTTTTTTTCTTGTTCATGTGCAAATGACCTCCTGTGTATCGTTGAATTAGCCTTTGACGGCCCCAATGGTAATGCCTTTTACGAAATATTTTTGCAGCAGCGGATAGAGGAAGACGATCGGTCCGATGGTAAGGCAGACGATCGCCAGCTGAATGGCATTTGTCGGCGCCGTCACCTGGTAGCTCGCCCCGCCCCCTACGTAAGCGGATACATTAAGATTGGAAAGTAACTGGCGAATCATTAACTGCAAGGGATGCAGCTTGTGATTGTCAATGAATAAGAGCGACAAATACCAGTCATTCCAATATTGAATCGCATAGAAGAGTGAGACTGTCGCAATGACCGGTGTGGATATCGGAATGATGATCGTATAAAACAGCCTCATCTCCCCCGCTCCGTCGATCGTCGCCGCCTCGTTGATTTCATATGGAAGCGATTTATAGAACGCTACGAGAATAAAGGCATAGAATGGATTTAACAAATAAGGAAGAATCAGTGCCCACAAGGAATCCTTCAAATGCAGCCAATTCGCCACCATGATGTAGAAGCCGACTAGCCCGCCGCCCAACACCATCGCCAGATACGTCAGAAAGGATAAAATATGACGGTATTTCACCATCGGATGGGCAAGCACATAAGCGAACATCGACGTCATGAGGACGGCCAGTACCGTTCCGACGACGGTGACGATCAGTGAATTTTTGTAGCTGGAAATAAATTGCTCCCCTTGCAGCAAATATATATACGCATCGAGACTCCATTCACTCGGAAGAAGCTGATAGCCATGCTGCAAAAAGCTCGTCTCGGAAGCGAACGAATCCGCCAGCACGATCCAGAACGGAATGACGCACACCAGACTGAACAAAATAACGACGGCGTAGATGAGGACTACGAATAATTTCTCCCCCCAGGACTGGTCTTCCCGGATTCGGGTTCGAGCGCGTTTTCCAGGTAAAGCCACAGCGGTATGTTCCATAAGCCCTCCTAAAATAAGCTCGACTCGCGGTCGATTTTTTTAGCGATTTTGTTAAAGATCAAAATGGCCGCCAAGCCCATAACGGATTGATACAGAACGACGGCGGAAGACATGCCGAAGTTGCCCAGCTGGCGCAGCGCGCGGAACGAATACGTATCGATCACATCCGTGGTCGGATACAAAATGGAGTTGTCCCCGACGATGCCGTAGATCATCCCGAAATCGCCGAAGAAAATTCTTCCGACTCCGAGCAGCAGCAGGACAACAATTACAGAACGGATCGACGGAATCGTAATAAAAACGATTTGCTGGAACCGGGTCGCCCCGTCGATCCTTGCCGATTCGTAATATTCCGAAGAAATGCCGACGATCGCCGCCAAAAATATAATCGAGTAATAGCCCGCGAATTTCCAGACGTAGACCAAGGTTAAAATAAACGGCCACAGCTGGGCATTCTGGTACCAGTTGATCCCGCCAATCCCGATCTGCTTCAGTCCGTTGTTCAAAATACCGTCGGTGCTCATAAAGGCGAGCATCATCAAGCTGACGACCAGCCAGGAGATGAAATATGGAAGAAATATCAGCGATTGGCTGAGCTTCTTGACGATGACCGAGCGAATTTCATTGATCAGAATGGCGAGCACGATGGCAAAGCCGATCCCGAAGAGGAGGAATAACAGATTCAAGTACACCGTATTGAAGGTGACCCGCAGCCAATCGCTCCCTCCGAAAAAAAACTTAAAATTGTCCAGCCCTACCCATGGGCTGCCCCATATTCCCTTCACAGGCTGAAAGCGTTCAAACGCTATGAGATGCCCGAACATCGGAATATACGAGAAGATGGCCAAAAAAATAATGCCCGGCAAGGCCAGTAAATAGAGCTGGCGTTTTTTTACAATTTCCTCGATAAACCCTGTCAAATGTAACGGCCCCTTTCTTCATGATGGTTTTCCCTTTCACCATAAAGAAATTTCGGCGGATTGGATAGTTCGAATACTGTTTTTCAGGTTCCGATTTTGCGATAAACCGGGGATTTACCGGGGAAAGTCAAATTCCAAACCGCATTTTAAGGCCCTACCTACCATAAGCGGCACTGCATCTGTGTGGTCGTCAGTGTTATTTGGGTGAGTTTACATAGGTATAAAATAAGCGGGTAGTCCTGTCATCTGCGATGACATCAGGACGGCCCGCTTGAGCTTTCGGATTTATAATACACTTGACTTTAGGCGTCAGCCACTACCTCAACGGACGCTTCCAGCAAAGCGTCGCTCAGCTCCCGGTCAGGGAGGCTATCCGTTATCAGCCTGTTCACAGCATGCAAAGCCGCGAAGGAGAACAAGTCCTGCTTGCCAAACTTGGTATGGTCCATGACAATATTCACTTCAGCCGACTGTGCGATAGCGATACGCTTAATCTCTGTCTCGTACATATTGGAATTACTGAACCCATGCTTGACAGCCATCCCCGTTGCTCCGATGAACGCCCGGTCGAACGCCATGGTCGACAGCGCATTGGCTGCAACGGGGCCGATCAGAGTATCCGTCGCATCCAGCATCATGCCGCCGATGATAATAGTCGGAATCCGCTTCCCTCGAAGCTCGGCGGCGATATTCAGCGCGTTGGTAACGACGGTCATATTGCGGTCCGGCGCCAAGCATCGCGCCACCTGCAGAGTCGTCGAGCCTCCATCGAGAAAGATCGAATCTCCGGGCAGCACTAGCTCAGCCGCACGCCTGCCGATTCGCATCTTCTCCTCGATCAAGACGCCGATACGCTCCTGCAGCTCGATATCCTTGCCGAGCAAGATTGCCCCACCGAAGGTGCGCTTTATATGTCCCCACTGCTCCAGCTTTTCCATGTCCCTACGCAAGGTCATTTCGGTAACATCGAACATCTCCTTCAGTTCGGCGATTTTTACCTCGCCGGTCAGAGCCATCCGATCCAAAATTTGCTGTTGGCGTTGGTTTACTTGATTATGCGACTGTGACATGTGAACCCCCGTAACTTTTCTTCATGCTTCTATTATCCCAGTAACCTGTTCCACATTCAATCTGATTTCATGCCGCACGATTTGGCCTGGCTCCAAATACACAAGTGTTCCTTGCTCCCGCTCCTTCCATCTGCCCTCTACACGGCAATTGGCCGGCTCCAGGCCAAGCACGTGCGTTCCGGCTCCTGGCATGTACCATTGTACCAGCAGCGGAAGCGTCTCAGCCGACCAGCAAAGCGTAACCCGAATCCTTCCAGCACCTTGCGCCAGCGGGAAGTTAGCGTTTTCAATACGGACTTCCGGTTGAGCCCCGCAGCTATGATAGTACACTTTTTCTTGAAAAGCGGGATCGGGTGACTGCCAACGGTCGTATCCGTCAATCAACACCGAGCTCCCCCTCGCCTGAACGGCTTCATTGCTGCCGATGTAAATCCGCGTATCTTCACATAATAAGGGAAAACCAAAATTAAAATGATACAAGAGCATATGAGGACAGCGAGAGAAGCCCATATTCCGCACCTCATCGCGGATGATGATTTCGTTTCTGCCGAGTTGACTGCGAATTTGCCTGGAGAGACGAAGCGTTCCGCCGAATATGGACGTTTCTTCTACTACGCCGGAAATCGTCATGTCCATTTCGTCTCCCTGCCACACGCTTGTTGCCGCAACCTGGGCTGCAGGGGTATGATGCGCCCGGCCGTGCAAGCCGAGCTGCTCCCCTTGATCCTCGCAAGCCGATCCGACTTGAGTCAAGCCGCAGGTCATCAGCAAGCCTCCTGACGCCGTTCGAAGCCATTCATTCTCCTGTGCGGCATAATAGCCGGGGTGGACGTCAGTGTTAGGGGACTGCCAGCTGATAGGCGTTCCGCCGAATTCTGCTAAGGAAATATCCAATCCCTTGGTTGGGGTTACATAATAACATAGCCCCGCGCCGGTGCGAACCTGAATCTGCTCAACACCCGACTCCTTCCCTTCCGTGCTGAGGAATCGCCGAATGCCGGCTATTTGCTCAACTCTGCCTACACGCGCCTCCAACTCGCGACGAGACCAATCTTTTCCGTACAGCCTCATGTCCGATCCTGCCCGTCCTCTTCGATAACCGGCAGCCTTGCGATACGAGGATCGGTGAACTGATCGTACTCATCCCGGCTGGTGCTGGAAAATTCGGATACGACGGCCCCTTCCTCGCCCGCTTGAAACCAATGCTTGACTCCAGGTGCGATCGTATACTGCTCTCCCGGATTCAGCTCCACTTCATGGAAAACGGTGTAATATGCCTCACTGCCCGGCGGAAGCGCGGCTTGAATGTCGGAAGCGGCCTCGCCCTCGACATAGAGCAATACTTTTCCTAACCGGCAGCGAAACGTTTCCATTTTGCCGGGTTCATGGCCTATCGGCGGATGCAGATGCTCGGGGCATGTTTGCTTCGGGAACAGGACCAGCTCCTTGGCGCAGTAACGATCCGAATTTACATAGGTAATTAATTGCAAACCCTGAGCTTCAAGGTCTCCCAGCCCGAAATCCGCGACTTCGATATGCTCGGCTTCCGGCTCTGCGATCACAATGCCGCCGGATTTCAGAATGGCCGCCGCCCTTTCTTGAGCCCGTTGGTATTCGCTTCTTTTCATCGTTCATTCCTGCCCTTCAACATAGAATTGATGGTGCGGGCCGACCCATAATCCAGGCTCCAGCAGGCTCCATCCAGTTAGATCTAGCTTCATCCCGCGCTTGGCCCATCCCCGGCCGATTCGCTCCCAGACCTCTTGCCAGCTCGGAATCCCGCTTGTCGCATCCGCCCACTCTACATTGAACGCACCGGCCCCGACCGCGGCATGAAGCGACTCTTTCAGTGACAAGCCCCTCAATAACCCTGTCAGGAAACCCGCTATCGTACAATCGCCGGCACCCGTCGTCCCCACAGCATCCACCTCGTAGCAGGCCGTCAGCATCTCACACCCGAGCCAATGCTCCGCCATCGCTTGTTCTGGCGCACACGGCCCCATGGCTCTCAGACGGTCTGCATTAGATGTCGTTCGCACGTACAATCCGTGCTCTCCCAGCTTAATCGCAGCGATAGCCGTTCCCATCTGCAATAACTGCTCCGACATTTCACTCAAAAGCCCTCCGTCAGCGGCGTAAGACAGCAGATTACCGTCAGGAGCCTCCCCCAGCAGGCGCTCGAAGCGCTCTCGCTGCAGCATATACAGAATCTCTTCGAAGCTGGGCATAAAAATATCAACATATGGCAGCGCATGGGTAAGTACAGCGGTCCAATCGACCTTCCCTGCTGCGGAATCAGGGTCAGGCCTCGCCATATCAAGAGATACGGTAAGGTCGTGATCCTTTGCTTTCTTTAACAGCAAGGCCAGCTCTTCTCCTTGATTTTCATACATTTTGCGCATGAGAGGGGGATACCCAAAATGAAACAGCCTCGCATCCTGCAGGTGGGCGGGAGTCAAATCCGCAGCCGAATAACTATCGTTCGCTCCCGTCGAATGCAGAAAGGTGCGGTCTCTATGCGGAGGGCTGATGACGATGGAATACGAGCTGTGCTCATGAGGTGCGATGATCATGCCGTCCGCCAAGGCCGGGCTATGCTGGCGCAATATCGTCAGTATCGTCTCACCGAACGGATCGGTTCCGATCTTGCCCATCAATTTCACTTTGCCGCCGAGCCGGTGAAGCGCAATACCGGTGTTGGAGACGGCGCCTCCGGTAGAGAGGATTGCCGGTCCGATATTGACAAGCTTGCCCGGAGCAAAGAAAGCACTCGTTCCCGCATGCGTCTCCTCCATTGCCGGGATGATATCCAGACAAATGTGTCCGGCAACAATCACATCCATCTCATCGGTTTTCAATATCAATTCCTCCAGTCAATTGGAATCGTTTGTCCGGTCCGGTTCGACTCCAATGCCGCCGTGAATATTTTGTGGCTGCCAACCGCTTCTTCCGGCGTCGCGCAGCGGAAGGGAAGCCGTGCGTCCTTCCCGTGCGTCAGCTCGTCGCAGAAGGCCGCCCACATTTGGAGGATCGAATCCGAGAAGCCAAACTCGAAGATGCCTCCGGTTATGGTGCCGTAGGCCGATTGATACGGCACATCCTCCACATGCCATGCCTGAACGCCTCCCGGCGTGTACGGCAAATAGGAGATCTGTTTTGGATGCTTGGTCGTAAATTCCGCGGAACATTCCGTTCCCGCGATCCGGATAAACCAGGTGTTAGCATGCCCGGGGGCGATGCGTTTGGTCGATAGAACCATCGGAAACCGCTGGTCTTCCAGCTCGACGTCGCAGGCAAGAATCGCGTTGTCCCAAGTTTCGCAAGGAACTGGGCTCCCCGAAGCATCCGGCCGCTGCCGTATAATGTTGGCCAGCAGCGCTCGGACGGACTTCGGCTTCCAGCCGAAACGCATCGGCAGATGCAGGACATGCATGCCCAAGTCCCCCATACATCCATATTCGCCGTTCGAAGCGATTTGCCTTTTCCAATTCATCGGTTTTCCCGGGTCCAGATCGCTGGAATGCCAGAAGCCCGCCTCGACCTCCATAATTGTACCGAACTTCTTCTCCTTCACCCACTGAACGATTCGCTGAGCCCCCGGAAAAAACGGAAATTCCGAAGAGCAGCGTACGATAACATCGGGATGCTTCAGGACAGCTTCCTGAATGAGGCGGTTCGCGTCCTGATCGATTCCGAACGGCTTCTCGCCTAGCAAATGCTTGCCTGACTCTATAATATCGACATAGATTTGCGCGTGCAGATGATGCGGCACGGCGCAGTATATGGCGTCAACGGAGGGGTCGGCCAGCAGCTCCTTATAATCCGTATACACGGCCTTCACACTTGGCACATGTTCCTTGAACCATTGCGTTGCTGAGACGTTAGCGTCGCAAACAGCGGTAATTTGGGGTTGGAAATCGACATTTGTCAAATGACACCAGCGGGCCGCTGCGCTGGCAAATTCTTTACCCATTAACCCGCAGCCAATGACGCCGAAGCGTATGATCGTTTTTGACATAACCTATCTTCTCTCCTTATTTTGCAGATTCCCCGGCGAGCAGAGCTAATGCTTGCGCTTCGGCAGCCCCGTGATGAACAATCGCCATCAAGGCCCGGGTCATGCCGGCCGGATTTGGGTGCTGAACGACATTGCGGCCGTATACGATACCGGAAGCGCCCTGCTTCATCAATTGCACGGTACGTCTGACGATTTCCTCATCCCTGGCCCTGCCCCCGCCCCGCACAAGAACGGGAATCCCGGAGGCTATCTCGATAACGCGATGATATTCTTCCACATGATCACAAGGGTCCGCTTTGATCACATCTGCGCCCAGCTCCACCGCTTGCCGAACAAGCGGCAAAATCTTGTCGATATCACCATCTACCATGTAGCCGCCCTTTGCTTCGTTAGGCAGCATGACCAGCGGTTCGACCATAAGCGGCATGCCGTATTTCTCGCACTCGGTCTTGAGCAGAGATACGTTCCTGACGCATTGATGGTGAAGCTCCGGCTGGCCTGGAAGCAGCAGTAAATTCACACAAACCGCCACCGCATCCATGCGCAGGGCGTGCTCTACGGCCTTGTCGATCAGCTCGCTAAACAAAAAACGCGGAAGCGTATGACCGTAAATATTAGCCGCATCCGTACGCAAAACAAGTCCTGGCTTGCGTCCACCAGGAATCGATTGTAAATGCCGAGCCTGGCCAAGGCTTAATTGGATACAATCCGGGCCCGCTTCGACGACTGCCGTGATCGCCTGCTTCATATTCTCGATGCCGGACAAGAAGGAAGTCTCGTTGAAAAAGCCGTGATCCATAGCGACGTCAAAGCATTTTCCCTGGGCGCTGAACATCCGGTTTAATCTGGGTTTTGGTATCAAACGTGTTCACCCTTTCATAGCATTAAGTTAATTTATAACATATATGTTCGTTTACAACATAATATTATGTTATTTTATAACATATGTCTATAAAAAAATAAACCGCCCATAGCCGGTTTGGGACTGACCCCACAGCATGAGACTAAACAAAACACCTTCAAGAGAAAGCTTCCATGTCGTCAAATGTGGAAGACAACTTTGGAGGTCTACTGCCGCTTTCTTTAGCAAATTATGGGCAAGCGAAAGCCACCCGACCTCTAAGCTTACTTTGGGTAAGCCTCGAAGCAGGAATCTTTTGAATCCCCGATTGTTCTTGATATCACCAAATACAGGCTCCGGCTCGATCATCCGCCTTGCCTACTGGCAGTGCTTTCATCGAAACTGTGGGGCGGGAAGAAATCCGAAAAGTTGGAAATTAGTGCACGATTGATTGTAGAATAGAAAGGAAAGCAAGAAAAGGAGTGTGTCCGATGAACGAACAAAATGAATATCGGTTTCAGGTCAATTTGAGCGGCATGATCAACATTTTATCCAACCATTTGTATAGCAGTCCGAAGGTATACTTGCGCGAGCTGCTGCAGAACGCAACGGACGCCATTACGGCAAGAAATACAATCGACCCGGCAAACGCGGGACAAGTGTCGGTGGACATTGCGGGCAGCGGGTCCAATCGGACGATGACCATCGAAGATAACGGCATCGGCTTAACCGAGGAGGATATCCACCGTTTCCTGGCCATGATCGGCCATTCCTCCAAGGTCGGGGAAGATTTCCTGGCGGCCGAAACGTCCTTTATCGGGCGTTTCGGCATCGGCCTGCTGTCCTGCTTTATGGTCAGTGATGAAATTATCGTCCTGACGCAATCGGCCGAGGGCGGGCCTTCGATGGAATGGCGCGGCAAGCCTGACGGCACGTATACGATCCGCAAGCTGGATACCCGTCTGTCCACGGGAACCCGCGTCTACTTGCGCAGCAAGCCGGGTTGCGAATCATATTTCGAGCCGGAGACGATCAAGGAACTGCTCTTCTATTACGGCGCTCTGCTGCCTTACCCCGTCACTCTCAGAGCGGACGGAATGCAGGAGATTATCAACAGCTCCCGCCCTGCCTGGATCGAAGAGCCTGAATTGGCTCGTGGCAGCCGCCACGAGGTACTGGCTTTCGGACAGCGGCTGCTCGGGGAACGATTCCAGGACTTCATTCCGCTGCGCACTTCAAACGGCCGGACCGGCGGCATAGCCTTCATCCTGCCGCATACCGTCAACTTGAACGCACGGCGGGCGCACAGAGTCTATTTAAAGCAAATGCTTGTATCGGATCAAGCGGACAACATTTTGCCGGAATGGGCTTTCTTCGTCAAATGTCTCGTTTGGACCGACGAGCTGCAGCCGACCGCCTCGCGCGAGCATTTCTATGAGGATGAACGACTGCAGGAAGTCAGAAACGAGCTGGGGCAGGCCATTCGGGATGAGCTGATGCGGATGGGAGAGTATGAGCCGGACCGGCTGCAGCACGTGATCGGACTTCATGTGCTATCCATGAAAGCGCTGGCGGCCGAAGACGCGGATTTTCTCTCGGTTATTTATCGCTGGCTGGCCTTCGAAAGCACCTATGGCGAGCGTACGCTGGGAGAGCTGCTCAATGAGCGAAGAAAGCTTTACTATACCCTCTCCGTGGATGAATATCGGCAGATTGCCCATGTAGCGGCGGCGCAATCGCAGCTTGTCCTGAACGGGGGCTATATCTACAATGCAGAGCTGCTGGAGGGGCTGGCCTACCTGAAGCCGGAGCTGGAGCTGGAACGCCTTGTTCCGGAAGATGTATCTTTGGCCTTCGCCGATCTTACCCTTGAGGAAAAAAGCCGTTATTACGAAGCGATCCGTCTGGCGGATGCGGCGCTGCAAAGCTTTAAATGCCAGGTGCAGCTGAAACGGTTCAAGCCGTCCGAGCTACCCGCGCTCTATACGTTATCAAGAGAATCGTCGGCTCTCCGCTCCATCGAGAATGCCCGGGAATCGAGCCCCGATTTGCTAGCCTCCGTGCTGGGTAATTTGAGTGCGGGACTGAACGAATCCGCCTATTCCACCCTCTACTTTAATCTGGACAATCCGATGATAGCACGCGTATTCGCGTCTGCTCATCCGCAGATGCTTCCGGCCGCGGTAGAAGTGCTGTACACAAACGCCTTGATGATGGGACATTATCCGATGACCCGGCGGGAATTGAATGCGATGAATCAAGGCATCGTCCGCTTTATCGAATGGGGACTTGCCGCCACGTCCAAGAATGGGGGGACTTCCGAATGAATCAGGATTTGCAGGCTTTGCTTCAGGAGGCAGGATCGCTTCCGGACGGCGCGGCGAAGCTCGAGGTGCTGGAGGCGGCGGTGCGCATCGCCGATGCCGAAGGACTGCTGGAGCTGGCTTACGATATAAGGAGCGATATCGTCCGAACGTCTATTTTTAACGGATTTCCGCTGAAAGCCGTCGTTGCGTTCTCGTGGCAGCTGGGACAGTACGACCGGCATCCCGAATTATTCGACAGCTACGATCTGTTATGGTCGTACAAATGGATTCTCGGGGAAATCTCCCACTTCCCGGATATTCCGCTGCAGCAGATCGAAGCGCTGGCCGAGGATTTGGGCAAACGATACCAGGAGCACGGGTATGGCCCCCGCACGTATTGGTATTACCGCTTCCGGCTGGCCATGGATCTGGGCCGTTTGCAAGAAGCCGGGACATTCATGGAACGCTTTCAAACATTGCGAAGAGACGACATGAGCGACTGCATCGCCTGCGAGCAAAATCAAATTGTGCAGTATTACGCCGAAGCCGGGGACGACGAGAAGGCGCTGGAAGCGGCTAAGCCTATTTTGTCCGGCTCGATGCGCTGCGCCGAGGTGCCTCATATTACGATCTCCTATCTTCTGCTTCCGCTGTATCGCGCGCGGTCCGCGGAGGAAGCGGCTAAGGCGCATACCCGCGGCTACAGGCTGGTCAAAGGAAAGCGGGATTTTGTCGGGGCCCTTGCGAGGCATATCGAGTATTTGGCGGTAGCCAATCCGAAGAAAGGGATCGAATTGTTCGAACAGCATATCGCCTTGACGCTGCAGCATGAGGATCCATACCAGACGATGCTTTTCCACCTGTATTCGTCAAAGCTGCTGCGAAGGATCGCCGCGGAGGATCCGGTTTACCGGCCCAGGCTGCCGGCATCATTCGTATGGGCGAACGGGGATATGTCTTTGGAAGAGCTGGCACGGCATTTGGGCGGGCTTGCGATCTCCGCAGCACAGAAGTACGACCAGCGCAACGGTAATACAGTTTATTCCGAACTGGCCTCGGTCGCATTGCGCGACTAAGCCGTTCGAAATCGAAAACGGACCGCCCGGTTATCTTCCGAGCGGTCCTTGCGCATGTTCTTATCGCTATTTATGTATCCATCGGAATATGATCCCATTCCTCGTCGTCGCAGCCGACCATCCAGAACAATCCTCTGCGCCTCTCCATCACGACGCTCTCGTTCATGCCTGCAGGGGCTTCCTGTCCCTGGATGCGGCTGTTTACGCACGCCCATTGCAGACGATAGATTTTGTCCGCCTCATCCAAAATTTCCTCCCGGCTGCGCATGGCCGTCTGCCGGTAAAATTCCTCGAACGAGCCGCAGCGGGAGACGACCTCAATCGCATAGTTGCAATCGCAAATCCGGTCGGGGAACTCCAGCGTCTCCACCAGCTGCAGCGCCCAGATCAGCGGCCAGTACGCTTCGTACTGCCATGCGATATTGACGGCCTCTTGCGGCGCCGGTTCTTCCGCTTCCAGCAGCCGGCGTTCGTTTGGGGTCAACTCGTCCTCTACGCCGAATTTCCGCAGCGTATTCATAACAAAATCCTTAGACTCGGCGAGGTCGCCGCCTTGTGCGATGTCGCAAGCGTACTGGATCACGATCAGCAGAGCAACCGCTCTCCTGGCGATCTCTTCCTGTGACTTCCATCGGCATTCGGCTGCGGACGGCAGCTGAGGCAAAGCTTCCAGATGCGGGACACCGCGCTCCCGGATATAATCGATGGAGGCTCTTTTTCTTCGCTCGCCCTCATCGGATACAGCCTCCGGCCCGAGCACTTTCACGGTGCAGGCCCGGGGCCGGAAATCGGCCGGACCCGACGTTCCGTCAGGATACACAATGACTTGACCGTCGTAATCAAGAAGCGTTCCATCCTGCAAAAAGCCGATCCCTTCGACCTTGGACAGCAGCGCCATGCATAGCTGCAGCTGCTTCTCGTTCAGCTCCTTCTCCGCTTCGAGCGCGATTATCGTATTCAATACGGAGATTTGCGTTAAGACCAGTCCCTTCCGATGGTCGTCGGCAAAAGGAATGCGGTCGTAAAACCCCATCATCCCGGGAATATTCGTTTCGAAGTAAGCGGGATTCGTGCGTTCATTCGACACCCGGATAATCGTCTTCCGCTTGTTGAACAGCGAGCCTGTCTCGACAGTATAATCATTTCTATTTTTCTCGATGGTATGGTCTTTCGCATACAGGTCCGTAATGATATCTTCGATATCGTCCATATCGTTTCTGGATGCAAATATAGTAAAATATTTCAATGCCATGCCTCCTCTGGGAAATACTATTACTAGATTACTTGACCCCAAAAGCGGCTGTCAAATTCTAGCATGACCGGCAGACGCCTGCAGTTCCATATCCATAAACACATCCGCTCTTCCGCCCGAATTCGCGCCCCCGCAACTCGGGTGTTACGCTCATTTTGGAGAGCTCGAACACGCCAGCCCCAGTCGGCACGAGAGCAACGCATCCGAATAGGGGACTTATCTTAACCTAAGCACTAAGAAAATACTTTATTTTCACCGAACAGTAGAGGATGACTATAGAGAAAGTATCCGTATCCCCTCCCCCAACCTTTAGTAGAGCGATCAGTATCTATCCCATACTAAAAAACACACCCTAAGGTGTGTTCTCCATAAACTTCTCTATAATTGAAGCTACCGCATTCATACTAATGGGTTTACTCACATATTCATCCATTCCCTGGGATAAATATCTTTCGCGATCGCCTTTTATGGCATGAGCCGTTACCGCTACAATGAATGGAGTTTTCCCACCCGTCATATTGGCTTTAATCTGCCGGGTGGCTTCCAATCCGTCCATTCCCGGCATTTGCACATCCATAAAAATAATATCATAAGGGAAGCGTTGAACCGCTTCAACCGCATCAAGGCCATTTTCCACGATAGCAGGCCGATATCCCAGCTTCTCAACCATCTTCTTTAACACGATCTGATTCACGGCATTATCCTCAGCTATCAGAATATGAAGAGTATTGTCCGTCATACTTATAGGATCAAGAGCATATTCTAAGGAATTTGTCTCCGAATGGGGTTCAAGCTGAAATTGGGTCGTGAAGACAAACCGCGATCCGGATGGTTCAGCCGAGGCTTCATAGGTGATTTCCCCGCCCATAAGCTGAACCAGCTTTTTACAAATAGCTAAGCCTAAGCCTGTCCCCTCTGTCTTACGGGTCATGAAATTATCGACTTGGTAAAATGGCTCAAATAAGTATGCGGCTTTGTCCTTAGGAATACCAATCCCCGTGTCCTGAACAGAAAACTGAAGACAAACATGATCCCGTTCGAGGGACAGACACTCCACCGAAACGGATATCGTGCCTTCCGCTGTAAATTTCACAGCATTACTAAGCAAATTAATAAGCACTTGCCTTAATTTCGTGTCGTCGCCACCTACAATATTAGGAACATTAGGACAAACCGAGGTAGAAATCACCAAGCTCTTTTCCAATGCTCTTGGCATAATAATATTGATAGTTTCCGAGACAATGACTCGAACATTGAACGGTTCCATAGCGACCTCAGAAACCCCTGACTCGATTTTGGAAAAATCCAGAATATCGTTAATGATCGTGAGAAGTGTGTTCCCGCTTTTTTTTATAATTTGCGCATACTCCTGCTGCTCCGAATCCAATTGGGTCTCCAACAGTAAATCCGTCATGCCGATAACCCCATTCATAGGGGTCCGGATCTCATGACTCATCATGGCCAAAAACTCGCTCTTGGCCTTGTTCGTTTTCTCAGCAGCCTCTTTTTCTATAAGCAGCCGCTTTTGCTCCGTCATATCCTTGGCAATGAGATAAAATCCGAAGTTCTTACTATGTATAAAAATGGGAGCCAAAGTGGCCAGCACTTCAACCGTATGTCCATCTTTGTGATAAATATAATTAATATTTTTTTCTACAGACGAATAATCCTGAGCTGAGGAAAAAATATCAGCCAAAATTTTAGGTCCCAGGATTTTGGAGATACTCTCTCCGATTAGCTTTTCTATTTTATAGCCGGTTAATTGCTCCGCCATTTGATTACCGTTAATAATATTACCATCCAGTCCAAAAGATATGATAGCGTCATGATTGTATTTTTTTAATGAAGTATAGCGTTCAATGCTTTCCTGCAGCTTTTGCTCGGCAAGCTTATTCCTCGTATTGTCAATGATCTGGAAAATGAAATATTGCGGACTTCCATCATTCTCATCGCGAACCAGAGAAACGTGCAAGGAAGCCCAAATCATTTCGCCGTTTTTCTGTACGAAACGTTCGTCCGCTTGGCAGGATTCTCTCCCGTTATCTAGCAATTCACTTATTAGAACCTCCGTCTGGCTTTCGGCTGCTTCAAAGAGCAGGTCTCTCATAGTAAGTTCCCTCAGCTCTTCTACCGAATAACCGAATATTCTGCACATGGTGGGATTTACATTGACCCACTTTCTGTCTAATGAGACAAAAGCGATGCCTATGGGAGCAATGCGATATACTTGTTCAAAAAGAACCTGGTGGTCGATTTCCGTTAATTGCTGCATAGTCCGCCCTTCTTTCCTTTCTCATATCTCATATAATAAAGAACATATGATTCAACCTTTATTACCCCAAGACGATAGATTTGAAACAAGGTCACATGCTAAAAATAAATTACCAGCTTGATCGTTATCGTCAACATTTGCTCCGACACTTTCTCCTGCCTTGTTACCTACAGCAGCGCCTACAATGCCGCCAACAATAGTGCCTACAGGACCCAATGCAGAGCCGACTACGGCTCCCAGGGCTCCACCTCCGGCAGTATCTACGGAGCTTTTCCTGCCAAAGCGTTTCGAGCTTTTTCTTGGCGTATCACCTTGGACGAGTTTTGAAAGATGCCCGCCATTGTACGGCGGGTTTTTCAGCTAAAGAGTTCTCCGTAACTGACTCTCAATGAACCTGTGTTTCCAAATTAATGACAACCTTGCCTACCACGCGACCTTCTCCAAAATACTCAAGTGCTTTTGCTGTGTCCTTTAAAGAAAACCGTCGATCTATAACTGGCGTGACCTGACCTGTTTCTATCAAGGATTTCCAAACCAACTGATCGTTATGGTTCGGTTTATGAACTAGTACCTTCACTTTCTTCTTTTCAACCCAAGCGATCAACGGAGACACCAGCAAAGCCTGAAAGATCCGAGGCAGAGAACCGCCAACCATGACATACGTGCCTCCTGATTTGAGTGCTTTCTTGATCTCGAAAATTGAACGATTCCCGACAACATCAAGGATCACGTCGTAACGCCGACCGCTGTTGGTGAAATCTTCTTTCGTATAATCCAGCACGTGATCTGCTCCGATTGAACGCAGCATTTCCAGCTTCTCAGCTCTATCCACACCAGTCACATCAACCTCAAGCAATTTGGCATATTGAATTCCAAATGTACCCACACCGCCGCCCGCCCCATTAATCAAAACCTGATAACCTTTTGAAAGCTTTCCTTTATCACGTAATCCTTGTAAGGCTAGAACAGCCGCTTGTGGAATGGCGGCTGCCTGTTCAAAACTCAAACCTTCAGGTTTTTGCGTCAATGCTTCTTCGTTAGCGCATACATATTCAGCAAACCCGCCCCAACCGCAACCAGAAATGTCTCCAAAAACTTCGTCCCCCTGCCTAAACTTATTGACAGCAGCGCCCACAGAGACTACCCGCCCCGCTATGTCAGCGCCTAGGGTGCGGTAACGGGGCTTGCGAAGTCCGCCAAGTCGGGTCAGAAACGGTTTTCCACGTAGGAGATCCCAATCCCAGGAATTCACCGATGCAGCGTGCACTCTGATCAGCACTTCATGATCCAAAGGTTGGGGGATTTCCACTTCTTCCATTCGTAGGACATCGGGCGTTCCGTAGGTATCATACACCAGTGCCCTCATTTTACCTACCCCTTGTTTCACTTGACGACCTCCTTCCAATCCTAAACTAATGTTCATTGCATAGGTCTTTTCTAACATGGTTGAGTCCGACCATTCGCAAAGCACACATTTCTGGTTTCAGCCTAAACTATACTCGCGATCACTCAACAGTATGCCATCCGTCGAAGCCTAGCGTTCGTATTCTTCACAGAGAAAAGGCATGAGGACACCAACATGTTTTTCTTATTCGACGTTGTGTTCTCATATTCCTTGCTGTCAAGATAGCGGAACCACGCCAGGTAATGCTCCAAATATTTAGTTGCCACACCGTTGAAACGGTCCATCCACTTCTTCAGACGGCTATGGTAGCTGTTGACGTTCTGGATATGGTAAACGCTGACGCGCTGTTTCCCTTCGGACTTGAAACGGTAATGTGTTTAAGCGCAGCGAGAATCTTATGGCGCCAGTAAAAGAGGATCACGAATGAAACCTCTTCATACATCAGTTCGGCGCATTTTCGCAGCGAAAACCCTTCAATCATCAGTTCGATAAAGCGAACCCACAGATGAGGTCGCCGCGTCCGCTGGAGAGGCGTATTCGTCAGGTCATTGAACGTCTGAAGGCAAGACTTGCAGCGATAACGTTAGCGTTTGACCGCTCCCGCTCGTGTTGTAATTGTGTACTTTCCGAAACGAACAACGCTATGGCTATGGCAATGCGGGCAAACCAGCCCGTCTTTATGCTTTTGCTCTTGATTTTCATCAATCACTCGGGAAGGAGCTGCCCCACCTTTGGTTTCCGACTGCAAAAAGAGAATAAGCTGTTGCTTGTCCTTACTGTCCAAGCCCTTAGCGAGTTTTATCAGTTCCTTTATATCCATAGGGTAATCAGCTCCAAACCATATGATTACCCCCACTATAGAACAAATGTTCGTAACCATCAAATATCAACAATAAGGTTTAACATAGCCTAAATATTAAAAGAAAGAGAGGGACTCCCCCTCTCTTTACCCTCAACTACATCTGCTATAGCCGCAGTTGCTGCAGTTTTTGCAGCCCTCGGTGTTAATAAGTGAAGCACTGCCGCAGGATGGGCACAAGTCGAGCGAAGTCGCCGACTGGCGGTTCACTGCGTATTGGGCCGTCGTCTCTGTGACGACTTCCTGAGTTGCTGTGACGTAAGCGTCCGCCTCGTCGGAGAAATCGCCGTGCATCTCCAGCGCCTTGGCAACCGCATCCGCAATCGATTCGACACGGTTGGCACCGAAGCCGATCGCACCGGAGCCTCCAATGCCTTTAAGATGCTTTGTCAGAAGCTGCACCTTATTACCATGGTCGCCGTAACGCAAGAACAAGGAAATGACTCGGCCTAATGCCTCAGACATCGCGAACACATCGGAGCCCGCTTTCCCAACGTTCAAGAAGATTTCACTCGGAGAGCCGTTCATATCGTTAATCGTAATGTAGGCCATTCCGAACGGTGTATTGAATTTATAAGTAGCGCCGCGCAGGATTTGCGGACGGCGTTTGTATTCCTTATCCACTACCGTGCCAGGCTTCGCATCGGCAGAAACCGCCATAGATTGGAGCACGCTGCTGACTGCTTTGAGTTCCTCGCCCGCTTGTGCCGCCTCCGGCTTCGCTTCAGCCTTCAACGTCTCCGATGGAGTAGAAGTCTCCTCCTTCTTATCCGTGGAAAGCACCTGCACATCGCGGCTGCCGTCACGATAGATCGTTACCCCTTTGCAGCCAAGATCGAAGGCAAGCTCATACAATCGCTTGGTTTCTTCTACGGTGAAATCGGAAGGACAGTTGGCCGTCTTCGAGATGGAGCTGTCGACCCATTTCTGAATAGCGGCTTGGGCTCGAATATGATCCTCCGCCGACAAATCCATCGCCGTCACAAAGTAGTCGGGAAGCTCCTCATTCGGATGAGCGTCCTTCCATTCTTGGGCAATAGGCACATACTGCTTGTCGAAGCCTAGACGGCTCTGCCGATAGTACTCGAATGCGAAGTACGGCTCGATCCCTGTAGAGGTTCCAACCATGGTCCCTGTGCTGCCTGTAGGTGCTTGCGTAATAACAGTAACGTTGCGCATACCCTTTTTCTGAATGGCTGTTCCAACCTCGGGATAGACGCTCGTCATCGACTTCATGAAGCCGCTTTGCAGGAACGGCTCGGCTTCGAATTTCTCGAAGCTGCCCTTCTCGGCGGCGATATCCGCCGAAGCAAGGTAAGCTTCTTTGGCGATAAAACCGTAAAGCTGATCCAGAAATACGAGCGACTCCGGACTGCCGTAACGAATCTCGAGCTTGATCATCAGCTCTGCCAGACCCATCGTACCAAGCCCTACACGGCGTTCACCCTGCTGGTTAATCCGGTTTTGCTCGAAATGGTAAGGCGTTTTATCTATAACGTTATCAAGGAAGCGTGTGGAGTAGCGAACGACCTTGCCGAGTTCTTCCCATGCCACGTCCTGCTTAGTCTCATCATAGAATCGGGATAAATTGATTGCTGACAAATTGCAGACGCCCCAGGCAGGCAGCCCCTGCTCCCCGCATGGATTGGTGCAAATAATCGGATTAAAGTACCAGCTGTTGGACATCTGATTGTAGTACTCCATGAATACGACGCCAGGCTCTGCCGATTTCCACGCCGATTCAATAATCGTATGCCATACATCGCGCGCCTTCACCGTGCGGTACACGTTCACCTGCTTGCCGAGCTTCTTCCATTTGTCCAAATCTCCGTCCCACAGCTCATCATACTCAGGGTCCGTCGTATCAGGATAGACAAGATCCCAGTTCAGATCTTCCTTCACGGCCTTCATGAAGCCGTTGCTGACGCAGACGGACAGATTGGCATTCGTGATTTGTCCCATCGTTTGCTTGACAGTAATAAAGTCTACGACATCCGGGTGCCAGTCGTTCATCATGAGCATCAAGGCGCCGCGGCGGCTGCCCCCCTGCTCGATCAGACCGGTCGTATAGCTGAACAATCCGCCCCAGGATACGGCACCGCTTGAGGAGCCGTTAACTCCTTTTACTACAGCGCGCCGCGGACGTAATGAGGACAGATTGATGCCGACGCCGCCTCCGCGCGCCATAATCTCTGTCATTTCGGAGAGTGTGCTCATTATGCCTCCGCGGCTGTCATGCGGTGACGGAATAACATAGCAGTTAAACAACGTCAGCTCATCGCTGGCATCCGCGCCTGCAGCAATCCGGCCTCCGGGAACCAGCTTCCAATCATCCAATATATATCTAAATTTATGAGTCCACTCGTCCTGCTTCTCGGGGGTTGCTTCGACTGAAGCCATGGCCCGGGCCAACCGGTCCCACAGCTGCTCCGGTGTTTTCTCCAATGTTAAAGTAAGCTTCTCTATGGAAGATTCCACTATATCTCCGCTGCGAAGCTTTACACGAACTTGCTTACCGTCTCTTGAGACAACCTCGCCGACTTCCTTGGCCGGAAATTTAGGATCGTCCTTCGTTAAAACAAGTACGGTATCTCCAACCTGTGTATGGTTCGTATCCGCGTCCTTCATCGCGTAGCGGTCTAGAAATATTTTTTCACTTAATCCCTCGAGTTTATTGCCGTTCACCGTGTTCAATACAACAACCTCCCGAAAATTAAACTACAACAAATATCACAATATCTGGTATGCATTATCCATTATACAATACAATATATAGTGCTTCTAATGGGCCAGTAGCGGAATTTGGAAATTAGGACAAGACGTCGAGCCGAATACTCCTATTTGCTCCTTTATTCGCTTTTTTTCGTTAACACCAGCTTCATTTTATTCGACAAAAATCAGTGCTTCCCAGCGGCGAAAAATGGTCAATTAGAGTCCGGAGACCTATTGGCATCCTGCTAAAAATCGTTGCACCCTCAGGGCGATCCATTCGATTTTGACATCTGTTTCTATCATTGATAACCTATTTGAGTAGCAGGGAAAATGATAATCCTCAGCCTATCCGTTGATTGGTATTATAACATAGTTTATGCAAAAATAACAAACATATGTTCCTGTATATTTTGCCCTAAGGAGGCCCGTTTGAATGTATTTATACCAAAATGAGTTTGTTCACAAGGAGCAGGTCCGCATATCTCCGGATGATCGCGGCTACTATTTCGGAGACGGGGTATACGAGGTGTTCCGTGTCTACAACGGCATTTTGTTTGAAGCCGAAGGCCACTACGAACGACTGGAGAAAAGCGCCAGAGATGTGCGGATTCCGCTCCCTTATTCAACGCGGCATCTGGATGAGCTGCTGAACCAATTGATCCTGCTGAACGAGCTTGCGGAGGGTACGGTTTATATGCAAATTACCCGTGGCGCCGCACCAAGATCTCACCCATTCCCTGCACAAGCTGAGCCGGTGCTCATGGCTTATACGACGGAGATGGCCAGACCTCTTGAAACCATGGAGAAGGGGATAACAGCAATCACCATGGAGGATATCCGCTGGCTTCGCTGTGACCTGAAGACATTGAACCTGCTTCCTAACGTTATGGCCAAGCAGCATGCGCTGGATCAAGGGGCTCATGAAGTCATACTGCACCGCAGCGGAACCGTTACGGAATGCAGCGCCTCGAACATGATGATCGTCAAGAACGGAGAGCTCAGAACGCATCCCGCCAACCACCTGATTTTGCATGGCATTACCCGGGCTTTTGTGCTTCAGCTGGCTCGCCAGCTCAACCTCCCCGTTCGGGAAGAAGCGTTTACTCTAGATGATCTGCGGACGGCTGACGAAGCTTTTATTACCGGAACGACCACGGAGATTACTCCGATCATCTGTATTGATAAGCAAACAGTAGGCCGGGGAGTACCCGGACCGGTCACAGTGAAGCTCCAAAGAGCCTTTGAAGAGCGTCTTCCCAAAGCAGCAATAAAGAGCTGATCTTTCTCCCCCTACGCAGCAAAAAACCTTCGGAGAATCATCTCCGAAGGTTCCATTCATCGTTGGCATATTTGTCTGCCATCAGCTGCTCGACTAGCGACAGCTCGTATTCCGTCAGCCCGCTTTCCTCCAGCTCCACGTTCAATCCTTCCGCCATTCCTTCCCGGAATGCGCGTTCCAGATCCTGAAGCTGTACCGGCGCTCTGCCTAATTCAAGGCAAATATCGTTGATGGCCACGGCTTTTTGCGTAAACTGCTGCTTCAATCTGGCTTGAATCCGCTCATTCTTGAATTGCAGCACGCGAAACAGCTGATCGGTATCCATGTCCAGCAGAATCGAGCCATGCTGCAGAACGACCTGCTTCTGCCGGGTTTGGGCGCTGCCGGCAATTTTGCGCCCTTCGACCACGAGCTCATACCACGATGGAGAGTCAAAGCACGCCGCAGAGCCCATGGAAGCATACTTGCTCTTCTCTTCCTCCGTAGCCAGATGAACCATTTGCGCATCCAGCCCCAGCTTCTGGAAGCCGAACAGCAACCCTTCACTCAGAACCCGATAGGCTTCCGTAACACCGCTCGGAATGCCAGGATAGCTCTCCGAGACGATGATGCTGTACGTCAATTCCTTATCATGCAGTACGGCACGGCCGCCTGTCGGCCTGCGGACAAAGCCAAGCCCTTCCTTTTGGAGCTGTTCAAAATGAACCTCCTCCGACTTTTGAAAATATCCTATCGATAGCGTCGGCGGATTCCATCCGTAGAATCGGACCGTAGGCCCCGACTTTCCTTCGCTGTGCGCGATCAGAATCGCTTCGTCCACAGCCATATTATAAGCGGGATGCTGCAATCCCGAGGAAACAAATCGCCATGTCGGCTTCATGCTGTCTAACCGCCTTTCATCTTTTCCCGCAAATTTCCTTGCCTTCCGTTAACTCCTCCAGCTTAAATTCAAGCTGCGGCTTCTCGGTCGCATCCAAACCGACTAAAGCAATCGCCCCGTCCTCTCCGAGAACGGCGAATTGATCGCCAAGCGTCGTGATGCTTACCGGCCGATGATCCCAAGCCAGCTGCATCTGTTTATGGCTTTTCAAATCCAGCAGAGCCAGAGGCTTCTCAATGTCCGGAGTGTTGTTCGTCACGTCAAAACGATCAATTAGCATTTTACCTTGCAGAGCGGATATCGTAAAGGAATAAGGCCTCGTATTGGATACAAAATTGCTTGTAAGCTCGTAAGGCACTTGCTGCGGATTAAACTTGAATATTTTATTGGACCATTCCGTCTTCTTTCGCTGGGAGATCATCATGTATACTTCTCCGTTCGAATCGATGCTGACTTGATCGAGGGGATACCGTCTGGCCTCCTGGATCATCTTGCCCCAGTCCCCGCTTTGCAAATCGGCTTTATACAGGTTGGAGCTGGTATCCGTATTGTTGGAGGTGACGAAATAGACCTCCTTGCCGGAGCCTCTAACATCCTCTACGCCGCCGGGCACGAGCCATTCCTTCACCCATTTATGCTCCTTGAGCTGGTAAATGCCGACCTTGGTCATGTCCGCCCCTTTTTGTGCCGTTGTTTCTGCGGACGATACGAACATCCAATCCCCATACACATAGCTGTGCTTAGGCGATAGCTGCGGAGTGGCATATTGGGCAAAATGGTCCGACTGCTTGTCCCTTATATAGAAGCCCTTGAACGCTTTGGCATCCTCCGGATTGTACACCGTGATCACCGTATGATCCGAGGTATAATTGATGCTGCTTATCGGCTGGGACGTCTGCAAAATCAGCTTGCCCTGCTGTGTCTTGCTGTTAACGGAAAATACCTGATGGTTATCGGTCACCAGCAAATCTCCGGTTTCATCGATGGCCTGAGTGGTCTCGGCGTCAATCGTAGTCAGCTTCGGTTTCACGTCCCTGCTTACATAATGGTACAGGCCAAATCCGATCAGGACAACCGCAGCAAGAGAGGTTAGCCATACCTTCAATACCCATCCTTCCTTTCCCACCTTGTATTTAATCATCATATAGCATTCATGCGGGTTATGAAAGTAGTTCTTTTCGTCCATACTAATTTTTAACGCTTTACCCTTATGTTTGCCAGCTTTCCTTCTATGTAAGGAAGCGTCAAAAGGAGTGGCATGCTAATGCAACCAACAGACAAACAAGAACACGTGCGGCCTTTTAACGAACATGTACAGCTGCATTATGAGCGGGAATGGTTCGAGCAATTACACGAAAGAGCGCTTCGCAACGGTCCGTGGGATGACTGGACGTTGTATCAGCTTGCCTATGAAGCCGAGAAGTCGTCGCTGATTTCCAGCTTTGACCAGCTGCAATCACTCGTTCATATCCAAAATGTAACTCCAATGCCCCATCAAATTGAAACGGCTAAAAGAGTGCTGACCGAAATGCGCGGAAGAGCGATATTGGCCGACGAGGTGGGCTTAGGCAAAACGATTGAAGCCGGGTTGATATTAAAAGAATATATGATTCGCGGCCTGGTCAAAAAAGTGCTGATTCTCGTCCCTGCCTCCCTTGTGCTGCAATGGGTGCGGGAGCTGAATCAGAAATTCGGCATTGCAGCCGTTGCCCAGAAAAAGGAATATATGTGGGCGCAGTACGACGTTATCGTCGCTTCCATGGATACGGCCAAGCGCGATCCGCACCGGGAAATCGTCCTTGGGATGGAATACGATATGCTGATTGTCGATGAGGCTCATAAGCTTAAGAACAAGAAAACGACCAACTACCAATTCATCAATGAGCTCCGCAAAAAGTATTGCCTGCTCTTGACCGCAACACCGGTGCAGAACGATTTGGGCGAGCTGTATAACTTGATTACGCTGCTGAAGCCTGGACAGCTTGGCGGGCATGGCAGCTTTCAGGCCAATTTCGTCGTTGATAAACGCATTCCGAAAAATGAAGATCAGCTGCAGCAGGAGCTGTCGAAGGTGATGATCCGCAATCGACGAAGCGACGGCAACGTGCACTTCACCAAGCGAATCGTCCGCAACATTCCGCTTACGCTGTCCCCCGAGGAGCAAGCGCTTTACGACGGTGTCACCGACTTCGTCAAAAACCGCTATGAAGAATCCAAGGGCGATCTCAGCAGCATCTTATCGCTCGTAACCCTTCAGCGGGAGGTATGCAGCAGCCGCGATGCTGTATTCATAACGCTGGTCAATATGTTCAAGAAGACGGCGGAGGACTCCCCGATACGTCCGCGTATTTGGCAGCTGGTGGAGCTGATCCGCAGCATTAAAGCGAATACGAAGGCGGAGAAGGTGATGGAGCTGATCCGGGAGATTAATGATAAGGTCATCATCTTCACAGAATATCGGGCCTCTCAGGAGTATTTGATTCAATATTTGAAGGAGCACAAAATTTCGGCTGTTCCTTACCGCGGCGGGATGAACCGGGGCAAAAAAGACTGGATGATGGATTTATTCCGCAACCGCGCCCAGGTCCTGGTCGCTACCGAAGCCGGAGGCGAGGGCATCAATCTGCAGTTCTGCCATAACATGATCAACTTCGACCTCCCATGGAATCCGATGAGAGTGGAGCAGCGGATTGGCCGCGTCCATCGGCTTGGCCAGCAGGATGATGTACACATCTATAACTTATCTACCAAGGGAACGATAGAAGAATATATTTTGTCCCTGCTCCATGAAAAAATCAACATGTTCGAGCTCGTCATCGGGGAGCTTGATACCATTCTTGAACGGTTTGAGAAAACAAATTCGCTGGAGAAGCATTTGGCCCAAATGATTCTCTCCTCCTCCGGAGAAGAAGATATCCGCCGACAAATGGACGATCTCGGGCGGTCGTTGTCTACCATCCGCTCGGAGGTAGAAAGAGAGAGCCAGGTCCAGGAAGGGAACAGGCTGACCGCCATGCTGGATGCCGTTGGCCAAACTGCTCCGATTTCCGGCGAAGCGGAGGTGTCTCCATGAAAACGGAGGAAATTCAGAGCTTTGTTATGCGCTACTTGGAAGCGGAGAATTGCGACATCCTGGAGAAGCATCCGGCTTATGTCACCGTGAAGCTCTCTCCCTCCGCAGATAAGGAGCTTACCTACCGGCCCTATTATTGGAGCTTTGTAGAGCGCACCGGTGTCGCACCGGAGACCATGACCTGCACCTTCATCTTCGATCCGGAGGCGTACAAGGCGTCCTCCGCCGCTGCAGCCACAGTGGCAGGTCCTGGCCAAACCGTATCCCCGGCTCCTCAAGCGCAGCTGCCCGGCATGGCGGCGCAGGCTGCCGGAGCAGCTCCGGGAGGGCCGCCCGGGCCGCCTGCGCAGCAGGACAGTATCCTGGGGCGCTACTTCGGCTTCGTTCCGACCCAGATGACCGCCCGTGTTCCGAAGGACGAGGTCACGTTCGGGAGCCGCAGGCTGGAGCAAATTTTCCAAGCGGTCCGCAGCAAGGGCCGGTTTGTTCATCTATTCGAGCAGCATAAGCCCGAGCAGCAGGGCAAAGCCTCTCCCTTGTCTACAACGGCCTATGAAACCTGGATGCAGGTGAATTATAAAGTAGAGTTTGCTTGTGATATGAAGCGAAGCGAAATCCATTCTCTCGGCTTCCAGATGAACACGGGGGAAATCTGCGAGAACTTCCAGGAACGGCTGCGTGACAGACGCTTGTCGCCGAGAATTCCGGCTCAGGTCTATATGATTCCTGATAAATTCACTCTGCCTCGAGCCGTCATTTACTTGGAGCAGCACCTGGAGACGATTTTGCATGGCTACGACCATTCCTGGGCTGAAGAAGCCCAACTGCGCCTTGCCGATGAGCTTCAACGGATACGCTCCTATTACGAACCGCTGATTCTCAATACGGATATTGAAAAACGGCAGGAAATCGAAGCTCAATATGCTAACCGCCGGCAGGAAATCGATTGGCAGTTCCGGCCCCGCATCCTAATATCCGTCATCAATTGCGGACTGTTTCATCTTCACGCAAGAAATCCGGCTATGAACTGACGAATTGCGCCAAAAAAAGAAGCAAACTTTTTTTTGCAGCGTTACAGGTTCTAACAAACTTTTCAAGGCATATTTTATACAATAAGGGCATAGCAGTTCCTTCAAGTGACAGCATCCGTGCCCGATATCCAAGACAAGCAGGTGAAAGGATGAAACGATCGACAATATGGCTCGCCGGGCTTTTTCTGTGGACAAGCCTCCTGGCAGCGAAGCCGCTTCATACGGCAGCGCTTCCCGACAACCCGCCGATCCCGGCAACCGAACTTGCACCCGCGACGTCGGATCTAACCGTCACCAGCCCGACCTTCATGGATGCGGTCAACGGCTGGGTGAAGCGTATTTCCAGCGAGCAGGGCTTTGAAGCCTGGAAGCAGGCCTCTTGGACGAGCTCCCCTCTCGGTCCGGGCACTCACGGTTGGATCGTGCTGCTCAAAGCAGGGACGGCGGAGGTTGGCTACATGGTTATTTACGCCGCAGACCCAAATGATCCATCCAAGTATCGTCTCGCCGAGTACGGCAGAGGCAGCAAGCCGCTATTCAGCTTGAACACTCTGTACCAGTCGCTGGTACAGCTTGAACTTATTCATTCCTCTTACAAGGCAGAACGCTGGTATTCCGGACCCTTGTACGCCGTCTGGAAAGTAACCTCGGGAACGGAGCAGTTTATCATCGATGCCAAGAGCGGAGAAGTACTCCCGCTTACCTCCGATAAGCAGCTCGAGGAGGTACCATCGGATAAAGAGCCCGCGTCATCCGTACTGACCAAGCATTCCATAATGTCAAGCCTTCAACTTGAATCCTTCGATCCCTATGACCGGCTTCCGTGGGTCAAGGGTACTCCGGTTTCATTGGATACGTTCGGGACGCTTGCAAACGCTCTCAAGCAGCAAAGCAGGCTCACGTACGTCGCAGAGCTGTACAACGGCTCCATCACTTTACCATTGGCCGTGACCGGGTACCATCAATGGACGAATGAAGAAGCGTTCCTGCTGCTGGAGCAGGACGGACCAAGGGCTATTCCCTATTCCGCAGCTTCCAAGCTGGGCAAACTATTCCATTAGGTTTTTCTCCTCCTCTCCTATATAGAAAAGCTTCCCGCCTCTTAAGCACGAAGAGTATTTCCACTTCGCGGCCAAGGAGAGAAGCTTTTCATTTTTTTTTGCGCCAATCCAGGCTCTCTATCCACATTCGGAGCGCTAACGGAAGCATCCCGAACCATCGGTATTGCCATTGCTCCCGCATCTCTCTCTGCGTTGCCCGGGTTTGCTTGCGAATCTCTCTCGGCGTCTCCATATACTTGACGAATTGCTCGGTCATATATTTGACCAGCTCATCTCCTTTGGCCATAAGCCATCTTCCTCCCTGGTTCATATGGTACCATTGTTGCCACTTTGTCCAAGCGCTCATACTCTTCCAGGATGAAATTATTCGCCATAGAACCGCAGTTCATCAGACCTTCCTGGTCTAGTTTCTGTAGTTCGTGTGCTGAAGGATTTGCCTTGATGAGAAAAAACGGTTTTGCGCGAACTATGCTACATATAGAGGCAGGGGATGCCTCGAGGGGGGTACGTCCAACTTTCCGTGGCTAAACCAATACGTTTGTGCATGAATGAAATGGTGTGGAGTTCCGACCAGACAAAAAAACACCCGATCCCCTTCGTTTTCACGAGGACATCGGGTGAATGGATTACATTTTTTCCGGGGCTTCGATCCCGATTAACGCTAAACCGTTGCGGATCGTGAATTGGGTACATTTCACCAGCGCCAGACGCGCTTGGCGAAGCGCCTGATCCTCCACCAGAATCGGACATTCGTGGTAGAAACGGTTGAAGCTTTGTGATAGATCCACCAAATAGCGGCTGACAATCGAAGGCTCGAGCTTATGCATCGACTGCTCAACACGCTCCTTGAAGAAGTACAGCTGCTTCAGCAGACCTTGCGACTCGGCATTTTGCAGCAGCGAGGCATCGATTTGCTCCAGCTTCGCATCGAATGCGATGGAGTCCCCGCCGTTGGCTTTGCGCAGCACGCTGCATGCGCGGGTATGTGTATATTGAACATAAGGGCCTGTCTCGCCGTCGAAGTTCAAGGCAACATCCCAGGAGAACACGATATCTTTAATCCGGTTATTGCTCAAGTCATTGAAAATGATAGCTCCCACGCCGACTTGGCGGGCAACCTCATCCTTATTTTCCAGATTCGGATTCTTTTCCTCAATAATCGCTTTGGTCTTCTCGATCGCCTGCGTCAGCAGCTCTTCCAGACGAATCACGTTGCCTTTGCGAGTCGATAGTTTGGCGCCCTCCAGGCTGACTTTACCGAATGGCACATGCACAAGGCGGTCCGCCCATTCGTAGCCCATCAGCTCGATGACTTTAAACCATTGCTGGAAGTGCAGGCTTTGCCCTGCATCCGTCACATAGATACATTTATCAAAATCATAGGTGTTCTTGCGGTAGATCGCCGCCGTAACGTCCCGTGTATGATACAGTGTGCCGCCGTCCTTCTTGATCATCAAGGCTGGAGGCATGTTGTATTCGTCCAGGCGTACCAATAGCGCGCCTTGGTCCTCTTCAAGCAGATTTTTCTGCTTCAGCTCCTCTACAACAGCGGCCATTTTATCGTTATAGAAGCTCTCGCCCGCATAAGAATCAAAGTGAACGCCCAGCAGGTCATATATTTTTTGGAATTCCTTCAAGCTGATTTCAACGAACCATCTCCACAGCTGCAGAGCTTCTTCGTCCCCCTGCTCCAGCTTCACGAACCAGGAACGGGCTTCATCTTCAAGCTCCGGCTTTACGTCGGCCTCGTCATGAAATTTCACGTACAGGCGCTGCAGCTCGTCGATTCCGTCCGCTTCAACGACACTTTTGTCCCCCCACAGCTTGTACGCTACGATAAGCTTGCCGAACTGGGTTCCCCAGTCGCCCAAATGGTTAATTCCAATACAATTATAGCCCAGAAACTCATAGATTTTATAAATGGCGTTCCCGATCATCGTTGTACGCAGGTGACCGATATGGAAGGCCTTGGCAATGTTAGGCGAAGAGAAGTCCAATGCAATGTTGCGGCCTTGGCCAATATTTTGCGAGCCGTAACGGTCTCCCTTCTCCAGAACCTCGCCAATTATGCTGGAAGCGAAGCTTGCCGGCTCCAGAAATACATTGAAATAACCGGATACGGCCTCCACGCGTTGAAACGCAGGATGTCCCTCCCATTGCAGCTTCAATTCCTCTGCAATCGCCTGCGGCGCTTTACGAAGCTGCTTGCTCAATTTAAAGCAGGGTAAGGACAGGTCTCCCATTTGCGGATTCGGCGGGTATTCAACCAAATCTGCAAGGAAATCCTCCGTCACTCCTTCCAGCCTCGAGGCAAGCTGTGCCGCCAATATATTCTTATAATTCATCGTCATAGACCCCTTTCCATCCACCCTGAAATCTTCTGTTTGTTTCTGTATATTCAAGCAACAAAGCACCCCAAGCGGGGTGCTCGCCATACGTCTTGTGAGTTTGCCATCATTTACATATGTTCATATTATATCTATCATGAAAAATCGAGTCAAGCGGCAGAACCCGCCAAATCCTTACGATATGCGAAATCTCCGAACAAGCACGTTCAGCTCCTCACACATCGTTTCTATCCTATGTACCGATCCTGTAATCTGCCTCATCGATTCCAGCTGGCCGAGAGATAAGCCCGCCGCCTGGGAGGACTGCACCGAGGAGTTTTTGGCTATGGCAGCCGTCTCCAGCACCGAAGCGGATACCTCCTGCGAGCCTGCCGATATTTGTTCGGATATGGCCGAGATTTCCATAATTTGCTCGTTCGTTTTTTGCGCCTTCTCTACAATGCTATGAAAGCCTCCCGCCATTTGATTCACATAGCTTCTACCCAGCTCCATCTCTTTCAATTCCCTCTGCATAGCCGCTACCATGTGAGCCACTTTCCCTTGAACCGCTTCTATCAATTCCGCGATGTGCTCGGAGGATCTGCCCGACTGCTCGGCCAGCTTGCGGATTTCGCCTGCGACTACGGCAAAGCCCCGTCCTTCCTCTCCAGCCCTCGACGCTTCAATCGATGCATTAAGCGCCAGCAGATTCGTCTGAGCGGACAGGTCCCTCATCACCCTTACGATTTCCCCTATCTCTTCAGAATGGGCGGACAGCTCACGTACAGCTTGTGAAGAAGATTCGACAGAATGATGAATGGAATCCATTTGGTGCAGCACTTTATCCAAATTGCCGCTTCCTTGCTCAGCCGCTTTTAACGTGTCATACATCATTTCCGCCATCGCCATCGAAGAGTCGGCAATCTCACTCATACCGCGGGAAATCTCCTCCATCGCATTGGCGCTATCCTCCGTCCCCTTCTCCTGGGCTTCGGCTCCGGCAGCTATTTCTTGTATCGCTGATGTCATCGTATGAATAGAAGCGACCGTACGGTCCGCATCTCCCGCGAGCAGCTTGGTCGTCTTGTTTACTTCACGGGAGGTGTCATCAATCGTTTGGATCATTTCCTTCAAATGCGAAGTCATTTGATTAACAGACTGCACCAGGCTGCCGATTTCATCCTTGCTTTTGGACGCGATCGGTTCTCCGGTCAAATCGCCGTCCGCAATGCAGCGGACTCTTTCGCTAATCGCTTCAATCGGCTTGATCATCCGGCTGATCAACAGAAAGGCTATGAATGCGGCAAGGACCGGGAAGATGCCTCCTGTCTGGAGCGTGAACCTCAGCATGGTCCATGTGCGGTTCTCCAGGATGCCGGCGTCAAAGTCGATGGCCATCAAAGCCACGATGTTTTTGGAAGCGTCATGATCTGCATAGATCGGAGCGTAGCCTGTCTTCCTTGCTCCTTCTCCGAACGTATAGACAGACGATGCCATAGGGTGCTTCATGCTGACCAGCATATCGACGGCTTCACGATCTATGTAAAAGGAGTCGCCGGCTTTAAAGCCTTCTTTCTCCAGCCGCTTGTCAGGAACGAGCAGCTTCCCGTCCAGACTCATAATGGCGGCGTTTTTGAAAATCGGCTTGTGGTCGACGATCCAGTTCACCTTATCCCTCAAGGCTTGGCTAGCCTGACCATTGGCCAGCTCCTTGATTTCGGCCAGCGTCAGAAGCCCCGAGGTAATGCTTGCACAGCCTATCAATTCATCGCCGGCCGCTTGGTCGATTTGCTTGTAATTAACGTAATAGCCGATGACAAGCAGGGACAAAACACTCGTTACAACAGCAATGACAACTAGCCAAGTCACTTTTCCTACGATTCCCAATCTCATTGAAGACCCCTCTTTTCTTTTTAGCCAAGATGTAGATGTGATTGATTTCATAGTAGCCAGAACCGCTGCCGCCTACTGTGATTTATATCACACCCTCCCTAATTCCCATAAGCTTCCTGACAAAATGTAATGAGTTTGTTACTCTTTGGCCGTGGATTAGCTGTTATAATCGTTATGATCCGTGGCGGGCCCCGGAGTCTCTTGGAAACCTGTGAAGCTTGACTCACTGCCAATAGGCTCCGGTGAGGGTACACCCCTCCAGCCAAACAGAAAGTAGGCGAAATCAACTTGCTAGCCAAATCTTGGCCCACTATCCTGCTATTCATGATCCTGACAGCCCTGATCGGCGGATGCTCGCTGTCCAATGATCCGCAATCCTATATGCGAATGCCCAAGCTTCCGGAAGAGAAGGAAAGCTTGAAGCAGGTGATTCAATCGGCACTGCCGAGCGGAGCCTCTATTATCCGTCCCAAGAAGTCGGCCGACACCGGCTCCATCTATATTAAGGATCTCAATAACGACGGCACGCCTGAAGCGGTCGTGTTCTATCAGACACCCGATAAAGAAATCCGCATCAAGGGCATGCTCTGGCAAAAGAATGGCGACAGCTGGACGCTGCTGAGCGAATTTGAAGGCGACGGGTATGAGCTCGATACCCTTCTATTCGAGGACGTCACCCAGGACGGCGTCACAGACCTGTTGGTCGGTTATTCCGGCGGCGCCAAAATCAATAAGGGCCTCGTCGTCTATCACTTGGACGGACAGCAGCTAACCAAGCTGTATCAGACTCCTTATACGGAAATGGTCGTGGACGATCTGAATCAAGACCAGGTGAAGGATATAACGATTTTAACAATGGATCGCGGCGTTGCCGCCAAGTTAACAACGGTCCAATATTCACGGCAGTTTCAAGCCATCGGAACCGTAGAGCTGGACCCCTATGTGAACGGGTATTACAACATCGCTGCGGGAAATGTTACAGGGTCAAAGAGAGGCTTACTGCTTGACGCCGGACTTGGGGCTCACTCGTCCAGCACGCAGCTGGTCTATTTTGATGGCGGTCAGCTTGTCAAAGCATTCCCCGACGACAAAGCTCCCTTTAACCCGGGGTCTACCAAAAGCGGCGATTATAACGGAGACGGCTTTATGGAAATCGGGCTACTCGTTGCACCGAAGGGCTCGGAGGAGGAATCATACGCCACTACGCCGTGGATTACCGAATATTACCGTTGGGACGGTCAGCAGGGGTTGGAGAAGCAGCCGCTTTATAAGCGCTATTATGATTATACCAACAGCTTTTATTTCGATATTCCGACCGAATGGAACGACTCCTTCCGTGTTGCAAGGGATCCCGAAGGGAATGCGATTCGCTTCCTGGCTCCAGATCGGGATGAAGCTCTCGTCGAATGGAAGACGATTCCGAGCGAAAACAGGAACGACGCCGATCCCGGATGGCAGGAAATTGGAAGAACCGAAAAAACAGTCACTCTCTTGCATCTAACCGAACAAAGCAGGCCGTACGTCCAACAATTTCATTCTGTAATAGAGCTTGAGCAAAAGGGGGGTTCCCATGAATAAAGTGCTAATTCTTGAAGATGAGGAATCCATCCGAAGCTTCATTGTCGTCAACTTGAAAAGAGAAGGATTCCATAGCATCGAAGCCGCGACCGGTGAAGAAGCGCTGCAGCAGTTCCGCCGGCATCCCGATCTTGGGGTGGCGCTGCTCGATGTCATGGTGCCAGGACCTGACGGCTTCGAGGTATGCCGGCAAATCCGCGAAGCTAACGAACGGGTGGGCATTATCTTTTTGACCGCCAAGGTTCAGGAGAAAGATAAAATATTCGGTCTCTCCCTTGGAGCCGACGATTATATAAGCAAGCCGTTCAGTCCCGGCGAATTAATGGCAAGGGTACACTCCTTGCTGCGCCGCGTTCAGCTTCAAAGCTGGACACCCGTCCAGCATGACATACTCCGCTCCGGCCCTTTTGAGCTTCATAAGGAGCAGCGGGAGATCAGGAAGAACGGCTCCGTCGTCGATGTGACGCCCACCGAGCTCGCATTGCTCTGCATGTTTATGGAGCATCCCAACATTCCTTTAAGCCGCGACAAGCTGCTGGACGAAGTTTGGGGAGCCAACTACATTGGTGATCCGAAAATGGTCGACGTCAATATTCGCCGTGTCCGGCAAAAGATAGAAGACGATCCTTCCAAGCCGGCCTTTATCGAAACGGTCTGGGGGCTTGGCTACAGGTGGAAGGATATGGGTCATGAAACGTAAAGGAATCAAAAGAGTCGTCGTTTCCCACTATGTGCTTGTCGTGCTGCTGACCTTGATATTGGCCGAGAGTGTCTTCCTGTATTCGGTCAGAACCTTTTACTATAACAGCATAGCGAGCAATTTGAGCAACCACGCTCAGGTGTCTGCTTCCTTCTACAACAAGTTCCATAATAATCTGAACGTGCTCATGTTCGACAGCCAGCTTCCCGAGGTGATCGAATCCTTCGCGCACGATAATGCGGAGCTTCAGATTCTGAGCAATCAAGGGATGGTGCTGGCAAGCACCAGCGGATTCTCCGTCCATGAGCAGATCAAGACCAAAGATGTAAAGTCCGCCGCACAAGGTGATACGAGCCGGTGGATTGGCAGGAACGCAAGTACCGGAGAAAGGGTGCTGGCCGTCTCTACGCCGCTGGAGTGGAACGGACAGCCTATCGCCCTGCTTCGCTACGTCACTTCCTTGGAGGAAGTCGATCATGTCATCCGCAATCTGACTAATATCGCCCTGCTCATCGGCTTGGTCATTCTGGCTACCGTTTCCTTAATCAGCCTGGGGCTGGCCAACTCGATCGTAAAGCCGATTAACCGGATTACAGCCGCTTCTGCCTTAATGGCCAAGGGCCGGCTCGATACCCGGGTCGACGAAGGCTTTAAATACGAATTAGGGGATCTGGCCAAAACCTTGAATTACATGGCGCAGGAAATCGTAAAAAGCGATCAGCTTAAAAACGACTTCATCTCTTCGATCTCCCACGAGCTGCGGACCCCCTTAACCAGCATCAAGGGCTGGAGCGAGACGATCCTGCTGGGCGATATGAAGGATCATGAGGAAACGAGAACCGGGCTTAAGGTCATCTCCAAGGAGACGGACCGCTTGGTCGGGCTTGTAGAGGAGCTTCTCGATTTCTCCCGGCTGGAGCAGAAGCAGCTGGCTTTGGAGGTTCAGCCGGTTGATCTGCCTCAGCTATTGAATGAAGTGGTGCTGCAATTAGCGGCCAAAGCGAAATCCAAACAAGTCACATTCATATACGATGAGGAGGGCATCGACGGACCCGTCCTAATTCCCGGGGATGAAAACCGGCTGAAGCAGGTCTTTCTCAATATTGCGGACAACGCAATCAAATTCGCTTATTCCGATACGGCTATTAGGGTTACGATAACGGAAGAGGAATCGGGCTATCTTGGCATAAGGATTCATGACCAGGGAGTGATCATTCCTGGAGAGCATTTATCGAGGGTCATGGAGAAGTTTTATCAGGTTCATCCCCAAGGCGAAGGAACCGGTCTAGGTCTGGCGATTTGCTCGGAGATTGTTGCGCTGCACTCCGGCACATTGTCGATTACCTCGGATGAATCCGGAACTGAGGTTACTGTGCGGCTGCCTGGAGGACGAGAAGAAGCATGAAAAAGGCCCCTTAGACTTCATGGGACCTGGTTCTGTTGAAAAACCTATTTTGCGTGAACTATTGGTTTATTCAACAACACTGACCCCTCGAACAACAAGGGGTCATTTTCATAAGGATAGGGATAAGGAATTGCAGAGCTGTTATACAGCGCTCTGCTTCGCCTCCGCCAGATACCACTTCAGCTTGGCGATTTCGGTTCCTGCAAGCATCATGATACCGATCCCGTGATTATCGTTGGTGACGGTCAATAAATCATACTTGTAGTAATCCGGCGTAAAGGCATACCGCGAGCCGCTGCACACGCCGTGAACATTGCCCTGCCGGTCGATGGCGTACCGGGTTAAGCCCGCCCATGCCTTGAAAGCGGCGGCAGTAAAGCGCTGCGGATCATGCAGCCATTTGAAGCGGACTCCTCGTGCGAAGGCATAGGCGAACATCGCCGTGCACGACGCCTCCTCATAGGCCTCCGGATCATTCAGCACCTGATGCCACAGCCCGCTATCCGCCTGAAGCGCGGCATACCCTTCGCACAGCTCGCGGAAGAAGCCGAGCAGCTCCGGACGCAGCGCATGATCTTCCGGCAGCGCCTCCAGTACCTCGGATAGCGAGAACAGCGTCCAGCCATTGCCGCGCCCCCAAGGGATACCGGTCGCTGCCCCATATTTGAAATCATACACGTGGGACATGATACGCTCATCGGGCAAGAACAAATAGCTGCGGAACAACAGGAACTGCCGAGCCGCTTCATCCAGCGCTTCCGGCCTCCCGGTTACTTGAGCGAACCGGCACAGGAACGGCGCGCTCATGTACAAGTCATCGGCCCACATCGTATTCTCCGAGTATTCATCTGCACATACGCGGTAGAAGGCTCCATCCTCCTTGCGCTCCAACCGGTTCAACATGAAATCCGCGATCCGGTCCGCTACAGGAAGAAACCTTAAGTCCCCGCAATCGCGAAATGCTTCCAGCATGGCGGAGCCGAACGAGCCGCAGTTATCCAGCATCTTCATCATGACGAGCTGCTGATTGATGGCGGGGAAGCCGTATCGCTCACGGTCCCATAGCGAGTACTCGTACAAATCGGTGCATGCCTGCACATGCTCAGCCGCATACCGGATCAAATCGGGCCGCTGCAGCCATCGTCCCGTCTGCAGCAGCCCGTAGACCGTGACGCCTAGGGGATAATCCCAGCGTGCATAGTTCGTCACGTTCCCAACGGTCCATTTATTGCTCAGCATGGAGTTCTCATAATAAGGACGAATCCAGGCATCCGGCAGATCCAGCTGCCAATACGTCCAGCTATCGGCAGACGGCTGAACGGCATCAGCAGCACCGACACTCATAACCGCTGGCGAGTCCAGCGGGTACAGTCGATCCGTACGAACCCATTCATCGTACGGAAGCTCCAGCTCCGCGCCGAAAGGTCCCGCGTACAGCCATGGCGTTTCTGCTCCAAGCACCGGGATCGGGGCTGCCAGCTCGGGGCGGCTCGTTCCCTCTCCCGTAACCTGCAGCGAACAATCCCATGATGCCTCTCCGCAAACGCTGCGAAAAAGGAGATCGTGCTTGCCCGCCGTCAGCCGGAAGCGGCCCGCGAAGGGGGCTCCGTGAGAGGCCTCGACGGCTAAGACAAGATCGCCGTCTACCCATACCTCGGCCGGACCAGACGAGCTCCCCTCAAGCGTGACCCACTCCCCTGTCATGCGGGAACAGTCCAGCTTGGTCCAGGCATAGGCCTGGCTCCCTGGCCTCCTGCCGAACAACCGCTCCAGCGTCGGAAGCCTTCCTGCGTCTTCATCCCACTGTACCCGTGGCAGCCAGCGTATGTCACGAGGATGTTCGGCTCCAAGCAGTTCCGGCACGCCCCATCCCTGTGGAATGAGGTCTTCCTTCACCGGCTCCGAGAAGGCCCATCCTGCCTGTCCCTGCCGTTCGGAGAACGGGGATAGCACGTTCAGAATGCGGACCTTGGCCTCGTCCGCTCCAATCAGGCAGCCGAAGCCGACCGCCGTACAGCGAAACGAGAGGAACAGCGCATTCCAGCCTTTGACGAAATTCAAATTCAGCTTGGCGCTGGCACCCGGTTTCATCTCGTCTATAACATTCGACCGGTAGGCCAGCTCCCTATTAAAGAAAAATCGTACAGGACCGAGACAGCGAATCAGCAAATCAAGATTGCGTTCCCCATCGCTCCATACGAGCGCGCAGGCGTAGGCCGTCTGCCCGGGCAATGCAGCTGGAAAGCGCCGGGCCAGATCAAGCTCATAGAGCCCCTCCTCATTTTGCAATATACCGGAAGCGTAAAACGCCCGATAGGTGAAGCCTGCCTGGGGATTGGCACCCACGTACCGTTCGGCCAAAACCTTCAGGATGGCTGCATCGTCATCGCCGAACCGCGATGCGACGCTTTCTTGCTCATGAAAGTAATGCGTCATACCCACCCTCCTATTACAGCAATCGGATCCTGATGGTTTTATCGAACGGCGTCACCCAGTTCAGATGGACATATTGGCAGCCTGCCGGATGGCTGTCCTCGCGGACCTCCGTCACGAAATGCTCATGCCCCCCGGGAGAGAACTCGATCGCGTGAGTTCCAGCCGAATAGCGTGCGGCACCGCTTGTCAGCACATATCGCCCTTCGCCGATCGTTTCCAAGCCCTCGCCTTCCAGCTTGCCTTCAGCGCCTAGAATAAATGTCAGCTGAGTCAATACGTCCTCCCTGTCATCTGAGACGATTCGAAGAGTCCATTCCGATTCCCCTGGCGTCAGCTCTGCTCTCAAACGGTGGGACTGCACATGCGTCAGCGGCCTGTGCTGGTGCGGAAGCAAATACCAAGGGCTGAGCTGTGCACGCCCTTCCGGAAGCAGGTGCTGCGGGATGGGGCCCGTATAGCCTTTTTCCATCGTAATCCCCAACGTATATCCGGTTTCGCTAACAGAAAGCTCATCGAACTTCACAATACCCGGCGAAAAGGACGTGGACAGCTTCAAGCCAAGCAGCCTCACCTCGCCGTGCCGCAGAGAAAAAAACGACGGCGTTCTCGTCATGATCGTGACGCTGGTCTCCCGCTCCCGAATGCGGACGAGCGGAGCACCGAACGCCAGATGCATGCTGCTATGCTGGATTTTCATATGATGACCTACTGAATCGATAGCTTCGAGATGCTCCCGAATCGGATGCGAGCCATTGATCACCCTGACATAGCGATCCGGCAGCGGGGCACGCTCCAAACCGCTTATATCCGTCAGCTCGGGATATAGCAACAGCTGCAGCAGCGCGTTGTTATTTACACCTTCCGGTCCGCTGATGCAGGACCCGGCACAATCGGACATTGCGGCAAATAACGGGTCCTTATCGAGTGCAGCCATCAGCCGGTAAGAGAGAAAATACGTACCCAGGTGATACGGATGGCCGAAATCCTGACGGCCGGAATAGTCCGTGACAATTTCGCCGGAAGGATGAACGAGGTAGACCATCATGCGCAGATTGCGGCGGACCGCCTCCAGCAGCTCAGGTTTGCCCAGCACGCGGCCCGTATGATAAAGCGCAATATCACTGACGGCATTGTAAATGCCGTTGCTGCGCTCGGTCCATTCGCCGTCCTCCGTGATGTCAAGTCCTTCAGCGAGCCATTCCTCAGCCCTTGCTGCAAGCTCGGGCAGCGGAAATATCTCGTAAAGCAGCGACAGCGCCGCCGTAAGCACCCAGCGGTGGTTCGGCGTATGGCAGCCGCCGGTCAGCATAGCGGGGATCGTCCGCTCCAGAAACCGCCGCAGTTTCTCTGCCGCCGGCTGTACTGCAGTCCAGCCATGCCTGTGCAGCAGCTGGTACATTTGGGTTACTCCCCCTACGACGAAACCGGTGTCGGGAGGCGAGTTGAAGTTCGTCGAGCCGAGCGACACGGTCCCGTCCGCATGCTGGCGGTTCAGCATGAAATCGGCCGCCAGGTCCAGGGCCGTAAGAAGCTCCGGATCATGATAATACCGTGAATCCGGATTAACCAATGCGCATGCCCAATAGGCCATCACACTAGGCGTGCCGCCGTGGTTCGGCCGCGGGATACCCGAATCATCCATAATACCGCCCGCATATTTGTTCGAAGCGTCCTTCACCTGCTTGCCCAAGGTCGCTTGCGTCACCTCATCATATAATAGGACCAGCTTCTTATATGTCGAATCCATGGCTCTCTCCTCTTCTGGTTACATCATGCTAAGTACATTGCTCTTAGGCGTTCCAATTCCCGTTCTATGCGAACCGGGATTTCCTCCGCCAAGTCAGCCCAATCTACGAACAGCTCATCAGGAATGTGATACGCTTTGAACTGCATCGACGGCTCGAAAGCCAGCGAGCGCAAATGCCGCTCGACCAGCCAATGGATCGCCGCATCCGCACCAACCCGGCTGCGGAACATCTCCGGTACCGTCAAGCCGTCGATGCCGGCGTCTTCATTCACCGACGACCGCATGCCCGGCAAGAGCTCGAACAGCTCGGGCAGCGGCGAAAAGGCATGCTTGCCCGGCTGGGAATACAGCCGGACCTGCGTCCCCTGGACATTACTTCGCCCAGGCAGCAACGATTTCAAATATTTGCCGTGGAAGCTGGCTTCCGCATCCGTGACCTCCCCATCCTGCCCCACGTAAATCCATACATGCTCGAGCTCGTACAAATGCTGAATATCGTAGTCCCAGTAAATGGCATATTCGATAACGCAGGCTGTATCATTCGTGAACCGAATTTTTCTGCGAAACGACGGGGATTCCCCCGGCTCCCGAAATACAGTTACTCCTACCCTAACCGGATAAAACGGCTCTCGATGATCGAAATACAGCACAGGCGCATATTTCAGAGCCAGCTCGCGGTCCATGAAATCTCCCACCTACCCTCTCAAACCATCCAGCTTGCCGGTAATAATCCGGTGGCTTTCCTCGATTTCGCCCGGCTGGCAAGCGGCCTTCAGCTCATACACCTTCACCTTCGCCTGTTCGATAGCCCCCAGGAAACGGTCAAAGCCTGTAAGATCGTTGCTGTGCACATAGGGACACCAATGGTCGGACAGCTCCAGCGTCTCATGAATATGGACGCCATAGATATAGCGCTTAACCTGCTCCAGCTCGGCGGCGTTATCATACAAGCCCATCCGCTCCATCATGGTCGCATGGCCGATATCGTACCACAGATAGACAGGCGCTCCCTGCAGGCTATCACAGATCGTCTTCGCCTCCATCAGCGTCGGCATCTGATAGCAGCGCGAACGCGTCTCTATGCCAATGGCGACGTTCCAGCCCCGTTGTGCGGCATGCTCGCTCGCCTTCTCCAGACTTTCCTGAATCCGCTTCGTATAAATCGGGCTGAGCCTCTCCCTCCGCTCCAGCATCTGCGCCCACAGCCCACGGTACGCCGCCGACTCCTTGCCTTCCTCGCGATAGACCTTCTTCAGCTCGGAGTCTATGTTGTACTCGAACGGAACCTCTCCCGGATGGACTACGACCGCTTTGGCCCCGTACCGGTGAGCATATTCCATTGACCGGATCAGCAGCTCAACGGACCGTTCCCGCTTTGCCTCGTCGTCGAAGCCGAGCATGACCGAATCAGTATCATAATCCTTGTCGGCAATATGAGGAAACACGTTGTGCACGCTGGATACTCCGATTTCCCCTTTTTCAATCATCGGTTCAATCGTAGTCATAAGCTCGTCGGTCACATTATAGTTCAGCTCGACATAACGAAATCCGAGTGACCGGATCTCCTCCACCATCTCCCTTCCGACCGTGTGCCGCTTAATATTCCAGCAGGTCGAAAACGAGTATTCTCCCTTATCCAGCATTTCTGCTCCCCTCCATTGTGTATTACCTAACGAACGATCTTTACGAAAACTAGCTCTTCCCGCAACACTTTCCGCAGTATTCGTTGCCCTAATAACCTGCACTCATCCTTTGACCGAGCCAAGCATAATCCCGGACACAAAATACCGCTGCAGCCACGGATACACGACCAGAATAGGCAGCGTCGCCACCACAATGCTGGCAGCCTTCAGGCTCTCCGGCAAAATTTGCACGATCTGCGCGCCCTCCATCTGCATCTGATCGGTCATCATGCTATTCATAATCATCTGATACAGCTTCAGCTGAAGCGGATACAGGTTCGGGTCGGTGATGTAAAATAACGAGTCCATAAAGCCGTTCCAGCGGTTGACCGCATAGAACAAACTTAGCGTTGCAATGGCAGGCATCGACAAAGGCAGAATAATCCGGATCAGCGTTCCGAAATGAGAGCTTCCGTCCAGCTCCGCCGACTCCTCCAAGCTCTTGGGAATGCCGTTAAAAAACGTGATTAATATGATCAGGTAGAACGGGTTTACCAGCAGCGGCAAAATCAGCGACCAAATGGTATTGACCAGATGAAGCTCCTTCACGAGGATGTATTCGGGAATGATCCCCCCGCTGAAAAACATCGTAAACACGATCATATACATGAACACCTTACGTCCCTTAAGCTCTGTCTTGGTTAACGGGTAAGCCGCACAGATGGTCATAACCATACACAGTACGGTGAACAGCACCGTAAGTCCGACCGATAGGCCCAGAGAGCGGATCATCGCCGCATCAGCCAGTACCCGGTTGTATGCCTCCCAATTGAGATCAACCGGAAAAATCGTCACATCACCCGACATAATCGGCTTGTTAGAGCTGAGAGATATTGACAGGATATGCAAAAAGGGGGCTAGACATAGGATCAGAGCGACCAGCAGCAGCGCCGTATTGATCCCATCGAACAGGCGATTGCCCATTTTCGTGTTCATAAACGTACTCCTTTCTCTGTACGAGGAAAAGGCTACAGAATGCCTTCGTCGGTTGTTTTCTTGGAGATGTAATTGGAGGTCAGAATGAACACCAGCCCCACGATAGCCTGGAAGAAGCCGACCGCCGTAGCAACGGAATATTCCCCTGTCTGCATCCCGATTTTGTATACGAACGTGCTAAGCACCTGCGAAAATTCCGCCACCGTCACATTGCCGATAACAAAAGGACGGTCAAAGCCGATCTGCACCATTTCCCCCAGCTTCAAAATAAGCAGCACGATGATCGTAGATCGAATCCCCGGGAGGGTAATGTTCCAAATTTTTGCAAACCGTCCCGCTCCATCTACATCAGCAGCTTCGTACAGCTCCTTGTTGATGGCGGTCAAAGCAGCCAAATAAATGATCGTACCCCATCCGGCGCTCTGCCAGATCCCTGTGCCCAAGTACGTAACAAGCCAGTAGTATTTATCCGATAGAAACGGAATCGGACCGATTCCGATGTTTCCGAGAAGATGGTTAACCACACCCGAGTTCGTAGAAAATGCCTGATACACAATGCCGCCGATAATAACCCAGGAGATAAAATGCGGCAAGTACAGGATCGTCTGGGAAAGCTTCTTGAACCAGGCTCTGCCCAGCTCGTTAAGCATCAGCGCCAGCAAAATCGGGGCGGGGAACGAAAAGATCAAATCCAAAAAATTGAGCATAAAGGTGTTGCGCAGCGCCACATAGAAGGCGTCCATTTTGAAAATTTCGCGAAACGTATCCAAGCCGATCCACGGGCTCTTGTTGATGCCCTGAAACAAGTTGAAATCCTTGAACGCAATCGTCACACCGTACATCGGACCGTACTTAAATACAAGGAAGTAAGCAATAGGCAGCATCAGCATGGCATACAGCTGCCAATAACGATTTAAATAAGTTCCTGCACCTCGCACTTCTCTCAAGCCTCCTCCTGCCTCATCTAACCGTTTGCTTGCGAACCGTTGGGAAGGGAGCCGGAGCCCCCTCCCGGGTTCTATCTATTTGCTTTTGCAGCCAAGGGATTTTACAGTTATTTACTTTTTCATCGACTTGTAGGCTTCCGTCCGTTCTTTCTTGATTTCATCGCCACCGCTGGACATATAGTCCTTCAGCATCGCGTCGTAAACCTTGTCAAAATCCTCCGGCTTGGCCATCATGCATTTGACAAGCATTTCTTCGTATTTGTCCAGCAGTACTTTTCCGTACTTGACCTCGGCTTGAATAGGACGGTCGAAGCGAAGCGGAGCGATCCCGTCAGCCAATCCGTTCTGGAAGGAAATAGCTGCATCCGCACGATAGGCTTCAGGTGCCGCAAGCGCCATCGCTTTTAAGTTTTTGGCTTTGTCGCCGAGATCCAATCCGTTCGATACCAGCCTCATATCTCCGGCGTTATACAGGAGATTTTTGGTAGCTTCATCGTCCTTCAGAATAGGAAGTCCGTCCTGAAGCGTATAGTTCTTCCCTTCCTCGCCGTTAGTAAGGCGGTTCAGGACATCCTTCTGCGCCATCCAGTTCAAATATTTCATGGCCGCTTCGCCGTTCTTGCTCGACTTCGGAATCATGATATACATCCCGGCCGGTTGATATGCAGGCTTGGAGTGCTTGCCTTCCTCGTTGGTATAAGGATCGATAGGCGTAATCTTGGCTCCTTGCACGTTCTTCTGCAGGATGCCTACCACTTCAGGGGCGGTGCCGTAGCTTTGCCCTGCGTCCTCCGCATACAAGCCTACTTTGCCCGTCATTACGTCCTGCTGCAGCTTCTTCTTATCTTTATCCAGTGCGAAATCCGGCGAAATCAGTCCCTCGTTGTACAGCTTGTTAAGGAATTTGACGCCTTCCTTATGTCCAGGCATCAGCGTCGGCTTATCGCCCGAACCCAGCAGCTGCATCAGCGTATAGCGTTCTTCCTCGGACGTTTTCTTAATAAACGGCCAGATGATCGGTTCATAGGAGGCTGGCGCCAGCGAGAAGCCTAACGGTATGGTACCGCTGCCGCCCGGACTTTTCTCTTTGAATGCCTTCAGCGTGTTATATACTTCCTCGGTCGTTTTCGGAACCGGCAGACCCAGCTTGTCGAGCCAGTCTTGCCGGATCATCGAGGAATACTTGCCCAAATACACGCGTTTGGCCGGGATAGCGTACTGCTTACCGTCAAATTTGCCGTAATTCAGCGTATCTTCACCGAGATAGCTTTTCAGATTGGCGCCGCCTGCATCTAGCAATTTACCCAGATCCATCAAGCCGCCCTGCTGCACATATTTGTATACAAGATTTGGGTCGTAGGTGAACACAATATCCGGAGCATCCCCGCTCGCCATCAAAACGTTCAGCTTATCTACTTCCTGAGCCCGGGGGACAGGGACGAATTCCAATTTAATGTTATTGGGATTGCCGAACGCTTCCTGCACCCATTTGGTCACCAAATTGTTCGTTACGGTCATACCCGCCGGCGAATTGCCGCGGTCGAACACTTCGACCTTCAAAGTCACTTGCTCTTTAGAACCGCTGCCGCCGCTTCCCGCCGAGCCTGATTGCGTTTGCCCCCCGTTGCTGGTACAACCGACCAATAAACCAAATGCCGTAACTGCCGCCAATATGGATGCCGCGTTTCGTTTAAGCGCTTTCTTTTTCAAGGTGATTCATCTCCTCTACATCTGAGCTTCGTTAAGATATCCTTCATGTCCCCCTAGATATATCTGTCTTGCACTTGCTTCGCCCGATTGGAGGACCGGCGGGATGTAATTCAAGTTATACAGGTCGCCCTGGCTAAGGGTCAACCAACATGATTCTTCCGCATAAACCGATTGTCAGATAGCGCTTGATTCCTGACGACCAACCGATTTCTTATGACCAACTTTTCTCTGCGAAGTGCTCTTTTCCTTACTCCCGTGCGGATTTCTCAAGCCTCTCTCCATTGGAGCTTTCTTCCGTTAAGCCGCTTACAATCCTATTGGGATCGCATAGACGAGCCGCCGTCTTCACCAGCGTATAAAACTAAAGAAAGCTCCTCATGCTGACCATGGGAGCCTTCCGCACCTTACTCGGCTTGCATATATTTGCGGTAATCCCCGGGAGTGACGCCGACGACCTTCTTGAAGGTGCGTCCGAATGAAATCGAATGGGTATACCCTACTTTCTCCGAAATATCCTGCAAGGGCAGCTCGGTTTGCAATAGCAGCTTCTTGGCCTGCTCCATCCGTAAATTCATGAGAAAATCTACGAATTTCATTCCGTACACTTCCTTGAACAGATGGCTGCAATATTTGCCGTTCACATTAAATTGGTCCGAGATCAGATTCAGCGATAAGTCCGGATTGGCATAGTTGTCTTCGATATAATGCCGAATGTCGCTTGCCAGCTGATGATGATTTTTGGCATCCCGAAGGGATACGTATTGGCTGTGCAGCTGCTTAAGCGAGGAGACGACGGCTGGCAGAAGCTCTTCTGTTGTCTCTGAAGTATCCAGCGCCTCTGTGAGCCGGGGAAGAACATGCTTCCTCCAGTATTCGATAATATCGGACGATAATCCCTCCAACGTGCGCTCGAGCAGTCGAACCCCATATTGCAGCAAATGGTGGATCTCCGCTCCCTTCAGCACATCCTGCTCCAAATACTCCGCGAACTGGTCAACATGAAGCTGCCAGCTGCTGTCGGAGATCCGAAATTCATGGCACATTGCATCCATCAGCTGAAAATATTTATGGGTATCTCCGGAGCTGGCCGCCGCTATTTCTTCATAACGGATGACCTGATTGTTGCCGAGCGACATTTTATATTGGAGTGCCGTGACCGCCTCCTCGAAGGAATTGCATACCTCCGTTAACTGCTCCGTGCTCCTTCCGACACCGACGGTTAAGGAGAACTTCAAATTCACGGCCACCCAAGTCCGAAAGCGGTCAAGCAAATCGCTCACGCCCTCAAGCTTCGCGTCCTCCTCCGTATGCAGCATGAGCAGAATCGACAGCCGTTTGTCGGATATCCACTCCGCCCAAACTGTCAGCCATTCGGAATCCGCCAGCTCCTGGGCGACGTTGGTCAAAGCAAATTTGAGCAGGTTCTGGTCGGTCACACTGTAGCTTTGCTGGAAATTCGGGAATCCGTCGATTTCTGCGACACAAACAATCAGTCTAGTATAAGAGCTCGGCAGCTTGTACCGGTTCATATGGGCAGCCCATTCCTGCCGGCTCATCGGAGACTGTCCACCAATCCATTCCAGGAAAAACTGCTTGCGCCTAATGATCAAATCCTCCTGATACTGCTTCTCGTAGCGGTTGGTTTGCTCCATCAAACTGTCCAGCACTTTGCCGATAAACGAGAATTCGTCGCCGCCTTTCCCTCTAGGCGCACTGCGGCTCTGGTATTTGTTGATCTGCTGCATGATGCCTTCGATCGGCTTGTAATTCCGGCGTGTTACATACAGGGTATAGATAATGCTGAACAGCACGGTCGCTATGCCGATGCCAAGCCATATATGGGAGATGGCCGAGACCCAGTTGAACATGCGCCCTCCCTTAATGCCGCTGACGAAATTCCAGCCGATGACATCGGAATGAATATCCGTTATGACACTTCCTTGTGCCGAGAGCGACTTGTCTTCCTCAAGCTCGACCGGATATACCCGCTGCCCCCCTGCATCCCTAATATCCATGAAGGTAATATCCGCGTTGATCATTTCGTCCACAATGCGCAGAAGCGAGCTGACCCTGACGTTGACCACGATAATGCCCTGATTGCCGAAAGGCAGCAGCGCCTTCTTGCTTATGGAAATGACTTTCTCCTTAGGCTGCAGGCTGAGGCCGGAATACATGCGAACGGCGGACCACCCCGTATTATTCGGATTGCCGAAGGATTCCTCGACGAATTCCTTGTCCTGGAAGTTATCCAGCTGCTGAATCGCGTTGGTCGTCAGAACCAGCTGATCCTGAGCGCGGTACAAATAAATCGATTGAATCATCGGGTTATCGTCAAGAATTTTATGCAGCTCCTTGGACGTCTCGTAGTAAACCATTCCCCCCTCCGATTTGTTCTTCATCTCGAAAAAATCATAGAAGGCGTCGCTGTTCCCCGCTTCCTCCAAAATAACCCTCTCCACTGCCTTCAACGAGGTTTCCATAGAATCAATCACATATTTGGCAAAAATCCGATTGGCCTTCTCGGTCTCCTTAATGGAAATTTCGCTCATCATGGAAACGGATACAAAAATAATGATACTAACGGTGATGAACAAGATCGGAAAATACGACATCAGCAATCGATTATACCAGGTCTTTTCCATACGCCTATGAACTCCTTACACGATTAATGGGATAAGTGCTTCTATAGGATCAAGCCGGCGTACACATCTTTCTTGAACCAAGAAAGCCAATGTGAACCCTAATTGCTTCGCCCGAAATGTGAAAATAAATCAACCCGCCTTTCGTTCGTCGAACAAAAACGGGTTGTCCGGGTATTTCCGCCCTATCGGTGTAGTCATTATACAGCGGAACGGATTTCTCCGACAAGCTCCACCTGCATCCTGGGAAAAACCGCCATTTGCACCCAGGTAAGCTACTTACTTTGTAACCTAACAGAAGGCTAATGACAACCAACTTTTTTCAGACGACCAACCTTTTTCCTGAGCATGACCTTTCCAACTACTCTGTCTGTTCATACCAAGCTCGCTGCCGGATAACATACAGGAGGGGAGCCTTCCATTAGATAAACAATAGCGGGTAATACGATTAATTTGAATGTTTGCCAATGTACTCCGCCGGTACAAGCCCGCTACAGCCGTTGTGCAAAGCAAAAAAGCCGCCCAACGGCGGCTTTATGAACGATCACAGCATTTTTTGCATAAGAATAACGTCCAGCATTTTATCGAATTTGAAGCCTACTTCACGCATGACACCGATATAGTCGAAGCCGTATGTACGGTGAATGTAAATACTGCTGTCATTGCCCTCCACTATCCGGGACAGGACGGTATGCAGCCCTGCCTGTTTGCCGGCCTCAAGCACCTTCTCCATCAGCTGCTTCCCAATGCCTTGCCCACGAAAATCATGGTGAATATACAGGGACATTTCAGAGGTGCGAGCATACGCCAGACGATCCGAATAAGCGTTAAGGGATGCCCAGCCTACAACCGTCCCTCCCAGCTCTGCCACGATAATCGGGTAACGATCGCCATGCTGCTTGAACCAGGTCTCCTGCTGCTCCAAAGTACGCGGAACCGTATCGAAGGTTGCCACGGTGTTCAGGATGGCCTCGTTATAAATGGTAAGAATAGAAGGAACATCTTCAATAACTGCGGTACGGATAATCATTGCATGTCACTCTGCCTCTCCAAATGAAAAACCATCTGGTATCCGGAGATATCAGATGGTGGTTTTGTTATAGTTGGTGCGGTCAAGAGGACTCGAACCTCCACGGGGGGTTAGCCCACACGGACCTGAACCGTGCGCGTCTGCCAATTCCGCCATGACCGCATATATTATGTCTCATTCATATTTTGAAGGGGACAAGTTGTATAATATCACCTATTTTGCCCCGTTGTCAAACAAAATTTTTAAAAGGCATGAAATCCGTATATTTACGATTCGGTTTGGAGATGAATTGAACATTGCTTCAAATGCAATTTAAGAGCAATATGGAATATCCTAAACCGTACTTCGGAGGCGATAGACTTGGTAAAATCAATCTGTGTTCTTATGCTTGCAGCAGTTATTGCCGGCAATAGCATCGGCTGCAGTCATTCCGGCGGTAATGCTGCACAGCCAACTCCAACCCCAGCCCCGCTAGCTACCATGACAAAAGAAAAATATGACAAAATCAATTTGGGCATGACATCTGATGAAGTGAAAGGGATTGTAGGCGGCGAGGGCAAGCTCATCTCCGAATCGGGAGATAAGTCGTCCCCTGATTATACGACAACCTATCAATACCAAGCGGAAGGAAACCCGAACGGGTCGGCAAAAATTACATTCCGCTCCAATAAAGCCATTTCCAAATCGGAATCAAACCTGTAACCAATAGAACAATCGGGTACCTCTCTTCTTGACGAAAAGAGGTACCCGAGCTATTTAATCCAAACATTCAAAAACAATCCAGGCGATAGCTCCCCAAATTGGAAGCGTAAACAAAATGCCGTACACCGTTCCTTTCAATGCGGAACCTTCCGTGGACATCTTATCTCCTCCCGCTGTTCGAATAGAATCGAATACGTTCGTTAGCTGCCGGATTACATCGTATGCAGGAAAAACGTTGGATATTCCTGTTCTTTCGTGAAGCTTGTATCATGATCTCCCGCTTAAGCCCATATATATAGGGCAAGGGGGGGAGCATTATGATCTTTTTGCAGCTCGCTATGGGAGTGGTTGCGGCATTATTCGTCTGGGGTTTTATCAAGCTGACCTTTCAAACGATGCTTTGGGCCATCGGAATTACATTGATCATCAGCTTTATTATTCCAGGAGCCATATTGTTTATAAGCGGGCTCATGTTCATCATGATCGGCATGCTGGCCACCCTGGGATTGCTGTACATCGTCGGGGCATTTAAAAAGTAGCCTCTCTCATCTACCCTTCCCGGTAAGCCTGCAAGGCTCGGGCTGCCCATTCCTTTAATGCCTCCGCATCCTCAAAGCTTGGAGTATCGAACAAATGTGTTGGCGGGTGTATGGAATTCGTGTTTAATCTAATGATTTCGCCGTTGACCCCGCGTTTTCCTTCTCTATGAATCCTTAACGCGTAAAAATCGTCCAAATGCACCACTTGATCATCCATCGTCAACCCTCGCCCCCACATATCTCGATTACAGAGTTAGTTTCTCTGAAGGCTCCAATATTATACGTATGACTCAGCGGATAAAAATCGGCTAGCATGAGACTCTATTTCATGTGGAGGTGATACAAATGGCAGGCAGAAATAATAAACCCGACAACGACGGCCCTGCGGGGCATCCTTCCCGTCTGGACCAATTCGGCGACAAAATGGCCGACGGCAACAACCCTCCGAAGAAATCCGAAGGCTGTGGCCGCGGTCCCGAAGGCAGGTAACAATAACCGCACTTATCCAGAAATACTAAAACCTGAGGCCCGTTCAGCAAGAACTTTGCGGGCTCCAGGTTTCATTTTTGCTGTGACAGTTCCCAGGCCTTATACCTTTGAATGGAATAAGCCATTGCTTCATACACCGTTCTTCCGATGCCATAGCCAAGCTGGGTAGCTGTACCCGCATAGCGATACGAAGCTCCCTTCTGGGTAGCGGCTATAATAACCGCATCCGTTGTTGTTCCTGTCGCGGTCTCCCGACTGTCCGCTAAGCGGATATCTGCGTCCTGCAGTGCAGCGGCCTTCGCCTCCGTCGCTGTAATCACGGCATTGACCATTGCCGCGTCCGTCAGGATTCCATCAATGACTACGATCAGGTTAATGGTTCCAGGGAACAGCTCATGCATGTTCCGTAAGGAGCCCGCCCTCGCTTTGTTGCTTAAGCCGACAGTAGCCCAGGTGCATACCTTAAGCCCCTTATCCCCGGATTCCTGGGAGTAGCCTCTGTCCTGCACTCTAGCTGCGGTTAATAAGGCCGCCGTCTCTTCTATGCCGATGCTTCTCATACGCATAAATTGATGCATCTCAGCCAGCGGATCCGAGCTGGAATAGCTGCGGTCCACCTGTCGGTTCATCAGGCGTGAATGCCATCCGAAGCCTTCTCCCCACATCGACGAATTCAACGTGCGGAGCGGCTCGATACTCTCTATCATAAAGTAGCTGTTTAAGCCGTCTTCCGCTTCATAGTATCTTAAATTTGATATCGATGGGGTTATTGGGCGATTTGAGGCAAAGCCCGTCATAGCCCTTCCCCGTTCCAGCCCGAATAACGTTCCTCGGTCATCGGCTGGTAATGATAGCTTCGGTCCAGCTTCACGATTCTTCGATTTTGCTTACGGATCATGACCGTCGTATCGTCCCAGGCAACAACAATTCCTTTGACGTCATTCGCAGGATCCGCGTCCCTCACCACTCTAAGCTTGGTCCCCTCTATTCTATACCGGTCCAACTGCTCCTCACTGATCATCCTACGACTCTCCTTTGGACAAACTGTAGTTTAAGAATAGAATACACCATTCCAGGTGTACAATAAACAGAAGACGTATGCTCTCTTCTTTACAAGCGTTTTACATAAGCAGTCGTTCCGACTTTGGAAAGGAGTTTTTGTGCCGCAATGGAGAAAAAAACATTTTACATTGATGTCGGCTCAGGGGAAATAACAGAACCGGAAGAGACCGGCCAATTCGAATTTGAAATACAGGCCAATGACGAAGAGATTAATCAGCTTCAGGCTTTGTTCGAGGAATCGGCCGAGGCTCAGGAAGGTACCGCTAAGGGAGCTTCGAGCGCACATCCGATTAATCATAACTTCAGGGACAATGATGCGTCCGATTATTGGCTGCGGGAGATATATCGCAAGCTGTATGATCTGGGTACACCCGAGACCAAAAAACATATCGAAAGCATGAACATGCTTCACTAACCTTACGTGGGCCCATTTTACCCGCAGCATAAACAAAAACCTACCGCCTTTCGAGGACGGTAGGTTTTTTGGATATAGAATTTACCATTTTCAAACGTTTCCCGTAAAGTACCTGAATCATATCCGAAACCTTATGGGGTTATTTTATCTATCTCAGAGTGCACTAATCAGCTGACGTGTTCTTTCGAGTCATTGGTCTCAAACCAATAATCCAGCACTTTACTGGACATGACTCTCTTCTTGATATACTCGACCTGCTGCTGTGAAAACTGCTGCTGCCACTCTACATCAAGGTCTTCGCATAGCTTAACGATAGTCAACAATTCAGACCATGCCACATACCTTTTGTACCAAAAAAATTGAGGATGTTCAATCATATAGGGATACAGGTCGTCAAACTCTGTATGTTTACAATCGAGGGCACGTTCAAAGTGAATTTTAGCTTCGTTCAACTTAGTTACAAAAAAATCGGCCGGAATCTCATTCCCCATAGCAATGCCTCCTCTCTTTCGCTTGAATCCATTATAAAGGAAAAACACAGTGGAGGGAATAGTTAATAAAATTGAAAATAATTCTTGATTCGCCTCTACTCGAAGACAATCTCGCCATTTGCGAGCGATGCAATCCTTGCCAAAGACTCAACGCGAATCCCGGATTCACGGATGGTTCGACCGCCTGCTTGAAATGATTTTTCAACCGCAATGCCGACTCCGACAAGCTCCGCTCCCGAACGGCGGATGATCCGGATCAAGCCTCTTGCTGCGTCCCCGTTGGCAATAAAATCATCGATCAATAAAATCCGGTCCTGTTCACCGAGCCATTCTCTCGAGACCATAATATCGGTTACCAGCCCTTTCGTAAAGGAAGGCACCCGTTCGCTGTACATTTCGGTATTGTCCGTATTCAAGCTCTTTTTGCGTCTTGCAAATACCATAGGAACATTGAGCTCCTGCGCCGTGGCAAACGCAATGGGAATTCCGGATGATTCTATCGTAAGCACTTTGGTCACGCGGTCTTCTCTGAACAATCGGGCGAATTCCTTGCCCATCGCTGTCGTCAGCGCAGGATCAACCGCATGATTCAAGATAGCGTCCAGCTTAATAATATCATCGGAGATCACGACTCCGACCTCTCTAATTTTTTGCTTTAATAATTCCATTCGGTATCCTCCATCCGAAAAACCTTTTCCGTTAACTTATCATAACGGGAATCCGGGTTTCAAGTCCTAAACGGATAAACTTTTATAAACTTTATGCAACTTTTTCAGCCTCAAACTCGTCTATATGAATAGATAGCAAGAAACGGGGACCTAGACCATGAAAATGGTGCTTTGAAAATCATATCTAATCATTTTCATGAAATTCGCCGATCTTTGTAAGTATACGATCTTTGATGATTCAATGGGTAGCGAGTATGATTAATATTGCTTTATAACGCAACCTTCTAAATTTTCCAGAAAGGAAGACTGGGATGATGAACACACTTACATACGCCGCTCGCTGGCTCGTTCCTTTCATCCTCATATTGCTGATAACCGGATGCAAGCAAGGGTCCGAGGCGTTAAGCCCTACGCCTACCGCAGCTCCGACAGCTACGCCGGCTGCTGCTGCGCCTCAGCAAACCAGTAAGGATCCAACCCAAGAACAAGCCGCAGTTACATCACAGCAGCAAGTCAATCCGAATGACAAGGTATCGCTCGCAAGCGCCGAGAACGGCTCAAAGCAGGATGAGATACCGGAAACCGTCAAACCGACGGCAACACCTAAGCCGAAGATCGATATTCAAGAGACCTACAATCAAACCAAGCCGACTCTGCTTGGCTTGACCTTGAAATCATCGCCTGATGCAGTCACCAGTAAATATGGCAAGCCCAAGGAGCAATTTCAAATGGAAGACGAAACGGATCCTATTACTGTTTATGACTATACGGATTTTATGGTGGGCTACAACAAGCAAAATCAGCTTCAATTCATCGATATTCGCAGCAGCGAAATCAATCCCGGATTGAACGGGCTTAAGCTGGGCCAATCCACAAGCGATATCTACAAAGCATTAGGCAAGCCCGACTCCAATACAAGCTACGTCCTCATCTATAAATCCAAGGATGCCGTATTGAAGCTCGATATCGACCCTAAGACGGATAAGCTCAACTCCATTAAGCTGTTCGCCGAATAATGACCGCGTTCCGTCTGGGGACCCTGAAATTGAAAAAAGCTTGAGTTCCGCTGAACTCAAGCTTTTTTGTCGTGTCAACCTGTTTTTTTCTGTTTGGACGCCCCTCGTTTTCTAAGCCACATAAACAAAGCGATGCCGATTGCTGCTACGATGACAATCACTATGGCACTGATTCCCATGTAGTGATGAATAAGATGCATAATTTTTGGCGCGTTCACACCGATAAAATGACCTAGCGTCAGGAACGATGCGCACCAGATCAGCGCTCCGGTGCCTGCGTACAGCAAATACCTCCAAAGCGATACAGCGCTGACTCCTGCCAAATAGCAGGTAAAATGCCTAACCCCCGGTACGTAATAGCCAAAAGCAACCGTCCACAGTCCGTATTTCTTGAACCATCCCTCTGCCAAGTCCAGTCTTTGCGGTGTCAGCTTCACCCATTTGCCATAGCGGTACAGGAAAGGCTTCCCTACCGTCTTCCCCAGGAAATAGCTGACCAGCATCCCGGTCATGGTCCCGGCATAGCTGACTAGTAACGATTTGCAAAAAGATAAGGGCCCTCCGTTCGAGGTCAATGAACCAACCGTCGTCATTAAGATTTCATCAGGGACCGGAAGTCCTACTATCCCTACAGCCAACAAGCCGAACAGGGCGATGTATCCGTAATGTTCAATCAGCAGCAAAATATCATCCAGCACACAGACACGCTCCTGCAAAAAAATTATATAAACGGTAAAATGAGGCCTATCCTATTTTAACAGAAACCTGGCATTTTCCCAAGTTCATGTCATGTGTTCGTCCCACGGTTCATACCTTGTACTATTATGGAACAAGCCGCATGAAAGGTGGACCTGTCATGATGAGAAAATTCGGCAGCATTATGCAAGTTTGCTTCACCTATGTCGGCACCGTTGTAGGAGCCGGGTTTGCTACCGGACAAGAAATCCTCACTTTTTTTACAAGGTACGGGTGGATGGCAACTCTGACGATCGGAATCGCCAGCATACTGTTTGTCTGGCTCGGAATTAAATTAATGTTTATTGCGCACGAGGTTAAAGCGCATTCCTATGAGGATTTGAATAAGCTTCTCTTCGGTCCCCGAGTAGGAGGATGGGTGAGTCTGTTTACTCTGGTCACCCTGTTCGGCGTCACGACCGTGATGCTGGCAGGAGCCGGCTCCGTCTTCGAGGAGCAATTTCATATGCCTTATCAATCCGGTCTGTTGGTTACGCTGCTGCTCGCGTATGCCGTATTGAGCAAAGGGATGCAAGCCATCGTCGCCGTCAATTCCGTCGTCGTTCCGTTAATGCTGAGCTTCAGCATGCTTATCGTCTGGTATTCCTGGGACTTGCCCGGTTCAGGCAATTGGCTCCATCTGACTTCCGATTACCCGCTGGAGAGGATCTGGTTCGCCCCCTTCCTGTACGCCGCATTTAATCTCAGCATGGCTCAAGGGGTGCTTGTCCCGCTCGGCGCACAAATCCGGGATCGATCCGTACTATTCTGGGGCGGAATTTGGGGAGGAGTCGCTATTGGCATGATGCTGCTGGCCGGCCACTATGCTCTGTCCGCTCAGATGCCCGGCATCTCGCAATTCGAAATTCCTATGGGACAATTGATCCGGAAGGTCGGACCGACCATACAGCTGATGTTCGTCTTTGTCATTTACGGGGAAATCTTCACAACGTTTATTGCCGATGTCTACGGCCTTACCCTGCAGCTGGAGCAGCGGACCCGGCTTTCAAGGAACTGGATTCTCTGGATTGTTCTGCTGCTAAGCTACTTGATCAGCCAGCTCGGCTTTAAAGCTCTTCTGTCGACCTTGTATCCGCTATTCGGGATGATCAGCATGGCCTGGATGACTATGATGATCTGGCGCAGGAGCAGGCCCGCCAGTACGAACTAACGACAGCACCACCGCCAGCCTGGCAACCATGAACAGCATGCCGAATAGCGTGAATACAAAGCCGCATAACAAGTACCCATAGTGGTAGAGCGGGTAGCTGTCCGCATCCCGGATGACAGCCACTACGTCGGTGAATAAAAACAAGCTGCCTATGGCAAAGACGCCAACTAAGGCGTAATCAAAAAAAGTCCACTGAAGAAGGAAGGAGGCCGCTCCCGTCTTCTGCGGGCTCTGGGAGCTCCCCTGCTCCTTGCTGCTTCTCAGCTGATAAACGAACCAAATCAGCATAATAGCCGAAGCCGTTACAATCAAGCCGACGGCTCCGCCTAATATGGCTAATGTCATTTTCAATTTCGGTATCCTCCTATTGAAGCTTCTTGTTCGGTTTCTCCTAAAGCATACTCTGGTAAAGCACATCTATGAAAGGAGCTTCAATAGACGTTCTCATCAGTAGGGATGAATGGCTAGCCGGTACACCAGCCATAACGACAGGGCAAACATTAGCACCGGAATAACCGGCAGCACGATCAGCAGCGTTCGTTCATGAACGGTCCCCGCCTTTTTCCACATATACCGCATATTCCATCCCAGCAAGCCCGATGATCTTAGCCTGCTATCAACGAGGGCATGCTCTTCCGCTACGATTTCCGAAGGATGGGTGCCGTGATTTTGCGTAATTTTCCCCCGCTTCCAGCCTACATGATATGTAATTTCGCGGTCGGTTCGTTGTCCGGGTTCCATCCATTGCGCCTCCGTTCTTAATCCTATATACTATAGTATTTATATACTGTAAAAAAAGCAATGAGTTTCTAAATAAGGAGGCTCCTCTATGAATAAGGTTGCTGCTGTAACGGGCGGTGCCCAAGGGATCGGGAAAGCGGTGTCGCTCGCTTTTGCCAAAGCGGGCTACGAGGTATCGATCGCCGACATGGATAAGGAGGCGGGCTTGGAGGTTGTTCGGGAGATTCGGCAGGCAGGGGGCAAATCCCTCTTTATGTGTGTGAATGTCGCCAAGGAAGACGAAATCTCCAAATGGATGAACGTGACGGCTTCAGAGCTGGGGCGCCTGGATGTACTAGTGAACAATGCGGGCATCAGCCGCAACGGCTCCATGCTGGAGCTTCCTATAGCCTATTTTGATGAAGTTATCGGCGTCAATCTGCGGGGAGCCTTTGTATGTTCCCGGCATGCGGCTGCTATCATGAAGCGGCAGCGCAGCGGCGTGATCATTAATATGGCCTCTACCCGTGCGCTGATGTCCGAAGCAGATACGGAGGCTTACTCCGCCTCCAAGGGCGGCTTGCTTGCTCTTACTCATGCCATGGCGGTAAGCTTGGGAGGCTACGGCATTCGCGTGAATGCCATCAGTCCGGGGTGGATTGAAACCCGCGATTGGCAGAAGGCATCGAAGCGTGAAAAGCTGGTACATAGCGAGCGCGACCGTCTGCAGCACCCTGTCGGGCGCGTGGGTACTCCGCACGATATCGCAGCGGCCTGCCTCTATCTTGCAGGAGATCAGGCCGGCTTTGTCACCGGCCAAAACCTCGTTATCGACGGCGGGATGACGGTCAAAATGATCTACGAGGAGTAAAGCAATTTTGATGGATAAACGGCCGCTTTCAGCGGTTGTTTATATGGTGATGATAGGAAAGCCCCTCCTCTCTCCTAAGTGCGGGGGAGGCTTTCCTTTTGCGAGAAAACAGACAGCGAGGGGTTTAATAAAACGATGTGGTTTCTATTTGCGGCAGCCTCGGCCATATGTTTCGGTATGCGGGGCATCTTATATCAATGGACGTCGCAGCGGCCGATTGACCGCAATCTGCTCCTGCTAGGCGTTTATTTATCCGGAACGATCATTGCGGCGGTTGTCAATCTATTTGCAGGCCAGCCATGGTCCGAGGGCTGCTGGGTAGGCGTATGGATGGGGCTGTTCTCCTTTATTTCCAACGCTTCTATGTATCGGGGCTTTGCTGTAGGGAAAGCTTCGCTAATCGCGATGTTTACGGGTCTCCCTCCCGTTGTGGTCGTTATATTGGCTTATGTGCTATGGGGCGAAAAGCTCAATCTGTGGCAATCGATGGCCTTTCTCGTCATAGTGTTCGGGATCCTCATGATCAGATATTCCAACGACATATCCCTGCGCAATCTTCAGGGTGCCCAGTGGGGCATTATCACGATGATTGCCTTCGGGATTACCGACCTGTCCTCGAAGAAGGCTACCATGCTGGGAGCTGCTACCCTGCCAACCTTGCTCATGATGTATGTGACAGGAAGCCTCCTGTTCGGCATCTCCTGGTATATGAGCCGGCGTAAGCTGGCCTCTGCAAGAGCTATGGTTGCCGCAGCGGCCGAGGATCAAGAGGCCGAATCTAGTCCCTCAGCAGCTTCGGCCAATAGAGGCTGGAGCAGCTCCAAGACGTTATTTTGGGGGATGTTCGTAGGAATCACCAATATTTCCGGAATGATGCTGGTTATGCCTGCGTTCAAGCTGGGCGTGACCGGACTTGTGTCTGTAGTCATAGCGATGAATGTGGTCTTTGTTCTTTTATATGCCCGCTTTATTTTGAAAGAAAGGTTCAGCCGCCTGGAAGCGGGCGGTTTGACCTGCGCACTGATCGGTGTTCTCATTCTTCGGCTTGCGGCTTAAAGGAATTCCCCGCAAAGTGAAATTTGTGGGGAAGCTCCGAATATATAATTTTATTTTATAATCTCATGTAAAATACCACTGGCAGGCCTGCTCCTGCGCCAGATCATTCACTATTCGTTCAAATAGGTGGTTGCCCGGTTCTGAATCAGCTTCGCCGCATCCTCTGCCGTCTTTTGACCGCTAAAGAACGATTGGGATTCTTCCTTGACGATGTCGAGCACCTTGTTGTCCGTCTTGGCAAAGCGATTGGCTGTGTTAATAAGCTGCTTAAGCTCGACGAACGGTTTCTCGGACGTCTTGACCGATTCTCCGGACGGAAGCTTATACGATCCGCCGGCCGCTTGCTTTTGAACGTCGCCGATCTGCTTGTCGTTGACCGATTTGAGCATGGAGAAGCCTTCCCGGTTCGGCAACGATTGCGCCTCCTCCGACAACAGGAAAGCGATGAATTGCTGCGCTTCCTCCTTGACCGCCGAATGGGCCCGGATGCCTAGCTGATTCCGAACGAGGAACGTGCTTCCGTCCTTATGGCCTTGCGGATGCGGCCTTTGCAGCAGCTTCGGATTCGGGTAAAACCGGTAGGCTGTTTCGGCAACATCCAACGGCGAGAGCAAATAAGTAGAGTAAAACAATTGATTGCCGATTTGGGCTTTATTCGCCGTCATAATGCGATCGTCGTACATTTTTTTAATTCGCTTCATATTCTGCACGAATAAAGGCGAATCGAACTTCGCTTTCCGGGTCGCCGGGTCGATGAAATCCGTGCTGTTGTTCTCCACCAATATATTCAAAAAGTGCTCCGGCGCATAATTCGCCAAGGCGTAGCGGTCCCCTTTGCCGTTCGATTGCTGCATGAATTTGCGCGATACTTCCTCGAACTGCTCCCAGGTCCAGCTTTTGTCGTCCACCTTGATTGTCTTATCCAGCAGGTCCCCGTTCCCGACAAAAACGCCTGCATAAAACGAAGTCGGTATTGTGTACAGCCCGCCGTTTATTTTCAATGCATCCAATATGTTCATATGCAGATCGCTTTTGTTCAACTTGTCCGGCATGCCGTTCATATCCAGGAGAAGCTTTTTATCGACATATTTGCTTACAGGCAAGCTGCTCAAATCGAAAATATCCGCTCCGGTTCCCGATAAAATCGCCGAGTTCGTCGTCTTGATGTACTTTTCAAAATCGCCTTCGGCCCATTCCGCCTCCCCTTGCTTGTAAACTTGTATTTGCAGGTCGATGTCCGGATGCTTTTGCTCGAATAGCTTCTCCATCTCATCGAAGTACCAGTCCGAGCCCATTAAAGACAATGTAACAACCGTCCTACCGTCCTTCGACTTTGGCTTCTCCTTGCTCGCCGCCTCCCCTCCGCTTCCGGTTTGGCATCCGGTCGCAGCCGCCAGCGTCATGCATGTAAATCCGATTAATAGTTGCTTTTTCATTGTCTGGTTCCTCTCTTTTCCTTTTGGTTGAGTCGTTCCGAGTAAGATCAAATCGTCCGCCGCACTCGGTTCTACTCCAATCTGACCCGATTCCCTTCCTGCAAAGGCTCGCTGCTTTCCACAATAATAAGATCATGCACATGAACGACACTCGATTCGATCAGTGTGTCCTTGTCGTTGGAATCCATAGCTTGAACCCGGGCTTTGCGAACTATGAACACATTGCCTAGAGCGCCCCTCCGCTCTTCGATTTTGTAAACGAACTTGCCCTCGCGGTCCGAATGAACCGCCTCGTTCGAAACGATTCGTCCCTCCCGTCGCGAAGGCTTGGTGAGCTTGACGAATGCCTGCTCACCTCCTTTCAGCCCGGGGTCCGCTACTTTCACACGGACAGTCTTTTGTGCAACCGTCTCCTGTTTGCCGGCAGATGAGCTGTCCGTTCGCGGCTCCGTATCGGCTATCTCGTAAACGGTGCCTTCGACGATTTTCGGCTGCAGGTCGGACGGCATGCGCACTTCGACCTGCACCTTCTCCTCCATCGCAATCCCCAAGCTCGACAGCAGCGACGCATCGACCGGAAGCTCCAACCGGTAGCCCCGGCTGTTGTTCGTCATGACGACGTCCGGCTCTCCTGCGGACGCCAGTCCTTCGACTGCGTTCACTTTCGTTACGATCCCGTCGAACGGCGCCGCAATCTGCTTATGGTTCGCCAAACGACCCATCAACTCGTTTATTTTGCGTTCCTGTACGCCGAGATCGATCTTGCGCGTTTCGATATCGCGCCCCGCTCTCCGGGACTTCGCCGCATCCCCCTCCGTTGCCGATGCAACGTATTGGTCTTGAACGTTTTGCAGCTCGATCTTTTGCTTTTCCAATTGAGCCAGCTCATCCTGCAGTTCCCGTTCGGCCGTTTTGCTGTCGTAGGCGACCAGCGGCTGCCCCTTGTTCACGATGTCTCCTTCTTTCACGGCAATGGCCGTCACTTTCCAGCCCGCTGGATTCGTCAGCTTAGCTTCCGCCAGAGGCCGCAATATGCCGCTTCCTTCCAGCCTGTGTTCGATGCTGCCGACGGTCGGCTTCTCCGTCTTCACCTTCGGCAGCGCCATAGATTGCAGCGTGTTGCTGAATAAAGTAAAAAATAGCAGCAGCCCGATAAACAGGCCGAACACGATTTGAATGCTTCGTTTACGGCGCCGTTGTCCAAGCTCCTCATGCTGCTCCGTCCCCACGTCCTGCTCCTCCTAACCGCTGCAGCTACCCCTTAATACCGGACAGCTGAATTCCTTTGATAAAATAAGATTCCGCATACAAAAACAGCAGCGCCATCGGAGTCATATACAGCATCGATGCAGCAAAAGCGACTCCCCGCTCGCCCTCGTTGATTTTCGATAAATAGACCGACAGCGGCTGTCTGAACGGATCGTCCAGAAAAATAAGCGGCTGCTCCACCATGTTCCAGTAATCGACGAACAATAATACGATCAGCGCAGCTGCACCCGGCTTGACCATCGGAACGATGATCGTCATGAAAATCCGTATATGGCCGGCTCCGTCGATTTTGGCCGCTTCGATATACGAATACGGAATATGCAGCATGAACTGCCGGAGCATAAACACGCCGAACGCCGCAAAAATACCCGGCAATATAACCGCAGACACACTGTTCAGCAGCCCTAGTCGATCCGCCATAATGTAATTCGGCACCAGAGTCACCTGGAATGGCATAAGCATCGTCAACACGTAAACGAGAAACAGCTGATCCCGACCGCGAAATTGCAGCTTGGACAACGCGTACGCCGCCAGGGCCGCTACAAATGCCTGTCCCGCAATGATCGGTACGACCATCCATACCGAGTTCCAGAACATCGTCAAATATCTCGGACTGTTCACCAAAATTTCGCCGTACTGCTTGAGCGACACTTGATCGGGCAGCAGCTTCAAATTCGCGAAACGGCCGGCTTCCCCGCCGGAAGCCTCGTTCATTGTTCCGATGGGTCCGTAATTGATTTCAATTTCCTGCCCGGTCATGAGCGAGTTTGTGAAAGTAATCACTATCGGAAACAGCAGCACCGCCGCAATAATGGTCACGACGATTGTCAGCGCCCCTTTTTGCAAAAAGTTAGTCCTCCGCAATCCATCTTCCCTCCTGCTACTCGGTGAACTGCCGGAAACGGCGTTCAACCGCAAACAAAGCCAGCACAATCCATAAAATGCATAGGAACATCATCGCCGCCGCCGCCGTCAGCTTCTGAATATCCAGCGACACAAACGTATTGTTCATGTAGTGCTGGAGCATATAGATACTGTCGTGCGGGTAATCGCCTGCGATCAGATACGTTTCGCGAAACACCTTGAACGAATTGACAATGGACATGATGACGACAAAAAACATCGTCGGCGTTAAATAAACGACCGTAATACCAACGAACTGCCGCACCCGGCCTGCGCCCTCCACCTTGGCGGTTTCGTAATAATCTTTCGGAATTTGCTGCAATCCCGCCAAAAACAAAATCATGTTGTACCCGATATTTTTCCACAAATAAACGGCTATCACGACATTACGCGCCGCATCGGTCTTCATCCAATCGACCTTTTCATGGCCGAAATAGCTTAGCCAGGCGTTGAGCGTTCCGTTCCAATCGAACAGCATCTGCCAAACGGCGATAATCGAGGCTATGGGAACGACCAGCGGCAGCACATAAGCGGTTCTCAGCGCATTACGCAGGTACAGGTTCTGGTTCAGCAGCAGCGCCAAGCCCAAGGAGAGCACAACTATGAGCGGAACCGTGACAGAGGTAAAATAAAACGTGTTGGACGCTGCCTTCCGAAACGATTCACTCGCTAGCAGGCTGCGGTAGTTATCCCATCCGGCGAACCGGCCGCCGACCGCACGATCCATGAAAGAGTAGCCGACGCCTTGGGCGAACGGGATCAGGTAAAACAGCGCAAAGCCGATCAGGCTGGGCGAGAGGAACATCCATGCCGCTGCGGCATCGTTGTTTCTAAAGCAAGCATGCCAAAAACCCCATTTCTTCATTTTCGTTTTCTCCTGCCCTTCCGGTGCCGAGTCAAATCTTAAACCGCACATCCTGCGATTAGACTTAGTACTGGAACAAGAATAAGGAAAACTCTTTAAAAAGAAATAGGGGAATGTTAAAACTTTTCTTAAATTGTTACTTTTGCCAAATGAAATCCCCACAAATTGGGATTTGTGGGGAAGCTGCGAAAGTTATAATTTTACTCTATAATTTCAAAAACATGCCTCACTAATCCAATTCAAGCTTTATTCGCTTTTCCGATACGACCGGTACACGCTTTTCAACTGCTGTACCACCCGCGACATCGAATAGGACTTTTGTGCCTTATCCCAGGCGACCCTTCCCAAGTTATAACGATATATCGGATCGCTGATCACTTTCTCCAAGGCATTAGCCAGAGCCTGCACATCCTCGACCGGAACAAGCAGCCCATTCTGCCCATGTGAGATTTGTTCCGGAATGCCGCCTACATTCGTACCGACCAGCGCCAGGCCGCATAAAGCCGCCTCGGCAAACACAGAGCCGAACGCTTCGGCACGTGACGGAAGCACGAACACATCGAAGAAAGGCATGAAATCCTCCGGATGCAGCATATACCCGTAAAAAATAATTTCCTCGTAAATGTTCAGCTCGATAGCCATCTGCTCCAGCTCTTGACGAATCGGACCATCCCCGATCAAATGAAGCACGAAGGGATTGCCCCGCTTCTTCAGCTCGGCACAAGCGAGGAGAAGAATATCCAGACCTTTGGCAGGCACAAGACGGCAGACGGTAATCAGCTGCGGAATTTTATTTTCATGAGGTACCGGCCGGAATCGCTTTTCGTCGAAGCCGTTCGGGATGACGCCGATCTTTTCCGGTTCCTGCACATAGTCGGACAAATACTGCTTGAAGGCGTTCGAAACGGTGATCAGCTGATCGACCCGCTCCTCCAATTCCCTGTATATCGAGGTCAGGAACCTGTGCTCCGGACTGTTCACGCGGATTTTGCCGTTAAGGATCAGCTCACGTTCATAGCTGGAATGAACGGTCATTATAACCGGTGTGTCCGGAAACAGCTGTTTCATGACAAGGCCGGCAATAGGATGATGGGCATGGATGATATCATATTGGCTATGAAGCCGCAGCTTCGTCCACCAGACATAATCTTTATAGGTTTGAATGTATTTATCGACGACCGGATTTCCCGCATAATCCTCCCAGTTAAAGGTTGAGAACTGTACCGGCTCCGTCCCTTTGCTTCTTACCCGTTTAGGCAGCGAAAACAATTCCATTTCCCAGCCCCGTTTGTTGAAACGATCCAGCATAAAAGGAACCATAGAAGATACTCCGCCAGGCTGCTCCGGGGGAAAAAATAATGCTTGTAAAATGTTCATGATAGCCCTCCGTGACTGTCCTGCATTGATTTCATTAAAGGCACCATTGGCACATGGTGTAAAGGACGCGCTCTCCGAACTATCCCTATCTACATCGTAACAGCATTGAGAAGTCACTACAAGAGTTCCGGCAAAAAGAGCAGGAGCTTCCCTTTTCCAATTACCGGGTTCTATTTTACAGTTCTGATAGATTTCCTTTCATTCCATCAAGTATAATTAAGAGATTAAAGCGCTTAACGAAATCCTGGCCCCAACCGAACAGGAGGATTCTTCAATACCTCTCAAAAACTGCACTTCGGTTACCGATAAAAATGAAAACGATACAGTCTAAGAACTGCATGCTGGCGATCTCTCCATGAATTCTTATATCTTTTTACCGAATGTGAGGGCTTTAATTCTTGATGAACGAATTGACTGACTTGTGGACCGGTACATCGGGTACGGTCTTCTCCTGCACCATTATTTTGAGTATTCTGCTTGTAACGCTTCTTGCTTCCGTTCGTCTGCTGCTCAGCCGACGGAAGATCGGCTATTTCTCCCTCATGCTGTCTTTGCTGATTCTCATGGTTCAATACGGGCAGCTCATCGTATTCGAAATTACGCAAACCGAGAGCGATCTTGCCAAATTCATAGCTCTCTTGCTGAAGGTGCTTTCCTTTTTGCTGGTCAATACCGGCATCTATCAATTGTATAATCCTACCAAGTGGAAGGATACGGTTGTCTTCATCCTATGTATGCTCGGAACTATCTTCGTATCGGTAACTTACTGGTATATGCCGGACTGGCTCCAGGGAAGCACGGATCAGGTAAGTTTGATGCAGCCTTTGGGAATGGAGCTGTACTTGTTCCTGCTCATTTTCATCAGCTTTTTGCTTATCAACCCGCGTATCGGGCAGAACGGCAAATACCAAGTCATGCTGACGCTGTATTTTTGCTCCCATATGATCCATATGGCCAATATGTACCTGTTTAACAATGAACAGTTCATCTTGAACAAATTTGAGCAGCTGATTCCGATGGCCTTCCATCTCGTGCTGTTCCTGTTTATCTTCGAGAGGATCATTGAAATCATGCAGGCGATTTACAATTCTTCCATTACGGACGGGTTGACGAGACTCTACAATCGTAAATATTTTTACAATCGCGTCTCACAGCATATCGCTCAACGGGTGGGCATATCCATTATTTTCAGCGATATCGATAATTTCAAAAAGCTCAACGACACCAAAGGCCATCATATGGGCGACCTGGTACTGAAGCAGGTTGCTCAAATCCTCAAGGAAGAAGCCGAGGAAATTGGGGTATGCGGCCGTTACGGCGGGGAGGAAATGGTTGTGATGGTGACGGATACCGAGGTGGACACAAGTGAGCTTGCGGAACGGATACGGGCCCGGGTCGAGGCGGAGACTATCGTTACCGTCAGCATGGGGTACAGCCGCTATAAGAAAAACATTACGGCAGACGAGCTGATCAAGCAGGCGGATGAAGCCATGTATAAAGCCAAGACTAGCGGCAAGAACAAGGTGGTCGCCTTTTGACCGATGCGGGACCATGGGGACTATTCTTCGCCTTGCCGCAGCACAATAGATATATATTCGGGCAATGCCGGCTATTCAATAACAAACAGCATATCCAGCGGCTGCTCCAGCAGCTCGCTTAGCTTTTTGGCGGTAGCCGGCCCTACCGTTTTGACCGAACGCTCCAACAAGCTGATATAGGACGGGCTAAGTCCCGATTGCTTGGCCAGTTCCCTCTGGGACATTCCTTTGATAATGCGAGCTCTTACAAATGCATCTGTCTTCGTTCTAATCTTCATTCGATATGTCTTCCTCTCTTTTATTTCCAGTTGCCCCAAAAACATTATACTTACTTTGTTTTACTTGTGCAATGATTTTTGTTTACTTTTGCAACTTAGTACCTTCTTCCATATTTTATGGTATCGCCGACCGTTGAAATTACCTATGTTTACTGATATCATTAAAAAGCTAAACTATTGTTTACTTCTGGTAAATGCAGGTGTCATGAATGAACTTTTACGAGCAGCTGCGCGATATGCGCAAATTAAAAGGCTTCACTATCCGGGAATTGGCTGACCGTTCCGGTGTTTCCGCCGCCTACATCTCCCAACTTGAAAACGGTAACCGCGGCGTCCCGTCCCCTGATGTGCTTATGAAGCTCTCCGAGGGCTTGAACACCCCCTATTCCGAACTCATGGAGGTCGCCGGATATCTGGAGAAAACGGAAACCGAACGGGAATCGGGCTATTCCCGGCCAAGGGTCAATTTACGCCGGTTTATACGCGAAAATGAATTGACTTTTGACGGTATTGAACTCACGGAGCAGGACAAGGAATGGATCGAGAGAATGCTGACGGCATTATTTTGGCGGGATAAGAAAAGGGCCTCGTCGTCGAGCGTCGATTCCAATCATGAACTGGATTAAACCCGTACTTCCTTCCCCATAATGAAATGAAAAAAGTAAAATCCCACTGATCTTGGCTGGCAGCCGCAGGTTAGTGGGATTTTGTTATTCATAGGCTGCACTGACAGCACCCATCATGGCAGTCACTTGTGCTTTACTTCTCACCATAAGGAGAAACTTGTATAATAGGGTCTGATGCTTAGACTTCCTATTCACCGGTATTTGCTTCAACTGACAGACACGACGGCATCAAGTCAAGGAATATAAGGAGCAATGACTTCAAGATGATATCACTTCCCGAATCTTTTAAACAGCAAATGCGCGAACAGCTTGGAGAAGAAGCCGAGCGCTTCCTGGCCAGCTATGAACTGCCGCGGACACAAGGGCTGCGCATAAACCCTGCCAAGATAAATCAAGGATTGCTTGAACAGCTGACGGAGCAATTCGGTCTGACTCCTGTCCCATGGTGTGAAGGCGGCTATTATTATGCCGATAACGCCAAGCCAGGCAAGCATCCTTACCATGCCGCAGGCTTGTACTACATCCAGGAACCCTCCGCGATGTCCGCCGTCGCGCTGCTCGATCCGAAGCCGGGCGATATTGTGCTGGATTTGGCCGCCGCGCCTGGAGGCAAGTCGACGCAGATTGCCGCCAAGCTTCAGGGGCAAGGCTTATTGATAACCAACGAGATCCATCCGGCAAGGGCCAAAATATTGGCCGAAAATATAGAACGAATGGGCGTGGCGAACGCGGTCGTCACCCAAATGGCCCCGGACCCGCTGGCGGCGAAATTCCCTGCTTTCTTCGATAAAATGATGGTCGATGCCCCCTGCTCCGGCGAAGGCATGTTTCGCAAGGACCCCGATGCGGTAGAGGAATGGTCGCCGGATCACGTGGCCATGTGCGCCGCGAGGCAGTGGGATATTCTCCAGGCTGCCGTGACGATGCTGAAGCCGGGGGGACTGCTTGCGTATTCGACTTGTACCTTCAATACTGCGGAAAATGAACGCACCGTCGACGCTCTGCTCGACCATTACCCCGAGTTCGAGCTGCTGCGCATCGAACGCATCTGGCCTCACCTGCATGCGGGTGAGGGGCATTTTGTCGCCCTGCTGCGCAAGGGCGACGGAGACGCTGCGGCGGCGGTTACCGCCTCTGCCGCCGCCGTAACCCCCCGCGGCAAAGCCGGCGGCAAAGCCGGCGGCAAAAGAGCCTCCTCCCCTAGACCCGAGGAGGAGGCGATGAAGCTCTTTCGCGCGTTCGCCGCGGAAGCATTGCCCGGCTTCGAGCTCCCTCCGGGAGAAGCCGTTCTGTTCGGCGAGCAGCTGTATTGGCTGCCAGCTGCGGAAGGCTGTCCGTTCGAGCGGAGCTCCCTGAACGGACTGAAGGTGCTTCGGCCTGGCCTTCACCTGGCCGAAGTGAAAAAAGCGCGCATTGAGCCGTCTCATGCGCTAGCTCTGGCTCTGCCGCGGGGGGCCGCGCGGCGTGCGCTCGACTTCCCGGCGGAGTCTCCCGAAATCGGCCGCTACCTCCGCGGAGAGACGCTGAACAGTCCGGCTGACGATAACGGCTGGGTGCTTATCTCCATCGACGGCTTGCCGCTCGGATGGGGCAAGCTGAGCGGCGGCCAAGTAAAGAATCATTATCCGAAGGGCTTGCGCCGCGTCGGATCATAAGTTCGCTTTGTAGTGCGGTGAACTGAACCGCACTGCTAAGCCCAGCAGTAAAAAACACTCCCGGCTGCTTTGAAATCAGGAGTATCGCCATAAGGGATACTTCCTGCTTCAAGCCCAGCCTGCGGAGTGTTTTTAGTTTGTGATGCGCATCGATTAATGGACCTGCTCACTCTCGAACATCAATTCCTCAAATGGCTTGTTCTTGAACAGCATCGTGACGTTAAAGGTTTCAAAATCTTTTTCCTTATCCAGCTCCTGCATCAGCAGCATAGCAATCTCTTCCCTGTCGTCGGAATCGCCAGGCTCTCTGAAGTCGATAAAGCCGGTCAGCTGACGCTGGCTGATGTCAACCGTGGCGGTGCCGATCGGCAGTCCTCCGTGGGACTGCTGATAAATTTCATAGGTCAGCATATCGCCATCATCCCGGGCCAATACAATAGTATATTCGTCTTGATTCCACGAATTTGCTTCCTCGTCATCTTCCATGGAATCGAAGTCAGCATCTAATAGATCCTCGTGCGTCAACTCAATGGTTTCAATAATTTCATCGTCCCATTCCATATGAATCACGAAGGCGTCCACCGAATCTTCGTCAAAATCGCTGACCAGAAGATCCGTAATCACCTCGATCTCATCATCCTCCGGCTCGACCTGCCAGCTGACCGTTCCGTTGACCTCTCTGCCGTTAATATGAATATCGGCCTCTGCAACGAGCAGCTGCTCGTTGTCATATATATGATATTCCACTTTGTTGCGAGACTCGGCTACAATGACCAGCTCATAATACTCGTCGACACCATCGTCAATCTCCTCTTGCAAAGGACCATCCCAGGAAGGGGTAACCATTTGATAGTCATTTTGTTCATTCGGATGCTCATCCTCTAATCGATCCTCATCCGCCCAATGCCCATAATCGTAATCCTCCTCGACATTCTGAACCTCCAGGCCGGATTCCAAACGATCGGTCGATATGATGTGATCATATTCACTGTAAGTGACCAGCACGTCGCAGGTATGAATCGCCATAGCATCGATTAACGATTGAACATAGCTTTGCAGATAAGCCATAACCTGCTGCTTCGCATGGGGAGGTAGCATGGCCTGCTCCAATTGCACAGACCCGCAAATGCGGTCATTTTCGCGGTATACCAGGGTCATACTGCCGACAAATTGATGGTCCCACAAAATATCGTTTACTTCCCCGCCGGCCGTTTTCATATCCGGTCTAAGCATGATTTCGGTCATGATACTCGCCTCCAATGGGACTTTTATCGTCGTAGTGCCTTATATAAACCACCATAATTAGAGTGTCCTACTGAAGCCCAAAATATATACCTTGTGACAGGAGTCCAAACCGATCATGATGTTTGTCATAGGATATAGTAATTCCGATACCAAGTGGGGCGGCACCGCAAATGCCGCGTAAAGGATGAATACAACTATAATGGATCCCTTGCCTATCGGAATGATATCAAATCACGAGGAGGAATCAGCATGTCCGGAGTTGGAGGAGTATTTACAAGTGTCGGTGTCATTCTCGTATTGTTTATTCTGTTGGTTATCGTAACCCGCGCTGGCTGGTTGTAATCGGATAAAGGATAATGTACTGCTACGATTTGAAAGTCATGCATCCATGACAGGAAAATAAACAGCTGCTCTGGGATTCGTCAGCTTTTAAGAAAACAACCGATAAACCAGGCAAATGCAGATAAAGCAATGAAGCTTGCGCCACACACAGCAAGACCGGGGCTCTACGAGCTCCGGTCTTCTTCATTTATGCTTATGTTTTAAGGTTCCCCGCTTTTATTAATGCAGCTATCCGTTCGCTTGTCTTAACTCCTGAAGCTCCGCTTCTGTCAGCTCCCTGTATTCCCCGGGTAATAAATGTTCATCGAGAAGTAAAGGGCCCATTGAAATTCGTTTAAGAAAGACGACGCGTTTACCCACTGCCTGAAACATCCTTTTGACCTGATGGAACTTTCCTTCCATAATCGTCAATTCAATCTTTGAGACGATCCCTTGATCGGGATGACCCGATTGCAAAATGGTCAACTGGGCCGGCATCGTAACATAGCCGTCATCAAGCTGAACTCCCTGCTGAAACTGCTTGCCGTCTTCCTCCGTCACGGCGCCTTCCACTTCCGCAAAATAGGTTTTGGGAATGTGCTTCCGCGGTGATAACAGATTATGGGCCAGCTTTCCGTCATTGGTCAGCAATAGCAGGCCTTCGGTATCCTTGTCCAGCCTCCCGACGGGAAAAGGCTGAAAATGCTTGTATTCGTCATCCAGCAGATCAATGACCGTGCGATCTCTTGTATCCTCCGTAGCCGAAACGACACCCTGCGGTTTATTCAGCATGACATAGATGAATTCACGATACCGGACCGTTTCTCCATCCACGGTTATCACATCCGTCCATGGATTCACCTGCATCCCGCTGTCCTTGACAGGGCGATCGTTAATGATAATAGCTCCGCGTTTCACCATCACTTTAATCTCGCTTCGCGAACCGTACCCAGTATTCGCCAGCAGCTTGTCCAGCCTCATCGTTTGCTTCATGCTAAGTCCACCTCCAACCTGCGGGATACTCATTTTTGAGCATGCCGTCCATCCATTTCCCCCAGCCGACAGCATACCCGTCAACCGTAATGAGACAGTAGCCTTTCTTCTTATCCAAATCACCGGACAGAAGGACTTGCTCCTCCGTGATCTCCAATGTTTCTCCTTTAAGGTATCGAACGGTTTCCGATGCTTTAACGGACAGCGCAATCCAGCGTCTCACATCGCTCTGCATCAAGCCCATCGCCAACGCATGGGACGGCTCGAAGCGCTGCTTGCGGACACTGCCCATATACCAGCCCGGACGAATGACCCGAATGCCGCTGAGATCAGGAAGCCCTTCGGGAGACAGGTATATATGCTCTCCATGCAGGACGATATTGGCCGTAGGCACCTCCGGCGCCAGCTCCTGCATAAAGGAGTAAAACGGCTGAAGATCAATAACCGGCTGCTTTTTAAATAAAAACTTGTCTGTGCCGTAACGGTCTCTGCCTTTGGTTTTCAAACGCTCTTTATCCGCCTTCAAAAACTTGGTCTCCGCTGCTAACCGTTCGGGAGATGCCTTATCCGCGTGATACTCAAGAACGGCTACAAAATGCCCTTCACCGGCAAGATGATGAGGCCATAATCTGGCGGTACCCGTTACCTCCTGGGCTGCAGCCGCCGCTTGCAGGGAGCCTAGCTCCGCTATATCCAGCCAATCCGGTCTTCCCGGTTGGAAGCCGTGTTCCATAGGGATAGGGACAATTCGGAATTGGGGATGGGCAGCAATAAATTGCGCGATCATCGCCTCGTTCTCTTCCGGGGAAAACGTACATGTCGAATAGACGATGCGTCCGCCGGGACGAAGCATGATAGCGGCTTGCTTCAGCAAATCCCGCTGCATGGAAGCATAACGGGTTACCCAGTCGGGATGCCAGGCTTTGGCCATCTCTTCTTCCTTGCGGAACATGCCTTCGCCGGAGCATGGAGCATCGATCAATATTTTATCAAAAAACGCCCGAAACGGGTGCTGCAGCTTGTCGGGCCGCTCATTCAACACCACCGCATTTCGAACGCCGTTCAATTCTATGTTTTTGACTAATGCCTTGACTCTGTCCGGATGAATATCGTTCGTAACCAGCAGCCCTTGCCCTTGCAGCTTAGCGGCAATTTGAGTCGATTTCCCGCCGGGGGCGGCACATAAATCCAACACCCGTTCGCCGGGCTGAACATCCAGCAGCTCTGCGGGCGCCATAGCGCTCGGCTCCTGTATGTAGTACAGCCCTGCATGATAATATGGATGCTTGCCCGGTCTATCTTCTTCTTGGTAATAGTACCCTGTCGAGGTCCAAGGAATCGGTTCCTGCAGGGAAGGCATTAAGGATAGAAATTCGTTCACACTGCATTTCAAAGTGTTGACACGGAGGCCGTACCTCCTTGCTTCCTCATAAGAGGCTATAAATGCCGGAAATTCTTCTCCCAGCAATGATTTCATCTTCGTTACAAATGCTTCAGGCAACTGACTGCCCATACCTGTTGTCCAACTTTCCGCAACTATGCACTAATTAATTTGAAAAAAGAAAATTTTATCTCCATCCGGCTGGTTCTGATAACGAGCCATCCAGCGTCCGTTCATCCAGCCGAAATCTTGATTGTCCCAATTATATTTCTTATAGCTGAAGGCTGCAACCAGGAGATCCGGCCGCGTGAAAGAGCTCGAGAACACTCTTTTGCTGACCACGTCCGCGAACATAACGACATCCTCATCCTGATGCAGCGCAACCTGTTTTGTTTTCCAGCGGCTCATATAATAGCTGTTATCCGCAACATTGACAAAAACCTGCGCTTCGGCTGCAGGAGAATAAGGCTCTATGCATATTTTACCGAATACGATATCGTTTTTATCCCAGCTGTCCGGCACATCCACCTTTTTCAGCTCCGTCATTGTGCCTGTGGCCATATCCCCGATCAGCCAGCGAACCGTTTTTTTATAGGCTGCCCCTTTGCTGTTCGTTCCTATCGTATACTGATGCAGCAGAACCGCCTTTTTGCTTTCGCTGTACCCGCCGAATTCCAGCCTGTCCTTCGAATCCTTTGGAAGCGCGAATCGTTTTAGCATATTCCCCTTAAAATCAACAAGCTGAACTCCATAAGACAAGAGCAGCGTCTGATTGTCACCCTTCAGAACGTTGCTGTCGCTTCGGTCATAAGTAAAATTATAATACATAACCTTGCCTTTTGCATCCGTTCCCGGATCAACGAACCCCTGCTCTGAACTAAAAGGCTGGCGTATCGAGCCATCGTTCATATCGATCCAAGACACATCGCTCTGATAGCGGTTAGCGCCATAGATAGCTATGCCGCTGTTCCCGATGATTTCAAAATGCTCGCCGGGATGAATTTCATTAGAGCCGCTGACGATCCACTTCCTCCCCCCTGTTTGCAAATCATAATGGGTAATGCCGTTGATGCTGTCTCGAACAAACAAATGCTTCATATCCGGAGTCAAGACGGCGGAATATATAACAGGCAAAGCCTTCCCTGCATTGCTGGGCAGCTCTTCATATCGGAACAGCTCCAACACGGGGGTAATGGTTTTGGAGGCCAGGTTCATTTTGTTGACCTGATAAACCCATTGCTGTTCGTCATTCAGGACAGTCGTATACAAAAATTCATGATCCGATAGAAAACCGCACAGCTGTGTGGATTGTGTGAACGGCTCCGTCATCGGACCGAAGGTATAAGCAATCGTCTCTTGAACGGGCTGGTCGGATTGAGGCTCCATAGCTGCCATGTCCACCTGTGTCCACGCCTGGTTCTCCAGCTTCTGCTCCCTCTGGATAAAATACAGCATTCCATTCCCGTCCGGGGTTGTATATTGCTTTATGACGTGACCCTTCTTGACATTGAGCGCCGTCCCGCGACTAATTTTTGATCTGGTTATTTGAAGCTTACCGAAATCATATATCGGCAAGTCTGCATTCTTGAGCTTGTAGTCCTCCAACACACGATAAGGAGCCGCGGACGTAAATACTTTAGCCCGGTCCTTGGTGGTTTCTGCGGCATTGACTTGTGCAGCATGCTGCGATTTGGGTATAAAGACGAAATACACCGAATAAAACAGGCCGCTCAATACTAGAAGACCCAAGAGAAGCCATAGATAAGGATGGATAGAAATCCGTTGTTTACGCAAGTCAATTTCCCCGCAGTCTATTCGTTGTATAGGCATAAAGGCAGAACAAAAATGCCTATTGAATTATTCCACGCTTTTGTCAAAATTCCTTCAATAATCCCTCGGCATATAACAGGAAATCCGGCTCAACGCGGCGAATGAATAGGTTTGAAACATGCTATTTTTCCGGAAAGAGGGAATGTATGAAAAAGCTCGCTATTTATTTGTCCATTATTGTTGTCTTGTTCGCAGCCATTTACGTGATTAATCAGCAATCGGATAAAGCCAAGAACAGCCAATACGCCAATAACCCCTACGGTGTAGCACCGGAGAAGCTGAATCCAGAAACTGTCAAGCTGCTGAACGACCCGAACTATCAGAATCTGATTATGCCTGCGGAGCTGGACAAGAAAATAAGCAATAAAGAGGATTTTTTCCTTTATTATTTCGCATCGACATGTCCTCACTGTAAACGCACCACGCCAATCCTATATCCGATGACCAAAGAGTTGAACCTCGACGTGAAGCAGTTCAATCTGGAGGAGTTCAAGGACGGCTGGAGTAAATATAATATTAAGTACACTCCTACGCTGATTTACTACAAAGGCGGTAAGGAAGTGGAGCGGATCGAAGGCGGGATCGCCGCTGCCGGGGAGCAGGGACATACCGCCGATACCTTTAAGCAGTTTTTGCAAAAATATAAAAGCTCCCAATAGCACGGTTAATCTACCCTCAGCTATAACAAAAGGATTGCTTCCCATGCCCCTTCTTCGATGAGAAGACAGAGCATGAAAAGCAATCCTTTCTTTTGTGCACAGCTTATTTACGCAATTTGTCCTGAATCAGCTTGTTCATTTCCTCATCCGCGGTACGAAGAGCGGTATTCAAGTCGGTCTCCTCCACGATATATGCATTGAATGCTTTCGTTAAAATTTTATCGACATCTCCATCCGGCAAATATTTAAACGGTGTCATTACCGCGAACTTCAGCTTGGTCATCGCGGCCAAATTCTTGCCCTCGAATTCCTTCAAGCCTTTGCCGAATTCGGATTTCAGCTTCTCGTCCTTCAGAACGGTCATCCGGCCTCCGCGCATCATCTCGGCTTGAACCTCATCGGACAAAATGGTGTCCAGCACAAGGAAGGCCGCATCCTTCACTTTACTTTGCTCTGTAATGGACAAGATCGGGGAGTCCAGCCGCTGCCCGATCCCAGGCGCCTTGCGGTGCTGCGGATACGTCACCATGTCCCAATTGACCTGAGGAGCGGTTTTTAGCGTGTTCAGCAGGTTGCTGTGACTGGCAATCATCGCCAAAGTGCCGTTCACGAAGGCCGTTTGATTTTTACCCGCGTTCGGCACCTTGAAATCACCTTCGGTTAAGCCGGGAATTTTGAATTGAGCGCCCCACAGCTGGAAGGCCTCTTTCCATTGATCGCTCAAAAGAAGCGATTTGTTCGAGCTAAAATCGGCGAAGGGAATGGACAGCTGCTGCTGAATGCGGCCGATGCCGTCTGGAAAAATTCCCCGGTAAGCAACGCCGTTATCCGTCCTTGTCAGCTTCTTGGCAAGCTCTGCAACCTCATCCCAATACATCCCCTCCTTAGGATAAGGAATGGCGAACTTATCGAATATATCCTTGTTATAAAACAGCGCGAAGGAGTTCGTATAGGCGGGCAGTCCGGCCAAATAATCCTGGCCTCCGGCAATTTTCAGCGTTTCCAACGCTTCAGGCGAAAAGCGGCTCGTGTCGAATCTGTATTTTTTAATCAACGGCTCCATATTGAATAAGAGCTTATATTCCGCCAGATTGCTGCCCATTGGCCCCGGATAGTTAGCGACAATGTCGGGAATTTCTCCAGCCGATATCAGCTCAGGCAGCTTGGACGCAGAGGCGTTGATCCTTTCGATCGTAATTTGGGGATACTTTTTGGCAACCGGATCGGCTATATATTTCTTTACCTCATCATCGGAGAACATTCCTCCGCTTGCCATTATTTTTACTGTGACCTTGTCCTTACTGAGCTCGGGAATGGTGTCAGAAGGCTTTTCTTGGGCTGTTGGCGCAGCGGGCTTCTCCGTTCCGTTACAGCCAACCAGCGATACGGTAAAGCAAAGTGCGAGCGAGACTACGGACAGCTTTTTCATTTTTGTATCCCCCTTTAGTTACTTTACTTTTTCAAATGCATCGCTTTTATTTTATAACGGAAACGCTTACATTTTAATGTCTGTAACTCATCTATTTATGTCTTATTCTAAGACAAATGAAGCCTCCCTCTAGTTTACGTATTGCTGCCGAATCTATCATGCGTCGGATTGTTTCGTTCAACTCCTCTTCTACGTAAAAAAATACTTATATGAACGCAAAAAGACCGCTATAGCTCGGGGCTACAACGGTCTTGATCCCTATTCATGTCCGTCTTCATGAGGTTTCGGCGGGTTCTCGCACAGCTCTTCCACAAGGCGGTTCAGTACCGGATCGGAGATATGAATATCCAAATCATAAAATAGGAAGGGCTTCTCCTCTATCCGTTCCAAACGATGCAAATAGAGCTTGCTGTCCGCTACCAGCTTCGGCAGGTCTATGCCAGGCCCCTCTGCCTGTCTCGGCTCCAGCTTCTCCAAAGCCGCCGTAAAGAGCTTGACAGCACCGCTCAGATTGCCGTTGCGGTGATGATAGAGACCAACAGCGACCTGCAAGAGCCCTTGATACAATGGAGCCCGACCTTCCTCCATCCATAGCTCCTCCATCACTTCATGGCATTCGAAATAATCCCTCGTCCTATTAAAATAATAGATAAACTCGACATACAGCCTATCATACGAAGCCTGCATCTTGCACCTCCGTTATTCCTGGTGCCCTTTTTTCGCCCGTCCAATCGCCTCATCGATTTCACTAAGCAGCTCTTTGAAATACCACATGTCCTCGATTTCCCAATTTTCGTTAAATCTCAGCTGAAATTGTGCAGCCTCGCGCACACGACGATAAAAATAGAGCTCCTGAATGCCGTTCAGCACTCTCGTTACAATATTGGATTTATCCTCAAACATTTGCTGCGATTCTACGATTTCCTCGCGAATGCTGCTCATTTCTTCGTCCAGCTGATAGGCCGCTTCAGCGGCCTTGCTTAACCGCTTGATAACGTCCTCAGGCAAGCTTTCCCGGTATTTATAATTTAACGAATGCTCGATGGTAGCCCAAAAATTCATGGCAAGAGTCCGAATTTGGATTTCAGCCAGCACCCGCTTCATTCCGAGCGCTGTCTGCACAGGATACTCTACGATCATATGATAGCTTCTGTAACCGCTCGGCTTTTTATTGCGAATATAATCCTTCTCGTAGACTAGCGTCATATCCTCGCGCTCGCGGATCAGTTCGGCAAGCCGTTCGATATCCTCTACAAACTGGCACATAATCCGTATGCCCGCTATATCCTCAATCCCGGTCTCCAGCTGCTCCATAGGAACATTCAATCGTTTGGCTTTTTCCAAAATGCTCGAGATCTTCTTGACACGTCCTGTTACAAACTCTATTGGAGAATACTCTTCGCGGGCCTTCAATTCGGTGCGAAGCGTCTTGAACTTAACCTTCATTTCCTCTACCGTTTGCTCGTAAGGCAATAAAAATTTCTTCCAGTCTCGTCCGTCCATCCGTGTTCCTCCATTCCTGCTAACCTGCTAACGTCTATGGGCCGACCCAACCGCTTCGGAGATATGCTTGAAGCCGTCTTTGCGCAGCAGTGACCGAAGTCCTTCGTTCAATTGTCTGATCAACCCCGGCCCTTCATAAATCATTCCCGTGTAGACCTCTACCAGGCTTGCCCCTGCACATATTTTGGCATAGGCGTCTTCCGCGGTAAAAATACCGCCGGAGCCAATAATCGGAAGCTTGCCTTCCGTAGCCGCGTAAATCGTATGAATGAGCTTCGTTGAACGCTCCGTCAACGGTCTTCCGCTCAATCCGCCTGTTTCTCCTTTATGCTTATCGGTCAATCCCGCCCGGGATATGGTCGTATTGGAGGCAATGATGCCGGAAACCCCGCTGTTCACTATCGTTGACACCATGTACCCGATCTCCTCTTGCTCCAGATCCGGCGCTATTTTCACCAGTACGGGCTTCTCGGGACCTCCGTGCTTTTGATGCTGCTGATGCATTTCATCCTTCACTGCAGCCAATAATCGGGACAAATCATCCCCATGCTGCAAATTTCGCAAATCCGGCGTGTTCGGCGAGCTGATATTCACGACAAAAAAGTCGCCGTAAGCGTACAGCCCACGAATACATAAGCGGTAATCCTCTTCGGCCTGCTCGTTCGGCGTTATTTTATTTTTACCGATATTGACAGCTACAGGAATGCTTCTCTTGCCTGCTTCCCGCAGATGCTCCGCCATCGCATCAATCCCGACATTATTAAATCCCATCCGGTTAATCAAGGCATGATCCTCAGGCAATCGGAACAAGCGCGGCAGCTCGTTGCCCGGCTGCGGCTTTGGCGTTACCGTGCCGACCTCCATAAATCCGAAGCCAATGTTAGAAAAGCCGGGGACCGCCTTGGCGTTCTTATCCAAGCCTGCTGCCAACCCGACCGGATTGGCGAAGCGAAGACCCCAAAGTGTCGTAGCCAGCTCCGCATATTCGGGAACGCCGTACATCCCTTTCAGCAGAGCTTTGCCCCCCGGCAGCTTTCCTACCGTATGTAGCCCGTCTATGATCAAATGGTGCGCCTTTTCCGGATCCATCCGAAACAGCACCGGTTTTGCTATTTTCTTATAAAGCATGCAATCGTTCTCCCCTAACCGTTCTCTGTAAGTAGCTCTACTTGAACAGTTTATCGTTTTATGCGCGAAAAATAAAGAGGACCGGCTATTCAAAATGATATTGTTTAGGGGGGACATTATGTTAAAATATGCTTAAACTATGGAAAAAGGCAGGGCGAATTCCTATGAATCGAAAAAAACCTACGTACTTGCAGCAGCGTAAACCGAAAGAAACGGTCAACAAAAAGCTTATCATTGGGACGAGCTCTGTATTTGCGGCCATTGTTATCATCATGATCTTGCTCTTTATTTTCAACAAGTAAGCGCTTATATGAAGAAAAAACGAAAGGAGCCTCCCTTCCAACCTTAAGACGAAGGGACCGCTCCTCTTTAATTTAACCATTTATACACCTTGCCGGGGTTCGTCTCTTCCGTCTGTGCCGGCAGCTGGAGAACCGGAGCCCCTCGCTTGATCTCGGTAGGAAGCAGACCCTTGCCGATGGTCACCGGTGTCCCGAGAGGAACCATATCGAACAGCTCCTCGACATCCTCCTTCAGCATTCTGATGCAGCCAAGCGACTGATCCTTTTCGATGCTCGACGGCTTGTTCGTTCCATGTATGGCATATAGAGTATCGGATAATGTCATACCCCGGCTTCCGAATTCACCGTTAGACTTCCCGTTCGGATTGCGGACCTTCTCCGATATTTCGAATGTGCCTTCCGGCGTTCGGTCCGCGCCTAAGCCTACCGGATAGCTTCTGACAATGATCTGGCCGCTTACAAGAGCCAGCCGATGCGTGCTCTTATCCACCACGATGCGAAGCGGCTCGGTTAAAGGCTTCACCAGGCCGCCGGTGCCGATGGAGGATGCGTTAGGTTCGGCTGTCTGAGACGCTGCGCCGCCTGCTTCTCCTCCGGCAGACTCTGCGGGAGGCTCGCCTGCCCCCGATGAGTTCCCCTGCTCAAACAGCTGCTCCATAAAAGGGGTTACTCCCGGCAGTACATTATTAGGATAAGGCTGGCTCAAATCCTTCAAGCTTTCCGGGGGTTTGCCGGTTCTCTGCTTGTATGAAGCCAACGCAGACCTCAGGATCAGCTCCTGTTCACGCTGTTCCGCCCAAGCCGCGAAAATGGCCTTCGGTTTGCTTGCATCTGTCGGCTGGCAGCTGCAGCTCTCTGCGTCATGATACTGGATCTGCTGCAACGCTGCATCCTCTTTCCCCTCGACAGAAAGAAGAATCGGAGGCGATTTGGTCCAGGATATCCATTTCCCATCCTCGGTCGATTTGCCATAGGCCAGAATCGCGTACCGGTTCACCCGTTCCTTGAGAAGCATTTCCTGCAGCGCCGCGGCGGTATTTTCCTTGCTTTTGGCTCCGGTAACGTAATAAACCTTGGTCTCCTGAACCTGCTCCCGGGTCATCCCGGCAGGCAGGGCTGCTCGTTCTCCGTCCTTATTCTGGCGCAGCTCGGGCGCCAGTAAAACTCCCAGCACCATGAAGACACTCAATGCCGTCCAACGAAGCCTCCGCTGCAGCTTCTTCCTTCTGCTTTGCTGCTCCCATTGGCGCAAGGACTGCTCCGATTCAGGCGATACAGCGATCGTTTGGTTCTCGAACGCTTCATAGATCTCGCCTGCTTGCGTGTAGCAGTACAGCGCCTTTCCGCGCTTGCCCTGTGCGTCATATTCCCGTCCGAGCAGGTACCAGGCCATTTTATTGTTCGGATGCTCGCGAACATATTGTTTCAGATACGCCGGATTTTCCAACGGATGATGCTGAAAAAACTGGCGCAGCTGCTCATCATGGTCTTTTGCTTTCATGGCGACCGACCCCTTCTTTCCACCTTCTCCCATTAATATCGGCAGCCGTCCCGCTTTTTTAAAGGGGCAGACAAAAACACCCGAAAACCTCAACGAACCGTCTTGGCTTCATGTGGTAATCCGGGCTTGTGCGCTAGGTAGGAAGGCTTCTTCGGAATTATACCTGCTCCGCCAGTTTGGAATCCCCCTCCAAATAGTCCCGCTGCTCCATGACCTTCTCGAACGCCTCCACCACGACGGGATCAAAATGAGTGCCCTTACAGCGTATGAGCTCGCTGAGGCCGTCCCGGTAGCTCCTTCCTTTCGAGTACGGCCTATCCGTAGTCATCGCGTCAAAGGCGTCGGCCACGGCAACAATTCTTGCAAAGAATGGAATTTCATCCCCCCGAAGTCCGTCCGGGTAACCGGAGCCGTCCATCTTTTCATGATGATACTTCGCTACCTCAGTCGCCTGACGCATTCTTTCCTCCGGCTCCATTCTCGATAAGATTCTTGCGCCAATGGTCGTGTGGGAGATCATGATGTGAAACTCCTCGTCATCCAGACTGTCTGCCTTCAGAAGCACCTTGTCGGGTACGCCGATTTTTCCGATATCATGCATCAGGGCAGCCCGGTAAAAATGCTTGCACTCCTCTTCCGGAAGTTGCAGCTCTCTCGCAATCCATAAGGAATATAAGGCAACCCTTGAGGAATGGCCTGCCGTATACGGGTCTCTGGAATCCAAGGCCAGAACCAAAGAACGAATCACACTCATCGAGACAAGCTCATCCTTGTCATTCAAGCTGCTGTATGCCAGCAGCGCCGAATAGAGCAAGAAGGAAAGCTCGTTGTTTTTTTGCTCCAATTCAGCAATTTTATCGTGAAGCTGCTGCAAGTCGGACACCGACTACTCCTCCCGTCATGACCGTATGAACTGCGATGATTTGAAGCAGCATTAATCGTTTGAGACTCAGATGAGGTCCTAATGCTTCCAAAAAAACCTATGCTGTGAAAGAATCAAAACTTCCTTTCTTTACAGTATAGGTCTTTGCACCCTGAATTTATTTATTCCTTTGCTTCGTTCGCAACAGGACCGATCTTGTCCCTTCATCCCATTGTACGTCTAACCCGATCTCTTCAGCAAAGAAACGGACCGGGACGAATGTGAGGTCCTGCTTGATATAAGGAGCCGTATCTGTGTCTATGGCCATCTCGGGCTTACCCTGTTCCCGTTTCATCAGCCCGGTCTTGTCTACATACAACTCTACGGTTACGCCGCCTTTTGTCAGTTGAACGCTTCTGTTCACTTCGTCATAGCTTACTTGATAGCCCAACGCTTCAGTTACAGCCCGAACCGGCACCATGGTACGGTCATTCACGATCTCGGGCTGGGCCTCGAATGCCAGCACCGTCGATTCCAGCACAACCTTGACATGGTCATCCTTCAGCAAATCGGCGGGCAGCTTATAGAGCTGAAGCTGGCGAATCTTATTATTGAACGCATCGGCAATATAGACCGATCCGTCGTCGGCTACAGCGACATCCGTCGGCTTGTGGAACTGGGCGGAGCGCTCAATTCCGTCCGCTTCCCCGGCTGCTAATGCGGTATCTCCAGCCAGCGTGACCACTTTGCCATCATATAGGTACCGAATAGAATGATTCATGCTGTCGGCGATAAGCAAACCGCCCTCAGGCGTCAACGCAATACCCATCGGATAGTTAAAGCGTGCCTTCAAGGCATCGCCGTCCTCATACCCAGCGTCTGCATACAGACTTGTCTTACTATACAACGGCTCACCTACAGCTGTGCCGCCGGCCACCGTCGTTACCTTGCCGGTTCCGAAATCTATATACCGGATCCTTTGATTGCCGGAATCGCTAACGTACAAATTCCCTTTGCTGTCGATGGCAAGCCCCGTCGGCTCGTTAAACTTGGCGTTGGCGATATCCCCGTCCAAATAATCTCCGCTCCACACAGCTTGCCCCGGGGTTACCTCCGCGACTCTTTTGGAGGGTGCGTTCAGCGTGGTCACCGTGCCGTCGGCAGCGACCTTCCTTATGACATGATTTAGTGTATCAGCTACATAAACATTGCCATCTGCCCCTACTGCAACATCCTGCGGCTGATTAAAGGTCGCTTCCGTCCCCTTGGCGTCTTTATTCCCGATCAATCCGTTACCCGCAAGCGTTACTACTTTGCCGGAAGCATCGATTTTACGAATGGCGTTATTGCCTGCATCAGCGACATAAAGATTCCCTTGAGCATCTTGGGCCAGCCCCTCCGGCTGTTGAAAGACGGAACGAGCGGCAATGTCATCATATCGCCCGCCAATGGGGAAGCCCTTATTGTCCTTCCCGATGATCATGCCTGCCATACTGCTTACCTGGGAGCCGGAGATGCTGCGCAGCAAATGATTGCTCCGGTCAGACACAAGCAAGGTTCCGTCTTTGCGCACTAGCAAGCCAAACGGGCTGCGGAACGTTGCTTGCAGTCTGTTCGCATCATCATGACTGCCGTCATCTCCAAGACCGGCATAGGTCGTAATATCCATCATGATTTGCCCGCTGCTGTTTCTTAATCCGTCCTTGGCGATAGATGCTGCCGATGCCCCGGTACCTCCGCCAATCAAGCTGACGGCAACGACCGAGGAAAATAACAGCTTCGCTGATTTTTTCATAAGATTTCTGTTCCCCTCTGTGCAAGGTCTAGTTAACCGGTATTTCGACCGGATTATTTTGCAGATTGACTTCCGTTATGACATTCCCGTTTTTATCAACCACTTTGTAATAAAGCAGCTTCACCTTCAAGCCGTTTGTATCCGTTCCGGATAATGTCAAAGGAATCGCGGCCAGCAGCTTTTCTCCGTTAACGGTAATTAAGCCTGCATCGGCATCGGTACCAAAGTTGGTCGCCGCATAGATCAGCTCCGATTGTTCGGTCCCCTTCGACTGCTTTAATACTTCCATACTTTGGGGCAGGGAGCCGAATACCGTATTCGGATTTTTAGTTACCGTTCCATCCCCTGTAAAGCTAAGCCTGTTATCATAGGCCAGATGAACCTCAGCCGCATAAAGAGCCTTTGCATTCACGAAGTTTTTCATTGCTAGGGTTGCCGTAACCGTATTATTTTGCTTGACTGCCGATTTCAGGAGCACTCCCATGGAGCCGTCTGTCGTTATTTTCGGAAGAGGCACCGGCTTCGTCTGCTTACCGTTTCTCTCGCCTACTAGTGTCAATTGATCGTAGACCTTTAATTGGTCCGTCACCAGGCTGTTTAACGGAATAGTAACCTCCTGGTCTCCCTGGCCGTCCGCTTCTGCTATCACCTGGCCTTGGTTCAGGATCTTAAGCTTTGTTTGGATCGGACCTTTAGCTACTACCACCGGCACGTTCGTGATCCAATCGGTTGTAGGACTAATCAATATAGGCATATCCGAGATGGTGATAGGAGGTAATGATAACGATACGCTAGGTATTCCATTGTGAACGGATTCTGCTGTCAAGCGGTATGTTCCTTCCGGAAGAACGCCCAGAGTCATAGTTACTTCCTCAGAGCCCCTCCCTTCTACCGTTCCCAGCAGCTCGCTGCCATGATACACGGACACCGTCTGACCGACTGGAGCCTTCCAGCGTAACACCGCCGGATTGAAAGTCGTGATACCGGTTGTTGGACTCACCAGCTCCGGCTGGGCTGGACGGATTCCTCCCGATGGCCTTCCGCTTCCGCTGCTGCCTCCACCGACTGCTGTGCCCCCGCTCCCTGGGTTTGTACTACTGCCGTCATTATTTGCCCGATTCAGCTGCAGCCTGGCCAATTCATTCGCTTCATCCATCAGCTTCCGGTTGGCATCCGCCAACTGTCCATTCTCGATTCTAATTGCATTAATGGCATCCTTGTACATCTGAATGAGTTCCTGAAGCTTTGCATATTCCTCGGTAAACCGTCCGGGCTTCTCCTGCTGTGATTGTTTCAAGGCTTGAATGTCCGGATCGATGCCTGCCGATGTGTCCAGGACAGGCGGCGCGTTCAAATCTATCTTTTTGGACATATCCTTGAGCTGCTCATTCACTCTGTCTATGACTGCCTGATTTAGTTTTCCGGCATCAACCGCCGCTTTGGCAAGAGCAGGGATGAACGCATCGAAATTCGCGGTCACTCTGTTCAGATCTTCCAGGCTTTGCAGCTTCAGAATGCTGCCGTCCGGTTTCTGGATACCGCTTTGGAAATTGTTTAACAATCTTTGCTTGAGCTCTTCATTTTCTTTCGCAATATCGGGATAATCTCTAATTATCGTCTCCAGCACTTTCGGGGATGCTTGATGAATGATTCCCCCAAAATCCGCATAATTCGTTTGTGTCCGAAGATCGATGGACGGATCTCTGGAGTCCAGACTAATCTGCTGTGAAGGATACACATTGACACTTCGGCTAACTGAGTCAGAACCGATTGAATCCGCATTGTGAGTCTCCGCATGAACGACACCTGCCGTAGTGACCATGGTGGTCTGGCCTGTTATAGGATCTACCATGGTCAGGAAATGAGTTCCCCTTACCCCCATGACCGCCGTCGGAGTTTCAATCTCATATTCATCCTGGGAGCTGACAAGGCTCTTGACCTTGGCCCAGGCCGACCCTGCCCACATTTTGAATTTGGACGTCTTTCCATTGCCCGAATCAATCAGTTCTGTAATGGAGATTTCCGTATTGTCACCCAGCGTAATTTCATCATCTCGGTCGGCTATCTTCAATGTTAAGGACGAATTGCTGCCGGTCGTGATGAAATCCCCCTGATTCAGGGTCATCTCTGTATAGGCCGTAAACGTTTTTGAACCGCCGGCTTTCCGTACGCTGACGTCGCCAATGACCTCGGTCACTATGGCCGCACGCGTCGATTTGGCATCTGCGGATGGAACCCAAACGGAGGATAGCAAAAAAATGAACATGCAGCCTATGACGAACATCGCTATAAATCTATTGCCGTTATGTACCCCAATCCTCTTATCGAATTTCACAATAATGCTCCTCTCAACTTACGGACGTTTCTATTAAATGGCGATTGCCGCGCTCTAGTTAATTGTAATTTGGCAGGCAGCAATTGGCAATGCAAAAAATGGCGATTTATGACACCTGGGACGCTTCCTTCCCCTTATCTGGAGCCGACTTCCATTCAACAACCTCAAACAGCTTCAAGGGCTTGCTTTTCCCCTTCATCAGCTTTTCACCAACATAGTTGTACTCAAAATAAGACTTTGTCAGCTCATAGGTGGATTCCGAAACAAGAATTTGATTTGCGCTCGTGCTCGACTCGATTCGGGCCGCCGTATTGACATTGTCACCGATAGCCGTGTAGTCGACCCGCAGGTAGGACCCGATATTTCCTACGACGACATCCCCTGTATTGATCCCGATCCCTACGCTGATGGTAACTCCATACTTTTCCATAACATCCGCTCGGACCTTTTCCATTCCTTTTTGAATTTCATAGGCGGTCTTCACTGCGTGATAGGGATGATGAGGCACATCCAATGGAGCATTATACAGAATCATAGCCGCATCCCCGATAAATTTATCGATGGTTCCATGATTCTCCAATGCACGCTCCGTAATCAGGTTGAACATCAAATTCAAAAAGTCTACCACCTCTTCAGGCTTCAACTTTTCAGATAGAGGCGTGAATCCGCGCACATCCAGGAACATGACGGTCAGCTCCTTGCTGATGCCTCCCAGCTGGATTTCCGAATCGCTTTGGGCAATCTCCCTTACCAGATCCGGTGATATGTATCGTCCGAACTGCTTGGTAATATAGTTCTTTTGTTTGGTCTCAAAATAGGTTTTCATTGCAAGATTGGTTAAATACGATATAAAACCGCTGCCGACCGCCCCTATCGTATCGATATAATAATCACTGTAGGCAAAGGATAGATATTGTCCAAGCAGCAGCAGGATGGATAATACAAAGATGGCGATAAGACCGGTAATAGGCTTTAATTTCCATGTCAGAAAACCGTACAAAAGCACCATCAGGATCGCCAAAGCGACTGTGACAGCTCCTTTCCCCGGCTGAATCCACTGCTGCTTCAAGATTTGGTTCAATATATTCGCATGGGCGTAGACCAGATGCATGTGCTCCTCGATAGGGGTAATCCCTTCATCCGATCCTGGAGCGGTATAGCCAATCAGGACAAAACGGTCCTTGAATGCATCATCGGGAACCGTACCGCTTACTACGCGGGAGACCGGAATCGTCTCAAAATCCAGCTCGTTCGCATCCCATTTAATGTACATCTCCGATTTGGGCCGGTTCTGGATAGCCGGGGCATTCAGATATTTACTCACATCCACTCCACCCAGCTGCGCCATAGCCAGCCCTAACGAAGGGAGGACGCCCTCGGGCGTTTTGATTTGCAGCCAGTTGGTACGAATCGTACCTCCGCTGTCGTAGGTCGCATTGATATGCGATGGATTCGCATATTGCCGGAACAGCGGGATAGGCTGCTGGACACTCCTCGCTGTAATCCAGTCTCCTTCCTTAATCCTCATGGTGCGGGCAAATTCACTCTCTACTTCCGCATGGGACGGGAGAACAATATTTTTATATTTAGACAGGGCTTCAGCAAACGTCTTATCGCTTTCCGGATTGCCGCTCTCTGTGTAGAACTCGACGTCAAACCCGATCACCTTCGCTCCGGCATGCTCAAGACGCTCTACCAGCTCCGCATACACCTTCCTGTCCCAAGGATAGGGTCCGATCGATTTGATAGATTCAGTATCAATTCCTACGACGACAATATCCTCATGCGGCTGTCCGGTCATGGACTGCTTCAAGTTGAAATCGAACGCCTGATTGGACAGCACTCTCCAGAGACCGATAACCAAAAAACTAAAACAAAGCAGTATGACTAATGCATTGCCAATGGTAATAACCGCAGATTTACTGAATGATTTCTTCATTCGTGCTTCCAACCTCCAACCCAAGTTTCGTACCTAATAGTAACACAAATCTTCCATCATATCATAAAGATTCATTAAAGAAACATGCAAAAAGACCCATTACTAGGTATATTTACCTAATAACAGGTCTTCATCGTCTAATGAACTATCGAACTAGAGAGCATTAGTTGAACGGGCTGTCAGCAACTTTAATGGAGTCCGTTGGGCAGCCGTCTTGAGCGTCTTGCAGATCATCGTACAGATCTTCCGGAATTTCGGTTACGCCTTTGTTGCCGTCTCCCTCATAGATGACTTCTGCCAAGCCTTCATCGTCGTAGTCATAGATGTCAGGAGCGGTTGCACCACAGGCACCGCATGCGATACAGGTTTCTTTATCAACCCAAGTGTATTTTGCCATTGTAATATTCCTCCCTATATTTGAGAACCCTATTGATTTAGCGGCCTTTACCTAAAATATAATATAAAACGCAGGAAAGTTCAAATATAAAGTCTAGCAACCGTCTTCACGGGCGTTAAACTTTATATGTAAAAGAATAAATTCCGCAATGGATGCAATGTCGTCCGGGGCAAAACGTGGAACAAAATCCGGGCAGCAGCCCGTCAGTTCCATCGGTGCAACGACAGCGACAGGCTCCCTGGGAAGCTGGTTTATAATATTCGCCTGTTCCTCGCTTCGGAACAAGGCAATTTGGTCGTGCTTCCCTTGTTTAAAGCCTTCTACCAGAATCAGATCCAGTGCCTCGGACTGAAGCTTTTCCACCATCTGCTCAAGCGTATGGGGTTCCCTTCGATACACGATATAAGATTCGGGTGAGACGACGACAGCGGCAGAAGCGCCTGCATGAATATATTGCGATGAGTCCGAACCGGCCGCTTCTTTATAATGCCCATGGGCATCATGTTTAATCACGCCAACCCGGATTCCTTGATTCTGGTAGTACTTCACGAGTCTTGAGATCAGCGTGGTCTTCCCGCTGTCGGAGAAGCCAGCAAAACCAATGAACGGTATCATCCTAATCTTCCTCCAGAGGATGCTGCTTCAAATGATCCATCTGCAGCGAGGTCCCTCTTGCTTTATGATTGCGAATTAATGTCGACGGATCGTTACCTAGCATGCCAGCTGTTAGAATAGCGTGCTCACCGAATTTATCGCGAAGCGCATCCATCGTCTGGTTAAGCTTTTCCTTCAGCGGCTGCTTCTGATAATCGAACAGATCAAGCTGTACCGGCGCCTCTGTCTTGTCAAGCAGATTCTGTAAGGTAATGCCGAGCAGCCTGACCGGCTTCCCCGCAGGCCAATGATCCTCGAACAGCTTGCATGCCATCTCGTAAATATCTTCCCGGTTTTCTGTCGGATTATTTAATTTGCATGCTCTCGTGATCGTCTTCATATCGGGATCGCGGATTGTAATTTGTACGGTTTGGGTCAGCAGCTTCTGTCTGCGGAGACGTCTGCCGACCTGGTCGGCCAGATTGAGAAACACCCGATGAATATCCGCCCGTTCCGTATAATTATTCGGCAGCGTTGTCGTATGCCCGATCGATTTGCTTGGATCCTGCTCGGGCTGTACCGGTGAATCGTCCTCTCCGTTAGCCGATCGCTTCAGATGGGCTCCTAGTACGCCGAACTGCTCCGAGAGCAGCTTATCGCTGGCCTGGGCAAGCTGTCCGAGCGTATGAATGTTCAGGCGCTTAAGCTTCTCCGCCGTTTTGCCTCCGATTCCGTACAAGTAAGCGCAAGGCTTGTCCCAGAGAACGCGGGGGACATCCCGCTTCCGCAGCACCGAAATGCCGTTTGGCTTCTTCATATCGGATGCCATCTTCGCTAGCAGCTTGTTCGGAGCAACTCCTACAGAGCAAGGCAGCATGAGCTCGTTGCGAATCCGCTTCTGAATCTGCTCCGCAATCTCCAGCGGAGTACCGAACTGCTTGGAGCCCGTAATGTCAATATAGCATTCGTCTATGGACATAGCCTCTACGAGCGGGGAGTACTCGTAAGCAATTTTCATGAAGCGTCTTGAAAACTGCCGGTATAAATCAAAATCCGGACGAATGAGGATCAGCTCCGGGCACAGCTTCTGCGCCTGTCCAACCAGCATGCCTGTCTTGATTCCTTTTGCTCTGGCAGCATAGGAGCAGGTAACAATGATGCCCTTTCGCAGCTCTACGCTGCCTGCGACTGCGGTCGGCTTGCCCTTGTACTGCTCAGGGTCCACCGCTTCGTGTACCGAGCAGTAGAATGCGTTCATATCGATATGAAGAATGACCCTTCCGTTTACAGGATAAGCTGCGTTATTGAAACTGCTCATATCCGGCGGGCACCACTGCACTATATTTGAACGCAATCATCGCATCATCCGGCCGGCCCGTCGCCGGACTCCATGCCGCAAGCTCCGCACGATCCTGATGCGGACCCGGTATTGGCTTTATTCTTTGTTCAGACATGTTGTTTTTAGTACCCCCCATCATCCTATTCACCGTAAAATAGCATTAGAACAGCTAGTCTCAGCATACAATTCTGCGATATAGCGGTCAAGGCGGACATTCCATCTATTTTGTGAAAACAATATCCTTATCGGGAAATATTGTGATATAATATTACAATTATGTTTAGAGTAGTTCAGTATGATCAGGAGGACAATCCATGGCTAATCCCGTAAAAATTTTCGACACCACATTAAGAGACGGTACCCAAGGCGAAGGTATAAGCTTATCTGTCGAGGACAAAATGAAAATTGCCCGTAAGCTGGATTCTCTTGGCGTTCATTATATCGAAGGCGGCTGGCCCGGAAGCAACAATAAAGATATTGAATTTTTCAACCGCGTCAAGGAATTGGATCTGAAAAATGCCAAAATTACTGCGTTCGGCAGCACTCGCCGCAAAGATACTCTCGCAGAGAACGATGTGAACCTCAACCGCATTCTGGAGGTCGGGGTGCCTGTTGCTACGATATTCGGCAAATCGTGGGATTTCCACGTTCATCAAGCGATCCAGACGACTTTGGAAGAAAACCTGGCCATGATCTATGATTCCGTCAAATATTTAAAAAGCAACGGACTGGAAGTCATCTATGATGCGGAGCATTTCTTCGACGGCTACAAAAACAACTCCGAGTATGCGCTGCAGACGATCAAGAAGGCAGAGGAAGCAGGTGCGGACTGGATCGTTCTGTGCGATACGAACGGAGGCTCCCTGCCTCATGAGATTACGGACATTGTAACGGTGGTTAAGCAAACCGTCTCCTGTCCTGTAGGTATTCATGCTCATAACGACTGCGAGCTTGGCGTTGCGAACAGTCTGGCAGCCGTAATGGCAGGCGCCACGCAGGTTCAAGGCACGATCAACGGCTTCGGCGAAAGATGCGGGAATGCGAACCTGGTCTCTATTATCCCGAACCTGCAGCTTAAGCTGAACTATCAATGTATCAGCAGCGAACAGCTGGAGAGTCTGACTACCGTAGCGCGTTACGTGAGCGAAATCGCTAATATGCATCTGCCCATCAACCAGCCTTACGTCGGGTCGGCTGCGTTTGCTCATAAAGGCGGCATTCACGTGTCTGCGATCCTTCGCAATTCCAGCACTTACGAGCATATCGCCCCCGAGCTTGTCGGAAACAAGCAGCGAGTTCTCGTATCCGAGCTGGCCGGACAAAGCAACCTGGTATTCAAGGCGCAGGAGCTGGGACTTGATTTCGATACCAGCAATCAACAAACGAAGCAGTTAATAGAGCAAATCAAGGACATGGAGCATCAGGGCTTCCAATTCGAAGGAGCCGACGCAACCTTGGAGCTGCTGATCCGCAACGCGTATGGCAAGCTGGAAGAAGCCTTTACATTGGAATCCTTCAAGATTATGGTAGTCAAATCCGCTAACCACCCTGTAGTCACCGAAGCTATCGTTAAGCTTAGAGTGAACGGAGAGACCGTATACAACGCGGCCGAAGGCAACGGTCCAGTGAACGCACTGGACAACGCCCTTCGCAAATGTCTCCAGCAGTATTATCCTACTCTGAACAGCGTTCATTTAAGCGATTATAAGGTTCGTGTCCTCGATGAGAAGGATACGACAGCCGCTAAAGTTCGTGTGTTGATCGAATCCACCGACTTCAATAATTCGTGGAACACCGTAGGAGTGTCGGATAACGTAATCGAAGCGAGCTGGGACGCTCTCGTAGACAGTATCCGCTATGCTCTCATCGGCAAAACGGCGCTGGCGCATTCCGAAGATCTTAAGGAACGCGTAGGCATCGTGAATCATTGATCATTTCAAGAGAAAAGCTGTCTTAACGCATGGTACTGTGACCTGCGTTGAAGACAGCTTTTTTTATCCTTGAATCAATGACTGAATTCTTTGCTCCAGCTGCTCCGGAGGCAGCACATGGATAACCTCGCGAAGTACCCCCTGCTTATCAATCAGGAAGCTCGTCGGAACGAACAGTATGCGGTATAGCTCCGCCGTTGCCCCCTCTTTATCCAGCAGCACGGGGAACGTAAAGCCATTCCGTTTGACGAAGCTTTGGACATCAGCCATTCGGTCCTCTCTCGTTACATTGACTGCATACAGGTCGAATTTATCCTTATATTTCTCGTACACTTTCGCCAGATCAGGGGCTTCTTCCTTACAAGGACCGCACCAGGAAGCCCAGAAGTTAATCATCAAGGGCTTGTCCCTTTGCCCTCCTACCCGATACGTTTTCCCATCGAGCCCCTGAAGCGTAAAGGACGGGACAGGCTGATTGTATTTCATTTCCCTGAAGGGAGCGGCAGCAGAGCTGGCTTCCGCTTCCAGCCCCGGATTCAGCAGCGTCTGGTAAGCCGCCAATACGACCAGGCATAATGCGATGCATACAGCAGGAACATTTCGTTTCATGAGCGCGCACTCCTTATTAAGCAACCTCTAGGAAGCCATCTTCCGTTGTACAGGTCCATACGATTATCTTTCATTTCATCTATTGTACCCAGAAAGGAGCTTTTTTAGTTCCCCCTTCCTTGGCATATGAATGAAGAATGTTGAGCCTGAAGGAAGGGTACATTAGGATTACGTTAAATAAGCAGCTGAAGAGGAGAATTTCTGCAGATGCAAAAGACCAAATCGAAAAAATTATTGAACATCACGTTCGAAAGTGATATTTCCCCGGAGCAAACGGAGACGTCCGGCAATACAGCGTCAAATAAAAAAGCCGGGGGCTCCAAAGGCTCCATATGGGAATTTATCGCTATCGCTTCCGTCCCGCTTGTGCTGGTTCTGGGCAACTCGATGCTAGTTCCGATTCTGCCGCAAATGCAGGAGCAGCTTGGAATCAGCAAATTCCAGAGCAGCTTGGTTATCACCCTGTTTTCCGTCACCGCGGGGATCATCATTCCGATTTCAGGCTATTTGTCCGACCGTTTTTCCCGCAAAGGCATTATGATCCCTTCCTTAATTATTTATGGTGCTGCAGGAGTGCTGGCCGGCTTTGGCGCTGTTTGGAAATCGTATTGGATTGTCATCATCGCAAGAGCGATTCAGGGTCTCGGGGCCGCAGGAACGGCAGCCATTGCGATGGCACTGGCAGGAGACTTATACAAGGGTGCGACCGAAAGCAAGGTGCTTGGTCTTACCGAGGCGTCTAACGGGATAGGCAAGGTAGTGAGTCCTATTCTGGGCTCGCTCTTAGCGCTTATCGTCTGGTATGCGGCATTTTTTGCATTTCCTGTGTTTTGTCTGCTATCACTGCTATCCGTCATGTTTTTCCTGAAGGAGCCCAAAAAAGAACAGGCTCCGCCAAAGCTAAAGCCCTATTTGCAAAAAATCGGCTCCATCCTTAAGCAAAAAGGCCGCTGGCTCATTACCGCTTTTTTCTCCGGCTCGTTAGCATTGTTTATTTTGTTCGGTGTCCTGTTTTATTTGTCGGACATATTAGAGGATGCGCCGTATAATGTCAAAGGCGTTATGAAGGGGTTAGTGCTGGCCATTCCGCTATTAGGCATGGTCGTGACCTCTTATACAACGGGCGCCAATATTAAGAAAAACGGAACCCTGATGAGATGGCTGATGAATATAGGGATGGTTTTGATGACTTTATCCTTGGGTGCATGTATTTTCTTCCTCGGAAAAAACATCTATTTCTTGATAGGTCTTCTCACAGTAAGCAGTATCGGCACAGGGCTGCTGCTTCCATGTCTGAATACAATGATCACCGGATCCGTTCAAAAGGAAGAGCGCGGCATGATCACCTCCATCTATAACAGCCTGCGATTTTTGGGGGTAGCGTTCGGTCCGCCGCTGTTCAGCTGGATGATGGATATATCGCATCAAACGGTGTTTATATCCGTTACTGCCTTATCGCTTATTACACTAGGGCTCGTATTTTTCCTCATTAAGCCGCAAGGGAATATCGGTTGATTGCTGAAGAACCGGCAAGCTATAATGACATCATCTGAATGTAAAAGGATGATGTCATTGTCTTATACTATCCTGCTTCCTGATAAGATTAGGACTGAGATATTGAGTTACTGTATCCGTCAGTATCCTTATGAGGCATGCGGATTCCTTCTAGGAGCTGAATCCGATGTGGGGATCTTTGTTGATTGCTTTGCTCCTATCGCTAATGCTTCGCATGATCCTTTGCGGCATTTTTCCATGGATCCGGCCGCAATGCTTCCATATATATACCCTGCCCCTGCTGAAGGAAATAAAGGAACCGTTGTAGGCATTCTGCATTCCCATCCTATGGCTGCCGCCGTTCCATCCGATGAAGATATGCAGACCTCATGGAAGCAAATTCCGACTCATTGGATTGTCTCCCTGGTTCGTCTGGATGCTCCTGATATCCGAGCCTACCGATTTGCACAGACGGACGAGCAAACGTTTCATGCTCTTCCTGCGAGCTGGCGGACTACTCTATGAGATCCTCCTATAAAAAGTGCCTCAGCAGTCTGAAGCCGGAGAGTCTTGTGAAATCTTTAACAAAGTCAAAAAAACCTTCGGCACTCCGCTGTGCTGAAGGTTTTAATGTTGATGGCTAAGCCGGGAGTACAGATCTCCCAAATTGTGAATCCCTTTGGAGCGAATTTCTTGCAGCAGCCCTCCCCATAAGCGAGCCGTCATTTTAGCATCCTCTAGTGCATGGTGCCTGTTCGTCACTTCAATGCCGTACAGCTCCAGCAGTGTATCCAGATCATACTGCTGCAGCTTCGGGTGCAGCCATTTGGCAAGCAGCATTGTATCCAGCATCCGGTGCGATAGATTGACTTTGGACGTTTTCCATAAGGCCGCATTCAAAAAATGCTTATCATGCCCCGTTCCATGGGCAACCAGGAGCTTTTGCTGCACAAACTCGAGAAACTCGCGAAGCCCTCCGATCAAATCCTGAGCCTTGCCGGCCATTTCATTCGATATTCCCGTCAGCTCCACGATATGTTCGGGTATCGGCCGTTTGGGGTTAACAAGACTGTAGAAGGTTTCCTCCTCCAACACCATATCGCCTCTAACTGCTACGGCTCCGAACGAAATGATCTCATCCCCGTTATACGGCGAAAAACCGGTCGTTTCCAAGTCGAAAACAACCAGTTCCACCGTCTCCAGGGGGATATCGTATAAGGAGTTTTTTCTCTGCTCCTTCATAATGGATCGAATGAAAGCCATCTGCTGGGCGCTATGCGCATCAAACATGGAGGTCAGCGCAGGGGTGAGTCCGCCCATTTTATAGAGATGCCACATCCGCCCAGCAGGTCTCATGTCTTTCACGTGATATCACCTCTTAAGTTTAGCGTGCTTCTAACCTTGCTCTATCTCTTTATGCACAGCTTTTTTCACGTATTTCTGAAGATCATTCCCAATCCGCAGGCATAGCTTCAATTCACTCGTGCGTTCTTTGGTCAGCCTATCGGCCGGAAGCTTCCCTCGCGTCGTATAGCTTCCATTCTCCACTTGGAAAGGGGTCAGGGAGCGGAATTTCAACGCGATAGCCAAAGCCTCCAGCCAGTCTTGGGCAATCTCCTCTTCAACAGCCCCTGCCTCCAGCAGCTTCGTTATACGCCCTTCCGTGGACGTCTCGCTCAAGCCCGCTTCGATGGCAAGAAGGCGAATACCATTTACAATGGGGATGTAAGCGCCGTATTTGATATCCACTCCTCCGGCATCTTCTCCATATCTCTCTTTAATGAGCTGACCGAATAAGCCCAGCGATATTTTGTGATGAAGCGTATTATGAAGCAAATGCTCCAGGATAATGGGATTCCGTTCCACATAGCCCGTTACTTCCTGTATAAGGCGCCGGACTAATTCCCCATCGCCATATATCACACGCATATCCGCCATAATAAGCAGATATCTCATGTGCTCCCAATGAGGATCTTGAAGCCATTCGAAGAGCATCGAGCGATAGCCGCTCCATGATTTACGCCATCTGTCATTGGTGCAGATCACGCCGCCCGAGCAAGGCGGGTAGCCCAGCTCCAGCAGCATCTGGCTAATCCGCTGTGCCAGTTCTGCGAAATACGTCTTGGCTTCCCCCAGCTTTTCCGAATCCGCAGGATCTGCATAGATCAATCCGTTGTCCTGATCGCTCCAGAGCGTCTGCTCTCCACGCCCCCCGCTTCCGAAGAGACAAAAGGCATAAAGGACAGGCGCCGCGGCCCCCTCCTCCTGCAGCATCGTTTCCTCGGCTATTTGCACAACCCGGGCAATCATCATATCGTGAATCCGGTTTAACTCCCGATTCCAATCCAAGGAATAGGCGTGAAGGAGACGCCGCTCAAATTCCTCATGCAATTGATCCCGCAATAGACGCAGCTGCCCGGTGCAGCCTGCCGATTGAATTGCCGTTCGAATCATTTCCATTGAGTTCAGCTCCATGCAGCATCTCCTTCAGCCTGTCAAATTATTGTCTCTCTAAAACTATCTAAACCGTGTGGGCACCGCCCGCTGCCGATTTCTTCATTTGCTCCGGATAACCGTAGGTTCCGTGCTCCGACAAATCGAGACCGATAATTTCTTCTTCTTCAGTAACACGCAAACCGACGGTAGCTTTTATAATAGCCAGAATAATAAAGGATAGAATAAGAACAAAGATGAACGCTCCGAATACCCCTAATGCTTGAACTCCCAGCTGCTCCACGCCTCCGCCATACAGAAGGCCGGCTTTACCGACTCCCACTTTCTCAGCTAATTCCGGTGTTGCAAAAATGCCTGTGGACAGCGTCCCCCAAATCCCTGCGATCCCGTGCACTGAGAAGGCATAAATCGGATCGTCAATGCCTGCCTTTTCAAACCATTGTGCCGTGAAGAAGGTAATGATGCCTGCCAAAGCCCCGATAATGATGGCGTCGCGTGGAGTTACAAAAGCGCATGCTGCCGTGATGGCAACCAGAGCCGCAAGAACCCCGTTCAACATGCTTGGAATGTCCGCCTTGCCGAAATACATCCAGGATACCACCATAGCCGCTACCGCACCGGCTGCCGCCGCCAGATTCGTTGTTAAGGCCACATAGCCGAAGAATCCGTCGCCCGTTGCACTCAGAGTCGATCCTGCATTAAATCCGAACCAGCCGATCCAAAGAATGATAACGCCGAGTACGGATAATACTTGGTTATGCCCCGGAATCAAATTTGGAGTTCTGTCTTTATTGTATTTGCCAATGCGGGGTTTAAGCAAAAGAGTAGCTACCAGCGCTGCTGTCGCACCTTGCAAATGAACAACAGTCGAACCGGCAAAATCCTGCATGCCCAATTGACCCAGCCAGCCGCCGCCCCATACCCAGTGAGCTACTACCGGATAAATCAATACCGTGAACAAAATCCCGAAGATGAAGTACACCGGAAGCTTACCGCGCTCCGCGAAGCCGCCCCAAGCGATGGCAAGGGAAACGCCGCAAAAAGCAAGCTGAAACAAGAACAAGATACCGATAGGAATAGGAGATTCTGCAAAAAGGCTTATGGATGCTGTCGCTTGTTCTTGAGTTCCATCCAGGAAGAAGCCCCCCGTCCCTATAAAGCTGTTGCCGTCACCAAAGGCAAAGCCGAAACCGATAGCCCAGAAGGCTATTGCGCATATACCGAAGGTAAGAATGGTTTTCCCGGCAACATGGCCGGCATTTTTCATTCGAGTGGACCCAGCTTCCAGAAGTGCGAACCCCGCTTGCATGAAAATAACCAAGATCGCTGCCAGCATCACCCATACAGAGTCGATGGCGCTTGCGAGCTGTGCCGGTGTTTTATCATCTGCAGCAAAAGCCATAGTAGGTACCAGCATAGATAGGACACCTGTTGAAACAAGCAACTTCTTAAACATGGTTAACCACTTCCTCTTTAATGTTAATTTATATAACATGAATTGAAAATCTTAATGTCATTATATACAGCGTATTTTGTTTTGACAATAGATTTTTCCTAAAAAAACGGTAAAAAACGAAAAATAACCTTACATAAAATACGCATAATTCGGTTTTACAACATAATTACTAGTGTTTTTCTTATTTCAATGTTATATTTTATGACAAATGAGTACGAGCTAATGCTTTTATAATATAATTTTCCTCCTTCAAGGCTCGGTGCCTTACCTTCGTCAGCTGCACGAAAAAGCATAAGGCGTTATGCAAAAGCATAACGTTTGACTGTATGGTTTGATATCAGTTATCATAAATACTAAAGAGCATTAGATATACATACATACTAATTAATAAGATTCTATATAGGAGGGGATATCCATGGGGATATGAAGCTGTATAAAATCGGTGAGCTGGCCCGTTTGACCAATGTCAGTCCTAGAACGATTGACTATTATACGAAGCTGGGACTCATTGAGCCGGAGAAACGTTCAGATACTAATTATCGTTTGTATAGCGATGAAACTTTAACGCGACTCAAACGTATTGAAAATATGAAAAGGGAAAAGTATACCTTAGAGGAAATCAAGGCGAGCTTAAAGTTGTGGACCAAGGTAAGTCACGATGAGATCGTTACCGATAAATTGACGAATATCCAGCTTCACCTGCAGCAGCTGCAGAAGGAAGTGCAGGAGATCAGTCCGATTCTTGACAAGCTCAAGCCGTCCCAACTGAAATATTTCAACAAGATGCTCACACCGCATACAGCTGCGTGTATCGAAGCCTTGCTGTTGCTATTGGGTAAAAGCCCCTTTTCCTAATTTGTAAGGAGGTCTGCTGCCATGTTTTTTCACCCGATGGATTTTTTGATCATCATCGCTTTTTTGCTTTCTCTCTGGGCTCAATTCCGAGTCAAAAGCACATTCAACAAATGGGCGGAAGTACCTACTTATTCCGGGATGACGGGGTATGAAGCGGCCCGCCGCATGCTTGACGCCAACGGTTTGTACGATGTGCCGATCGAGCCTGTACAAGGCGCCTTGAGCGACCATTACGATCCGATTCATCGGGTTGTGCGCTTATCCGAGCCTGTGTACTATGAGAATTCGATCGCAGCCATTTCCGTTGCTTGTCACGAAGTCGGTCATGCCATCCAGCATAAAGTATCCTATCCGATGCTTACGCTCCGGCACAATATGTTCCCGGTCGTGAACTTCGCTTCCGGCGTGTCTCCGCTGCTCATTATCGCCGGATTGATCTTCCAGCAATTCAGCTTCTTGCTCGGACTCGGTATTATTTTCTTCTCCGCGGCCGTTGCGTTCCAGCTGGTGACGCTGCCTGTAGAGTTTAACGCAAGTAACCGCGCCAGAGATTTGATGGTCGCCGAAGGCTTCATTACGAACGATGAAGAGCGCGGAGTGGCCAAGGTGCTGAATGCTGCGGCGCTCACCTACGTAGCCGCTGCACTGATCTCACTCCTTGAGCTCGTGAAGTACATTATGATCTTCACCAACCGCAACAACGACTAATCGCATACAAACAACAAAACGCCGCAGAAGCGGCGTTTTTCATTTGCGCTTTATTTTTTACAATTAAAAAATTCCAGTAAATATTGTTGAAATACCTCCGCTACGAGCGGCAGCTTCTCCCCCGCCCTATGAATCAGCCCTACGCTGCGTGTAACCTGCGGCTCAATGACCCTTACCTTGGCAGGCTGCAGCTGGCTGATTTCGGTCAATGCCATTTCCGGCAGGAGACTGACCCCCATTCCCGCAGCAACCAAGCCGCGTATCGTGTCCGTTTCCTCGCCTTCAAATCCTATCCGGGGTACAAAACCCGCTTTGGCACAGGCTTCCAGTACGATATTCCGAAGCGAGTATTCCTCGCTGAACATAACGAACGCCTCATCCTTCAGCTGCTCCAATCGGATCACGTTATAATCGGCCAGTACATGGCCTTGGGGGACGATAGCGTACATTTCCTCCTGAAGCAGCAGTTCTCCACTGACATGCTCATTTCTGTTCGGCAGAGGCGAAATAAAGGCCAGGTCTATCTCCCCGTTCTTCACATCGCGGATCAGACTGTTATATGTGCCTTGACGCAGCTTGAATTTGACGTTCGGATGGGACTGGCGAAAGTTCGCGACGACGGTCGGAAGCAGATAAATGCCAAGACTATGAGGAAACCCGATCCGAATTTCCCCTACCTCCGGATCGAGAAATTCGCGGACCTCAATAACCGCTCTTTCCAATTCGGTCAATACCGCTTCCGCCCGGCTTAAAAATAATTTACCGACCGGAGTCAGCTGCAAATTGCGGCCCTTCTGAACGAACAAGGACACACCGAGCTCCTCTTCTAGTTGATGGATTTGGCGGCTCACCGCCGATTGGGCCACATGCAGCTCCTCGGCCGCTTGGGTCACATGCTGTTTTCGGGCTACCTTCACAAAATATTGCAGCTGTCTAAGTTCCACAACGGTTCTCCTTCCGATTGGACAAGTTCCTAATAAAAAGTTTATAATAAATGAAGGTTAAATACCAATCATTCTCATTGTATTTAAGGAGGCCCATTTCCATGGCACAAGAACGTACCGGAGTAGCAACGTTTAAAGGCAATCCGATTACTTTAGTAGGTCCAGAAATCAAGGTAGGAGACAAAGCTCCTGATTTTAAAGTAAACAAAAACCTGATGGAGCAAGTATCTTTGGCTGACTATGCAGGCAAAGTGAAGCTGATCAGCGTAGTTCCTTCCTTGGATACCGGTGTATGTGACGCGCAAACCCGCCGTTTCAACGAAGAAGCAGCTAAGCTTGGCGATAACGTAGTGGTGCTGACAGTCAGCGTTGACCTTCCGTTCGCTCAATCCCGCTGGTGCGGTGCTGCAGGCATCGACAAAGTCGTTACTTTGTCCGACTACAAGAACAAATCCTTCGGCGAAGCTTATGGCGTATTGATCAAAGAAATTCAATTGCTGATGAGATCCATCTTCGTTATCGATGCTAACGACACCGTTCAATACGTAGAGTACTTGGGCGAAATGACCGAGCATCCTAACTATGAAGCAGCAGTGGAAGCTGTTAAGAAGTTAGTGTAATCATACATACAGCTGCCCAAGAAAAAACAGCGAGAGAAGCCCAGCTTCTCCCGCTGTTTTTATGTTTGCTGCCTGTTCTGCAAGAAATTCGCTACTACTTGTCAACTTTATAAGCAGCAAGCCGCTTATCCAATTGTCTGTATATCTCAAGGATAGTCCGATAATTCGAACCAAGATCACCTAACGAGCCCCTGGATGCTGAATAAATATCCACAGCCGATTTTACCGGATTAATAGCAAATAAGGTTAACGTAATATCCTGCGTACGACCTGTGATCGTCTTTTTCTCTACAACGATCTCCCCGACATTCTTCACCTCATGAAGCAGCTTGTAGCCGTTCATTTTCTTAAACATATTGGTGACTTCATCCCAAACCTGATCCATCGAAAGTTTATAGTATCGGGTTTTCAAAGCCGGATCTTTCGCTCTTTCCCCTGTTGTTTCGTGGCTGCGAATAAGGCCGATTAAGGTGCGCTTTAACAAAGCCTTCCCTCCTCATTGAAGTACAATACAAAATCCGGTTTACACTGTCTTTTATCATATCATTGTTTGATGGATTGAGAAAGAGTTATTTCACATTTTTGACATCTTTATGATAAACAGATGAAGAAATATTACAGCTGGATGACAAAAAATGCCTTTATTGTACTTGGAGAACCTGATCCTTTTGGACGTTCAAAAGGGTAGCTTCTAACCGATCATTTTCTCACGAATGACAGCGGAAACCGCACCCAGAGCACAGCAATCCTCTCCCAGCCGGGAGTAGGCCACACGGACGCTGAACGAGCTTAAATAAGAGAATCTCGAATCCAACGACTCATGAATGCTCTCGTTGATCCAAGGGGCGTATTGTCCCATGGCATTGCCTATAACGATCATTTGCGGGTTTAGCGTATGCATCATATTCCCGATGCCGACTCCCAAATGCAGACCTGCTTTACGAACCACCGAGATTGTCTCGGCATCTCCTTTATTCAGCCTGTCCAATATCCGTTCGGTAAAACCAGGAGCATATTCGACATGCAAATCATTCGCAATCGCTCTCTCGGATGCATATGTCTCCCAACACCCCTGATTGCCGCAGGAGCAGGGGCGTCCGTTCAATTCCATCGTCGTGTGCCCGATTTCCCCGGCATAGCCGTTATTGCCTCTGAATAATTCGCCTTGCAGTACAAGGCCTGCCCCGATCCCTCCGGCGACGCTTAAATACAGCATATTGGAGCAATCCGCAGCAGCGCCGAATTCCAATTCGCCCAGAGCGGCCAGGTTCGCTTCATTATCAATGATGACCGGTATACCCAGCTGTTCCTCGATCGCGTCCTTCCAATTCAGCTTTTTCCAGCCTGTATGCGGCACGAATAAGATGCGGCTGGACGGATACTCCACGAAGCCGTGAATACCTATCCCGACGCCAAGCAAGCCGAGTGGACTAGCAGGCAGCGCCGCACGCTCCTGCTTCAGGATCGACAACAGCTGCCGCAGCGTCCCCTCTGCGCTTTCTCCTTGCTCGTAGGGATACCATGTTTTGCGTATCACGGCTCCGCACATATCCGTAACCAGAACGAGCATGTTGGTCGACCGAAGATCGACGCCAATAATGTGGCCTGCCTTATGGTGAATCTCCAGCATCATGGGCTTGCGGCCGCCGCTGGATTCCCCGATCCCCGTTTCAACAACCCAATGCTCGCTCATCAGCTCTTCTACAAGAGCCGATACCGTTGCCCGGGTCAGCTTGGTTCGCTTGGCAAGCTCCGCCCGGGAGATAGGTGCATGTAGTTTGATTAACTTGAGCAAAGTTGATTTATTGATCGATTTTAACAGGGAGCTATCCCCTGACATTGTCCCACGCTTCACTGCTTTCCACCATCCGTTTCCTTTAACCGCTAGCAAAATTTATTTTATATAACCAGGTACCAAAAGTCAGCAGGAATTTTCAATTTGCCTGCGAATATATTATATCACGCATTTGTTTATTTAATAAACAAAGTTAATTTATGCTTGAGGTGAAGATCATGACCTATTTTCTTGGTATCGATTTGGGGACATCCGCTGTTAAATGTATTTTAGTGGATGATCAAGGTAAGGTAAAGGCAAGTCACAGCGTGGAATATCCGCTTCTTCAACCGCAGCCTGGCTGGGCGGAGCAGCATCCGGAGGATTGGTGGCAGGGAACGGCCGACTGCATACGTGCACTATTGGACAAGGCGGCTATAAGCGGTCAAGACGTGGCGGGCATTGGGCTGTCCGGACAAATGCACGGCTCAGTCTTCCTCGACAGCGAGCGGAAGGTGGTCCGCCCTGCCCTGCTCTGGTGTGACCAGCGGACAGCTGCACAATGCGAATGGATCGAACAAACGATTGGCTCGGAGGAGCTCGGAAGGCTTACAGGCAACAAGGCTTTGACCGGCTTTACAGCTCCGAAGGTCATCTGGCTTCGTGATGAGGAGCCGGAACATTACCGGCGGACAGCACATTTGATACTGCCGAAGGATTATGTACGGCTGCAGCTTACGGGAGAGTTCGGCATGGATATGGCCGACGCGAGCGGGACTTTATTGCTGGATGTGGCTAACCGCCGCTGGTCAACGGAAGTGGTGGAAGGGCTCGGCATTCCTATGGAATGGCTGCCTCCGCTCTATGAGAGCAATGATATTGCAGGCCGCCTGACATCGGCTGCGGCTGAACGTACCGGCCTTGCACCCGGTACGCCTGTTGTCGCCGGAGGCGGCGACCAAGCCTGCGGTGCGGTGGGCGTCGGCGTCGTGAAGCAGGGCATCGCCTCCGTCGCTCTGGGCACCTCGGGCGTCGTCTTCGTACACGACGATTCCTATCAAGCCGACGAACAGCGCAGGCTGCATTCCTTCTGCCATGGCGTTCCCGGCAAATGGCATCGCATGGGCGTCATGCTCGCGGCCGGAGGCTCGTTCCAATGGTGGAAGAACCACCTTGCACAGGAGGAGCAAAAACAAGCCGCAGCAGAGGGCCGCGATGTGTATGAGCTGCTGACAGAGCTTGCTGCATCGGCTCCGCTCGGAAGCGAAGGGCTGCTGTTCATGCCTTATTTAACCGGCGAGCGTACGCCTCATCCCGATCCTAAGGCTCGCGGCGGCTTTGTCGGCCTGAACCTGCGTCATGGCAAAGCTCACCTTACCCGCGCCGTTCTTGAAGGAATCACCTTCGGCCTGCGCGATTCGCTGGAGCTCATTAAGGCCTCCGGCATTGAAATCAAAGAATTGCGCGTCAATGGCGGCGGTGCTCGCAGCTTGTTCTGGAGACAAATGATCGCCGACATTTTCGGTTATCCTGTCGTCACCGTCAATTCGACGGACGGCCCTGCCTATGGTGCCGCAGTCATGGCCGCTTCAGGCGTTCTACAACGGGATATAAGCGATTTATGCGAGCAATGGATACAAGTTGTCGACCGGGTAGAACCAAAGCCTGAGAATCAAGCACAGTACGAGAAATACTATGAAGTATTCCGTACGTTGTACCCCACTCTCAAATCGACATTGCATCAATTAACGGATCTGGCCTCCTCCTCTTCGGAAGGGTAATGGCAAGGCCGGGGCGTTACAAAGTGAGGCGTTGGCCTCTAGGCTGATATCAAGGTAATTGCGGGATGCCCTATGAAATTAAAAAAGCCTGTTCAGTCAGCTGAACAGGCTTTTTTATATGTACCGAAATTAGAACTGGCTTAATTTCGCGCCTTCCCAGTCGGCGAGGAAACGTTCAATTCCTGCATCTGTCAAAGGATGCTTGGCCATGGATTGAATGACTTTATAAGGAACGGTTGCAATATCCGAACCTGCTAAAGCTGCTTCAATCACGTGAGCGGAATGACGAACGCTAGCCGCGATAATTTCCGAGGAAATATTGTGTACTTTGAAAATTTCGCTGATTTCTCTAATCAGGTTCATACCCACTTGGTTGATATCGTCCAAACGGCCGATGAACGGAGACACATAAGTTGCTCCTGCGCGTGCTGCAAGCAATGCTTGAGTAGAGCTGAAAATCAGGGTTACGTTGGTTTTAATGCCCTCTTGCGTGAAAATCTTGGTTGCTTTCAAGCCCTCTTCCGTCATTGGCACTTTAACAACGATGCCTTCGCCCAATGCGGCCAGCTTGCGTCCTTGCTCAACCATTTCTTTAGATTCAAGACTAATTACTTCGGCACTGATAGGAACATTTCCTACAATGGAGACAATTTCCTTAACCGTTTCGAAGAAGTCTCTGCCCTCTTTAGCGATAAGAGAAGGATTGGTTGTAACCCCCGCAATGACTCCCAGATCATTTGCTTTGCGAATTTCTTCCACATTGGCTGTGTCGATAAACAGTTTCAAAACCTAGTCACCCTTTCATATCTTTTCCTTCAATCTGTTTCTACACCGCTTTAATGCAATGAAGGTAAGATACCAAAGAGCTTGTCCCCTATCTCTTGAATTCAAAAGATGCAGGTCGTAGACATAGCATGAAATGATAAACGAATTCAACAGGAACGCTTTTGGCACTTGCTTCAATACAGACTATGAATTAAAGCAGCGAAATTACAGCAAAAAACCCGCATATGCCGTCCGATTTAGCGTTTCAAACCCGCTCTCGCAGGTGGGTGTCCGCAGAAGCGTGTTTGAGGTCCCTTTTCGGGGGCATGTCAGCAACGCTACAATGTAGGACTCCCAAGAAACAGTCATTGGTTCAAAACAACTTAAAACCGAAACGAACATCGCAGGATTTTGTTGTACATTCATTATATGATCTTCTCGACGGAATGTAAACCTTGAACAAGAAGAACTTGCTGCCATAGCAAAATTTCTATGGTTTGTCAGGTTTAGTATGCCCGCCATCATCCTGTTGATTCATTGCCGCAGCTGAGGACGGTTCCTTCTTCTCTGCATGGTCTGCCTCTGCTTGATCCGTATCGGATTCAAGCGCTGTTTGCTCGTCACTGGCGGCTTGCGCCTCCGATTCCTTCTCGGCCAACTCCTGCTGCTTCTCCTGCAGGCGGCCGAAGATATGGTTAAAGTGCCAGAACGAAATAACGGCAACAATGGTGCCCATGAAGAACGGGATCAGGAACGTAAATTTGGCGAAGCTGAAATAAATGACAACTCCATTTAATACCAGCATTGAAATCGAGCGGACAGGATGTCCAATCGAGATCAGCACCGCATTTTTAATTATTTGAAGCAGCTTCATATGAAGATGAGATAAGATGGAGAAAAAATGAAACAGCGATACCGTAAGCAGCACGGTCAGCATCAAGATCAAATATTTCAACAGACTTAAATTACCTGGCCTCGTGTTGTAGAAATATAAATTGACACCGATAACGATCCCGAACACCAAATAGATAAGACCGCCCAGCATGGCTTGCTTATAGTTTTCCTTATATCCGCGGAAAAAGGTTTTGAACAACGGCACATCTTCTTCACCGGTCAGCCACTTGCGGGCAACCGAAAACATGGCCGCAGTTGCAGGAAAAAGTGTAAACGGTGACAAAACGCCGAGTATCAGAAGGAAGAAGTAAAATTGCGAAAAGGTTTCGTCAATCTGGAGCGACATGAGGCCCATCAGCCCTACGATAAAAACCGGCAGCGAGCAAAGCGCCCATAACACATTTATAACGGATAACCGCATGATCCATTCCGATATACGGTAAAATCCCCCCATTAACCCTCTAAACTCCAATATAAGCCCTCCTTAGCGATCTACATGTGCTGATAACTATATAAGCTATATTATAGCCTATTTTTCATCAACTAGGTAGCTGTCTATGCGGTTTTTGTCTATAGTCATATGCTATAGTAGCACCCGGCATTCACACAAGTAAAGGAGGTTGGCAACCATGTCCGTTGGAGCAAATGTATGGACCTCAACCGGCATCATCCTTGTCCTGTTTATCCTGCTTGTTATCATTCTTCAAGGATGCTTCTTTTAAGATGGTTTCGAGGGTTCCCGCGAGAACCATCCCGATATGCATTTCCAATCCGTTTGCATCAAAAAAAAGGTGGGCTTTCATAAAGAAAGCTCCACCTTTTTCATTAATTTTTAACCAATTCCTCGTTGGAACGGGAAGAAGTAGAACGGTTAAACCCGCGGTCGCGATTATATTCACGGCCCTCGGAGCGTCCTCCGCGGTTATCGCGGGAGTAGTCTCTTCCGCCGCCGTCTCTGCGAGGTTTCGAGGAGTAACCGGAACGGTCGCGGTCATACGATCTGCCGTCGCCGCGGCGTGCACCGCCGGCTGTTCCGTAAGGACCGGATGGTCTGCGGCCGGAGCTGCGTACGTCTGGTCTTCTTTTCTTAGCGCGCAGCGGCTCTTCCGGAGTCAATTCGATCTCGATTTCCTTCTTATCGCCTGTCAGCAGCTTCAATGCGGAGGCAAGCAGATGAACGGAGTCATGCTGCTCCAGCAATTGAATCGCCAAGCCTTTATATTCATTGTGGTCATCCTTTTGAAGCACTTCAAGGATGCGCTCGGCTGTCATTTTTTGTTTGCCTTCGATCGCTTCTGCCAGACTAGGCATCGGTTTTCTTGTAATTTTATGGCGAGTGATCTTCTCGATAAAGTACAAGTGATCGATTTCTCTTGGCGTTACGAACGTATACGCTGCGCCTTCCTTACCAGCGCGGCCGGTACGGCCGATGCGGTGAACGTAGCTCTCAGGATCCTGAGGCAAATCGAAGTTAATAACATGGGTTACGCCGGAAACGTCCAAGCCCCGGGCTGCCACGTCCGTTGCTACCAGCACGTCGATGCTTCCGTCACGGAATTTGCGCATGACATTGTCACGCTGGTTCTGGGACAAGTCACCATGCAGACCTTCTGCCGTATAGCCGCGTTTTTGCAGCGCTTCGGACAGCTCGTCGACACGACGCTTCGTACGTCCGAAAATAATCGCAAGATCTGGAGCTTCCATATCAATCAGGCGGCACAGAGCCTCGAATTTTTGTCTTTCGTGCAGCTCAATGTACGACTGATCGATCAGAGGTGCGCTAACTTGCTTAGGAATGACGGATACATGCTCCGGGTTGTTCAGGAACTGGTGAGCCAGCTTTTGAATGTTGACCGGCATCGTTGCGGAGAACAGCATGGTATGACGTTCTTCCGGAACCAGCTTCAGGATGGATTGAATGTCATCCATAAAGCCCATATCCAGCATTTCGTCCGCCTCGTCCAAAATAACGGTTTGCACGTCGTCCAGCTTGATGGTCTTACGGTTGATATGATCAAGCAAACGGCCTGGAGTACCGATAATGATTTGAGGTCTCTTTTTCAATGCGCGAATTTGCTTCACGATATCTTGACCGCCGTAGATCGGAAGGGAACGGATCCCCTTGAATCTTCCAAGCTTCTCGATCTCCTCAGCCACCTGAATGGCCAATTCGCGGGTAGGGCACATGATCAAAGCGACGATTTTTTCTTCCTTCACATCGATTTTGTTAACCAACGGAATTCCGAAGGCAGCGGTTTTTCCTGTACCGGTTTGTGCTTGCCCGATCAGGTCGCGGTTATCCATTGCGATGGGAATAGCTTTTTCCTGGATTGGTGTGGATTCTTCAAAACCCATCTCTGTAATGGCTCGAAGTACCTTTGGCTCTAAGCCGAATTCTGCAAAAGTTTTCAAATGATCTAATCTCCTTTTAATGTAGGGTTCTTTGTTATTTTTACCCTTAAGTGCGACTCCTATATCCTTATATTGTATCTGCAAAATGCGTCCGAAGCATTCGAATTTAAATACGCAAGGCCGTACTTAAGAATATCTTTAGTATTATACCACAAACGGAAATGATATTCCAGAAATTTCACGGTGAAACCTTAAGTTCCGCTTGATCGTATATAATATGTATAATAGTCTCAAGAAGATCATCTTTTTATGATATATCGTAAAGGGGAAATGGCTATGTCGATTTGGAAAAGAGTGGGTAACATCATTAAAAGCAACAAAGAAGAGCCTCCTGTTAATGCCTCAAATCCTGTTGAAGAAACCCAGGTCGGAGATATTATAAACGTGGATCTCGAGGAATATGTGGTCTCGGGAAAGCTTACTTATTTTGATAGAGGGTTTCCGCCTCACCGGTACGCCTATTACTTGCAGAACGGCAACTCCTTCGCCTGCCTGCTGGTCGAAAAGGGTCGCACCTACGAATGCTTCCTCTGCCAATTTGTTGAAGGCTCGCTGGACAGCCCTCATGACGTGCCGACCGAGCTCGATCTTGACGGCGAAGCTACGTTCCAGCTGGAAAACCATCGCAGCGACATGGTTCGGGCGGACGGACATACGGATTTCCGCGGCAATGACGAGCTCATGATCTGGCGCTATTTCGGACCGGACGGACGATACTTCTTCCTTCAATGGCAGGACGGCAAGTTTATCGCGATGGAGGGAAGCAAGACTCCGGTGGGACAAATCAAGTTCATCAAAGGCAGCCGTTAAACTTGACCTGCTGCCGCCCAAGATTCGCTCGCATCTTTGTATGGAGGTGATACTGCGATGAAAAAGCGATCGTTCAAGTGGCTTGCCATGCTGCTGGTCTTTGCCCTTCTTACGGCATGCGGCAACGCAGGCAATTATATTAAAGACAATTACTCCTTAATTGACGTTCAGGGCCAGGGCAAAAGCACGGCCAAAATTTATTCCGTCGAAGGCAAGGACGTTCCTACCGTGGCGAAGGAAATCGCGGGCAACGAAAAGCCGAAGGAAACGAGCAAGGAATCGGCGGATCAAATGTTCCTTGTATACGATAATAAAATCATCAACCTGCAGAAGGATCCTAACAACGCAAGCAACACCTTGGTAGAGCTCGATTCCATCGAGTATGCCAAGCAAAATTATGACTCCTCCTTCCTTCAAGGCTATGTAGCGGCCTCCTTGCTGCAGTCCTTGTTCGGGGGCGGCTGGTTCAACAGCAGCCGGGGAAGCAGCGATTATCGCGGATATACGGGTACGCAGCGGTATGACGATTACGGCAAAAATCAGGCTTCGCCCAATTCGTCGACATCCAAATCCGGAAGCAGCACGACGGCGCCGTCGACCACCGAGCGGAAAGGAAGCTTCAGCACCGGTTCGAAAGCGACAACGCCTCCTTCCTCCTCAGGAAGCAGCAGCTCAAGCAGCAATATTCGCAAGAACGACGGTTCGAGCCCAACCTACAAAGCTCCTAGCTCCAGCTCGAAATCTTCGCCAAGCACAAGCACCCGATCGGGTTCATTCAAAAGAAAATAAGCCGTACCCAGCCCTGCCGGCGAAAGTCCTTCGCTGCCGCAGGGCTATTTCTTGCGTATATGGTTTCCGTTATGTACCGCTCATGATTGAAATCAGGAAACAAGCTCCATACTGTATATAGATGTACAACGACGTTATGGAGGCACTTCTATGGTTTATCATTGGGCCCGTTCTATCATAGTAACGATTATCGGCTCGGTACTGGTTTCCATCGGCTTCAACTCGTTTCTTATTCCGCATCAGCTGCTAAGCGGCGGCATTTCCGGCATTTCCATGATTGTCGGATACTTGACCGGCTGGAATATCGCGATGCTGTATTTTATCAGCAACCTTCCTGTCATTATATGGGGTTTGCTGAAGATCGGGCGTAAATTCATTATTCTGAGCGTCGTCTCTGTCATTGTCACCTCCTGGCTCATGAACATCATTCCTAAGCATGCTTTTGCTCAAAACGAGATACTGGCAGCCGTAACCGGAGGGGTTCTAGTCGGGATAGGCGCAGGCATCTGCATGCGGGTGGGAGGCTCCACGGGCGGGTTCGACATTATCGGCTCCATCATTACACAAAAACGGGATTTCCCGTTAGGGACCTCCCTGTTCGTTTTGAATGGAATCGTCATAGTCGCTCTCGGCTATCTCAAGGAAAATTGGGACCTGGCCTTATACTCCATGCTCTCCATCTTCATTAGCGGCAAAATTATCGATACGATCCATACCCGGCATTTGAAGGTGACCGTATTCATCGTGACCCGCAATAAAGACGCGCTGCTTGAGCAGCTGATGAAGATCCAGCGGGGTGTGACGGTCCTGAGCACCGAAGGCGCTTATACCAAGCATCAGCAGCACATGCTTATGACCGTAACGACAAGATACGAGCTCGTCGAATTGCAGCATCTGATCCGCAGAGCGGCACCTGACGCCTTCGTCAACATAGTGGAAACTATCTCCATCATGGGGCAGTTCAGACGAGGCTAGATCGAGATCATCTAAAGAAATTATTAGAAACATATCCCATACCTTTTATCATAAAATATGTTATAATGAGGTCAGTAATTTCACTCCATCCTCATGCTTTACCTGTTCTGCTCACGGAAGTTTTGCCTATTCTTCTCCACCAGATGATGAGAAAGGGTGATGCTTGTGGAAACAGTAAAGTTATCGACGATTGTGATGAGATTGACTCCCGAGTTGTATCCTTTCCTGAAGCGGTCCGAACTCGATTTTGAGATTGTACTGCGTAACGGGCTTGAAGCGTTGGAAGCGGAGGATGCAATGGAAATTATTCAATACAGCATTTCCGAACATCAAAAAGACGCCTTGCTCCACTGAGGGCGTCTTTATTTTCGACTTTAGCCGAAAAAATTTATGTTTTCGTAATAATTTATACATATAAATACCTTAAATAATGGTATGATAGATTCAAGACTATAAAACGGAGGTTGATCGCATGGGCGCACTCTCACCATGGCATATCATACTAATAGCTCTCGTTGCTTTGCTGCTGTTCGGTCCGAACAAATTACCCGAGCTCGGACGCGGATTCGGCAAAATGTTCCGCGAGTTTAAAGACGCTACAACAGGCAACGGCAACTCAGGTTCTACCGATGAATCCCCTGCACCAAAGAAAGAACTCGTATCGGCTGCCGAAGCTCATCAACAGCACGATAACACAAACCATCAAACCAACAAATAATCAACCTTTCATCCGCCATCAAGGCCGGATGATTTTTTTTGCCTGAGCAAGTAAGCATGCGTCCCCAGGATAAGAACGGCAGCAGCAGCCGTCAATACGGCTCCAAAGCTGTACATGGCGTGCCCTCCCCACTCATCCTTAATATATCCGCCTACAAATCCTCCCGTAATGCCGGCCAAGCCCAGAAAGACCGCCGACAGCATGGCTTGACCCGTAGACCGCATCGATTCCGGAACCAGCCGAACGGCATACTGCACCGCAACGATCCAAAAGACGGCAAATGTAACGGAGTGCGACATTTGAAACCAAATCAATAGATTCGGATCCGTAATCCAAGCATACAGTATCCAGCGAACGGTATACAGTACAGCTACGATGCCAAGGATCGCCAGCTCGTGAAACCGGTGCATGATTCTTCCAAATAGAGCGAATGTAGGGATTTCACTCAGCGCGGCAAGCGCCCAAGCCCATCCCGCCATCGAATCGCTGGCACCCAAATCCTTTAAATACAGCACAAACAGCCCGTCATTCATCCGATGCGGCACCATCAGGATAAAGACAAGAAACAGAAACCATAAAAACAGCCGGTTCTGAAGCACACTCGACAACGCGCTTAATGAAATCCGCTGACCGCTGCCCTTATCATCCTTCAAGAAATAGAGCAGAGCAAACGGAAGAATCCAGAGTGACCAATAGAGCCAAGGGATGTGCAGAACTCCGCCCATAGCGATAAGCGCAATTCCCGCCGTCATCGCTGTCAGCGTATACCCCATCGACCCCCACATCCTCACCGATCCATAGGTAAGTCCCGCCTGCATCGTCGCCTTGATGGTCAGACTGTCCAGCAGCGGTACCGAGGACAGCATGAAGAAATAAAGAAGCAGCATAAAAAGAAACGCCGACATATAGCTGTTCGTATAAAAAATTCCTGCGCTAGACAGAAACGTAAGCAGCCACAGAATGCCAATAATCAGCTTCGATGTATTATAGCGATCGCTTAAATATCCCCAAAGAGGCTGTGCGAATATGGCTACGAACGGTCCGAACATCATCAATAAACCGATTTGCGATGAAGAATAGCCCCTAAGTCCGAAATAAATAGGAAGAAAAGGCATTAGAACCGCTGTAGTTGCGTAATAAGAGAAAAGAAGTCCACGCAGGGTCCATATTTGTTTTTTCATAGCACCGGTCCTCTTTTGGGTAATATAATGAAACACACATTTCTACAAAATGCGTCAAAGTTCTCTATGAACCTACTGACTCTTTTATTATAATAAAACATATCATTCTGGCAAGGAGAGATCGAATAGCATGGAATTATTATTAGCATCGCTCTTGATGGTCATGGGTCAGGTTCAAACAGATCATCCGGATGTTAGCTTCGAACAGCTGGTACAAGCCTCGCTTGATTCGAAAAATGCCGTCGTCCAGCAGGCTTCGGGCTCGAACAGCTCTGACGGAAGCTACCTGAGACCCGTTAACAAGATAGACCCTCAGAAGGACGCACCCAAGGTCAAGGGTGTATACGTCACTGCCCACAGCGCGGGCGGTTCCAGGCTCAATACATTGATGAAGCTAATGGATGATACCGAGCTTAATTCCATGGTTATCGATATTAAGGACGACTGGGGCTACATTACATACGATACCGGCAACGCCGAGCTGGCCGCGATGGAAACGACCCAAAAGATCATTCCCGATATGCCCAAGCTCATAAACACGCTGCAGGAGCATCAAGTGTATCCGATTGCCCGGATTGTCGTATTCAAGGATACCGTCTTGGCCAAAAAGCACCCCGAGCTTTCCTTCCTGAATCCGGACGGAAGCGTCTGGGGCAACGGAAAAGCGACACCGGACAGCTTCGTCAATCCGTACAAAAAAGAAGTGTGGGATTATAATATTGCCATTGCCAAAGAAGCAGCCAAAGCAGGCTTCAAGGAAATCCAGTTCGATTACGTCCGCTTCCCGGAAGGCTTTGAGAAACGTGCGGATACATTAAAATATGACAAAGACGAGCGTTCAAGAATCGATGCGGTAGCCGAATTTGTGAAATATGCTCATGAGCAGCTGGCCCCTCTGGGCGTCAGAGTCTCGGTGGATATCTTCGGATATGCCGCTTCCGTACCTGCGGCGGAAGGGATCGGACAAGATTTCGAGAAAATTTCGGAAAATGTGGACGTCATCTGCCCCATGATTTATCCAAGCCACTATGGTCCTGGTTGGTTCGGCGCCAAGGTTCCCGATGCCGAGCCTTATGTAACGATTAACGGCGCCATCAAGGATACACATAAAAAGCTCGAGCCGATCAGCAGCATCCAACCTATTGTCCGACCATGGATTCAGGATTTCACCGCCTCCTGGGTTCAGGGCTATATCAAATACGGCAAGCATGAAATTGAAGAGCAAATCAGGGCTTTGAAGGATAACGGCGTAGACGAGTTTTTGTTGTGGAATGCGGTTAATACGTACACCGCGAATGTAGATTATAAGTGAATTTATTTTTGTCATCCCATGATAAGACCCCGTCCGGAGCAGCTCCGGCGGGGTCTTCGACGATCTTGGAATATTATAAGTTCGGAATTTGCCAGTCAATTTCGGGCGAGCCGATACTCTTAAGAAATTGATTCGTTTGCGAATAGGGCTTGCTGCCGAAAAAACCTCGATAAGCCGACAACGGGCTCGGATGAACCGACCGCAGGATGAAATGATGGCGGTTCGTGATCAGCTGCATTTTTTGCTGGGCATGGCTTCCCCACAGGATAAACACAATGGGCTCTTCCCTTTGGTTCAGATGCGAGATGACACGATCGGTGAATCTTTCCCAGCCCATTCCCTTATGAGAATTGGGCGACCCTTCCCTCACGGTAAGCACCGTGTTGAGCAGCAGCACGCCCTGCTCGGCCCAGCGTACCAAATATCCGTTATTCGGTATGGTACAGCCCAAGTCATCCTGAAGCTCCTTGAACATATTTTGCAATGAAGGAGGTGCAGGCACCCCCGGCTTGACCGAGAAGCTCAATCCATGCGCTTGGCCCGGTCCGTGATAAGGGTCCTGCCCCAGGATAACGACCTTTACCGAAGCATAAGGGGTCAAATGAAGGGCATTGAAAATATCATACATATCAGGATAAATGGTACGGGTGTTATACTCATTCTTCAAAAATTGGCGAAGCTCCTTGTAGTAAGGCTCTTCAAATTCCGAAGCAAGCAGAGCCTGCCAATCGTTGTTCAAGATGGTCATACCTGATTCCACTCCAACTCTTCGTTACTTGCGAAACTTGCTCACCATTTGGACAAAATAGGACAACGTCCGGTGTACCCGATCCTTCGTTTTGCTATCGGCGGGCACCCCCTCAGGAGTAAAGAGCCGCTGCTCTCCGCCAATCGAAATCCATTCCGGGCAGTTAATCCCGTGCACGTTGCGTACGATCGTTTGAAGTTGCTGCAGCGAGCTGACGCCCACCGCTCCCCCTGTTGAGCTCACAGACAGCACAACCTTCCCGTCGAAATGGTCGAAGCCTACATGATCCAGCGCATTTTTCAATACCCCTGTCGGTGCTCCATGGTATTCCGGAGTCGCCAGCACGATACCGTCCGCCTCCAGCAGCTGTGTCTTCATGAATTGCAAATTCTCGTCTGCATATTCTGCATCCGGACTGTAGAATGGAATAGGAAGCTGATTCAATTCAATCAGCGTTACATCGCATTCGTGACCTTCCAATACCGTTTGAATATAGCGGCATAATTGCGTGCTTGTGGACTGCTTGCGGTTGCTTCCTGCTAAAATGGTTATTTTCATATCGGGCAGCTCCTTTTCTGTTCGTTACTTTACATACATTTTAGTATAATATGTATAACAAGTCAATAACAGGAAGTTCCTATTTGCAGCCCTTTCTTACTTCATATGGGTCTCCATAATATAACCCGCTCCTGTCACAGCCCGTTTTTTCTCAATAATGCTTGCTTCCACCACTTCCGGATTGCTGACAAAATGGCGGACCAGATGCTCTTCCAGGAAATCGAATGCCTGGGCTTCATTCTCTGCAAGCACGGTCATATACACCTTCTGCTCCTGTAATTCCACTTCCAGCTTGTACAAATACATAGGACTTCTCTCCTTGAAGGACGATATTAAGCTATGTCCTTTATGGTAACAGATTCAGGACCGGCTTGCATGTGTTTTCCGCTTTTCGTTACAATGGGACTAATCATAGACCCCGATAGGAGATGAGCCTCCATGCTTGCCATAGGTCAACCCGCTCCGGCTTTCGAAGCGGAAAGCACTCTTGGGCCTGTCCGATTAAACGATTCACTAGGGCAGCAGCCGATCGTTCTTATCTTTTACCCTAAGGACGAAACACCCATTTGCACCAAACAGCTATGCGCCGTTCGCGATTCCAAATCGCAGTACGCCCGGTTTAACGCCCTTGTGCTCGGCATCAACCCGGGTACGATGGAGGAGCATCAGCGTTTTTCTCAAAAATATGCCTACGATTTCCCCCTTGTATCCGATAAGGACGAACGAATCCGGGAGCTGTACGACGTCGGCAAGGTCTTCCTTCTTGGCCAGCAGCGCATCGTATATGTCATCAATCGGGAGGGGAAGATTGTATACGCCAAAAAGGGAAACCGTCCAACGAAGGAAATTTTGGCGGCTCTTGCTGACTGAATAAAGAACTGCGCACAACAAAACCCGGTCGCTGCCTCTCCTCCCACGGAGAAGCTCGAACGGGTTTTCTGTTAGAAGACCTATGCGATTATTGGGACAAACGCTTCGTCAATTCGTATAAGTCCATGTTAAATTCTTTTTTCGTATTGACTACCAGATCGATATCCGTAGCTACAAGCTCGCCCTTAATAACACCGCAGGATTTGCCCGAATCGCCTTCAATGAGCTTGCGCACGGCAAAATCGCCCAGCTTGCTGGCCAGAATCCGGTCGTTATGCGTCGGTGTGCCTCCGCGCTGAATATGTCCCAGTACCGTCACACGAGGCTCAATGCCGTTACGCTTGGAAATTTCATTGGCGATATCCTCGCCCTTGCCGACGCCTTCGGCTACAACGATGATACTATGGCGCTTGCCTTGCCCGAAATTGACTTTCATCCGCTGAGCCATTTCGTCCAGGTCGTAAGGAACTTCCGGAACAAGGATCGTTTCGGCGCCGCTGGCAAGTCCGGCATACAATGCAATATCTCCGCAATGTCTGCCCATGACTTCCACGACGGAAGAACGCTCATGGGAGCTCATCGTATCACGGAGCTTGTTGATGGCATCCACCACGATGCTAACAGCCGTGTCGAATCCAATCGTATAGTCGGTGAATGGAATGTCGTTGTCAATGGTGCCAGGCAAGCCCATAGTTTTGATGCCCAGCTTGCTGAGCTTGTTCGCACCTTGATAAGAGCCGTCGCCGCCGATAACGACCAGTCCGTCGATACCTCTCTTGCGCAGGTTTTCGGCACCCAGCTGCTGTCCTTCCGGTGTCGTGAACTCCTTACAGCGTGCGGTTTGCAGAATCGTTCCTCCGCGTTGAATGATGTCCCCTACGCTGCGCAGGTCCATCTCGCGAATATCGTCATTGATCAGACCTGCGTAGCCACGCTGTACCCCGAACACTTCAAGTCCGTGAAACAAACCGCTGCGCACCACTGCGCGCACTGCTGCATTCATACCTTGCGAATCTCCGCCGCTAGTCAAGACGGCTATTTTTTTAATAGACATGTATAGTTCCTCCCAAATGATGCACGTTCCGTGCTGGCAAATTATGATGTTTTGCGAATCCAAACACTGTTGATAAAGAAAAAGAGTCGGGTCAGCGGACTCCCCTTCATCAATTCCCGCGATATTTGCTTAACCTGCTTTTGCTCCTTCACCTTCGGATCGGAGAGATAGAGCGCAAGCAGGCCCTCGATAATCATACGGTGAAAGGCCGGATGGTCCAGCTGATCGGCCCTGCTCCGGGCTTCCCGGACAATCAAAGCAATCCGCTCGATCGTCTGATCCATGTTAGCGTAATAGCTGCAAAAGTTTAAATCGCCGCCAAGTTCGTCCTCTTCCTGATCGATCAAGTAATCAAGCAGGATATGCAGACCGCATATGTAAGGAAAATAAGCGGCATCAATATGATTCACTGTTTCGGATTGTAATTCCGGGTCGGAAGCGGCCAGGAAAAGCATGAACATGCCTAATGTCGATCCGGTTGCGGCTGCGAACTCATTCCAGCTTATGGCCGGATATTGCGATTCGTGCTTGCTCCACCACGTCTGAAGCGCTTCTTCCCGCAAATCATGGCGTATATGCTTGTACACCTGCAGATCGCAGTATAAGCCCACCAGCCGTCTGACATGCTCCCCCACAAGCTGATACGAAGGCAGCAGCCGGATGCTCGCCTGACAGGTTTTGACCAGCCCGTTCAAGTACTCCCCGTCATCCTTCTCCGTACGGTAGGCATAGTAGTCGTGCAAAGGCTCCGCCGGATCAACGGCATCCAGCATCGATTGATGCAGCATGCGGAAATCGTCGGCATCCAGCGAGGTGCTCCTGTCACACAGGTTATCCAAATAATCGCTGATGGTTTGCAGAGCCACTATGAGCGGAATCAAGACATGACGCATCGGCAAATTGGCGACGGCATAGACAGCCCCGCCTTGACAGTGAAACTGCTTGCTGGTCATGCTGGCAATGGCCTGGCTGCGCAGCTCCGGATCCGGAATGCGCTCTGCAATCTCCCGCCAGTAATTCAACTGCTCCCGAACCTCCGGAAGCACATAGCGATAAACGCGCAGCATAAGATGCAAGGAATTGTTAGGAACGCGCGAAATATGACGAGACTCAAAGCTCAAGCGAGTTCCCCCCGCTCCTTTGATACGAATACTGCAATAACAATCGGATCTCGAGCCACTGCAGCTCGATCAGCAGCTCGTCCGCCGTATCATCCTGCACTACGGTGACCTGCTGCTCAACAAGATCCGTGAACATAGCTGCATCCCATGATGTTCCGGAAATGAACGCAGCCAGCCTGCTCTTCATCGAGTCGCTGCTGATGCTGTCGATGTCATAGCTCCTGCAAGCTTCTTGAGCGGCGGCAAGCAGCGGTTCATAAACCGGATGCGCACCGGCTTGGCGAAACCAGTACTTTGCGTTGCTGTAGTCCCCTTCCATCCTGTGCATAATCCCGTGCCAATAGCTGCCTGTAGGATTATGGATCTCCTGGGATAGGGAATGGGATTTATCCAGACTCTCGTTTAATAAATGCAAGCCCGCTTTAGTCGCCAAAGCGTAGGGCTGACTTCCCGGATCCAGTCCTTCCGCCGGCAGCTTGGCTATTCGAATATCGTGCAGCTCATCCCATTCTTCCATAGGATAGAGCGACGGCTTGTGATCCTTCAGTATATTCCATACCCAGGTTACCGCTTCCGTCCATGCCAAGGTGCTTCTCACCTCTTTTCCTATCAAACTCATAACCTTTATTATATTACAAAGTAAGGACAATGCCCACCTTAAATCACTGGATGATTTTCATTGGCTGACCCGCAAAGTGATGCTTTCTATCATGATGAGAAAACCTCTGCCGAGGCTTAATGATGAGCCGCTGAATCCGTAATTTCCTGATTGACTCTAAACCAGAGATGCAGCTCGTTGATCGTGCCCGCCAATTCGGCAATCTCGCTGTTCAGCTCGCAGGATACTTGAAAGTTATCCTCGACATCCAGCTGATTTTGCTTGCGTATGATAATGCGCTCGAGCTTTTTCACCTGATCCGGAATCGTTCCGCGAATCTCTTCCCAGCGCAGCAGGATCTCCGACCGTTCCGCCTCCGTATAATCCTCCCAATCCTTTTCCAAATGCGGAAGGGGGATACCAAGGCGTTCGTCTGTTACAAAAGTCCATGTCATGGAGGTTCCGCCTTTCTTGTTTAAGCGTTCGTTTTTGTCTCCATTACTGTACCATGAAGCCGCGGCCCTCTGCCAGTGGTTATCGAAATTTTCCGCGCTCATATCAAGGAATGTATGCTATACTGTTTAGCGTGCTTTGTTAACGTTAAACTACCAGGTAGGAGTGCACTTATGAACACCCAAGAACAGAAAGTAACGTTTCGGCAGCTTCTTGCTTTCTTTATCCCGCTAGGCGTTTCAGCAAGCCTCGTTACCATTTCCCACGTCATCATTAACAGTACGCTTGCGCGCTCCGCACAGCCGGAAGTGATCATTGCAAGCTATGCTCTGCCTTTAAGTATTCTTGGTCTGACCGAAAGACCGGCCGTATTAATGAGGCAAACCTGCTCGGCTCTGGTCCGCGACCGGATATCGTTCCGAGCGATGTCGGTTATCAGCTGGTACATATTAGCCTGCATTATGCTGCTAGGCGCATTGATCTGCTATACTCCCATCGGCAAATGGGTGTTTTTGCATTTCTTCGGAGCGGAGCCTTCCATGATACAGCCGATGGTCGAGGTGTATCAGATTCTTATGTTCGTCAGCATCTTCTCCGGTCTGCGGTGCCTGTATCACGGGATCATCATTTTCAATATGCGGACCAAATGGCTGACCATTGGCATGGTGATCCGGCTCGTAGCCATGTACTTGCTGTCATTGTATTTCATCCATACCGATCAGGTTAACAGCGGCCGGGTCGGAGCCATTTTATTTTTGACAGGGATGATGGTCGAGGCAGCCGTCAGTATTTGGGAAGGCAGATCGCTGCTGAAGAAAATACCCGAGAAAAAGCCGGACCATCCGATTGAAAAGCCGAAGCAAATCTTCCATTTTTACCGGCCGCTGCTTTATTCTTCAGTTATTGCCGTTATTGTAGGGCCCGCTGTCAACGCGTTTTTAGGCAAAACGACGGATTTTCAGCTGGCCATCGCATCATTTGCTATTGCCGGCAGCTTGACGAATCTGGTGCAAAGCTTTTTTTCCTATATTCATCAAATCGTTTTAAATTTTTACCGCAAAGACGCTAAAGCCGTTATGCGGTTTACGTTCGTATTAGCCTTTATTCCGAGCATTCTCATTGCTCTGTTATCTTATACCCCTGTCGGGCCGTGGTTTATGGAAAATGTAATGGGTGTCAACGAACGGCTCATGCACGCCAGCCTGGACACGCTTCGAGTGTTCATGATTACGACGCTGGTGTTTCCTTGGCTTGACTTTGGAAACGGCATGATTATGCTTCGCGGTGAAACGAAGGTGATGGTCTGGTCCCAAGCTGCGAACGTGTCCGTCACGCTTATCTCCCTGGTGCTAACCATTGTGCTGACACCGGGCTGGAACGGAATGGTGGGAGCATTGGCTCAATCGCTCGGACTCGCCGCAGAGGCGTCGGTCGTATGGCTCGTGCTGCGGCAGGTGCTCAAGTCAAGCGACAAACCGCCGTTTCAAATGACATTAAAATCATAGAATCGAGTGATTAGCAAGTGGAAAGCACCATGCAGGCAAAACAAACGAACTTCGGAATCCAGCGCGGATTCACGTTTTCTTTTTATATGACAATGGCTATTATCGTGTCCTACTTCCCGTTGTACTTCCAGTCCGCAGGCTATTCGACGATCCAGATCGGTCTCTTGTACTCTATCGGGCCTATGATCGGCATCGTATCCAATTTGTTCTGGGGAATTATCAGCGACAAGCTTCAAACGGTGAAAAAGATCTTGATATGCATCCTTGCGGGCCAGCTCATCATGGCCTTCATCGTGTTTCATACCGGACATTTCGGCCTGCTTATATTCTTTATGGCCCTGTTTTTCTTTTTTCAGTCTCCTACCAGCTCATTAAACGACAGCCTGACGCTCCTCAGTATCAGCGGCACGAACAAAAGCTACGCCTCCTTCCGGATTTGGGGCTCTATCGGCTTTGCCGTTGCCTCTCTTGTATTCGGCATGCTGCTCAAGCAGCAGGGGTCGAGCCTGACCGCGGTCCTAAGCCTCTGCACTATCAGCCTCTCCCTTGTCTTGTCACTCATGCTGACGGATGCGCGGAGCCATTCCCGCAAAAAGCTGGAATTCGCCGGACTGGTGCAGATTGTGGCCTCCCGTAGACTCTTGTTTTTCTTACTGGCGATTACGATTGTCTCCGTTGCCCACCGGTTTAATGACGGCTTTCTGGCGTTGTTCCTGAAGCAGCTCGGAGCGGACCAAACGATCGTCGGATGGTCCTGGATGGTTTCGGCAGCCAGTGAAATACCGACCTTCTTCCTGCTTAGCAAATATGGGCATAAGTACAAGGAGCTACCGCTGCTAGCCGTATGCGGGATCGTCTATGCCGTTCGCTTTCTCTTGATGAGCCAGATCGATAATCCGTTATGGGTCATTGCCGTTCAAGCGATGCACAGCATATCCTTCGGTATTTTCTTCTTCACGGTCATCCGATATATTCAACGAAGCGTACCGGATGAATACAGGTCGACCGGTCAGGCGATTTTTGCTGTCTGCTGGTCGGGACTGGCCGGCCTGGTCAGCGGTACGCTCGGCGGTTGGCTGTTCCGCGACTTCGGTCCCCATTGGATGTATGGAATCGGATCCCTGCTCTCTTTACTCGGCGTCGCCGGATTTCTGTTGCTGCACTATGTATATCCTGAAGATTAATCCTTCATTTTTCCCGAATTTTCATCAATTATTCATAATTTCTCACATTTTTTTGCAAAAAGTGCAAGAAAATGCCCGATCCTGACGTCTATATAGGTGATGGCATGGTGTGAGTCCAGCAAAGCCCTGCTGCATGACCTGCAACAAGGGCTTTTTTACTATACCGGAAAGTCCCATTCTCGAAAGCAGGTTTGCCGTCTTGATCCTTCCAGATGGCGCTAAAACGAGCCAAAGAGCAGAGCAAAGCTCACTAGAAAGACTGCATTAGAGAGGATCTGGGTTCTATCGGACTTGCCATGCTTATGTACCATGAAGATGACGGAGGGGTTATGTGCTTGCAGTAGAACATCTATCACACCGTTTCCGCAATGGAAACGAAGAAACACCGGTTCTGCATGACATCGATTTTTCCGTTGCCAAAGGGGAAATCGTTGCGCTGCTCGGGAGCTCCGGCTCCGGCAAATCGACGCTGCTGAATTTGATGGCCGGCTTGATGAAGCCGACCCAGGGCAGCATTCTGATCAGCGGTCAAGCGATTGAGAAAATGACGGAAAATCAGCTTGCGGAATTCCGCAGAATCCATATCGGATTTATTTTTCAATCCTATGAATTGATCCCTCACCTAACGGTCCGGGAAAATGTCGAGCTTCCGCTCATATTTCAGGGCGTGAAGCCCAAAATCCGCAAGGAGAAATCGTTGGCCTTGCTGAACAAGGTCGGGCTGGGCGGGAAGACTGAAATGTTCCCCTCTCAGCTGTCCGGCGGACAGCAGCAGCGCGTTAGTATCGCGCGTTCTTTGGTGACCGAGCCTACCATTGTGTTCGCAGATGAGCCTACCGGGAATCTGGATACCAAAACCGAGAAGGAAATTATCGACCTTCTGATCGAGCTCAATCAGACGCTGCAGATTACGTTTGTTATCGTCACCCACGAGCTGGAAGTGGCCAAGCGGACCCGGCGGGTCATTCAGCTGCGGGACGGTTATTTGATCGAAGACGCGCAATGGGCTGGTGATGAGGAATGAAGGCTAATGATTATTTGCGCTTGGGATGGGAGCAGCTCCGTCGGCGAATGGTCGTAACGGCCTTATGTGCCATGGGGATTGCGATCGGCTCCGCCTCCATCATCGTAGCGTTGTCGTTCGGGGAATCCATCAACCATTACAGCCGCACCCAAATGAGCTATTATATGAAATCCGATGAAATTACGATCCGCAGCGGATTCGCTCCCAATATCGATCCTGCGGACACGAATGCCAATAAGCCCTACGAACTGAGCAAAGCGAAGATTGACATCCTGCGTACGCTGCCTCATGTGAAATCTATTGCAACGTACCAGACATTCGATCAATTTCAATTTGAAGTCGACAGCAAGAAAGGCAACATCAACAATTTATACGCTACCGAGCTGGATACGCTGGAGGCGTTCGGCTTCGAGCTTCAGCAAGGCGGAGCGGCCGATCTCGACAATACGATCATATTAAGCTACGGTGCGACGATGGGCTTGTTCGATGCCCAAATCTCCAAGGCCCGCAGCCAGATGCTGCAGGATCAGCTTGACAGCCGGGAAGCCTCCGATAATTGGAGACGGCAGATGCAGGTGTCGTATCCGTTATACCAGAAGCAAATCGTGCTGAAGCCTCAAATATTCCGTTCCGACGGCATAGAGGTTTCCAATCTGCAATTCCCGCTTCGCGTGGTCGGGATTCTGAAAAAGCCGGAAGGCATGCCTGACGATGTCGTCATGCATATGAAGACCGCATTTATCTCCCCGGCCATGGGGAAAAAGCTCCGCGACGCCATGAACGCCGCCAATGCGAACGACAGCAAAAAGTCAGGCGGCAGCTCAAATAGCGTCATTACCGTTGAGCCCGAGTTTAACGAGGTGAAGATGAAGGTCGACTCCAGCTCTCATGTCCGCGAGCTCGAGGAGCTGATCAAGAAGCTGAAGCTGACGGCGGAAACGAACCTTCATCGGGAAGAGCAAATGCAAGGAGAGCTCGTCATCTTGCGGCTTGTCTTCGGCGGAGTCGGCCTCTTCATCCTTTTTGTCGCCTCCATCTCCATTATCGTCGCGATGACCATGTCTACCTATCAGCGGCGCCGGCAGATCGGCATCATGAAGGTGCTCGGCGCGAACCTTAGACAAATTCGCCACATGTTCATGGTGGAATCCGCCCTGCTCGGTGTCATCGGGGGAGCCTGCGGGATCCTGTTGTCCTATTGGGTCATTTGGGGAATCAATATCGCCGTGCTGCGCTTCTCCCCTCCCCGACCGGGATCGGAACAGGAGATCCTGTTCATCAGCGGCTGGATCCTGCCTGTGGGGCTGTTCTTTGCGGTTCTGACCGGCGTCCTGTCCGGCATCTATCCTGCCGTTAAGGCCTCGCGCACCGACGCGTTAACTGCAATCAAACGAGACTAGGAGAGTCATTCAATGAAAAAGAAAACATGGATTTCGGCCATCGCCGGTATTCTCGTCATAGGCATTTCAGGAACGCTATACATCCAAAGCCATAAAGCTCCGCCGCAGCCGGCGGCGGGCACAGCTGTATCCGCATTGAGCTTCAAGGTGACCCGTGAGGATTTGACCAATTCCGTTGAGGTAAAGGGCAAAACCTCCTATCAAAAAGAGACCTACGTCAATGCGCCCTTTTCAGCCGATGTCAAAACCTGGTCTGTCAACGACGGCGCCCAGGTCAACAAAGGGGATGTCATGTTCCAACTGGACGCCACTTCGCTGAATGACGAAATCGCCACGCTTCAGGCGAATATGAAGAAGCAGGAGCTTGAGCTCCAGCTCGCCCAATTCCAGAAGGATCTGCCTAATCAAACCATCAACGCTGACGCCGAAGGCTTATCGGAAAAAGACGCCAAGCAGCGTTATGCCGATTCCAAGAGCAAGGAGGTGCAGGAGGAGATTACCCGCTTGAATCTGGAACATATGAAGACCCAGCTTAAGCAAAAAACGGACAAGCTCCAATCCGCCCAATATACGGCTCCCGAAACCGGTATTTTTCTGTTCGACAGCACGAAGCAGCCGCAATCCGTTAAAGAAAACGAACGCATTGGAAAAATCGTCGATCTGACCAAGTTGCAGCTGATCTGCTATATCGGTGAATATGATTTGTTTCATCTGAAGGTCGGGTTGCCGGTGGAGGTGCGCGTCGATGCGCTGAAAAATACGAAGCTGAAGGGGGAAATCAGCAATATATCCAAATTTGCCAAAAACAACAGCTCCAGCAGCGATACGGTCAATACGGCGGCTGCCCAGTTTGAAGTCGTTATCTCCCTGGAGCCTAACGAGCAGCTTATCGCGGACTTGAGCTTGACAGCGACGATTGTTACGGATAAGAAGCCGCATGCTCTCGTCGTCTCCACCCTGGCCATCCAGCGGGATAAAGACCAATACTACGTTATGCTGCAAAACGGGCAGGGAGCCCTGGAAAAGCGCGAGGTCAAGATCGGACTCGAGACGCCGGATAAGACGGAAATTATTAGCGGGCTGAATGAAGGGGATACCGTTGTTATTCAATAAAACAAATCCATAGGTTGTCATTCCCACATAAACCCGATATAATTGAACGGTAGCTCATAGTACCAAGTCACAAACCATGCTTAGGCGAGCTTGAAGGGATGGAATAACCGATGCATTATGATGAATTCAAAACGATCCTCCACGAACGTAGAAGCGTTCGCAAATACACCGATCAGGAAGTTGCCATTGAAGATATAAAAGAACTTATCGACTGCGCACGTTACGCGCCAAGCGATACCAACTCCCAGACCTGGGAATTCATCGCCATTGTTAATCGCGAAAAAATCAAGCACATCGAGCAGCTCACATGGGAGCAGCTTCATAAAAAAGCGGCCGAGGCCGAAGAGCGCGGACTCAGCAAGGAAGGACGCCTGCTCGTCAAATCCTTTGGTCCTTACGCTACCGCTTTCTCGGATGCGCCTGTGCTTATCGTATGCTTGGCGACTCCATATACGTCCAAGTTTAGAGACCGCATCTTCGAGCCCGTTAAGCTGGTTCCCGAGTCGGTCTGGGAAGAGGAAGGCATCAAGAGCAGCTGTCTCGCTGCACAGAATCTGATGCTTGCCGCCCATGCCCGCGGCATGGCTACATGCCCTATGACCGGTCCGGTCCTGCTTGCTTCCGAGCAGCTGCGTGAATATCTCGAAATTCCGGCGCACTGCCAGATCAATATGGTCATATCGCTGGGATATCCGGCTGAGCGCCCCGGCAAGCTTCCCCGCAAGGAAGTAGATGATATTTTGCGCATCGTGAACTAATTTCATTATAGAGAAATGATAGACAATCCGCCTCTGTTAGAAGGGGCGGATTTTGTTGCTCCACCCTAATACCGTTGTTCCACTGAATTGTGTACATACGAAAATATCAACAAAAAAAAGCATCCGCTCCAAAACCGAAGTTTTAGAGAGATGCTTTCTTTTTGGATGCTATGGCACTAATATATAAGAAAAACCGACGCAATACCAAGATGTAAGTCCACCCAAAAAGGATGGGGTTATTCGAGTCTCACGCCGCCGTTTTTAGATCTTATAGCTTAATGACGTTAGCTGCTTGAGGACCACGGTTTCCTTGAGTGATTTCGAACTCAACGGATTGGCCTTCTTCAAGAGTTTTGAAGCCTTCGCCTTGGATTGCGGAGAAGTGAACGAATACATCGTCGCCGCCTTCAACTTGGATAAATCCGTAGCCTTTTTCTGCGTTAAACCATTTAACTGTACCTTTCAATGAAAACAACCTCCTAGAAGTATCGCCATCTAAGGGCGAATACGTTGATTATACCATCAGAATCATTATAAAGCAATATTCAAAAGAGAATCAAGCTCTATGTCAGGATGATTTTTTTAGAATTAAAAATTCCGTAGATTCCGGAATAAAAGCAAGGCGCGATACGCCTGTCTCAACTGTAATCCCTTCAGAACTAAATTCGGCAAGCATAGAATCCAGGGCCGGGTACCGCTCCCAACGAAGTGAATACAGAGGGTATATCAGGACTCTACCGCCTTGGCGGCATACGCGAAGAAGCTCCCGCACGGCTTGTAAATGGAATGCTTCGTCAAATTGCTCCTGATACAAAAATAAAAAATGGCTGCACAGCACCAGCGAGAAGGAATCGTTATCGAACGGAAGCTCGGGTAGCCGGGCTGCCGTGTATTTGTCCGAGCCTTCATGCCGCTTAAAGTCCTCGATAAAACGTTGAAGCGACTGCTCTCTCATGGCGCGATGACGGTCCAAATCCCCGTAATAGCTCCAATCATATACATCCTTGATAGCATCCAGCTTTCTTGTGGACAGCTCAATCTCCCGTTCGCCGTGCTCCCTAATGGCTTCCGCATCCATTGAATACAATGGATCCGCTGCCTGCGACCGGTATCCCTTGGCTGCTGCCTCCGCCGAGAAGGATGACGCTCCGGACGCGACGTCAAGGATCGGGCCCTCCTGCAGCTGTTCCTTGTCCAACGCAAACATAAGCTCATACTCTGTGAATGAGCGGCACGTCATGGCGACGCCTGCCTGTTCGTAATGCTTGTTCACCATACTCATCTCTCCTGTCCTGTACTGTTCTCAACTTTGCTTACTGCGACCCCTATGCCGCAGCTGCAAGCCTGCCTGCGCCGGCTTAGTGGAATTTTACCATGCTGGCCCATTTTTTGGCAATGGCCTTTTTGCATGCGCTAATTACTGCTGCGCTTGATTTCCTCCCCCTATTGAGGTATGATTCAGCCGATATCTTGTGAAAAGAAATGGAGCCGGACAAATGATTAAAAAGCACTTAATTTATAAACGCGACAAGTGGAATATGATGACGGTGGAGGTCAACGGCAAAACGATCATCTTGCGTGAAATCTCCGATCAATGGGGCGAGGAATGCCATACCTTTCTAAGCAGGCCGGCCTTGATGCATTGGGCGGAGGACCGCTTCTCCAAGGACAAATTCGACGGTTCGCAAGAAGAATGGAACGCCATCATGCAGGCGCTAAAAGAAGTATAGCCAATTTTTGGAGCCGAGGGCTTGACTTTAAGCTTGTCCTCCCCCTATAATAAACTTAATTACATAGGACGTCCTCCAAAGGGGAGTAGCTGTCACAATAAAGTCGTCAGTTCGGGTGCAAGCCCCGGCTTTATTGGCAACGCAACGTTGTTAGCAAGACCTTTGCCTATACGGTAGAGGTCTTTTGTGTTTACTGAAGACCTTTACCACGTACGGTAGAGGTCTTCTTTATGTAAACTATTTAACAAAGGAGCGGTATGGACATGGAATGGTTAGACCCGACATTTTTCACGGCATTACTAAGCATTATTTTGATTGATCTGGTGCTTGCCGGAGACAATGCCATCGTTATCGGACTCGCAGCAAGAAATTTACCCAAAGAGCATCAGAAGAAAGCTATCTTATGGGGGACTATCGGGGCCATCGTCATTCGTGCCGCAGCCACACTGGTTGTTGTCTGGCTGCTTAAGATGCCGGCTCTCTTGCTTATCGGCGGCGTCGTCCTCGTATGGATCGCCTATAAGCTTCTTGTTGATAAGAAGGATCACGAGATTCAAGCCAAGCCGAGCCTGTGGCCCGCTATTCAAACCATCATTGTTGCCGATGCGGTCATGGGCTTCGATAATGTGATGGCTGTTGCAGGCGCTTCACACGGAAGCTTCCTGCTGGTCATCATCGGCCTGCTTATCAGCGTTCCGATCATGGTCTGGGGCAGCACGCTGTTCATCCGCTGGATGGAGAAATTTCCTTGGATCATGTATATCGGCGCAGGCATTCTTGCTTTAACAGCCGGTAAAATGCTGACCGAGGACCCTCTGGTGCACGGCTGGTTCGACGCAAATCCTGTCATAAAATGGCTGCTGGTCGTTGTCGTTGTCGCCGGAGTGCTGCTGGCCGGATTGTGGACCAAGCTGTTCGGTTTCTTCGTATCGATCAATGACAAAGGACATCTGACCATTCCTCAAGAGCTGGTAGAGGAAGCCGACATCCAGCCGGATGACAGCTTCCAGGCAAGGCGCGATGAAAAAGGCCGTCTGGTGCTCGTCAAATCCAACGGTTAATGGTTCAACTGAAGCTCCCTCTTCGATCTTCCCTACATTACCGGGATGACCGATGAAGGGAGCTTTCGTTCGTCTATCGGCAGCCAGCATGAAATCATCGGGCATCGGTGCATCGCCGGTTCTCTTTTGCCTTCACGGTTCGTACAATGATTGGAGAGCTCCTGGTCCCCTCCTCTTCATCATCCGGAAAACAAGGAATTCACGGCAGCGTGTCGAATTGGTGATAATAGGATTCTATTGCCAGAAATGGACACACTACAACCGATCTGCTGTAATGAGGTGACTTTAATGAGTAATTCCGCTTCCATTCTTACGTTTATTATCGTTTCGTTCTGCTTTGCGCTCGTATTAATTATGAAGAAAGATTCGCTGCCAAGCTCCGTCAAGCGCCCCCTCGCCATCCTGGCTCTTGTAATGGTGGCTTTCTCTTTTACCTTGATCGTCTACAGCTTTTTCAGCCTGCATTAACCGTGGATAGTTCTCTTCGTGCAGACTAAAGGATCTGTTTTACTTCGAATTCAGATTCTCTTATAATATAGCTACAATCCGGTCATACTAGGAAAAAAATTGCAGGGGGGCATGATGCACTATGCGTTTTTTTCCGTTAGTGATGACGGGTATCCTGTTTGCGGGAACCGTGCTCTCAGCTCCTACAGCCGCAGACGGTGTAACCAAACCATCCAAAAATACGAGGAGGCCTCCCATGAATCAAGTACTTAAGAGAAGTGACGTGCCTGCCGAGCATCGCTGGCAGCTCGAAGATTTGTTCCCTAACCAGGAAGCGTGGGACAAAGAGTACCAAGAGGTCAAGGAAGCCCTGCAAAAGGTTGGCGCATTTCACGGAAAGCTGAAGGATCCCGCCGCCATCAAGCAATGCTTCGAGCTGGAAGACTCTATCTCGTTACATATGGAAAGACTCTACGTGTATGCCAACATGAAGCATCATGAGGATACCGCCGATCCTACATACCAAGCATTATCCGAAAAAGCCAAAAGGTTAAGCGTAGAAACCGGCGAGGCCTTATCCTTCATCTCTCCCGAAATATTAAGCTTATCGGATGACGAGCTGCAGAAGCTTATCAGTAATCCCGAGCTCAGCTTCTACAAGCGGACGCTCGATGAAATGATCCGGGAAAAGCAGCACGTGCTCTCCAAATCGGAGGAGGCTCTGCTTGCTCAGGTCGGCAATTTGTCACAAGCGCCAAATACGATTTACGGCATGCTGAATAACGCGGACATGAAGTTCCCGAAAGTGAAAAATGAACAGGGCGAAGAAGTCGAGCTGACGCACGGCCGTTACATACAATTTCTTGAAAGCCGCAATCGTGAAGTCCGCAAAAATGCGTTCGAGGCCATGTACGCTACGTACGCCAAGCATAAGAATACGATCGGCGCAACGCTGGCTGCGAATGTGACCAAAAATATTTTTTATTCCAAGGTTCGAAAGTACCCTTCCACACTGGAAATGTCCCTGTACGGAGACAACATCAAAAAAGAAGTGTACACCAACCTGATCGACACCATCCATCAGTCGCTGCCGCTAATGTACCGGTATATGGAGCTTCGCAGAAAGCTTCTGAAGGTCGACGAGCTGCACATGTACGATTTATTCGCTCCGCTGGTAGACGAATATAAGATGGATATTACATACGAGCAGGCACAGGCGACCGTGAAGGAAAGCTTGAAGCCGCTGGGCCAAGATTACCTGAACATCCTGCAGGAAGGCTTCAGTAACGGCTGGATCGATATTTACGAGAATGAGGGCAAGCGAAACGGAGCCTACAGCTGGGGCGCATACGGCACGCATCCATATGTTCTGCTGAACCATAAGGATAATTTGAACAGCATGTTCACGCTCACGCACGAGATGGGTCATGCCATTCACTCGTATTTGTCCGATGCCAGCCAGGAATACCGCTATGCGCAGTATACGATTTTCCTTGCAGAGGTCGCTTCCACCCTGAACGAAGCGCTTCTTATGGATTACTTGCTCAAGAAATCGACCGATCCGAAGGAAAAAATGTATTTGCTGACCTATTACATGGATCAGTTCAGAACGACGGTGTTCCGTCAGACGATGTTTGCCGAATTTGAGAAAATCATTCATGAAAAGGCGGAGCAAGGCGAGTCGCTGACTCCCCAGGATTTCAGCAAAATTTATTATGACCTTAACGTGCTTTATTACGGCAAGGATATGGTCGTCGACAAGGACATCGAAATGGAATGGGCTCGAATCCCTCATTTCTATAACAGCTTCTACGTGTATAAGTATGCTACCGGCTTTTCGGCGGCTACCAGCTTCGCCAAGCAAATTCTTGACGAAGGCCAACCGGCTGTGGACCGTTACCTTGGCTTCCTGAAAAGCGGAGGCAGCGATTATTCCATCAATATTTTGAAACGTGCAGGTGTGGATATGTCGACTCCGGAGCCTATTCAACAGGCTATGGATGTATTCAAGGATTTGCTCGAGCAAATGGAAGAGCTGGCCAAGTAAGATGGACTGCAAGGCTGCGGACATGATGATGCTGCAGCCTTGCTTTCTTTTATCCTATAATTACCTGCAGCATGATAGGAGGCGTTAAGCTCATGAGAGCTCAATGGATGATTATATTCACATTATTATTTGCACTAATTACCGCCATATTTGCTGTTATTAACGTAGAACCGGTTCGGGTACAATTCCTGTTCACCCAGGCGGATATTCCGCTCATTCTAGTTATTCTTGGCTCTACATTATTAGGCGGCCTCATTGTCGGATTGATCGGGCTCTTCCGCCAGTACAAGCTGACCAAATCGATCAAGCAGCTGGAGAAGCAGCTTCAGGAGCTCCAAGCTGGCTCTTCCGTTGCTACAGCCAGTCCGGCCGTAGTTGAGCCTTCGGAAACAGCTCTCCCGCCCCATCCCGAGCCTTAAACATTGTACATTCAAAGCAAGGGCAGGCTGTGTATTGGAGAATGGTTAAAATTCGCCCGTTTTTTTCCATTTATCCATTGAACTCTCCCGCTTCATTCATTAAAATAAAGCTATGCCATGTTACCAATTATTGCATAATATGCAGGAAGGATTCCTCCATATGCTAGAACCGTTGAAGGAAGTCGAAGAGCAGCAGTCCTATTCTATCAGCGAGATGAACCCTACATCCTCCCCCTTTCTATCGGAAATATTGGAGAATATTTCAGACGGTATTTTTAGTCTGGACAGCTATGGACGTTTCATCTATTTGAACAGCGCCGCTGAACACTTACTGGAGCGCAGCCGCAGCGACCTGCTCGGCGCTTCGTTTTGGACATGCTTTCCTGATGCTGCCGGTACCCCTCTCTATGACTACTATCTGGCAGCGTTGACAACACAGACTCCGCAAACGTTTGAATGGTGGTTCTCCCCGCTGGGCAAATGGTTCGATGTGCGAACCTATCCGGGGAAGAATTTATTCACCATTTATCTGCGCAACATCACGATGCAAAAAAACAACGAGGCTGCCCTTCGCGAGAGTGAAGAGATGTTTCGGATGATAACCGAGAACTCGACGGATATGATTTCAAGAATTGCCATGAACGGCACTTACCTATATGTTTCTGCCGCCTCCAGAACCCTGCTCGGCTACGAACCGGATGCCTTGGTAGGGAGCAGCGTATTTGATATGCTGCACCCGGACGATCTTCAATTCACGGATGGGCATAAAGAGCCCAGCTTGACTGATCTGCGTATCGATCTGTCCGCTTATCGGATCCGCAAGAAAGACGGGACCTATATTTGGTTTGAAACGACGGCAAGGCCCATTCTCGACAAGCGCGGCCTGAATAAAGAAGTCATAACGGTCTCCAGGGATATAACCGCCCGCAAGCATGTAGAGAATCAGCTTCGCGAGACGAACGAGCTGCTCCAGAGAATTTCAACCGTCGATGCTTTAACAGGGGTAGCAAACCGCCGCGGCTTTGACGAATGCCTGCTCAAGGAATGGAAGCAGGGCAGCCGAATGTCCACTCCGCTGTCGCTTATCCTGGTCGACATTGATTTTTTCAAACGATACAATGATTCATACGGGCACATCGAGGGAGATATATGCTTACAACGTGTAGCGGAGTCATTGCGGAAAGCCGCCAAGCGGCCCGGAGACTTTATTGCGCGTTATGGCGGGGAAGAATTCGTCGTTCTGCTTCCTTCCACCGACGCTGCGGGGGCCAGAACCGTTGCCGAGCATCTCAGGCAGCAGGTGGAGCTGCTCCAAATCCCCCATACCCGATCCGAGCATTCTCCTTATATCACCATCAGCTCCGGTACGGCAACGATGATCCCTTCCCGCGATATGGACCCGAGCGAGCTCTTCCTCCGAGCTGATAAAGCACTATATCAAGCAAAGCAGGAGGGCAGAAATGTTGTCAGACTCTATCACCGGGACGAATAATTCAAACTAGCCGCAGGTTCAATCGGAACAGGCGGCTGTTTTCGTCTTATGATTTCTTTTTCCTCAAATGGCGCAAACTTTAAACAGAGCGTTGTCGGAGACCGCTCTGTTCTTAGTCAATCCAAGAATGGAGGAAACAGAAATGATCATAACTATGATTTGGGTCGTAGCGTTCATCATCTTGTTCACTGTACTCGGACTAGCGATATGGTATCTCAGGAGAGCTTCCTCCCGTTGACTCCTGCTTACGCTTGTTCTTACGAGTTACAGCAAGCGGTACACTATCAAGCAAACAGCCCCTCCCAAGCATGAGCTCAACAGATTCACCGCATCGTTCGTCATCACCGAGGCTCCCCGAATCCGTTCTGCCGCCGTATCGCAGTGACGGCTCTTCTCTAATTCCCTTCCGCATACCTTACAGCGGTACATGACCTGGCATACAGCCCCGAGCCACGAATCGATAAGCGAGCCGGCCATTCCCCCCAGGGCACCTAGGAGTACCAGGCCCGTCAAGGACCCTTCATTCGCTTGGACGGCTTCAGGAGCTCTCTGAAGCTGAAGCAGCGCCCATGCGGATACGCTTATTACGATGCCCCCGGCCAGGGAAGCTGTTAGCCCGAGCCATGTTATCCCTCCTGACGTTCCGGCCGGGACCTTACGCCCGTTGACGATAGACCTGGGCATCGACCTGCTGAGTCCGCCGATTTCCGTTGCCCACGTATCTGCGTTGACCGTTGCCATGACCCCAATAAAAGCCGCCCACCAGAACGGGTGCGGCCATAGGCTGTGACCGATACAAAGAAGCATGCCGATCCCGCCGTTCGCCAACACTTGTCCCGCATCCCTTCTGCCTGATTTAGCATAATGCTGTTCTACCGCAGCCTTGCGGCGCTGCTTCCACTTGGACAATAGCGATGAGGTAATAAAAAATACGATCAGCGTCCCGAACCACGACAGGCTGCCGAACACATACATTACGGTTCCTACGATAACAGCCGCAGCCGTGCCTGACGCTGATAGCGATCTTTTGGCATAAGCCGCCGCGGCTATGACCAGGCTGCACACGATTCCAATGACCCAATCCAATATAAACCCTCCTCCGAATTCCAGGGGAACTTCCGGTTTCCTGAATATTTTCTTATAAACAAATGATTTACAGATCTTTAGTCATTATAATATGATTTTCTTAGCTGAAAAAATAGAGTCCCTTCGGGAGGATAATAATGTGAAGAGTGATCTCCCTGTGAATGCGCCCGGAAAGAAACAGGAGCATGATCCGCAGCAGCTGCTTCGGATTATTTTTCATTATGTCTCCAAAATAACGAATGAACGATGCCTGGATCATTTGCTGCTTCTGATGGCGGATATGGGAAGAGAAATGATCGTTGCCGACCGCTGCACCGTCTGGCTGCTGGACAAACAAAAGAACGAGCTTTACTCCAAGGTCGCTCATGGCGTTCCCCCGCTCAAAATGTCTGCCGATGCCGGCCTGGTCGGACGGTCCATCGCTGCGGGGCTGCCGATTTTTATTAACGATGCGTATACCAATATGGAGTATAGAGAAGTGCTGCTAAGTGGTGCCATCGCTATGGACAAGAAGACCGGCTACCGCACCAAGTCGTTGATGGTGATCCCGTTCCACAACAACGAGGGTGAAGTCATGGGAGCCTACCAAGCGATCAATAAGCTTACGGAGGATGAAGCGTTTACGGATAAGGACGTTGAATATTTATCCCTGGCTGCATCCTACGTAGCAAAGTCGCTGGAATCCGCCTTACTATCGGCCGAAATTGAGGAAACCCAAAAAGAAATCATTTATATGATGGGTGAGATCGGCGAAAGCCGCTCCAAGGAAACCGGTAACCACGTCAAGCGCGTTGCTGAATATTCCTATCTGTTAGCTCTCGGCCATGGAATGAGTCAAGAGGAGGCGGAGCTGTTAAGGATTGCTTCACCGATGCATGATATCGGCAAGGTCGCCATTCCGGACGAGCTGCTGCAAAAGCCGGGCAAGCTGACAGACGAAGAGTTCGCCGTTATGAAAACCCACAGTGAAATCGGGTACTCGCTGCTCAAAAACTCCAAAAGACGTATATTGAAAACCGCGGCTATCGTTGCTCACGAGCATCATGAAAAATGGAACGGAACCGGATATCCTCGGGGGTTAAAGGGCGAGGAAATCCACATCTACGGAAGAATTACGGCGATAGCCGATGTATTCGATGCATTGGGAACCGAACGCGTATACAAGAAGGCATGGGAGCTTGATCAAATATTGGCTTTGTTCAAGGAAGAGCGCGGAAGCCATTTTGACCCAGCGCTCGTTGATACGTTCATGGAGCAGCTGCCCAAGCTGCTGGATGTACGGGAAGCCTATTCCGATACGGTACGCTTCCCCTAGAAAAGGTAACAGCCATGCGGATGCATGGCTGTTGTTGTCATGTTGTAAGCGAAGGCTCCAGCGCTTCCTTCCAATGTACTCCCGGCGGCATCAGCCTCGCAATATGCTTCCATACACCTTCGAGCTCCGGACGCTCCTCACTGAAGATCGATATGATCCCGCGGTCCTCCCGCGAACGGATCAATCGGCCCATCCCTTGCTTCAGACGCAGCAGCATATACGGCATATCGACTTCTTCGAAGGGGGATGCCGAAGCCTGCCGTTTGGCCATAAAGACCGGATCCTGCGGCGGGAACGGCAGCGACCAAATAATGACGTTGGAGAGCGATGGACCCGGCACGTCCAGGCCTTCCCATAAGCTGACCGCACAAAGAATGCTTGGTTCGTCATTCTGAAATGCTGCTATCAGATCGCTAATCTCCCGCTCCCCCTCAAACCCGAAGCGCATATCGGCACATTCCGGGTAGTTGACAATCTCTTTCTTGAACCTCAGGAGCTCATCCTTTGCGGGGAACAGGATCAAGGCTCTCCCTTCCGTATGCTTCAAGAGCCGTACGGCGGTTTTCATTTTCTCCGAGAACGTTCCTTTATGGGACCATTTGGGCACGATGACCTCCATTTGATGCTCATAATCGTAGGAGGACTCTACCGAGAACGATAAATACTTATCGATGCCCAAGCTCTCCGCAACGTAATCGAAGGAGCCCTCGACGGATAAAGTGGCCGATGAGAATATCACTGGCATCTGCGTGCTGAATACTCTCTCGCGAAGCACTTCCTTCACCATTCTTGGCATGATGACGAGAGACAGCCCGTTGATGCTCTCGGTTACCCAGCAAATCACATTGTCGGATTGATGGAACAGCGCAAGCGCCTTCTGCATCATCTCCAGATGCTCTTCGACAATCCGCAGCTGGTACTCGTTCAAAGTAAAGAGCTCACTCTCGAATACAAGCTCCTCCTCAATCTGGGTCAGCACATGTTGAAATGCTTGAATGGCCTGCAGCAGCCGATCATTTAATATGACCTGCTTCCGGTCCGATCCAGCAATCGTCCTGCTCTGGGATTCGAGCACCTCAAACATCGCTTCACTCAGCATAATGGCTTCGTCTATGCGTACAGCCAGCGATTCTCGAACCTCTCCCTTGAGCAGTCGGGTGATAAGCTCCTCAAACACTACATGCTTCAGCTTATAGGTCAGTGCCTTCTGGGCAGCCGATTCCAATAAGTGCCCTTCATCGAAAACGACAGCACAGTGCTCAGGAAGCAAAGGCAGCTGCCCTTCCCGCTTTCTTCCCTCACTGGTCCACACATGCTCCATATAAAAATCATGAGAGCATATGATCAAATCCGCTGCTCTCCGGTAATGATCCCGGGAAAGCGTCTGTCCGCAGCGATGCCTTCGATCGCATACGAAGCAGTCCTGGAAGGCATCCCAATTGATGTTCTCCCATTGATTATCATTGAGAGAAGGATACTGCCTACGGTCGCCATAGGCATGAAATGCCTGCATCGTATCTCTGGCATGGACAAATTCGGGCAGCTGCTCATACACATCCGAGTAGGTGTCCACGTCAACGTGCCCCAGTCTGGCTTCATCCAGCTTAACCAGACACACATATTGGTCCGGCGATTTGCCTAATCTCGCGTCGATAGCCATGTTCAAGTGGCGAGACAGCTTGGCGATGTCACCTTCCGGCTTTACCAGCTGCTCAATGAGCGATTCATCCGCACAGGCAATGACAGCCGGTTTTCTTGTATATCTTGCGTAGCAGATCGCGTACAGCAAATAAACCAGCGTCTTGCCCGTGCCTACGCCCGCTTCGGCAAATATGGTCTGCTTTTCCGCAAAGGCCCGCTCGAGCTGGAACGCCATGTAAATCTGCTCATCGCGGACCTCAAACCCCGATTCCGGTAAAATATCGTAAAATACGTCCGCTACCCAATTCCCAACCTGTTGAAGAAAGGGCCGGGAATGATCATATTGAAAAGGATACCGCTCCAAAGTTCGTTTGCCCCCATGCTGTTCAAAATGTTAAATCCCTCTATTGAAAAAAGGATACTGGAATCCATCCGGTATCCTTCCCCAATTATACCAATTGTACCGTAAATTCTCCGCAGGTTTCTTCTCCCCACAGGAGCTCCATCCGGTCGCCCGAGGACACAGCCGCCACACCCGCCGGTGTTCCGGTGTAAATGATATCCCCACGACCCAGACCATAATGCTTCGCAATGTAATCGACAATGACTTGAAGGTTGAAAATCATGTCATTGATGTTGCCGCGCTGAGCCTCCACTCCATTGCGCCGCAGAGAAAATTCCGTTTGCTTCACCTTATCCGATCCCGGGAAAGCACGAAATGCTGTAACCGCAGCCGAATTCCGGAATCCTTTGGCCGGCAGCCAAGGCTGCCCCTTCTTCTTGATAACCGACTGCACGTCCCTCAGCGTAAAATCAATGCCCAGAGCCATCGTATCCACCAGCTGATCCACGGTTATTCCCGGTTGATAATCCGTCCCTATGTGAAGCACCAGCTCCGTCTCAAAATGGAGCTCCCCCCGATCTCCCGGCAGCGCAATCGGCTGCCCCTGGATGACAGCAAGCGCATGGGTCGGCTTCGTAAAAATCATCGGCTCATCCGGTACTTCATTGCCGAGCTCAGCCGCATGAAGGCCGTAATTGCGGCCGACGCAGTAAATATTGCGAATGGATTCCATAGAGGTCATTCCTTTTCTCATAATAGTTACTTTCCAATAGCATAATCGAATGGAGAAGAAATCTCAATGGCTGACCTGGCTGCCTCTTCACAGCTTTCAAGAGCCGCCAGCTGCGCATGGTCAATGCCCGAACAATGGCAGGACATGCACGCCTTGATTGTTTCAACCAGCGAAATCGAGTTTCAAAATATAATTATATTCTAAACCATTCCATGCTATATATCTAGTGGTTTTGAAAGTATTTATTATCCTGATCAGCCATAGTCTTTATGAAAAGCAATAAAAAAGTGAAGGCATCCGATTAGATGTCCTTCACTCTCCTAAGCGATGATTACGGGTCCTTGCTGTCCGAATCCGGGGTCAGTGTTGGTTTCGGCTTGGCCGACGTTTTCGGTTTCGGTGTCGCCGTAGGTGTCGGTGTCGGCTTTGGCGATGTGCTTCCCTTAGGTTTGACCGTCTGCTGCGGTTCTCCCGGTTTGGAAGTAGAAGAACCCGTATTATTTCCGGAGGACTTCGTCGATCCGTTATCGGAGGTGATTCCCGATTTCTGCGAAGGGGCTCCCTGGTCCTTCTTCGTGTCCGTTGCTGCCGGCTTTTTCGTTGGGGCCGCCGGCTTAGGTGTAGGAGTGGGCGTTGGCTGCGGCGGAGGAGGTCCTTCCGTTATATTCCCTTCCTTATCCACCTTGGCGTTAATGGACAGGCTGCTAAGCTTGTCAAACAGCTTGGCTCCGTCCTCGTCCGTCATTCGAACGGGCTGCGCCCATTTCGTCAGGATCGGGACCATTTGCAGCTCGCAGGTCCTCTCCTTTGTACATTCCGCATGGAGAACCATGCTTTCCCATGTGGCCGGCTCCTCATTCGTTGTGAATATAAAATTACCCAGGCTGTACGCAATCCATTTGCCTTTGTATACCTCAAAGCCCTGTACGACATGCGGATGGCTCGCAATGACCAGATCGGCGCCTTGATCGATATATTTATGGGCCAGATCCGTCTGGTCCTTAACCGGACGATCTTTGCGTTCCACGCCCCAGTGAGCGATGACGACAACCAAATCCGCTTCCGCTCTCGCTTTGGCGATCGCCTCCAGGGGGAGCTTCGTGCTGTAGGATTCCGCTACACCAGGCTTGTTCTTGCCCGCGTACCAGTCCGTATTTTCCGCTACCCGGCTGAATCCGAGAAATGCGATCTTGATTCCATTGCGTTCCATAATAACCGATTGATAGGCTTCATCACTGTTCCGCCCCGTTCCGACGCGCTTCATGCCTATCTTATCCAGCTCGTCCAGCGTATCGAGAAGGCCCTCCGGACCATAATCCAGAATATGGTTATTGGCGGTGTTCACCAAATCGATACCCGCTGCCTGCAGCGCAGGAAGTGCTTGCGGAGACGATCTGTATACATAATCCTTGGATTGGGCGCTTCCGCGCATCGTAATGGGAGTCTCCAGATTCGCTACTGTAATGTCGGCCTTCGATAAGTAGTCCTTTACATAACGGTATGGATAGTCCCAACCGTTCTTCTTCAGGATGTCCTCCACCTTGCTCCCGAACATGACATCCCCTACAAAGCTTAGCTTGACGGTCTGTTTGCCGCTATCCGCTGCATCTGCGGCAGGAGCGGGATCTTTGGCATTTCCGTTAAGCGCGGAATCGGTATTCACTGTGCTGCCGTTAACGAGATTATTCCCCGGCGCGGCGCCGCCCGATCCCTTGGGAGATACTTCAACAGGAGGTGCGGATAATTCCGGATTATCCTTCTTGTTCAACCAGTTCATAAGATAACTGAATGAGGCAATGGTCAATACGGCCAGTACGCCGAGTGTGATCCAGGTCTTGCGAATATTTTTCTTTTCCTCCAGCTGTTTTTGGGTGCGTGATTCCACCAATTCCTTTTGTTCTTCGGATGGTGCTTCTATCAGTTCCTGCTGGATTTCGGATCGTGTTTCTTCTATGATGATCTACCCCTTTTTAAAAATGCTGCATGAAAGACAGCCGTCCGCTCAATGACGTCGTACGGGAAAAAGAAGACCTTCTGCCATTATACCAAATCTTCCCGAGCGGGTCATGGAACCAATCACCTATAAAGTCCTGTATAACTCGTTGGAGAATAAGCCTTGGTACTAGTCGAAGGGGCAAAATGTGAATATTTCCCAAGCATATGGTACAATGAGATTAGACGGGTTAAGCGATTCTCAGGTCGCGACTCAATACGCATATGGATAGACATCAGGAAAAGAGGAGAACCGTTTTGGCAAGATGGCAAATTAATTTAATCGTCCTATGGATCGGACAATTTCTAGTGATGAGCGGCATGACGATGATTACTCCGTTTTTGCCGCTGTATATTCAGGAAATGGGTATGTCGGATCCCCATCAAATCGCGATGTGGTCAGGCTTCATCTTCGCGGGTAATTTCGTCACCTCATTTTTATTCCAGCCCATCTGGGGAGGCCTCTCCGACCGTTACGGGCGCAAGGTCATGCTGCTTCGTTCCGGCTTCGGCATGGCTATTGTCATGACACTGATGGGCTTCGCAACAAGCCCCTGGCAGCTGCTCGGACTCCGCATTATCAACGGCGTCATCTCCGGATTCATGCCGGCGGCCGTCGCTTTAATGTCCACCAATACGCCCAAGGACAAAATGGGGTTTGCAATGGGAACACTGCAGTCCGGCGGTGTCGCTGGCTCGATCCTTGGTCCGTTCATCGGGGGCTTGATGGCCGAATGGGTCGGCTTCCGACCGATCTTCTACATTACCGGACCGCTGCTATTCTTCGCTTCGCTACTTGCCATGTTCCTTGTGAAGGAGAACTTCGACGCCGCCGCAGCCAAGAAAAAAGCCAATATTTCTACCATCGAGGGCTTCAAGGAAATTAAAAAAACGAAAGAGCTGCCTGCCCTTTATGCGGTTACTTTCGTCATTCAATTCTCCATGCTGAGCTCCATGACGCTGATCCCCTTGTTTGTTCAGGATTTGCACGGCAAAGGCGAAATGCTGGCCTTTTATTCGGGGCTCGTCAGTTCGGTCACCGGCTTCTCCAACATGATCGCCTCACCGCTTCTGGGACGGTTAAGCGATAGAATCGGGTCGGTCAAAATCCTGGCCGTCTGTCTAATCGGCGCCGCTATCTCCTTCATCCCGCAAGCCTTTGTCACGAATATTTGGCAATTGTTTGCCGCACGTTTCATGCTCGGGGTCTTTATGGGCGGAATGCTGCCTTCCGTGCAGACATTAATTAGCAGCTTTGCTCCCAAGGGAATGGAAAGCCGCGCTTACAGCTTTAATACCAGCGCCCTGAGTCTCGGCAATATGCTGGGCCCGGTTATAGGCGGTGTATTGTCCGGCTGGCTTCATATTCAAGGGCTGTTTCTTATGGCCGCCGTGCTGCTGTTCGCCAATGCATTATGGGTACGCAAAGCGCTCTTCAAGTCTCAACCCCGTACTGGGGATTCATCTTCATAACGGGGATCATTTTACGAAGTTTCGGGGGTGCTTACATGAAAGTGAGTGTAAAAAAGGTTTTGTTCGTCATCGTATGTGCAGAGCTGATGATATGGTATTGGTCACAGTGGGATGTCCATGACCACAACAAGCAGGTTGTCTACCATCAAAACAATCATGAGAAGCAAGCACCTCAGAAACCGGAAGATAACGAAACCGTACTTCAGAAGGCTTCGTAAATCGGCAAGCTCCTCTTAGGAACGGATCCTGCGGAACAACGCGGGCTAGGTTTTACATAATAAACCCCAGAGAAGGAGTGAGCTTGAAGCCGATTCAGTTCTTTTTCGGGGGAGCCAATCTTTAAAAAAAGCCGCTGACACCGCGCCCCGATCAGGGAGCACGCATGCAGCGGCTTTGTTGTATGCGGCTTTAGCGGACTCTGGCAATAGCCAATCCGTCGTAGGCCGGCAAGATAACACCTTCCAAACGCGGATCGCGCGTGATGCCCTCATTGAACTCCCGCATCTTGATTACCCGGTTCCCGTTCTCCTCCGGGTTCATGGAATCCCCGTGCAGAAGCGTGTTATCCCCGACGATAACGGCACCCGGGTTAGCCAGCTTGATCGCCCATTCCAAATAATTCGGATAATTGCCTTTGTCCGCATCGATGAAGAACAGGTCAAACCTATGACCTTCCGCTTCCAGCTGGGCCAGACTATCCAGAGCCTCCCCTACCCGATACTCAACCTTATCACCAAGCCCCGCTTCCGTAAGATTGCGATGGGCCAGGTCGGCATATTCCTGCTTCAGCTCCAGCGAGTACAGCTTCCCCTGCTCCCCTAATCCGCGAGCCAGACAGATGCCGCTGTAGCCGCCGAGCGCCCCAATCTCCAGTACATTGCGTGCTCCGTTCATTTTGATAAGAAGCGTCAGCAGCTTGCCGTAGCCTTTGGCTACCGAAATGTCCCTCATGCCGCTTTCGGCAATGCTCTGCGTTACCTTTTCCAATTGCTCATCCTGTTCCAAAAGAGATTCTACGTATTGCTCCGCCGTCAGCTGCTCCATGCAATTTTTCCTCCCGAATCATTTGTATAAACGCTATGTTTATCCTATACTAGACTATTGTATGGCTTTTCCAAAAAGACTTCAACCGAAGATGAAGCGGCAATTTGGGATTGATCACAGACTACGGAGTGAATAATTGATATGTCAGAAATTCATTTGATTGCTACGGCTCCTATGGGCTTGGAGGCTATTGTAGCAAGGGAGGTTCGCGACCTCGGGTACGATCAGGTCACGGTCGAGAACGGACGGGTGACCTTCGTCGGGGATGAGCTTGCCATTGCCCGGGCCAATCTGTGGCTGCGGACCGCGGACCGCATCCTGGTCAAGATGGGACAGTTCAAGGCAGTCACCTTCGACGAGCTGTTCGAAGGAACCAAAGCGCTGCCTTGGCCGGATTGGATCCCGGAGCATGCGGAATTTCCCGTGGAAGGCCGTTCCCATAAATCCCAGCTGTCGAGCGTACCGGCCTGTCAGGGGATTGTAAAAAAGGCGATCGTGGAGAGCATGAAGCAGCGCTACCAAACAGAATGGTTCCGCGAAACCGGAGCGCGGTACGTCATTGAGGTGGCGCTGTTGAACGATGTGGCGACCCTGACCCTCGACACTACGGGCGTCGGCCTGCATAAGCGGGGCTACCGCAAGCTCGTGACGGAAGCCCCGCTCAAGGAAACGATGGCTTCAGCGATGATCCTGCTGAGCCGCTGGCAGGCGGAGCGCCCGCTGTACGACCCGTTCTGCGGGTCTGGCACCATTCCGATCGAGGCTGCGATGATCGGGTGGAACTTGGCGCCGGGCCTCAGGCGCACCTTCGCCGCCGAGGCGTGGCCTGTCGTGCCGGAGGCCCTGTGGGCCGAGGCACGGGAGGAAGCCTTCGATCTCGTGCGGGACGATGTGCCGCTCGAGATCACGGGCTCGGACATCGACAGCAAGGCGATCGATGTGGCGTTGGCCGCCGCCAAGGCGGCCGGGCTGGCGAAGGAGCTGAGCCTGCAGGTGGTGCCTGTAGCCAAGGCGCATCCCCGCGGCGATTATGGCTGCATTATCACGAATCCGCCGTACGGCGAACGGCTTGGCGACAGCAGCGAGGTCGAGAAGGTGCTCCGCCAGCTTGGCGGGGTAACCGCCCATCTGCCTAGCTGGTCCACCTTCATTCTGAGCCCAAGCAAGCAGCTGGAACGGTATATGGGCCGGCCAGCCGATAAGAAGCGCAAGCTGTTCAACGGACGGATCGAATGCAACCTTTATCAATACTTTGCTCCCGGCGGCCTCTATGGCTGGCGCAAAGATGAGAAGTAGGAGCCCGGTACGTCGAAATAAGTTCCAGTTCACCGTTTAGAGCTCTGCCATGCAAAGCAGCAAGCCCTATCTTCCTCCCTAGAACAGGGCGGCAGATGGGGCTTTTTTTGCAGAAGATCATCCTGCTGCTATGACTCTATATCCTGGAAAGTAAGAGGGCTGACCGGCTTCCTATATCTCTACTTCTTCCTCTCGCCATATAAAATGCTCCCGCCGAGGGCCGTTCGATATCGAGCGTATCGGAACGCCGATCTGCTTCTCCAGAAAGCGGACGTACTGCTTGGCTTCTTCCGGCAGCTCATCGAATGTCTTGATTCCCGTGATGTCACATTTCCAGCCGGGGAGCCATTCGTAGACAGGCACGGCCTGCTCCAGTCTCCCTGTCGTCGGAAACTCCTTCGTCCGTTCCCCGTTGATCTCATAAGCGGTGCAGACCGGGATGCGGTCCAGATAGCTCAATACGTCGAGCAGTGAAAGAGCGACCTCCGTAGCGCCCTGCACCATGCAGCCATAACGGGTGGCAACGGCGTCGAACCAGCCTACACGGCGGGGTCTGCCCGTCTTGGAGCCGAATTCGCCTCCATCACCGCCGCGTTGGCGAAGCTCGTCCCCTTCCTCACCCTGCAGCTCGGTAACGAAGGGCCCTGCTCCTACGCAGCTGGAATACGCCTTGGCGACAGCAATAATGCGCCGGATAGCATAAGGGGGAATCCCCGCTCCAACCGGAGCGAAGCCTGCCAAAGTCGATGAGGAAGTGGAATAGGGGTATATCCCGTGATCCGGGTCGCGCAGAGCACCGAGCTGTCCCTCTATCAACACCGATTTACCTTCATGCAGCATTCGATTCAGCAGCGAAGTCGTATCGCACACAAACGGCTTAATCGCCTCGCCTTCCTGAAGCAGCTGCTCCATGAGTGATTCCACTGCAAGCGCATCCTTGTGATACAAATGCTCAAGTATAATGTTCTTCGATTCCAGCGCTTGCTCCAACCGTTTCAGCAGGCGCTGCCGATCGTATAAATCAGAGACCTGAATGCCGATTTTCAAATATTTATCCGCATAAAAAGGAGCTATCCCGGATTTCGTAGAACCGAATTGTCTGCTTCCGAGCCGTTCCTCCTCCAGCGCGTCGAACAGCAAATGATAGGGCAGTACGACCTGGCAACGATCCGAAATCCGAAGCTGAGGTTCCGGAACTTGGCTTGCCAGAAGCTTCTCATACTCCTGAACCAGGCCGCTTATATTGAGCGCAGCACCCGGCCCTATGACATTGATAACCCGTTCGTGGAAAACGCCGGAAGGAAGCATATGCAGCACAAACTTGCCGAATTCATTGATAATCGTATGCCCCGCGTTGTTGCCTCCCTGAAATCGAACCACCACATCCGCATCGGATGCCAGCAAATCCGTTACCTTCCCTTTCCCTTCATCTCCCCAGTTCGCTCCTACGACTGCCGTTACCGTTCCTTTCAAAGAGTATCCTCTCCTTTTGATTTTGTTAGCCTCACATTGTCATTATATTGGTTATTGTGATATAAAAATAATGAATAATATGAATATCTACTATAAATGGAGATAATGGATGGAGACGAATCTGGAAGGATTAAAAGTATTTTTGGCCGTGGCCAAAGCCAGGAGCTTCTCGAAGGCAGCCGAAGCATTGTTTATCACCCAGCCTGCGGTCAGTCATTCGATCAAGCAGCTGGAGGAGCAGCTGGGAGGCCCTCTGTTCTTTCGAACCTCCAGGGGCGTTAAGCTGACCGTAGAGGGGGAGGTGCTGCTTCGTTATGTGGATCAGGCGTTCCAGCTCCTGGCTGAAGGAGAGCGCAAGCTGATGGAAATGCATCAGATGCTTGGCGGCGTCGTGCATATCGGAGCTAATGATACCATCTGCAAGCATGTGTTGATGCCTTACCTGGAATCGTTCCACAAGAGCTATCCTCAAGTGAAGATGCATGTGACGAACCGTACGACGCAGGAAACCGTCAAGCTGTTAAAGGAAGGGAAGATCGATTTTGGGGTCGTGAATCTGCCCATTACGGATCATCAGCTAACCATTCGAAGCTGGAAGCCGCTGCATGATATCTTCGTTGCCGGAGCAAGCTATGCCGAGCTGATGAAAAGGCCGGTGACAGCCGCCGAGCTTGCCCTGCAGCCGCTTATTATGCTCGAGCGGGACAGCAGCATTCGTCAATATGTGGAACGTTTTTTCAATGGTCAGCAAGTTAGAATCACTCCGGAATTCGAGCTGGGAAGCATGGATCTGCTGATCCAGTTCGCCAAGGCGGGATTAGGCATTTCCTGCGTCACCAAGCAGTTCGTCAGCGATGAGCTGGCTTCGGGCGAGCTGTTCCCGGTGCTGCTGGAGCCCGAAATTCCTCCCCGTCATATCGGTATCGTGACCTTGAAGGATGTCCCGTTATCTTTTGCGGCTACAACGATGCTTGATCTTTGTCTGAAGGACGGACCTGCCGCTCCATAGCCGGATGGAAGCAGCTTCTTATGAACAAAATGGCAGTTGCGTTAGTTAAGACGAACTCTAAACTCCGACAAACATCTTTTTCAGTATGGCTATGTTAATAGTCGAAGAGGATTCCGCAATATAGTTAAATTCGGCCGCTTTTCCATTAGGCGGTTTCCTTTTTATCGAAAATGGAACAGTTGGATTTGACATAGCCATATATAAAAAGAATGCACCGCTGCTTGCAGCAATGCATTCCTTTTGGCGGCTAAGCCAGCCTTCTTGCTTCGAGTCTGCAGCTTAAGTAATCGTACAGGCTCAAAAACAAATCGTTCACGAAATCGCACCGAAACGAGAATTTCACTTCCCCGCGCCAGTAAAAGGTCAGCAGATGGCTGTTTTTACCCATAACCATCTCTACGTCCCAACAGGGATGCTGCAGCTCGAACACTTCCTGGTTAATAAACATCTTGGGTCCTTCATTAGACAAATATACGCCGATCAAATTGCTTCCGAGCTTTGTAAAAAAGCCTTGCTTGGTCATAAACTCCCGTTCTTCACCCGACATGGCGAGACCCCCCTGACTGTAACTTTTGCGTACCCAAACACGACGAAAAGACCCCTCTGAGCCTAGGCAGGAGTCCGCTATCTATGCGTAACACCGTTCCTTCGGCAGCTGGCTGGCAAGAACCTCTGCGAGGATTCGTAGCCCCTGTAGCTTTGCGTCACAAGCTTTCACCTGCTTTGCCTTTTCGAGATCGAATCTGTCAATTCGCGCAACAAAATACGACATCCCTAGCATATAAGATAGGCCCTAAGGAATACATATTCTTTAATACCTAATTTCGCGAATTTTCCACGGACTTTAGACCTAATTTATAAATTTGTTCTCCCCTGCGGTAGAATAAGGTTCCGAACAAGGTAATCACAGCCATTGTGACAAATAGTCCCGATCCGCCCCAATGCGTAAGCAGGACACCCCCCACCATCGGACCTATGAAATGTCCCAAATTATTGAACGATTGCGCACCGAAATAAGTGCCCCTCATACCTTCCGGTGCCAGCCGGTCTACCAGTACGTTTGCCTGCGGATAATTCAGAATTTCTCCCAGCGTGAAGAAGAACATGGATAGCATAAAACTAATCCAGCCCGCCGACAGAGCGAATCCGATATCCCCTACGGCAAACATCACGTTCCCGATTGCAATAGCTGTCATCGGCCCCCACCGTTCGAACAGTCTTGACAACGGAACTTGAAGCAGCACGACGACAACGGCATTCAGGCTCATAAGCAGCGCGAATAGCGAGGCGCCGCCGGCAATATTTTGTTCAATATATTGCGATAAGGTCACGGTCATCTGGGAGTATCCGATCGCTCCCATGATAGCGCCGCCGATATAAAAGCGGAACACCCTGTCTTTTCGTACGATATTCCATGCGGATAATATCGTTACACTGCTGCGTTTCTCCCCCTCGATCCGTTTGATGCCGAACCTGCGCAGCAGCACTCCCAGACCTGCCGCATACAGAAAATAAAATAACCCCGTAACCATAAATGGCAGCCAAGCTTCCATCGTACCGAAGAAAGCGCCGAGCAGCGGTCCCACTGATACGCCGACATTAATGGCAATATAGCGTAAGGAAAATACTTTGAGCCGTTTTTCCTTGACCGTCACGTCCGCCATTAACGCCTGGGATACCGGTTCATATAAGGAACGGCAAAGTCCGTTCAGCATATTGAGCAGCATGAATGCGACCGGAGACTTCACCAAGGCAAAACCAAAAAATACGAGCACCCATCCGTACAGTGCCGCCAGCATGATGGTTTTCCGTCCCAGCCTGTCCGACAGCGCTCCTCCGACGAATCCTCCTACCGTGGAGGCTAACGGCCCTAATCCGATAATCATTCCTATGAGAACGGGACTGAGCTGCGTATCCTTGGATAAGTAAATAGCCAGAAACGGCATACTCATAGAGGAGGCTGTACGGGCTAATATGGTTCCGAAAAGAAGAACGTGGACAATGGGATGATATTCACGAAAAAATGATGCTAATCGCTGCATGCAGTGTTCTCCTTTGCCGCCAACTCTAGTTTTTCTACCATTGGTAAATAAAAGATTTACTCATTATACTTCAAAACCTCCATCCTGTCTTTAGTCAAAAAAAAGAGAGCCTCCCTCATGGGAAAGCCCTCTGGAAACATGTATTGTTATTTTAAATCTTCACTTACCTTGATCACGTACATTTGAGACGGGTTCTGGTTTAGCTTCAATTTGCCCTGATCATCGTAGCCGTCCACGCCAAAGTCGTTGTCGTTTACAACCGCAATCGTATTTTTATCAATGACTGTCAAGCCTTCCAATTTTTCATGTGGATAGCCTAGCTTGGCGACATCGACAACCAGTTCCTTCGTAACAGGAACGATTCCTTTCTCTTTCAGCTGCGCTATCGTCAGCTTCTCCAGATCGTTGCTGGCTTCAGTGCCTAACAGATTCGTTGCTTTGGAAAAATCCGCTCTGTAGATCCGCTTGAGCTGCGCTTCCTCTCCCGCGTTTTTATCGCGCTCGTCTACCAGAACTACGTCAGAGCTAAGCGCGGACAAGTCACTGATGACGACATCCTTTTGTTTGACATTTTTGAAGCTGCTTGCGTTTTCAGCAACATAGACGTACTCGCCGATGATTTTCTTGTTGGACAGGTCCATCTTTAAAATCCGCAGATGGCGGGATTCTTCGCCGGTCTTTTTATCGGGTACCGCCATCGGACTTTGAATGGAGGTGTACAAATATTTCCCGTCCGGAGAAATGGTTACGCCCTCGAAGCCGCGATTGGCAATGCGGTTATTGTATACTGCAGGCAGCGTATCATAGATTTCCATCTGGGCGCCGGCAGCCACAAGCTTGTCCTTCGAGCCTTGAGGCACATAGCGGCCGATGACCGTTCCATCTCTCTTCACTTGAAGGATGGACGGACGGTATTCATCGGACAGCCAGAAGGTATCGTCGCTCGGGCTGTAGGCGATGCCCTCCAGATCCAGGCCATCCGGATCGTAGCCCAGCTTCTTCGTGCCAGAGCCGTCATACGGTACCTCGTCGTTTCCTTCCAGGTTCGGCATTCCGGTCAATTCAGAGGTCTTGGAATAGACATCCGTTTTGCCTTCCGGTAAATGCAGCTTGATCGTTTCCAGCACTTCGATGGTTCCGTTCGCCGCTTTTATTTTATATATGCGCGGAACGTACTTGTCGTCCGGGAACGTGCGCAGCTTGTCCTTGCCGAATTCGCCGTTCGGGCCGCGATCAGCCAGCGTATAGAACACATCGGCCGGATCGTTTGGCATGTGAAGCAGTCCGGAGAAGCCGCCTTCCTTAATTCCTGCCGTAAGCTCGGACGGGTTTTTCCATTCATGGATGGCCTCTACTTTAGGCTGCTCCTTTAGCTGAATCGTCTGGGTCGCTTCATTCCACTCTACCTGCTTGCCGAGTGCTTCACTGAGCGCACGCAGCGGCACATAGGTACTGCCGTCGATGACGACTGCATCTTGATCCAGCTTAACCGGCTTGCCGTTGGATACGATATTGAACTTAACCGCTATCTCCTCCAATGCATTTTGCGCCGCTCCGGCCGCCTGCGTCCCCATTAAAGCAAAAACGGCCAGTGATGCGATCAGCCATTTTCTTTTTCTTAACCACTTTTTCATAGAACCCCTCCGCACTCTTCATCGTAGACTCACGATTTCAAGTATAGAAGCGATTTGTTTATGGAATATGAAGGCCATTTGAAGATTTTGTAAAGACAACCTCATAGAGCCAGGACTTCACTTCGAAACCTCCGGGTACTTTGCAGAATTAAAAAAAGAACGCCTAGCTTCAGCTAAACGTTCCCTTAATGTACAACTATCCTTTTTTGACATATTTACTGGCTTTCTCGATGGCTTCGTCCTCTGTAGCCCCTGTAACGTAACGGCCATTGATATAAATGAATGCAAATCTGGAGCAAGGACCACAGTACGATTTGCACGCCACTTTAATGTCGGCGTCCGGAGCCAGTTTTTGAAGCTTGGGCAGCGCCGTCTTCATCTTCATATGCTTGCACTTATCGCAAACGCGAATATCATTCGCCATGGTGAACCCAATCCTTTCGTAACCGAAGACGGCTTAGTGGTCTCCGTGGTTACCCTTGCTAGGATTGGTAACAGCAAAGCCCTCTTCTGGCGTATAGAAATAATCGATGCGCACGCCATCCAACAACGGCTGGTCTTTTTCCAGAATGACATCGATGTTCTTGTCCGTGCTTACGACTACGTCCTTATCAGTAGGCGTATCCAGGCTCATGCCATAATGGGCATGATCGCCATGGCTGTGCGTAATGTAGACACGCAGCTTCAAATCCTTGTTTTCTTCTTTTTCCAGCTCAGCTAAAAGCATTTTGGCGGCATTGCGCGAAATTTTGCAATTCATCTGTATGACATCTCCTACTGATTGTTTTCTCCTTATTGTAAAGAAACCTGTCCGGGAAAGCAACCTGATCCTGCCGATTTATCGGGCAGTTTGTAGGAATCGGGAAATACTGGCTTCGTCAAGCTTGGAATAATGGATTGAATTGGAGAATCTTCCTTTCGTCTCCTTTTCCAGATGATATTCTCTTATTGCGTCCGTATCCTTCAGTATATGCCCCGTCAATATGCAGACGGCTGTAGAGTCCTTATCTATAACACCAAGACCCGCCAGCTTGCGGAGTCCCGCAACCGAAGCCGCAGAAGCAGGCTCGCATCCAATACCGCTTCGGTCCACCTGCGCCTTGGCGTCCATAATCTCCTCATCCGTAACGGACACGGTGATTCCTTGAGTCGGCTTTAATGTGTACTGAAGGGCTTTCTTCCAGCTTGGCGGGTTTCCAATATTCAGCGCTGAAGCTCTTGTGGCAGGATTCGGCTCCGGCTTAAGCTCGCTTAAGCCTCCCTCCACCATCGCATGAAACGGACTTGCCCCGTCCGCTTGTACTATGGCAACGTTCGGCAGCTTATGGATGAATCCGAGCTCATACAGATCTTTGAGACCTTTACCCAAGGCCGTTGCGTTGCTTAAAGCTCCCCCTGGCACCACGATCCAATCCGGCAGCTGCCAGCGGAGCTGATGGGCAATTTCATATAGGATGCTCTTCTGCCCCTCGATCCGGAATGGATTGACCGAATTGCATACGTATAAGCCGAGCGCCTCGCTGTACATTTCGCTAAACCGGATCCCGTCGTCGTAGGTTCCCGGGAACGAAATCAAGTGAGCTCCGTAAGCGAGGGTTTGCAATACCTTGTTCATCGAGATGCCTCGGTCCGGCAAAAATACGTAAGAAGAACAGCCTGAAAGAGCCGCATACATGGCTAAGGAAGAAGAGGTATTCCCCGTGGAGGTGCATGTAAACCTCGTGTAACCGACGGAACGTCCGTGGGAGACAGCTACCGTCATCCCATTATCCTTGAAGGAGCCGCTGGGATTCTCGCTCTGCGCTTTCAGCATCAGATTCCGTACTCCCGCATACGAGGCCAGGACGCCAGAGGAGTAAAGACCTGTGTTCCCCTCATATTTCGTCGTCATGAAGGCATCCGGCAGCAGCGGATGAATGAGCTCCTTATAGCGCCATACCCCGCTTGCATAAGGAGACAGGCGTTCCGACAACCGGTTATCGAACTCCCGCTTCAACCGTTCCGTATCGACAGACCGAAAATCCTGCACGATATCGAGCAGACCTCCGCACAAGCAAATGTAAGGGTTCCTGGCCTCGTCTATTGATAATTCCGCTTGGCAATCTATACATTGAAACCGCACCATAAGCACCTTCCTTCGGGTTGTTGAGTTTTCTATCGCTTACCCATTACAATAAAAGAAACTCATTCATAAAACTAATATATGATTTTTATAAAAGCATAAATTATATTGATGCTTTAAAGGAGAAGCGATTAGGTTATGAACTTGCATGCGCTAAAGCTTTTTTACGAAACGGCCGTTCGCGGCGGGGTCACGAAGGCTGCAGAAGCTCTCCATATCAGCCAGCCGGCTGTAACGGCGCAAATTCGTAATCTGGAGAAGGAGCTCAGCCTGCAGCTGCTGGCCTCCCAAGGCCGGGGAGTCCAGCTGACGGAAGCCGGGGAGCTGCTCTTCGGTTACGCAGCCAAGCTGTTTGCGCTGGAGAAGGAAGTGGATGCCCGACTGAACGAATACCGCAGCGGAAAGCTCGGTACTTTATCCATTGCTGCTACGTACCTGCCTGCCAATTTTGTTCTTCCTTCCCTCATGGCTGCCTTCAAGCAGCAGAACGAGCACGTTGATCTTACATTAACAACGGCCAATTCCCAATCGGTATTCAGCAAGCTGCTCCATTACGAAGCCGATCTTGCCGTCATCGGGGGCAGTAAAGAGGCCCCTGCCGGTATCGAACGCGAGGAGCTGATGGAGGATGAGCTCTGGTTCATCGTGCCTTCCGGTCATCGACTGGCCAACACCACCGTTGAACTCAAGGAAATCGTCCGTGAGCCGTTCATTCTGAGGGAGCAGGGCAGCTCTACCCGGGAGAAGCTATTCGCGCTGTGCTCGCTGCATAATATCGAGCCCCCGAAGGTCGGCTTGCAGTTCAACGGTCTTGGGGAAACGATCCGTGCAGTTTCGTCCGGGTACGGCGCCATCCTGGTATCCGCTATGGAAGTCGGCGAGCATGTCCGTCATGGTACGGTCGCAAGAGTTCATGTGGAGGGCGTTCAGCTAACCAATCCGATCGCATTGTACAGCAGAGTGAACGAGGAGCTTTCACCGGCTGCACAGCATTTTGGTTCCTTTGTGAAGCAAAGGATGCCCTTTGTTCCTATGACCTAGCCATTGTGCAAGAACCAGGCTTCCTCAAAGGGATGGGGAGTGATAATGACGTGCCGGATTCAGCAGCACTGTCTCTCGCAGTACCGTAACATTGCCTGGGATTCGCGAGCGTTGGAAAATGGCAAAGGAGGTTTTTCAAACCAGTAAAGTGGGTAAGTTAAAAAGGCATAGGATAATCGAGAGGAGCTAGCAAGAATGGATATCGCTAAAGCTGAACGCTATGCCAATATTCTGCCCATGGCCGAGCTGGATACGAAGGAGAAGAGACTGAACCCTTTTACCGTATACAATCGTCTTCGGGAAAGCCATCCGGTCCGTTATGATGAGAGCCGCAGCTGCTGGGACGTGTTTCGTTATGAGGACGTGCATAGGATCTTGAAGGATCCCGCTACCTTCTCCTCTGTTCGCAAGCTGTCGGAGAGAGAAACCCTTCTGACGACGGACCCGCCGCGGCATACCCAGATGAGGGCTATCGTCAACAAAGCTTTTACCCCCAAAGTAGTCAACGATTTGGCTCCGCATATCGCTTCCATAACTAACGAATTACTGGATAAGGTTATCCGCTCCGGCCAAATGGATACGGTTCATGATCTGGCAGTTCCGCTTCCCGTCATCGTTATTGCCGAGCTTCTCGGGGTTCCTCCCAAAGACCGGCATCTGTTCAAGGAATGGTCCGATGTTCTCGTTAAAGGACCGGAAGTGAATACGGATGAAGCCTTTCATCGCGTGATGACGGAAAAGGCGCAAGCCATGAAAGAACTAAATGCTTATTTTGCTACGATCGTTGAGGAAAGACGACGGCAGCCGCAGGAAGACCTGATCACACTTCTGCTGGCTGCCGAAATCGAAGGAAAGAAGCTGGAGCAGGAGGAGCTTCTCGGTTTCTGTATCCTCTTGTTAGCTGCCGGCAACGAAACCACAACGAACCTGATTACAAATGCCGTACGGCGATTGACAGAGGACCAGGAGCTGCAAAGACAGCTTCGGAATCAGCCGGAACAGACAGCCGGTTTCATCGAGGAAGTGCTGCGCTATTACCCGCCTATCCAGGCTATCGGCCGCGTAGTTACCCAAGATGTTGAAATACACGGAACACCGATTCAAACGGGCCAGCAAATTGTTTCATGGGTTGCGTCGGCCAATCGGGATGAATCGCATTTTCCGAATCCGGATCAGTTCATTGCAGACCGCAAGCCGAATGCCCATCTCTCCTTCGGCTTTGGCACCCATTTTTGCCTCGGCGCCCCCTTGGCCCGCCTGGAAGGCCGAATCGTCATTCAGCACTTGCTTGAACGGCTCGATGAGATTCAATTTATCGAAGGCACCGAGCTGGATAACATTCAGAGCCCGTTCGTCTATGGCGTGAAGCAATTTCCGGTTCGTTTCAAGGCTAATTCATAAGGTGAACCGCTGCGTAGTACCCAAAAGCCGCCCATCTCCAGAGAGAAGGACGGCTTTTTGAGTTTGTCCAGCCTGCTTAAGCTACTCACCCTGAAATGGGTTGACGAAGGAGTGTAGAAGCATTCTTATCTGTAGCGGGACGGGAGCATAGCCATCTGGAAGCTACCTTGCTGCATTCTTATACCGGCCGAGCGGTACGGCATCCCGAATATCCCGTTTCAGCTTCCGAAGGTCAACCCGCCTCCGGCTTTGCTTCCGGCTTAGCTGCATACCGCATCTCAGGCTTAGCTTCCGGCTTTGCCGCTACCTCAGGTTTTGCTTCCGGTTTGGCACTCACAGCAATTGGAACTGCAAGCGCTGCAATCACCATCGCTCCTAAGATCCATTTCAAGCCTTTTTTCATGTTCATCATCATGACCTCCATACATTGAATTTGACTTTCTTCATCCATCTTACAGCAAGGGCAGCTGGGATACATGAGACATAGCCGGGAAAAGTCCGGGAATATTCCGGGAATCATCCTGCACCTATTCCCCCTTATGCTAAATGCAAGCTTTGTTCAGACATTGCGAAAAAAAGAAGCCTCTCATCCTCTACAAAGAGGATTGGGCTTCTGTACCTTTAACCATCCTGAACAGCTGATCTCAATCGGCCCGCATGTTTGCCGCTAATTGCGTCCTCGTGTTGATTCCCAGCTTAGAGCATATATTCGATTTCAAGTATTTTTGACCTCATCTCATCCTATTCCTCGCGCGATTTTTGGACCAAACGTTTTGCAGCATTACGGTCCGTAACCTGAAGTTTATTTAAAATATTGGACACATAGTTCGCCACCGTTTTATTACTAATATGCAGCCGGTTAGCGATCTGGGCATTGGTATCCCCCTCGGCGATCCGCTCCAAAATTTCCAGCTCGCGTCTGGTCAGCTCTGCAAAGGCAGGATCATCCACAGCTACCGCTGAGGGCTGTGAGAAGTAGTGCATCATTCGGCCGGCAATATCCGAGCTGAACACCGCGCCGCCGCTGCCCACCATCCGTATGGATTGCAGCAGCTCCACTTCATCGGCATCCTTCAGTACGTACCCTTTCGCTCCCACACGCATAGCCGTAAAAACCGACTGATCATCCCTAAACATCGTCAGGATCAAAACCTCAACCGCCGGGTATCTTTCTTTGATCAGGCGAGTCGCCTCAATGCCGTTCAGACCCGGCATGCGGATATCCATCAGAATCAGATCGGGCTGCAGCTGGCCTGCCAGCTCCAGCGCCTCCTCACCTGACGATGCCTCTCCAATCACCTCCAGATCGTCTGTCGTACGAAGCAAGTTGCGCACGCCGCTGCGAAATAACGGGTGATCCTCTGCAATGACGATTCTCATGTCGTGTTACCCCTTTTTTTATGAAATCGGCAGTATGGCAAGCACCCTGGTGCCGCCCTGCTCCAATCGTTCTATGGAACAATGTCCGCCCAGCTCCGCCGCTCGTTCCCGTATCGAGACGAGACCGATGCCCCCTTTACCTGGAATCAGCTGCGTATAAGATGGATGCAAGCCTGCACCGTTATCCGTTACGTCAACCAATAGCTGCTGTGCGTCGGACACGTTCAGCTTGACAGTACAGGCGGTAGCCCGACTGTGTTTAATGACATTGACCAATGACTCCGTAACGATACGGTAAGCCGCCACCTCTACGGCCGCCGGCAAATCGGGAAGCTCCGGAGGTTCTATTAAACGGATGATCAAAGCAGCTGCTCCCTGCTCATCGGCCAACAGCCGGGCCGGCTTGGTCAGCTCGCGGATTCGTTCTTGAAGGGCGCCAATCAAGCCAAGCTCATCAAGCGAAGGCGGACGTAAATCATGCACCAGGGTCCTAATTTCATCCACCGTCGAGCGAATCACCTGGCGTAAGTCGGCCAGCATCTCGATCGCGACAGCAGGCTGCTTTTCTACATACTTCTCCGCCGTTGCCGCATTCAAAGCAAGTGCAGCAAGACGCGGGGCCAAATCGTCGTGCAAATTTTTACGAATCTGCCTCCGCTCCTCCTCTCTTGCCAGCACCAGCTTCTCCCTGGATTCCTGCAAATCCTTCGCAAGCAGCTTCATTCCGAGCGTCATGTTTACATTTTCCACAATCGGTCCCGCCTGGCGAAGCAGTACGTCCAGAAACTTATTATCTTCAGAGGAAAACGCCTCACCGGGGGAACGGCTGGATAAGTACAGCGTGCCAAGCTGCTCCCCTCGATGAATAATGGCAAAAGGCAGCACCTCGTGCACCGGGTTCCCGACCGAAGCAGCCAAGGTATCTTGACCGCCCACTCCTATCACAATGCCGGCATAGGGCAAGCGCAAAGATGCTTTTATCGTAGAGGCGACTGCTGTGAGCATTGCTTCCGGTGCTAGGGGCTGAATAAGCTGATTCCCGAGCTCGAGCAGAACCGCATAGGGATCATCGTGACGCCCTTTCATCATCCGGTTAATGAGGCGCTGCAGCTTCTCCTTCAGCGGAGCGAATACAACCGCTACAACCGCCGTCGCAATGAGCGAGATAAACAGGTTATCCTTCGTCTCGAAGAGGCGGCTCAAGTAATACACCGAAAATATATATATCGCGGCGACGCTGACAGACAATGCGGCATACACCAGGGTCCGGTTGACAAGCGGGTCAATATCCCATAGCCGGTGTCTTAACACAGCCATCGTCAAGGTTACGGGAATGGCCAACAAGATGAAATTAAGGATGGCATTAAGGTACACATACGTCAAGGCTGTACCGTCATTCAAGCTCGGCTGGAACAGCACGCTCATCACGACAAAGCCCGTAATGCCGATGGCTAGCCCATATACGACCCATTTGGTTTGCTGCCGCTGGGATGGTGATGATACTCTGCGAAAACGGTACACTTGAGAATAGATGAGTATAAGCGTCGAGGAAGCATACCATAGAAACTGCCAAAAAGGCGGAATACCAAGGGCGTTCCAAATGCTTCCGCCGTAAAACAAATTGCTTACGTCCACCGCGCTAATGAGGAGTAAAACAACATATGTCCATCCGGGCACAAATTTTCCATTCGGAAATAAAAGGAACAAAAGCGATAAACTGATCCATCCCACAGTAGCTACAAGCAAAAACCATCCGTGCAAAAAGACGGTATCCTGGGAAGCAACCGAGGTCAACGACGGAAACGAGGTGCCGAACGAAACCATGGCAAGCGAAGCGAGCACAGCCATTGGCTCGCGAAATCCTTTCCAATAGATAAGAAATGCCGCAGCATAATAGACAAATGTAAAAATAACATCAATAAGCACAAAGATAAGCGCATACATCTCGAGCGACAGGCGCAGCTTTCCTTCGGCTTCGATAGGCATCGCCGACACCCAGGTACCGCAGCCATTCTCGATACATGTAGAGACAAGCCAATGATAATAGGCAGGGATCTCTGCTGTGTATAGTACCACTGTAATAAGACTGAACATTCCCGCTAACAGCTGGAGACTAAGAAGGATTCCTTTCCTATGAAGCCAATTGACCGGGGTGCTGCCAGTCCCTGTGATTGAATGCTGCGTCCGCTGCATGGACTTCCCTCCGCTCCCATAGTTAAAATCTACCTCTATTATAGCGGCCCTCCTATACCTTGAATATGAAGATGTTTTAATTTCCCGAAAGACTTCCTGAATGTCCCGAAAAATCCCGATTTACCTTCCTATCATAATGTGATGCGCTCCTCTATTCCTCATGATGCTTTTTTTCCTACAATCAAAATGCAAGAAAATGATGACGAATGAATTTTGGGGAGGATGCATCGGATATGTATGAGAAGCAAATGGTTCGATGGTTAGGCATGATATGTTTACTCGCTGGCATTACACGTATGGGAATGACACCAAGCTCCTTGATCTGGGGGTCGGAAAGCATGCAGGAGCTCGCCTTCGGGCTTGTCGCCTGCATCCTGATGTCTGTCGGTACAATGGTTACCTATATGGTTCAGGCAAAAGAGACGGGAATTACCGGATTTATTACGGTTCTTGCTATCACCGTAGGCAATATCCTGACAACGTGTATGCTATGGGGCTCCATGATTTTCGGCAATCCGGCAATAAACCCGGAAGGAATGTTGTTTAACCTTACAAGAACCATAGCACTTATCGGTTTCACAGGGGGGACAATTGTATTTACGGTGCTTACGTATCGTGCCCATGTATTTCCGCGCTGGATTTCGTTACTGCTGGTGCTTATGTTAATGTCCATTGCGCTCCCTGTGGAGGACAACAAATATTTCGCCTTCTTCTGGGGGCTGGCGTACGTAGGGATGGGCTATGCCATTTGGGCTGGCAAAACAAATCAAAATAAACATGGATAAGCCGTCGAATGGAGGAATAAATCGCAAACCATCTATTCCAATAAAATCTTAGGAAGAAGCTGTACCTTAGATGGCAGGCCTGGCTTGCTATTTTTTTCTTTGTTCTTTACTATTAATATAGTAGCGATTCTTTGATTACATAATTACCAATTAACTAGAAACTTACCCCGGTGTAATCAACTATAAAGGGAAAGGATGGTTGGCCATGTCCATGCCAGAAACGGAGAAGAACCAGGTCATTCAGAAGAACAATTACATCCCGAAGCAGCCTACCCATATCGAATGCTCTATTGAAAAAACGTTAGATGCGATCGGGGGAAAATGGTCCTTTCTAGTCCTGCGGGAATTGTTCGGCGGAACCAAGCGCTTCGGCGAGCTGCAAAAGAAAATAAAGGCCATCAGTCCCAAATCGTTAACCGAAACACTCCGCCATCTGGAGGAGCAAGGGGTTCTTGAACGTACCGCTTATCCGACTGTGCCCGTCACCGTAGAATACACGCTAACACCCAAAGGGCAGGATCTTCATCAAATACTGAAAGAAATGAAGCTGTGGGCCGCCAAGTGGTCCTAACATCCCCTGCTGACGAGGTGTAGAATGATAGCGTTTTACAAGAAATATTGGAAAACTGTTTTTGATATTGCCTTACTGCTGCTCACAGTATATTTGTTTATGCTGCTGTTCAGCTATTTGTATGGCATAGCCACACCGATTTTCCTCGCCTTTATCGTCTTTCTGATTATCGAGCCGTTTGCCCGATTTCTTAATAGGAAAGGGGTAAGCAAGAGCATAGCCTCAGCTATTTCAACGATCGTGTTCATTCTTGTTATCCTGGGTGCGTTAACGGGAGTCGGCGTCATTTTTACAAGCCAAATCATGAATTTAAAAGAAAAGCTGCCGGAATACTCATCGATCCTGCAAAAGCAGCTGATTCTTAAGACAGAGCTTCTCCAGAGCCGTCTTGAAACCATGCCATCATTACCTGATGATATAGCCCAAAAAATAACGGAGTACTCCACACAAATTACGCAAAAATTGACCATGCTGGCCGGCCAGTTCTTGACCGGAACCTTCAACATGCTGACCAGCTTTTCGACCTTTGTCGTCAATTTTGTTATTGCTATCATTTTGGCCTATTTTTTAAGTATCGAGATAGAGTCATGGAAAAAACTCGCAAAGGAGAAGACGCCCAAAACGTTCAAGTCGGCCTTCACCTTTTTGCGCGAAAATGTATTGAAGGGCATAATCGGGTACATTAAGGCCCAGTCCAAGCTGATCAGTCTGACCTTCATCGTCATTTTTGTCGCTCTGCTTGTTTTGGGGGTGAAAAACTCCTTTTCCATCGCTTTACTGTCAGCTATATTCGATGTGCTTCCGCTGCTCGGCGTTTCAACGTTGTTCATTCCATGGATCATCTACTTATTTGTCGTAGGACAGACCGTGCTAGCCGTATGGCTGACTGCCCTGCTTGGGGTTGTCATCCTGGTGCGTCAAATTATGGAGCCCAAAATTACGGGGGACTCTCTCGGGGTGTCAGCTTTCACCATGCTGTCCTTCATGATTATTTCGCTATCCTTATTCGGAGTCGCCGGGCTTCTCTTATCCCCGGTTTTGATCATCACGATCAAAGCGCTCTACGAACAGGGGTACCTGCAGCGCTGGATTCGTTGGCCGGAGGGAGAATAATCCGTTACGGCACCTAGACTAGACAAAATAACCCCACAAAGTGGGGCATTGGCTTCGAAGCCGATTCAGGTACTTTGCGGGGAGCCCCGAAAGTTATAAATTCTATACTGTCTAGAAAGACTCGAACCTCAGTTCGGGTCTTTCTCATTTCGTGGATAAATATTTACGTTCCACGCGGCCGGTGAACAGGTTCATTAAAAACAATGTGACCGCGATATCGTCAATGGGCAGATACGGCATCAAGTCGGGCATGACCCAATAGATGATAACCGGGACGGCAAACAGCAGCTTTTCGGATAAGGGCACTCTAGGAGAGGTAAGGATCGGCCCTATGCGGCGGAACACATGTCCCCAATATTTGAATGATAAAAGTCGTTTCCACATCTGTACTTCCTCCTGTAAGCGCGACTTCCCTATAGTATATCGAACTTTTCTTTAAAAACAAAAAGCCGTCCGTTGGACGGCGATTTTGTTGAGAAACCTGCAGAGCTTGAACTATTGCCAGTATACTCCGGTGGGGTATGCCCCTCCAGCCGCTGTTGAAACCCGTGAAAGTTGATTATATTTAGCGGTATTTTCACGGGTTTCAAAGGCGGACGTAAACTCCTCCGAGGCATACCCCACCTCCATATGCAGCAAACTTCACGCAAACCAGGTTTTTCAACAAACAAACCGTCCGCCGGACGGCCTACACCCTACTCCCCATGGCCATGGCTTCCAGAATCATTCGGGCAACGGCCTCATACATGGCGGGAAACTGGGAAAGAGGCAGCGGATTTACGCCAAGCCCCGCTTCGATCGTAAAGCCCGGCCGCCGAAATTCCTGGATGAACCAATCTTTATATCCTGCATCGCTATCCGTAAGCTTAATAGGGATATAGCCGCTCACGAGGGAGAGCCTGCAGGCCATCTCCTCCGACTCAGGCGGTTCCAAGTCACGATAATTCCAATAAATTTCTTCCCCCTGAGTATGCAGCGCAAGAACCATCCGAAAATCACGGCTTCGCGTAAGCTCTGCGATAGCACAAGCTTCTGGCTCACTGAGCGGCTGCTCACCTCCGTAATCCCTGGGTCCTGGCGACGTCACCCCTCTGCGTTCCTTTTCCTCCCCCCAGCCTGCTGGAAACTGGTCATTAAGATCGACGCCCCTGGCATTCGCCTTCCAGCCGGAGAAATCGGCAGAGCCATGATTCCAATCCAGCAATTGGGCATATATCGGGGACTCCGGAGCCATTCGTCCGTGTACTAGCTCAACCCCGTCGGGATTTACCATAGGAACGACCCAAAGCGTCGTCTGCCCAAGCAGCTGATCAACATCCATTCCATACAAGCTCTCCATATTTGCGCACGCTTGGACCAGATCTTCAACGAATTTCATTGCCAATAGCGATGTAATCCATTCATTGGCATGAAAGGATGCATTGACATGAATAGGACAATCTCCCGTTCCGATCCGAAGCACGGGTATGCTTTTGCCGAGAACACTTCTTCCTGCATGACCCGCTTGAAGAAAGGAATAACGCTGCTCAAGCTCCGCGATATCTGCCAGAAGCTCTTCGTAGCCGTATACTTGGCTCGTATCTACGATACACTTCTTCATAGTCCGCCCCCTTGGCTATCATCTGAAGCTATATCAAATACATATGTATGCCATGCAAAGGCTGCCGATGATAACACCCTGCGACATATCTGTCCCTCGTTTTATCCATAAAATAAGACAGACAAGCCGGGACATTCCCAGCCTGCCTGTTCGGAATCAAATGATATGCGGGACTTGCCATACAACAGGAGATACACGAATCTGCTCATTCAGCCAAGATTGTGCAATCTGCTTAAACAGCACAGGATCCCCGCTGCATAAAAATTGATGAATCGGAATCGAATTGGAGGTCGCAAGCATTCCTTTGTGGTACAGGATGGTGCTAATTTCTCTGGCTGTCTCGTCCGCCGAGCTGATCAGCGTTACATCGGGTCCCATCACATCCGAGATCGCATCGGATAAGAACGGGTAATGCGTACAGCCAAGGATCAGGCAATCCATCGGCTCACTCTTCAGACGTTGAAGCGACTGTTCTACGACCGAACGGGTATGCTCCGTGTAAAACTGCCCCGATTCTACCAATGAGGCGAGCTTGGGACAAGGCTCACTGACCACCCGAACGTAAGGCGAGATTTGGCGCAGAGCATACTCATATGCGTTGCTTTTGATAGTCCCTTCCGTTCCGATAACGCCGATCACACCGTTACGCGTTGTCTTGATTGCAGCGCGTGCGCCCGGGTGGATAACGCCGACCACAGGAATAGACAAACGTGCGCGAATTTCGTCTAATGCGACAGCAGTTGCGGTATTGCAGGCGATAACTACCATTTTCGGCTGAAACTGTAATAAATAATCAACAATTTGATGCGTATATTGAACCACTTCATGTGGAGCTCTGGGTCCGTACGGTGCCCGAGCGGTGTCGCCAAAATAAATGATCTTCTCTTGCGGGAGCTGACGCATGACTTCCTTCACTACGGTCAGCCCGCCTACCCCGGAATCCAGAATGGCTATCGCTTGCTGCACTAGTATTCGCTTCCTTTGACTGTGAATTGATAATACGCTGCATGCCTCTAATAGAGTATGATGGTAGAAGAAGAAAGGTACCAGCAAACAAAGCTAGATCAGCGCCAATTCATCATACCAGAAGGAAACCGGGCCCATCCATCATGCGAAGCTGAAGAAAAGCTATCATTTGGCTGACGCCGGTATATCGCTTAAAAGGGCAAATTCATAGCCTGCCTCACGCACGCCTTTAATTATGCGGTCCAGAGCCTGAATATTCTCCTCCGAGCCTTGATGCATCAGAATAATGTTGCCGTCATGCAAATTATTCATGATATCGTTGTAAGGATCGTCCGCCCCGTTCTTCCTCGGCTCCCAATCCCTCATGGCCGTAGACCAGAATACCGAAGTATATCCCATCTCGGAAACCAGGCTCAACAAATGCATATTGTAGCTCCCGTAAGGAAACCGGAAGTAAGGTTGAATGTCTTGTCCGGTTACTTCTTTATACAGCTTCTCGTAATCCTGTATTTCCTTTTTTACCTGTGCGTCCGTCTGCTTATTCATATCCGTATGCGTCATCGTATGGTTGGCGACAAGGTGCCCGTCCGCTACAAGCTGACGAACAAAATCAGGATCCTTCTTCACGTTATAGCCCGCAATGAAAAAGTTAGCTTTCGCATCGTTATCCTTCAACGATTTGAGCAGCAGCTCCGTATCTCCCATCGGACCTCCCGTATCGATTGTCAAATATACTTTTTTTCCTGTGCCGACCCAAAGTGCCTTCATATCTTTGGTAAAAGATTTCGTTTCATTCGGAAATGAAGGAACCTGTCCCTTCGGTTTCTTCATGTAGTACCATGAAAGAGCCTTCTTATCGTTAGCCGATGCAGACTTGGTTCCCGTGCCCGATTGGTAGGTCGCCGACACGGCCGTTTCCGGTTTGGGAGCAGCGGCTTCCTTGACCGGCTCAGGCGATGCAGTAACAGACGGCGCAGCCGTCGGACCGGGTTCTGCCTTGGCATCAGCCGCTGAGAAGGACCCTGCGGCCGGGGCTTGCGAGCCTGCGGACGGGGTCGGCTGGGGAGCAGGAGTATGGCTGGATGCTTCGCCTGACGGCATCGGCTTCTCCCCTGCGGAAGAGGTAGGGTTAGAGTTTGAACAAGCCAAAGTCGTCCATACGAGGCAAAAGATTACTGCAAAAGCACCTATCCTTGAGCTGTTCATCATCATCGATGTCCCCTTTAAGTAAAATGATCACACATTCAAACGGCAACTGCTTGTCCCAAAAGTTATGCAAAGACGGCAAAGCGAATTTTTGTTCGTGTATATTTTACCAAATACACCTACTTGTGACAATGAAATTCCGATGATATCAGATAAGCTGTCCGGATGCGATGAGCTTGTACAGCAGCATTTAGGCTGGAGGGGCATGTCAATCGTGTAGAGCAGATGGCTGACGAGCCACATAATGTAACATATCGGATTGTTCATAGCGGGAAGGTGCTGCTAATGAAAATTGATCTTGGATGCGGGACGCAGAAGAATCCCGGATTTATCGGAATTGACAAGAAGGATGGACCCGGTGTCGATATTGTATGTGATATCCTGCAGGGCATTCCTCTGCCGGACGACTCGGCGGATTGCTTATTTGCGGTTCATTCGCTCCCCTACATAGATCCTTTGCTGGATACTATGAAGGAAATATACCGGATATGTAAGCACAAAGCTATTGTATGCATCGTCGCTCCTTATGCGCACACCTACTTTCATGCGGCTAATCCGCATTACAAAAGCTGGTTCAATGAATACAGTCCTTTCTATTTCACCGGCCGCCTTCTAAGGGAAACCTATTGGAGAGAGCTGATAACCCCCTATGCATTCCCATCGCATGATATGGATCGGGAGCCTCCTGACTACGATTTTCAGCTCTTGAGGATGGAGTTCTTCTATTCCATGCCCTTCAAGACCAACATGTACGACGAGGAGGAACGCACAATTGTAAGGCATATTCAACCGAACGTCGTCGACGAAATTATGTACCATTTTCTAGTGGTAAAGCAGCCGCTTACCGTTGATGAAATCGAAGATATGGCTATGAGGAGTCTGGAGGAGCCTATGCAAATAACAAATCGCCGCCGGGAACGGCCGGAATCCGGGCAACAGCTTGATGCAGGCCAGCTCCTGGAGAAGGCCCCCTCTTTAAACGATACCCAGCCCCCTGTCATTCACAAGCGAAGCTCATCTAAGACAAAGTCATCTTTACGCCATAAGAAAACCGGTATGACCAAAGGAAGACGCATGATAAAAAAACAAAAAGCCAAAAACGGAACGAAATGATCTTGATTTTCGTTCCGTTTTTGCTTGTCGTCAGCTAATCTTCCTCTTCCACGACAACGACTTCCGTTCGGTTAGATCGGGCTGCTGCCCTAAACACGGCCCCGGATGAACGAGCTGGCGCTCTGTAGAAGATCCGGCACCCTTATCTGCCTAGCTTCAATAGGACCGACGTTCCGAATGGTTATGGTGTATTCTATACTGTCTCCTACCGTGGCTTCCCTCACACTGGTATGCTTCGTAACACGAAGCAGCGATTCATGACCCATTCAGATATTCCTGGTAACGAATCTACAAACCGTACATTTTATTATATGTAGAAACCCGCTGCAGCAGACTTGATACTAATAGAGACATGGCCCGATAATACCGTACTTCGGACGCAAAAAACTCCCTCCAGCATTGCGCTGAAAAGGGAGTTCAATCGGATCATTTAGACAAACTTGGGAAGCCAGTTACCGTGAGCCTCGATCAAATCGTCGCACATAGCGACAATATCGTCAATGGACAGCTCCGCCGCCGTATGAGGATCGAGCATAGCCGCATGATAAATATGCTCCTTCTTACCGGTTATCGCCGCTTCCAATGTCAGCAGCTGAGTGTTGATGTTCGTACGGTTCAGCGCAGCCAGCTGCGGCGGAAGATCGCCTACATAGGTCGGTGTTACGCCGTCGGCATCCACAAGGCAGGAAACCTCGACGCAGGCTTCTTTCGGCAGGTTCGTAATTAAGCCGGTGTTCATCACGTTGCCGCCGATTTTGAACGGCACGTTCGTTTCCATCGCATCGAAGATATAGGAGGCGTACTCTTTGGAGCGCTTATGCTCCAGGCTTTTGTTATTGACAATCTCGTCACGCATCGTCTTCCACTTATCGATTTGACGAATGCAGCGGCGGGGATACTCATCCAATGGAATGTTGAACCGCTCAATCAGCTCAGGATAATTGCGTTTAATGAAATACGGATGGTACTCGGCGTTATGCTCGGACGATTCCGTCACATAGTAGCCAAAGCGGAACATCAGCTCATAGCGAACCATATCCTTGTGTGTTTCCTTCTGCTTCTCGCGGGCGCGGCGTTTGATTTCTGGATACAGATCGACACCGTCCTTCGTGACTTCCAACAGCCATGCCATATGATTGATGCCCGCAATTTTCCAATGAACGCCTGTCGAATCCATCTCCAGGTTTTTGAACAGATGCGATACGCAGCCCTGAACGCTGTGACACAAGCCTACGGTCTTTACCCCGCCGTACGTAATCATAGCGTTGGTAAGAACCGCCATCGGGTTCGTATAGTTCAGGAACCAGGCGTCCGGACATACCTCTTGAATATCCTTGGCAAAATCAAGCATGACCGGAATGGTCCGCAGATTGCGGAAAATGCCGCCGATCCCTACGGTGTCGGCAATCGTCTGGCGTAAGCCGTATTTCTTCGGAATTTCAAAATCGGTAATCGTACACGGATCGTAGCCGCCGACTTGAATGGCGTTGACGACGTACTTGGCGCCGCGGAGAGCTTCTTTACGGTCCGTATACGCTTTCACCACACACGTGCTGCCGGTAGTTGCCTTAAGGTTGTTCAGCATGTTCTCCGAATCCTTCAACCGTTCCAGATCGATATCGAACAACGCCAGCTCAAAGCCCTGCAGCGATGGGGTCAGCATGCAATCCCCAAGCACGTTTTTAGCAAATACGGTACTGCCTGCTCCAAGAAAAGTAATTTTGGACATGTTTCTTCCTCCCCTATTTCCCAAGTTAAGTCTTACTACCTTACCTAGACTATACTTGCCGGAACCGGAAATGCATATGGAGACAAACCACTTTTACATGGATAATTGTAGTTTCGTTTCACCGGCTGTTCTGACGCTCGACGGCTAGCAGCAATAGATGCAATATCGTTATGAGAGTAAAGGCTATCAACGCAAGGAACGGGATCGTAATAAAGCCCAGCCAATTAATATAGTCGACATCGCACGGAACCGGTCCGCATCCGGTCGCCGCCTCTTTAAACCAAGAAGTCTTTTGCATCAAGTAATGATAGAGTGAAATGCCCATTCCCCATACACTGAGAGGAAGCACATAGAGGTACTGCTTCGTATCCTTGCGCACGGCCGCGATGGCTAGTATAATCACGAGAGGATACATAAGAATGCGCTGATACCAGCATAATTTGCAAGGCAAGAAATGCAAAATCTCGGAAAAATAGAGACTTCCGAGCGTGGCGACAAGCGCTACCACCCATGACAGATGTAGTGCATTTTCTTTTATAAATCGGTTCCTATTCATCTTAAACGGCTCTCTCCTCAAGTCATTAGTACCATACTTCTCCAAATCTTCTATCATCATATCAAAATTGATTGAGGTGTACCATATGAAGGCATCCTATCATTCCGTATCCTTTAATCCCCGTCCCGGCAAAGGCGAGCTGACGGTTCTTTTCAGCGGTCAATCCCAGACGAAGCCGCTGCACCGGGTCGGTCCCCAGGTGCTTGACTACTATCTCGTCCATTATGTTGTATCCGGGCGCGGCACCTTCAGCTGCATGGGAACGGATTACCGTCTGGAGAAGGGGAGCAGCTTCTTCATCTTCCCCGGAGAGCTGGTCAGCTACGCTTCGGATGAGCAGGATCCTTGGTGCTACCGTTGGGTAGGGTTTAAGGGAAACAGGGCGGACGAATATTTAAGCATATTCGGAATCTCCCCGCACCAGCCGGTGGCCTTAACCCAGAACCATCGTAAAATGCAGGCGCTGTATCATCAGATGGAGCTGACCATGCGCAGGCGGCAGCCGCATTGCGATATGCAGTGTGAAGGCTATTTGCGGCTGCTTCTGGCCGAATATGCACAGGAGCTTGGTCACGACAGCATCCCTAAAAAAGAAACCTCCGGCATCCAGCAGCAGATAGAGCAGGCGATTCGCTGGCTTACGCTGCAATACCATCAGCCGATATCCATAGAATCGATGGCCCAAAGCCTCGGCTATCACCGTACGCATCTATCCAAAATGTTCAAGCAGCAGACAGGGCTCTCTCCCATGAATTTTCTGCTGAAAATCCGCATGGAGCGGGCCAAGCTTCTGCTGCAGGATGAGCTGACCGTCGAGCAGGTGGCCTCGTCCGTCGGCTTCAGCGATCCCTTGTATTTCTCCAAGCAGTTCAAGAAATGGTACGGCCGCTCCCCTTCGGATTACCGTCAGGATCAGACGATGAATCCATACGATTGCAGCCAATAAATCAACGCAAACAAGTGAGGCCTTGGCTTCAAAGCTTATCCAGGTACTTGGCGGGAGGCTCCGACATATATACAGAACAGCAGAGCGATTCTTCAGCCTGATGCCGATGAATCGCTCTGCTGCTATACCGAAAAGCTGTAAGCAACCTGACGGGCGTTGTCCGTAAGCAGCTCCTGCCATTGGGACTCGGGGAGCAGATCGACAGCCGCCTTGATGGCGATGCGGCCAAAATCCAGTTCCGGCACCTGCTCCAACGTGAATCGGTCCGTAATTAACCGGCCCAGCAGGCCCGGGAACTTGGCCTCCATTTGCTGGAGCCGGTAGATTCCGGTTTCAAAGTCCTTTCGCGAGGCATTGACCGAGCCCAGCACGCATTTATTCTCCAGGACGAGCTCCTGGTTGATCATATCCGAAGAAATCTTCAGCGTCCGGCTGCCCGGCGTGACGCTTAACAAGGCAAGCACTCCGTTCGGGCTGAGTGCGGTCATCGCTTCGAATGCGAGCGGGCTGTAGCCCGTGCATTCGAATATCAGATCGGCGCGCTTGCCGCTCCGCTCCAGGAATCCGCTGAGCGTATCCGCGGATTCCTGGTCCGGCCCGCTTGCGCCGCCGGGCTCTCCCGCCTGCCGGTACTCGGCACCGCAGGCGCGAACCAGCTCCGCCGCCAGACTATCGGCCGGCGACTTGGACCATACCACGGTGTCGAGTCCGAGACACCGTGAGGTGAAGGCCGCCAGCAGGCCGAGCGGCCCGGAGCCCAGCACCAGCACCGACCGGGGCTGCCAGATCAGACGCTGCTGAATGCGTCCGACCTGATCCCATACCTTCTCGACGATGCTTTGGGGCTCCGTGAGCACTCCGTAATGCAAGCATGCCGGAGGCACCTTGACCAAATACCTGGCTTCCTCGACGTAGTACTCGGACAGATAGCCATGCCGGCCCTTAATCCCCCGTTCGACGTAATGGCCGGTCTCGCAAAAATCCGCATGGCCGTTGCGGCAGTTGACGCACATCGGCTCATTGCACGGTCTTCGCACCAGCGCGCAGACCAGATCGCCTTTGGCAAGACCGTAAGCTTCATCCGCCTCGATAACAACGCCAAGCGATTCGTGACCAATCGTCAGCCCGTTCTCTCCTTCCGGAGGGACGCCGTATTTCTCCGTCATTAACTCGCGGTCGGTACCGTCAAGACCGATGCACAGCACGCGCACCAGAACGTCATCAGGCTGCTTCCGCTCCGGCTGATCCACTTCCATCAGCTCAAGCCTTACTTGATCGCCTGCCGGATTTGCGGCGGTATTCCGATTGTCTTGCTTGGCTTGGTCGCGCAAGCCTTGTTCTGCTGCTGCCGATGCATTCGCATCCTTGCCGCTTCCCTCAGCCTGAGGCTGAAGTCCGTTCAAACGTACCGTCTTCATTGGGACACTCCCGTGGTCTGCAGCAGCTTCGCGTCGCTGATGTCCTCTTTGCCGAACTGTTTATTTTGGAGGAGCTTCTTCTTGGATATATACTCCTGTACCACCTTGACGTAGGAGGCGTGCGACCAGGTGAGCGGCGAAACGGACAACGGAGCTCCTGTATAAGGATGAACCTGTTCCGCAAGAATGCCCGTAGGCAGGGCATGCTTCATCGTCCAGCGGATCAAATCCTCCGCTTCCTTAAGCTCGCTCTCACTGCCTGCAACGGCTATAACCCACTCCGCGTACCAAAGCGTGCAGATAAACCACGGATTCCCCGGAACCTTGCCTATATCGTGAGTAACCTGATGATAATAATCGTCGGTGTACCGGCCTATTCCTCCTACCTCCGACTGAATCCACAGCTTCTCCCGAATCGCCTTCATCGTAGAGACAATCCGTGGATCATTAGCGGCGAACATCTCAAAGTCAAACAGAGCGTACAGGCTGGCGTCCAGCGTCATATCCGGCTCGTAGGTATTTTTCTCCCGATTCCAGTACAACGACCGAATAAAACGGTTCTCCTGCTCCGAAAACATATACTGCTCGACAGCGTTTTTCACCTTGCCCGCCGCTTCCCGGAAATAGACCATCCGTGCTTTATCCTGGAAATGCTCGGCGAACTTGCTTGCCGCAAGCAGCCCCGCATAGACGCTCGCCACCGTGAAGGCATGAACGCCGTACCGTTCCTCCCACAGATCGTACGAAGGAAGAGGAAGTCCCGAAGCATCCCTGTAGCTCGCGAGGAAGCCTGCAGCCGGAATGACGAATTTATCGTAGTCGTCTCTTGCGTTATCCAGTGTTTTGGCCAATTCATGATGATGCCACAGCGCGAACAGCACCAGGGCGGTCTCGTCCTCCTGAATCGGGAACTGCTTCTCTCCGGCCGGGTTCATCCACGGATGCCAGCTTGAGCCTACGGAGCCGTCCGGATTATACTTGTGCAGCAAGAAGCCGTCCTTCGTAATGACTCGTTTGCAAAATTCAAAAAAACGGCTCGTCAGCACCACATACCCCGATCTATCCAGCGCATGGGCAATCAACGCTCCATCCCTTGGCCACATATAGGAGTACGTATCCTTGGCAAACTTCAAAATATCCGAATCGTTCGCCGCTATAATAGCGCCCCGGTTATCCATATTCGCGCGCACAACGAGCAAGCTTCTTTTATAAAAGGATGCCATATCCTTATCTATCAGGCTCAGATCATGGCGATCCTTGGCAAGCCACTGTTCCCAGTAATTGTAGGTTCTTTGCAGAAACGCGTGAGGCGTCGCTTGGCGGATATTTTGCTCGATGCCGTTAATCTCATCCAGGCTTTTGCCGAAGCCAATCCAAAACCACGCCTCCGCCTTGCCGCTGGCTGGAACCTTGAGCTCCAGCTCTATCGTCCCGTCCACCGAGCCCTGTGCAATCGGGTTGCGGCCCAGCTGACCGTCCTCGGCATCTCTCCAGGTACCTTCCATGCCATTCATTTCCTTCTGGCCTATGGCAAAGCTGGTGCAGCCGATGCCTTTCCCTCCTGCCCCGCTGCAGGATAGAGACAGGTAACGATGTCCTTTGTAAAAAATAAGTGACCGAAGATCCGGGTCATAGTACACCGTATCCCCCACACCATTTCCGTATAAGTGCAGGTCCAAATGAAAATAAAGCTTGACCACTCTCTCCTGCGGCCTCATATTCTCAACCACGACTTTGCGTACGAGTACATTTTCCTGTACATCCACCCCGTCGCGAAGCAGCAGCTTGAGTCCCAGCCGTTCATGAATCCCTTCCACATTGGTGACCATGGAATCGTTAAGATAAGAGGACTTGCGTACCAGCTCCGGATGGTCGATCCAGAAAAAGTCTTCCCCCGTCCATACGCCAAAGTGAGATAAATGATCCGCCGACTGATTCTCTTGCCCCACATAAGGGTAATACATATCGCGTAGGTTATAGCTTGTATCGAAATTTACCAGCACATTGCCATTACCCAAAGGTAAATCACGCGCCATACATTGCTCCTCCTTCCTATCTCTCCCTAATGTCCCCGAATACAAGCCTAATTTATGCAAATCAGCCTTAAAGTTCTTTAAGCACCACTGAAGAAAACACAAAAAAAGCATGCAGTGTGACACCGCATACTTCTTTTTTAACAACTGGCCAATATTTATTTGCGTTTACGGCCATGTTTGACCAAGGTCATCCGCCGCGAATGCCGCAGCCATGAATAGTAAGCTTTCAAATCGCGCAGCTGGATGTCTTCAGACACTCTCCCAAGGAAGGTGACGACAATCATTTTATGTAAAGGATTTCCCGCTATATCCACTTCGTCCTTGATGGTCATAAACTCGGCCACCATAACCAGATCTTCGTCGATTAAATACACGTCTTTTTCATTCTCGTAATAAGGCTTGATCCGTTCAAACTTTAATGCATCCCACAGATAGGAGCAAATGTGCTCAATGCCGCCTTGATCGGTCTCCACGCGTTCGGACCAGCGGGATATGGCATGGCTTGTTATGACGATATCTGCAATTTTATACCCGTTAAACGCCACATAAAAGGGCTCATAAGTGCTCCAACGGTTCATGACCTTATCTCTCATCTCCATGATCCCCCTTCATGATGATAATCAGCCCTTTATGCTAATGTAGTATTTATACTACAAACCGTCAAGATTTACTTTATTTTATTAATTATTTTTTAGATTCATGCCTAGTAACCCCTATATTTTTTTCTAAGAGCTATTTCTTTTCGGAAGCTTGTCCATTACAATAAACAAAGAAAGAGGTGATTTACAAAATGGGACAACCTATCCCTGAATTTGGTAAATTTTTAGAAGGCTTGCGCGGTTCCATGTCCTTAAGGGAAGCAGCTAAAAAAAGCGGTTTATCGCACGCATATATCCGTGATTTGGAGTTGGAAAAAAACCGGTCCACCAACGAAAAGATTACCCCTTCTCCCGATACTCTCAAAAAACTTTCCGACGCCTACTGCTACTCCTACACCGATTTGATGATCAAGGCCGGACACTTGAAAGCCCAGGACTTTAGTGACGCGCCGAGCACCAATATAAATATAGATTTGGCTACCGTCTATTATATTGAGGTAGGGACCAAAGACATTATGTACTGCAATCAAGCAACGAAAGTAAGACATAGCATCGATTCCTTACGAGACTTCAGCGAGTTCCTGGAAAAGCTGGACGATCTGGAGTTCAAAAAAGTGGACGCGGACGTCTACGCCAATTTCCAGCATATCCGCAAATATGATGAAAAGAACGGCCGGCTCTACTTCGATTCGAAGGGTGAAGGACTATTCGTCTCCATGTCCGCCCTGCGCCAACGCAAATACCACGATCTGATCCTGCGCAAAATCGCCAATAACAATCAGACCAGCCTAGAGTTTACCTTCGGCAAGACCGCCGGGATTAACCCTTCGTTTATTAAGGGGTAGATTCATTATTGAACCATGATACGGTAGTCTTTTCTTCTATTATCTATACTTACATTCTATATCAATCATGACTATAAAATATATCATTGACATAGTGTTCGGCCTATTTGTACTATGAGTGCAATTAGGCTGATTTTATTTTTTAGGAATGGTGAATGAATGAGGCAGCTATGCGAACTTCTTATCTTCGCGGTAACCTGGACTTCTATGCTTTCTTTAAGTCTGGCACTATTTCGTTTAAAGTTTAGAAACTACATACCGCAATTGACGATCTCGATTGTCCTGCTATCTCAAATTACATACATCATTCAAAGCTTTCATTTGGCTCTGCTTGTAACGAGCATTCAGCCTATCTGCTTTTTTCTATGTGTATGGCTCATTTTTCGGTTTAAATGGATTTACTCCTGTATTATGGTCGTCCTCTCCTACACGATGGCCCTTGCCTTTGAAATCTTATTTAACTGGATTTTATCGGGCTTTAATTACAATGATTTTATAATCATTTACCAAGAGCAGTACTTTATTCAAGGCTTTGCCGTCTCTTTTCTATGCTTTTTGAGCGTGTTCTTATTAGCTAGGTTAGGATTGGGATTCTCATTCATTTCCAGTCACTCCGCTCGCAAGCCCATGCCTAAAGAAATACTGACCGCTCTTACCATAGGCATCATTTCTTTGGGAAGTACGAGCCTTTCTTTGTATGTTTGGAACAAGTGGATCATGGCTACATATGGGATAACTTTTATTTTTCTAGCCGTTATCTTTTATTTGGCTTATAAGAAGGAAATTTCAGAGTAATTAATGAAGGGTTGGGCTTCATCCTTATTGGCATCACCACTCTTACTATCGTTTATTTCAAAAAAATTATTATGCTTTCTATCACTTTATTATTATTGATCGTAAGTGTCATACTTCATTTATCTTATCTGATGGAAATTGATGACTAGGAGGGAGTCAATTTGGAACAGGTTAGAATGATTATACTTTATTTGGTATTCTGGCCCTCTGTTCAGCTAATGGGCCTTGTACTTTTTCGTATAAAGCCTCATTTATATTTAAAATGTATCATTATCAGTACTTTAGTTCTGACACAAACCTCATATTTTCTACAGTCTTATAAACTTATTTTCTTAATGTCGATTCTACATCCTATTGTTCTTTTACTTTGCTTTTGGGTGTTTTATCGTCTCCAAATAGTCCAATCCTTACTCATGGCTACCTTGGTCTTCGGCCTAAATGTTGTGTTGGAATCGAGCTTTAACCTGCTGCTAGCTCAGTATAATTACATTGAGTTTATCCGTATCTCAAGAAACGATTATTTCATCCAAGGTTTAGTTCTAACAACAATCAATTATTTAATTACAGTGTTACTGTACTTTTATAGAATCGGCTTTACTTTCGTAACAAGCAATATAATGATTCGAAAAAAGGCTTTCCCGAAAAAACTCATCTTGACGGTTATCCTTGGATGGCTTCCTATTTTGATTACTAGCCTAACTATTGAGTACTTTTCTGAAATTATCATGCTAGCTATAACTACTACGTTTTTTGCACTGGTTATTATTTTGCATCTTTCACATGAGAAAGAGATGATGGAGTGAGTAGAGGTTTGTTCTAGCACCGCATATTCCATTACTTTTTCAAGCTTAGTTTAATCATGAATTTGTTTTATAGGAATGAGTTATCAGAATAGATAATGCACAGCGGCGGGGGAATTTCTAGATGGATCAGATTTGGACAACTTTTCTTCAAGCATGTTACTGGTGGCTTACACTACAAATATTAGGACTATCAATATTTCGTTTAAAGATCTCAAGATATCTAACACACGTCATTATTTCCACATTACTATTATCCCAGATTACAATCGTGCTGCTAACATTCAAAATTATCTATCTCTTGTCGGTACTCCAGCCTATCGGTTATTTTCTTTGTGTATTCTTAATCTATCGTTTTAAGTTGTGGCATTCATTTCTTCTAGTTTCTATAACATATGTCACCAATGTTATCTTAGAGCTTTCATTCAATTTGGCAATAGCTAACTTCGACCACGGTAAGTTTGTTGAAATCACTCGTAACGATTACATCATTCAAATCTATTTTTTATGTTCAGTGAATTTAGTTTTATCTTTTATTCTCAATAAACTTAGGATTGGGTTTTCCTTTATCACATCAAGAAGTCATAGTTCAAAGTCTGCAAAATTCCCTACAAAGTTTTACCTTGTGTTAGTCCTCGGATCATTATTGCTATACTTTAGTGGCGTTTCTTTCATATTTTATAACAAAATTATATTAATTATTCATTCCATGCTATTTCTTGTCTTTTTATACTTAATACATATGTCCTATGAAAAAGAACTAGAGGATTGAATTTCGTGGTATAAATGTTTCATTTATATTACTAAATTTTCAGATTACTTCAGGGTAACATCTCCAACTAAAAGATACCTACCCGCAGCTAGAAAGCGCTTCATTCGACAAAATTCTACTTGTTAAGTTTACAATAGTATATTAAACTTAATTTAATTACCCTCATATTGATTTAACATTTTTATCTTTTTTCTTTTTAGAAATAGGTCTTTATAATTAATTAAAACCACTTTAAACGTTCATTTCTAAAGGAGACGGGCTGTGTACTATTTAGTAAGAATCTTTTTCTCTAGTATTGAGTTTTTCACTACAGTATTATTGTGCCTTTCTTTATTTAGAATCTACTTCCGCTATTCATTACATAAAGTTGCTCTCATTGCTATTGTTATGGCAACAGTTTCGGTTTATGTTAGAGACATCCTAGATTTGATAAATTATGCAGTCTTACCTGTTATTTTATCCGAGATTATTCTAATTACTATATTGTTTGGATTACCATTTATATTTTCTTTTTTGGTATGCGTGATAGGAATATTAGCTACCGCAACAATTGAAGGCATTGTAATTTATGTTGGAGGACACTTCAATTTGTTCACGGAAACTCTTCTAAAAGTCTCTCTAACTCAATTCATTATCTATGATCTTATTAATGCATTGCTTCTTGCACTTATTATTATTCCACTTCAAAAATATAAGCTCGGATTTCATACCACTAGCAACGATGCATTAAAGGGGTATAATTTTTTACTTTCAGCGATTCTTGTAGTAGCTATTGTTGCGATACAAATAGAACTTGTTAGTTTTAAAGCGTCTGCCATTCATATTTTTATACCTATTATACTTGGAATAATTCTGTTAGTTGGTGTTTATCTAGCTTATAGACATAACAAGAAACTTTGGAAGAATAGACGTGAAAGGTTATCAAAGAGATGAATTTTATAGACTCATCTGCACATGCCATTGCAAAGTGCATCCGTAGAAATTACTCTGAAGCTGGGTCTGAAATAGCATTAAGATATGCGATTAGCCTCTTGATCAATACGCTTACAGCGATATGTGTCGCAGTCATCATTACTTTTTTTACCGGGCATGTAGCAGAATGCATTGTTGGTATCATTTCATTTATTGTAATTAGATATGTTTCTGGTGGCATGCACATGTCCTCGTCCTTATCTTGCTGTATATTATCAATTATTATTTTTATTACAATTTCAAACTTTACTTTCCATTACTCGGTAGCTTTCTTCATTATTGACTCTTTATCACTTATTATTTTCATTATTACTGCCCCTAATAATATAAAGAACGTAAGTAGTATTAATGAAAAGTACTACCCTCTTTTAAAATTGATTTCTGTAATATTCGTTGGATGTAATTTTATTATCAATTCTACGGTTTTAAGTGCTGCATTCATTATACAGGCATTTCTAACTACAACTATATCTTATAAATTAAGAGATGTGATAGAAAGGAGAATACCTAATCTATGAAAACAAAATTAGCCTATTTTGCAAATGCTATTCTTATGACATTAGCAGCATTATTTATTACAACCAACTCTTTAATAGGTCACCGCCCAGAAACACCACAAGAACTACTGAAAAAATAATATCTGGGGCTGTCCCTCAAGACAGCCTACCAATCCTTCTCTTATGGAGCTGAATTTCATGCAGAAAATTCCTGTGACGCGAGACGGCAAGAGAGGGTCGGAAATTATCATCTTGGATTCGAGCAGTGTTGTCAAAATCGATAAGATTCGCGAACGTGAAGTTATCGTTCACACCAAGGATCGGCAGTATTATCTTGATTTTTCTTTCGATAATTTGGAAGAATGGCTGTTCGAGGACGGGTTTCGGCTCTTAGATAGCTCTAATATCGTCAACATGCACCACGTAGAAGATTATGATACGAAAAAAGGAATCGTTTATTTAGGTGAAAAAGACCGCAAACGTTCCAAAACAGCCTCTGCCGCACGTATTCACAAAGAGCACATCGAAAACGTAATGCAATTACTCACGACCTCTGACCCCTCTTCCGCCCATCATAATCCCATTCAACACGATGAATTGTTTGCCCGTATTGTTAATGAGACTAAAGACGATCAATTTCTACGTTCCTATGCAACTATTCGGGCGATGAATGAACGTAAGCGGGCAGAGGAAAAAATCATTCATATGGCTTATCACGATTCGTTGACAGAGCTTCCGAACCGTCTCTATTTTGATGATCGACTCAAAGCCTGTCTTCAGGAATCAGAGAAAACGGGAAATCGGGTAGCCGTTATTTTTTTTGATTTGGACCGATTTAAAGTCATTAATGATACGCTAGGCCATCACATTGGAGATCAGCTCTTGCAAGCTTTGGCGCGCAAGCTTCAAATATATATCAAAGACCACAATGTTGTCGCCCGTTTTGGCGGGGATGAGTTTATGATTCTGCTTTCCCAAACGACCCATGTCGATGAGCCCGCGCAGCTGGCTAAAGGGATTCTTAATCTCGTCAAGGAACCTTTTCACATTGAAAAGCATGAGCTGTTCGTAACAGCAAGCATAGGGATCAGCCTTTATCCCAATGACGGGATTGATGCCGAAACCTTGTTGAAAAACGCCGACAATGCCATGTACCGCTCCAAAGAGAAAGGTGGGAATTCATACCATTACTACCATCCCGACATGAACAAACGCTCGCTGCACACGCTGAACATGGAGCTTCATCTGCGTAAAGCGTTGGAACGTAAGGAGCTTCTTATTTTATATCAGCCTTTGGTCGATTTGCACACCGGCACCATCAATGGAATGGAAGCGCTCGTTCGTTGGCACCATCCGGAATGGGGTATGATCTCTCCCGCTGAATTTATCCCCCTGGCCGAGGAAACCGGACTCATCGTCCCGATCGGTCATTGGATTCTTAAGCAATCCTGTATTCAAACCAAGCAGTGGATAGATTCCGGATATCCCGCACTATGCGTCTCCGTGAATATTTCGGCCATTCAATTCCATCAGCCGCAATTTATTCCGATGATTCAAAAGATTTTGGACGAAACCGGGCTTAAGCCTGAGCATTTGTGCTTGGAGATTACAGAGAGCGTTGCTATGAACCATATCCCGCAAGTGATCGAAACGATGCACCATTTGAAGGAGCTGGGAGTTCGAATTTCTATCGATGATTTTGGAACGGGTTACTCCTCCCTCAGTTATTTGAAACGGTTCCGCGTTCATACGTTAAAAATCGACCAATCCTTCATTCGGGACGTCACATCCGACGAGGATAATGCCGCTATCGTGACAGCGCTTATTGCAATGTCGCAGCAGCTGAAGATGAAATCCTTGGCAGAGGGCGTAGAAACGATGGAGCAGCTCGAATTTCTTCTGTCCCGGGGATGCGATGAAATCCAAGGGTATGTGTTCAGCAAGCCGGTAGCCGCCGATGATTTTGAAAAGATGATAAAAGAGAAAAAACAGCTATATTTGCCGAAATAGGGAAAAAAGTGCGGTCTTGAACTGAAACTTTTTTCTCTTTTTTACGTTTATAACTGTAGAAAATCCAATATTTTGAAGGGAACGAAGACATGCCAGCCAATTTATCGAGCAGTCCTAAGACGCGTACGACAGTGGCCGTCAAGAAGCTTCCTTCCTCTCGAAAAAAGAAGAAGAAACGGGCTTCCGCTCTTGTAACTCTATTCTTTTATACGATGTCTGTACTGATGACCTTCGGGATGATCTTCAGTCTCTGGTTCTTTCTGACAGAGTCGGGAACGAATCTTCGCTATCTCATGGCGGATACGCTAATAACAACACAGCATCGGCATTGGGCCGCTTACCTGATTGGCAACGACGAGCTGGAGAAACGGGTCAACCGGTACTGGGCGCAATTTGACACTTATACGGAAGTGAAGGACCAGCACCTGGTGCAGGTCAATAAACCAACCGCCGCGGAGCCTAAGAAGGAGCAAAAGAAACCCCTCGTTGAGATTGAGCCGATCGAAGGCAAAAATTTCAAAGGAAAGCTGCTTATTGTGAATGACCCCAAAAAACTGAGAATTGCCGTTCCGAACAAGGTAGGCAAAGGAGAAAAGGTATCCTCCATGGTGAAACGGCTTGGAGCTGTAGCAGGCGTCAATGCTGGCGGCTTCGTCGACCCGGAATGGATGGGCAACGGATTCCAGCCTACAGGTCTCGTCATGTCCGGGGGCAAAATTTTCTATAACGACGGAAGCATGAATACACCGAATCATATTGTAGGCATTGATAAGGACGGGCGGATGATCGCCGGGAAGTACAAGCCATCCGAGCTGCTGCAAATGGGTGTTCAGGAAGCCGTAACGTTCGCTCCGCGGTTTATCGTTAATGGAGTAGGCCAAATCAAGAATCAGGCGGACGGATGGGGAATCGCCCCTCGTACTTGTATGGCACAGAAGGAAGACGGTACTATCATGTTTGCCATTATTGACGGCAGACAGCCGGGCTATAGTATCGGCGCGACGCTGTACGATATTCAGAATATTTTTCTGGAGCATGGAGCCATTACAGCGGCCAACCTGGACGGCGGCTCGTCCACGGTATTGGTACATGATAACCAAATCATTAACAAGCCTGCCAGTGAGCATGGTGAGCGGTATTTGCCTACGGCTTGGCTCGTGTTTGACCATCCGGAAACCGCCGATATCCGCAACATATGGCAGGGACTCGATCCAAGCAAGATCGATCCTTCGAAATGGTAATGCCCCCCACAAAGCGGGGGCTTGGCTCCGAAGCCGATTCAGGCACTTTGCGTGGAGCCCCGATTATAAAGCTCTACCATGTTAAAAACCATCCGCCTCAAGTCTTCTGCCTTGGACGGATGGTTTTTGTGCTATATGTCTTATTCGGTTATTTCCCTTCCTCTTCAGCTTCCCGGTCTTCATTCACGATGACCGTTGCTGCAACAGGAACCTCAGCCGATTCGTCGGTTTTTCCGTTTTTCCAAGACAACGCTTTTTCCTTGACCTTGCCTGCCCATTCTGTAGTGGAGCTGCCGAGAGAATGAGTTTTTTCCGAAATCGTGCTGGCTAGTTGTTTGGATTTATCCAATACGTTACCTGCAACCTGCTGTGTTTTCTCGGAAACGTTGTGTACGCCTTCCGCCAGATCGGCTCTAAGCTCTTTTCCTGATTTAGGTGCAAGCAACAGAGCGGTCACCGCTCCCAAAACGGTGCCTACTACGGCTCCGATCAACATATCTTTTCCTTTTTTATCCGCTGCCATGCTGTTCATCTCCTTCGTCTTGATCATTCGCCAGTCTTGCCCTTGGGGGAGGCCTTCTGGGCCTGCCATCTTTGCCATAGCTGGATTCCCGTTGTCGTCAGCTCTATCAGGTCCTTAACTGTATCCTGTCGGCTATGTAGCGATTCCCGAGCCTCCAGAACCGTATCGGACAATGTGCGGGAGACCAGCTTCACCGAATGGGATAGCGTACTGGCAGCTTCCCCCGTCTGCTCCATTGCGGCTACAAACCCATCCGTTGCCTTTAATCTTCCCTGTACGTCCTCCAGCAATTGTCTGGACAGACGAATCGTACGGACCGATTCTTCGGTAGTCAGCTTCAGCTGCACTTGAATGGCGCTTAATGTCTCCTGAGCCTGGGCCATGGCCTTGCGGGATTCTCTCAGCATAAAGAGGAGATACCCTGCCAAGATGATGAAAGCCAAGGACGCCAGGCTTACGCTGATTTGCCAAATCACGTACCGCCACCTCCCCCCATCGGCAACTTTCCTAGACGAATGCCTATGGAATAGTACATTATAAGTAGCATGCGCTTGTTTTGACACTGAAAATGGAAAAAATTTTTCTACCCATACCAAAATAAGGCCCCAAAGGGGCCTTAGGGGTTGTTGAGAAACCCTAGCGTACCGAAAAATGCGAAAGGTGATAGGTGGGGTGTCCCTTGGAGGAGCGATAGCGTCCGCCTTTGTTTTCGGAAAATATCCGCTGTAGAGCGAATATATTCACAATTTTCCGAAAACAACAGCGGCCGGAGGGGGATACCCCACCGGGGCACCAAAGCTATTTTTCATTTTTTTCCAGGTTTCTCAACAACTAAAAAGGCCCCCGAAGGGGCCTTACCTCATCACTTCCATTTTAGCTGCTGCAAAAACGAAGTGACCTTTTGCACTGCGTCTTCAGGATTTTCGACGGGAAGGTGAATGAAGTCATTCACATGCTTTTCGCCGGAATGCTCATAGCGCGGATCATAGTAATGCTCGAGCAGCAGCGCGACCGCCGCGGCATACTGGTTCATGATGAGCGCCCTTTCGATTTCAGCCGCAATCGGAGTATGGAGCCGCCGACGTATCCGTTCAAATGCCGTGAGGCATTCTTCTTTGTGAGCCGCGGGATCGTAATCCTCCACAATGTGCCTTATCCTGGCTTCCATCGGCATGTCCAAATGCAGCTGAATTCCCTTATCCTTCGCCTGGACCAGAAAATCGGGCATGACGGCTTTGCCGATCCGCTTGCTCTCCGCCTCCATCACTATAAAGGGACGATAGTTATACCGGAGCAGATCCTGAAGCAGAAGCGCTTCAAACGTTTTTTGATTATTCGGCTTCAGCCCGATTTGCCCGAAGATGGAGCCGCGGTGACCTGCAAGCCCCTCGATATCCAGTACGGGAATGCCTTGCTCAGCCAGCCTGTGCAGCAGCGTGGTCTTCCCGGTTCCTGTATAGCCGTTGATTACGATCATTTGCGGCTTCAATTCGAAATGCTCGAGCGATTTGACAACCCACTGGCGGTAAGAGCGGATACCGCCAGCCAGCCGATAAACACGGATGCCCATAAGCGAAAGCACTGTGGCCGTTGTTCTGCTTCTCATGCCTCCGCGCCAGCAGAAGACGGCCTTGCGGGAATCAATCTCTTCGAATTGCTTAATTAATTTCGGAAGCTTGGCGGAAATAATCTCAAGCCCCCGGTCTTTGGCTGCCTGAAAGCTGACCTGCTTGTAGATCGTGCCGATCTCCGCACGCTCCGCATCATCGAGAAGCGGAATGTTCATGCTCCCGGGAATGGTGAAATCCCGGTACTCGCCCGGCGATCGAACATCAATCAGCGTCAGGTCCTTCTTTTGCTCCAGCAGCTCTTCTACGGTGATATCTTGAAACAATTGCCTCTCTCCTTATATAAAGAACGAATTCGCTTAAGCAACCGTCCTTCATGGTTCCTGCTGCAGACCGATTCGGCTACAGCGTATCAACAACTTGAATCTGCCCCGGATGATCGCTCGTCACTTCACCGATCAAAGCAGCCTCTACGCCGGCCTGAACCAAGCTGCGAAGCAGCTTGTCAGCCTCTTCGGCCGCCACGGAGATGAGCAAGCCGCCGGAAGTGACCGCATCGCACAATATCCATTGATCGATCTGATCCATAGAGGAAGGGAAGGTTACGGTACCTTCCAGATGAGCGTAATTGTTCTTCGTGCCGCCTGGAACAAACCCGGCTTCAGCAAGCTCGCGGACACGCGGAAGAACCGGAACCTGGCGGAAGCCGATGCGAACGCCGACCGAGCTGCCCTTCGCCAGCTCCGCAGCGTGGCCCAGCAGGCCGAATCCGGTTACATCCGTACATCCATGCACCGAGAACGGCTCCATCACTTCAGCAGCTGTTTTGTTCAGCGTGCTCATAACTTGGGTCACACGCTTGACTTCTTCCTCACTCAAGGCATCCTTTTTGATAGAAGTCGTCATAATGCCTACTCCGATAGGCTTGGTCAAAATTAATTTGTCGCCTGCCTTCGCTCCCGCATTCGGCTTCACTTTATCCGGATGGATGATGCCCGTAACCGCCAGACCGAATTTCGGCTCATTATCGTCTATAGAATGACCGCCTACCAAGGTCGCCCCCGCTTCCTGCACTTTATCCGCCGCCCCGCGCAAAATATCCGCCAAGACCTGCTTATCCAGCTTTTTGATAGGAAATGCCACAATATTGAGCACGGTCAGAGGCTTTCCTCCCATGGCATAGACGTCGCTGAGCGCATTGGCAGCGGCGATTTGACCGAAGGAGTACGGATCATCCACAATCGGTGTAAAAAAATCAACGGTTTGAACAAGCGCCAATTCGTCGGTCAGCTTATAGACCCCGGCGTCATCGCTCGTATCCAGGCCAACCAGCAAATTGGGATTCGGCATGGCTTGAGGCAGTGTTTTGATGACCTGCTGAAGATCCGCCGGTCCGATTTTACAACCGCAGCCTCCTTTGCTCGAAAGCGAGGTTAATTTGATTTTATCTGTCAGCCCTTCACTCATGGAAATCGACTTCCTTTCTCTCTTATACAAATACCGTTTATACCAACATTATCACAGTATTCCCCGAAAATACAGATTTGGAGCTTGGATGGACGGGCAAAAAATAACCCCACATTATGGGGCAAGTCTGTTGAGAAAGCTACTTGACTTCGAAGCCGGTTCAGGTAGTTTGAGGGGAACCCGTCTTATATGCAAAAAAGCCGGCGAATGAGCATAACTCATCCGCCAGCCAGCCTGTTTAGCTGAGAAACTGTCCGTTCTCCATAATTGAACGGTCATCGATGTATACCGTCGGCTTCGTAACGACGCCGTCAATATGTACTCCTGCGGCAATGACCCCGCCGAAGGTATTGTTGCTGCCGAACGCAACGTGAATCGTTCCGTATACCTTCTCGTCCTCGAGCACGACGCCGGTAATCCGGGCCTTGTCGTTGGTTCCGATTCCGAATTCGCCCAGCTGCCGTCCGTCCCCGTCGCCCAGAATTTGAAGCAGCCTTGCAGCATCCGGGCCTTCCGCATCGACAATACGGCCCTTTTCGATAGTGACCTTAAGCGGGGATTGCAGCTTGCCTATTCCCGCTACAGAGCCGTCAATAACAATCTGCCCTTCCGCCGTTCCTTCCATCGGCGCAATATAGGCCTCCCCGGATGGCAGATTGCCCGACTCTCCCGGATTCAAATACATGCCGGTGCTCGGAACTCCGTTCCTGCCCGCGATCGAGAAGGTTAAGATGCAGCCGTCCTTCTCAATCCGAACCTTTTGACCTTCGGTCAATATATCTGTGACCTTCTCCGTCAGCTCCTTCACCTTCACATAATCCGCGGAGATTGCACCCTCCAGGAACATGTCTTCGGTAATGCCCGGCATAGTCGCCAGCCTGGCACCAGCTGCCGCTGCCTGCTTGCGGGCCTGCGTATGGGTCAAGGAATGCTTCGTGATGCAGACCACCACGTTGGAATTAGCCATTGCCGTCGCAACGGGCGCAGGCGGCTCTTCCCCCGACTTGGATCGTTCCTTCATAACAACGAGCATCGATTCCGCTCCAAGCTGCTTTCCTGCTTCGAATAAGGACTCGGCCAGCTCCTTCTTCACTTCGTCGGCAACGACCAAAAAGGTTTCGTTCTCTTTAAGCCCCAAACAGCTTTTCAGGACGTTCTTGCTAATTTCTGTAAGTTTCGGATTCATCGTCTGTCTTCCTTTATCGTCAAATCATTTCCGATACTAATTTTGCCATAAGTACATTGGACAATACAACTGGTAATCCGGAGGCTTGGGCTGCAAGCTCCCGGGCTTCCTCGGTATATCCCATGCAGTCCATCACGATGAGATCCGCCTTGTCCTTCAGCTCGAACGCCGCCTGCCGATAATGATCCGGTTGATGAAGGTAAGGTGAAGCGACGGCAAAGAGCGGATTGAGGCCCAGTGAGGTATATTTGGGCTTAAGATCCTCCTTCTGTTCCTCGAGCGGCACGATCACTCCCAATCGTCTGTTTCCAGCCATAGCTTTCAACGCAGGAGGAAGGATATGGTCCGGTTCGATCAGGTAAGAAGTCGTTGTGCGAAGCCCCGGAAATACACCGGTGCACAAAAGCAGGATCTGCCTGATCCCGCGCTGCTCCAGCTCCGTAATTTTCTTTTGCAGGATGGGCTGAATCTTCTCACGGGACATGACGACGGAATCCCCGTTCCTCAGTCGAGAGGTCAGCACATAATCTCCTTCTTCCGGGCTTACCTGCTGTTCTATAGCTTCCTTATCCATTCCATCCAGTACACCGACCTGTACAAGCTCCGCGCGACCCTCCAAATATTTCTCCATGATGGGCGCCACATCGGGCCGGGGAGCCTGGCCGATAGTAATCATTCCTAATTGGACTGCCATCCTAATGCTCCTTCCCCGCCAAGGGAGGGCTGATGCCCTCGTCTAGGGAGGGCTGATGCCCTCGTCTAGGCCTTCCCCGAGGTTTGAAGAATTTTCATCGAGCCGTACAGCTGCTGGATTCGCGCGAACTCCTGTTTACTGTAAAACTCGCAGGTGCCGTTGGTAACCTCCTTGGCGACCTCGACGGCAAAGCGGACGGCTGTAGCGATGTCAATCTCATGGCTGGCCCCCGTACCGCAGCCGGGAACGATGGATTGCGCGGTAATCGCAACCCCCACTACCGGTGCATCCGTTGCTACAGCCGGCTGGAGGATCGAATTGATATGATATAGATCATTACCGTAAGGAGTAATATCCTGTGTTGTGATCGGAAAGGTTACCGGCAGCTGTCCGGTTGTCATTTCCATAATGCGCAGCAGGTCGTCGCTGATCCTCAAAATATAGCCTTCCTTTACCGTCGGCGAAATCGCGATGCCTTTATGATTAATCACGCGGTTCCCTTTGGTCGTATCTATGGACAGAATTGCCTCCATCTCCGGAACGATCTCATGCTGGTTCATGGTTAAAATATCGACCGGTGAATCCATGAAATCAACCGGCTCATGGGGTCTGGTCGGAGCGTCCGGGCAAATGTGGGTCGTCACGATTACATCACCCTTTAACGAGTCTCCCCGCGTATGCATTTCTGCGAGCTTCAAGGCGGAAGCCACAGCAGCCACCGCGCCGTCTGCATCAGACACAAGCCCGATGCGCGTCGGACGCGCCCCGATTCCGCCAAGACGGCCTACGATGCCGAAGGTCGGGGCGTTTCCTCCTTTGCTTTTGCCCTCCGTACCCGGAATAACCATCTTAATGAAATCCGTGCTGCCCTTCTCTCCCTTAACGACCGTTACCTGAACGGAAACGTCCGGATAATCCTTGAACAGCTGCTTGACCCTTTCTCCGTTTACAGTTCCATCGTCCAATACATCCAATGTAATAAGCGTCTGCTTTAATGTCATCCTTGGAACCTCCGCTGCGTCTTGTTAGTTTATTTGGCATGCAAATAAGGCAGAATCGATTTGTGGATAATGTCCTCCACCGGCTTCATCAGCTTCTCGTTGCTCATCGTGGTGCTAAGCAGCAGCTTACTCTTCGGCACGGCTATCACCGCTAATTGCTGACCCTTCTGAATGGCAGCCGTTACGATAGGCTTGGCTGTTCTGGCATCCAGTGTCATGATGAGATCGGGGAACGTCGCTAATCTCTCGCCGTCCTTCTCCAGTGTCATGTACTCGTTCCAGAAGGTCATTTCGTGGGAGCTGTCGATCCGTACCGTTCCGACATCGAAGCCGCCGGCCGTTTCCAGCTGGAATTCAGTGACCGTCCCCGTCACGATCACTTGTCCTCCCAATTTGGCAACCACCGAATCGATGGCCGCTTCTCCCTTGTGAGCAAGAAGAGCCTCTCCGACCTCGATGGCTTGAGTAATGGCTCCGGGTGCACCGTTGGCCAAAGCGTAAGCCCTTGTCACAGGGTTGCGCGCCACTGCCACCAGCCCACCGGCTTCGATCGAAGCCTTGCGAATCAAGGAAGCGGCCTTGTCAAGCGACCCGGAAATACTGATTTCCACATAGTTATCCTCTTTACCGCCTACCCCCGCCTGGTGGGACAGGTAGCCTTCTACCTCGGACAAATTCATCGAGCCCATGGCGCCTGTAGGATGCGCCCTCCCATTGCAGGCAAAATCAACAAGCGGAATCCCTGTGATGGCGGACTGAAACCAGCCGTTGACGGTCGTACCCGCACCATTCTCGTTCGTATGAAGCGCATGAACGGTTTTACCGATTTTTTGCGTTAAAATATCCAAAGCCTTGCCGTAATGAATCGGCTTCACGAACTGGTCCTTGGCGGCTGGAGCTCCTACCATCGACACCGTTACAAACAGGTCGTCATCATGGAACTCGTCTATGCTGTACAGCTTAGGCTGTCCGATCTCGAGGGCCAGACGGCCAATCTGAAGGCCGTCATCGATCCATCCGCCCCCGCCGCCTCCCAGCACGGCGCCGCCATACACCGCGTATTCCACCATTTGTTCATCCAGCTTGATAATTGCCATGGAGGTACCTCACTTTTTCATTTTGAATATCGAGTTAAAGAAGCTGTACAGCGCATCCCCGGCGATAAAGCCGGCAGCCAAAATGCTCATCGGGGTTTCGGCCTCCTTGCCTTTGGTTTTGAGCACGATAAGGCGCAGTGCAATACCAACCAGCACGGCCCAGCATGCATTCGGTGTCGCTATGAGCAGACCGGTTGCAAACAGAACGCCGATCTGCCGGGTCGGTCCGCCGAGCAATTGGACGATGGCTCCCGGGATGGCCCAAATCAGCAGCTGCTTGGCTACTGTAGGAGATGTACCCGCTTCGATTGTAGATACGTATACCTTGTCAATCGGAGGGACCAGGTTCTGGGAGAAATAACTGTTATAGGTGACAAGCACCGTCAACAGGGCGACGCCGAAGGCGATCATCCCCGTAATGTACTGCTGCTTTCTTCCCTGCAGCTCGTACTCCTTGTTCTCCCCGTTACCACGGAGAATATAGCCTGTTTTGAGGTCGTAGCCCATATCGGCGAACGCAGGTCCTGTTGCAGCACTGAAGCCTGCAAGCAGAGCGAGCGCAATCGGCGGGAAGCCGATCATCATTCCGAACAGAAGCGTTATGAAAGCAACGGCAAAGGCCGGGAACCAGCCGGAATGCATGGCCGCGATACCTACGATCAGCTCATGAACGAAAGCGGCAAAGGCGGCGAAAACAATGAAGCCGATCAGCATCCCTACGGACATTTCGGAGACAATCCCGCCGATAAACGCGATAAGCAGCGCAATGACCAGATAAGCGACGAATCCCCAGCTTAGAGCTCTTCTTGCTTCTGGAACCGACCGCGTGAGCTTACTCTCGTCGATCTCGTCGCCTGCCTGCTTTCCGTCCCTTTTTTTGGCCGGATTGCTGAAGATAAGCATCCCCGCCTGGATGAGAGCGATTATGCCTGCGCCGATCATAACGCCGTGAGCGATATACAGCTTATTGACGTCGACATGGAACCATGGAACCGAATATTGGCGGATCATCAACCCGATACCGAACATCGTAAGCGCCCAGATGTTGCCGATAAATGCGACACCGAACGCGGACATGGAAATATTGAAATAAGATCCGATTAGCCCGACAATGGCTCCTACCCCAAGCAAGCCTGCACGTTTGCCGCCCGTATCGCCTGCTTTAATGGATTCGGCTGTCGCTACTCCGGGAGCCCATGTACTGGATGCCGGGAACAGCTTCGAGTCGAACAATTTGTACAATATCGCGGCATCGACGAACATAGCCAGCGCCGCCCCGATAAGCATCGGTATGACCAGATTAGGCGCCCCCATAGCAAAGGGGATTCCTATCGGAATCAGCAGGCTGTTGGCAGCACCGAACGTAGCGGACGAAATGGAGGTCTGCACCAGATTTTGACGGTGCACCGATTTATACTTTTTCAGCATTTGAACCGGTATTCTTGCGATAAGCATAGCGACCAGCGCGCCGATAATCGCCGTACTGGGCGTTACCCCGAGCGTCGTCACGATTTGCATGCCGATAATAGCTCCCAGCACCGCGGTTACAATGTTAAGAACTAACGCAAACGGCTCGAATATACTCGGATGGTTCTTTTCATTATCCATGAAATCATCCCCCTTGGGTTGCGGCAGAATCTTCTCTGCGGCCTAGGCCCCCTGTTTTTTACATACCCATTATTCGCTTTTTCAGGTTTGAACATTCCTTATCAGGAACAGCTTGTACTGTGCTCATTCTGGCAGTACAGGCAATTGCAGCCAGGGCATACGACCGTCTGTATCGCTTTGGACAGGTTCAAAGATTAACAACCGCGCCAAAGCATGGCATAATAGATTCATAACTTACAGATAAGGTGGATGGGTATGCTGAGGGAAGAAGGTTTGCGGCTTATTGAAGAAACGCGAATCATCGCGATTGTCCGCGGTGTGGAGGAAGGTCATATTGCCGGTGTGGCTCAAGCGCTGCTGGACGGCGGCGTAAAAGTGATGGAGGTTACCTTGAATACTCCCGGCGCGGAAAGCATGATTGCCAGGCTTCAAGAACAGTTTGGGGATCGCATGTACATAGGAGCAGGGACCGTACTCGACCGAGAGGATGCCGAGAAAGCATTCAAGGCAGGCGCCTCTTATCTGGTCACCCCTAATATGGATGAAGACGTCATCCGCTATGCCGTAGAGCAAGGTGCTCCGGTATTCCCGGGAGCCATGACGCCGACAGAGGTGGTTAAAGCCTGGAAGGCGGGAGCGACAGCGGTAAAAATATTTCCGGGAGCAAGTCTAGGCATCGGTTACTTGAAAGAGCTGCAGGGACCGTTAAACCATATTCCGATGGTTGCCGTCGGCGGTGTAACGGAGGACAATATCGCCCAGTTCCTGCAAATCGGCTGCTATGCTGTAGGCATTGGCGGTTCACTCGTCAATTTGAAGGAGATCGCGAACGGCAACTACGAATGGGTTCGAGAAAAAGCAGCGCGTCTAACCGCTCGCACTCAATCCCAAGGGTGACCGTGTACAAAGCTTTTTTACAATTTCATGCTTAACGCAGTTAGTAGCTTTCCCTGAAGGGCTGTGCCTGAACGGGAGAGCTTTTTTTACAATAATAGTGTTTTATTGCAAAGGCTTCTTCGGAAGCTTGGCTGGAAGGAGTTCATTCCACCAGGGCAATGAAGCACGTGTTCTGGTTTTTCTACCGACTCCCCCGCTTAGATGGGGCTATTTTGCGGGCACAGGCTGCCTCCGGCTTTGCAGCTGGGTCACCTTCTCATTTACAACGTAACATTGTTATGCTAAACTAGGTTTGCAAGGAGGTGCTGCCGCATGGAACAAGAGATCATATCCAAGAAAGACCTGCTGGAGCAAACCGGCCTGTCCTATGGCCAGCTATACCGATGGAAACGGAAAAATTTGATTCCTGAGGAATGGTTTATACGCAAATCAACCTTTACCGGGCAGGAGACCTTTTTTCCCAAGCATAAAATACTGGCCCGGATCGATAAGATCAAAAATATGAAAGACGATTTGTCATTGGATGAGCTGGCCGACCTGCTTTCTCCGGCTCCTACGGAAATATCGCTCTGGAAGCAGGAGCTTATAGACCGTAACATTGTTTCGACGGTTGCTTTGAATTTCTTTACAGATCGTCTCGGGGACACGGACATCTTTCCTTTTGAACGCATTCTCTATCTGTTCATTCTGGAGAAAATGCTGCAGACCGGCGAGATGAGTCTCGATGAAGGAGCAATCTTGCTGCAGGTCCTTAACGAGCATTATCCTAAACTGCAGGATAGCCGCGGGGACATCATCTTTATAAGAAAAATGGGCATCTCCACCTTTTTACTGTGCTCCGGTTCTGGCGAAGTATTCTTTGAGTCCGGCGTTCGAGTCGTTACCCGTTTGAACGTTGCCGCTTGCATTGAAGAATTGAAATTGAAAATCAACTGAATGGAAGGTGATTCTTATGGCAGAAGCATTAAGACAAAGGCTGGTGCTTGCCGGCTCGGGAAGCGCGTCGGGGGGTGTCTATCAGGAGGTCAAGATTACGGGAGAAGGACAGGTTATCGGCAATCTGGACTGTACCGACTTCAAAATTTACGGCACAAGCCGCGTAGACGGCAATATCCAATCCCGGTCATTCAAGATTTTCGGAACGTCCGTTGTCGTAGGCAATGTAGATTCGGACCAGGCATACATTTACGGCACCTCGGATATCGGCGGAGATCTTTCCGTCAAGCGGCTTAAGCTGTACGGCAGCTCCGATATCGGAGGCAGCCTGACAGGGGATCAGCTGCAAATCGGCGGCGAGGTCACCGTGCTGAAGGATTGCGAGGCCGAATCGTTTGCCGCCAAAGGAGCCTTTACCATCGGCGGTCTGCTGAACGCGGGCACGGTTCACATCCAGCTGTTCGGACCCTGCTCCGCAAGAGAAATTGGCGGGGAGACCATCAAGGTAACCCGTTCCGGGTTGGCCTACAGCTTTCACAAGCTGCTTCACTCCCTCGCTCCCCGGACCGAAAATAGTCTCACAGCGGATACTATCGAAGGCGATAACATCTATCTGGAATACACGAAGGCGAGAGTCGTCCGCGGCAGCTCCGTCCATATAGGTCCAGGCTGTGAAATCGAATGCGTGGAGTACAAGGAGCATTTTGAGCAGGCCAAAAATTCCGTCGTTCACCGCAGTGACCGTCTATAGCTTAAGGTACTAGAAAAAGTTAGTACTTATGGAAGCAGACCGATCGTCTTACAATCATCTCATAATCGACTGATCCATAATGGAAGTGAGATGACAGACATGAACGATCTGCTGCGAAAATCGTGGATTCACCTGCTAGGAGCGATGTTTATTGTAAGCTCGTTCCTCTATTTGTTCAAGTATACCTGGAGCCAGGGCTGGATTTCGGATACGGTAAAGATCGGCCTTGGTCTTGCCATTGGTATCGGCTGTGTATTAGGCGGTTGGAAATGGATGCAGCGGTTCCCTCTCTCAGGAGAAATTATCGCAGGCATGGGAGCCGCGCTGCTATACACCACCTTCAGCTTCTCCGGCATCTACTTCGCGCTGTGGGATTCCATGACCGTCTTTATCTGCATGCTGACATTGACGAGCCTCCTTGGCGTGCTGGCCTACAAGGCCCAGCTTCGGATCTTGATGAATGTCGGGCTGATTGGTGCGCTGATGTCCCCCATGATCTTGAGGCCGGAGACAGATCAAGTATTTACCCTATTTCTCTATCTGCTGGTAGTTAACGTTGTCTTCTTCTTCCTCAGTATCCGCCAAAGCTGGACCGAGCTGCGCCTCGTGTCCTTTATCGGCACCTGGGTGCTCTATACGATCTACTATATTCAATTCGATCCGGACGTCTCCACGCTTTGGAGTCTGCCTATCCGCTATGCGTTAGCTGCCTACGGGTTCTATGTATTGGCGTTTCTGATCTCATCCTGGAAGCAGAATCTCCGCTTTGACGGCTTGAATTTGTATCTCGGGGTACTGAACGCGATCGTGTTCGGGGGATGGTCGATCGTGATTTTGAACGGAATCGTCCCTTTTGCCTACCCTCTCTTGCTTATGGGGCTCGGCTATATCCTCATGGCCGCTCTCGTTTACCGTTTGACTTCTTCCTTCAATGCCGCTGTGCTCACCAAATTATCGGGAGGCGGACTGCTTCTGTTAATCGCCTCGACCCAGTTTGGCAAAGAGCTGGCTGTGAAGCCTCTGCTCAATGTATACTTCTGGCTGATGATTACCTTACTTCTGTATGTCGCAGGAGCTTGGAAAAGGCTTGAAGGGCTGAGGGCCTCGGCCATTGGCGTATGGTTCGCAGTCGTGGTCTATTGGTTCTTCGTTACATGGACAGCTCCTTGGGGCGTTTGGTTCGGAGTATATATCCCGTTCCTTAACTGGTCTGCGCTGGCATGGGAGCTTCTTGCCGCCATGGGGTTCTACTTCTCTATACGCGGGTCTTTTGCCGTGCTGCGCCCGGAAGACAACCGCCTGTTATCCATCGTTTACTCCGTCACGAGCCACCTCATCTTAGGCGGTCTGCTGACGGTTCAGGTCAAGAATATGATTGGTGAATATGATCTGCATCGTTTCCTCGATTTGCAGCTTACTTTATCGATATCATGGGGGCTTTATGCTTTGCTTCTATTTATGTGGGGAGCATACAGCAGACAATCGTTATTTCGCGTATTCGGTTCGCTCGTGCTCCTATGCGTGGCAGCCAAGACATTAGTCTTTGACTTGGCCGGAAGCGAAACCTTCTATAAAGTGATTGTTTTGTTCGTCCTGGGCATCATTACTTTCGGCATTGCTTATATTAACGGAAAATGGCAAGCCGCCGGCCCCGGGATAACCAGCGAAACGGCCGAGCAGGAACCCTAGATCATCTCAGATATTCATTCAATAATGATCAGAAAAAAAACCATCGCCGCGCTTGAATAGAAGCGAGGGATGGTTTTAGTTTTTGGGTTGTATGACATACGAGCACTTGTTGCCGCCTTTGACCAGACATTCTACGCGTTGAACGTCGGCGTCCAGCAAGGTCTCGAACATATTCAATTCGCATTGGCACGCATGATTGTACTGATTGGCAACCTGGGATATGGGGCAATTATGTTCATTAATGACGAACTCGCCGTTCTCCCCTTCGGACCAATCGACCATGTAGCCGTTCGAGTTTTGAATCTCGGCAAGCGTCTTAACGCGTTCAGGCAGCGGCTTTCCGCTGACTTGACCTTCATAACGGCCGATCAGCCGCTCCTTGCGCTTCTCGAACAGCAAGTCCACTTTGCCTTGTCCAGCTTCCTCCACCAGCTCGCTTAACAAATCCAGCGTTAAATGATGGTACTTCTTCGGAAAGAGATCATCGGCATTCTCCGTCAGGGAGTATAAGTTGGTAGGCCGGCCCATCGCCTGACGCACCAGCTTCGCCTCGATCAGACCGTCCCGCTCCATCGTGTTCAAATGTCTCCGCACCGCCATCTCCGTAATGCCTAGCTGCTTAGCCATTTCACTAACGGTCAATGCCCCGCTCGTCTTAAGCATGGTCAATATGACTTTGCGCGTCGATACATCCTGTTCCTGGTTCATCCGGTCTCACCGCCTTCCTCGTAAGTATGGGAATCCGAGTCGTTCCCCTCAGCCATTAAACGTTCTGATACATCTCATTGTATACGAAATACGACAATAAGTAAATTAGTATACTAAAATGTATCAAAAAGCCTAATTATGGCGATTTCAGGAATGAAGGATTATACCATTTCCTTACTGATAAAGGCAGGAACCGCTTCGGCGAATGCGGTTAATACCGCCGGAAGCTCTCCAATCAGCGGATGCAGCGATTCCCGCGGATAAGAGGCAAAGTCCTGGACCAACGGCCGTCGAAGCTGAACCAGACGCTTCAGCACCTGTGCCGTTGCTTCATCAAATACGCGTTCCCCTGCAAGAATTTCTATAATGTCCTCGTAGCTGCTCGCATCTCTCATCATAAAAGCGTCGATAAGCAAGCTTCCGATATCCGTCACCGTTTCAATGGCCAGATGAAGAACCCGTTCCTGCGCCAAATGAAGCAGCAGCTTCCCTTCTTCCCCCTGCCATTGCTCCGTCAGCTCGCGGCAGGCAAGTGACAGCGTCGGCAAAAATTGAAGACGCACGTTAATTTGTTCATGGTTTACGTAATACATCGTTGTTATCTCCGTTTCTTATTTCTCCATTTGGACCATAGCAGAATCGCCGGAAAGGAGAGAATTAGTAAAAAAATCAGCAGGACCGCCTGCATCAGATATTCGTAGCTCATCCGTATTATTGTCCCTTCTTCAGCTTGTCTGCATCTGCCCTCAGCTGTCTGCTGTAGGCCCAATGGTTGGTCGGTCCATGTCCGGCACCGATTCCCAGTTCATCCCGAATCGCCAGCGTTATAAACTGCTTGGCCGTATGCACCGCCTCCAGCAGGCTATGACCCTTGGCCAGCTCGGCTGCAATACAAGCGGAAAATGTGCATCCGGTGCCATGCGTATGCCGTGTCTCGTAACGCTCGGCTGTAAATAAGTGAAACCGTTCTCCATCATATAGAACATCCGTTGGCTCACCTGAGCTGTGGCCGCCCTTCACCACCGCCGCACCGGCTCCGAATTGCTGCACCAGGCGGACTGCCGCTTCCTTCATCTCATCCAGCGTCGTAATCCGGAGTCCGGTAATAACCTCCGCTTCAGGGATGTTAGGGGTAACTACAGCGGCTACCGGAAGCAGCTGCGTCCTTAATGCATGCTGGGCGCTTTGCGCAAGCAGGCTTGCTCCCCCCTTGGCGATCATAACCGGATCGACGACAAGCTTAGTGATCCCGTGCTTCTTGATTTGGGCCGACACCAGCTCGATCACCTCAGGCTGGGACAGCATCCCTGTCTTGGCCGCGTCGACGCCAATGTCGCCGATAACCGCCTCCAGCTGCTTCTCTATACCTTCCAGAGGAATATCATATATGCCGTGCACGCCTAACGTATTTTGTGCCGTCACTGCCGTAATGGCGGACATTCCATAGACATCAAGCATTTGGAACGTTTTCAAATCCGCCTGAATGCCGGCGCCCCCTCCGCTGTCCGACCCTGCTATCGTTAGTGCTTTATAGACCTTATCCACCATGATACCTCCTCGTTCCGCTTACCCAAGCCTTCCTATCTTCAATAAGTGTATCTATCCGCTTTCCCAGCGTCAAGTTTCTAGTTATTGATATTTTTATGACAACTTGGGCAAACGCTTTGACGGTGCAAAAGGGCTGCGTTATGATGAAAAGAAGAACCTTTGAGGGAGCTTTACGATGAATAAGCACGCACTGCATGTTATGACCACAGGCAAGCAGCAGTTGAGCGAGGTTGCCGATATATTGAGGCAATGTCCGACCGAATGCATCGATGTGCTGCACATTCGGGAGAAAACACGCGGAGCCCGCGAGATCACGGAGTGGTATGCACAGCTCAAGCCCTTGCTGAAGGCAAGCGCCGTCTTTATCAATGACCGTCTGGATGCGGCTCTGGCCGTTCAGGCCCCCGGTGTCCAGCTCGCTTATAACAGCTTAAGCGTATCGCAAAGCCGTCATATTCTGCCCCCGGCCGCACGAATCGGATGCTCCGTGCATTCCGTGCAGGAAGCCGTGGACGCGGCTCAACAAGGCGCCGATTATGTCCTGTTCGGCCATATTTATGAATCGAATTCGAAGCCGGGACTCGCCCCGCGCGGAATCAAGGCATTAGCCGAGGTCGTGGACGCTTGTCCTGTACCCGTGATCGCCATCGGGGGCATCGAGCCTGATCTCGTTGAAGAAGTATTATCTACAGGGTGCGCCGGCATTGCCGTGCTGTCTTCGGTTCTGCTTCATCCGCAGCCGGCCGGACAAATCGTTCGCTTTCGCGAAGCTATCGATCGTACCCATCATATACCTAGGAGTGGATTTCATTGAACAGCACGACCTCAGCTATTATTGTAGGGGGAGGCATTATCGGCAGCGCCGTTGCACTGGAGCTGATCCGCGCCGGAGTTCGCTGTACACTGATCGATAAGGGTGCTCTGCTTCAAGAGGCCTCCACCGCTGCCGCCGGAATGCTGGGAGCTCAGGTAGAAATTCACCATCCCGGCTCCTTCTATGAATTATGCCGCCTCAGTCAGCGGCTGTATCGGGAATGGGCGGAAGAATTGGAGCAGCTAAGCGGTGTCTCTGCTCAGTATATCCAGCAAGGCATCCTGCGCATAGCATGGAACGAGGAGGACGAGCAGGAGCTTCGAAGCCGACTGGCCTGGATTCAGGATGCGGAATGGATGGAAGCGGACGCTATGAGAGAATGGGAGCCTGCGATTGCTTCCGATGTCCGTGGAGGCCTGTATTTCTCCAAGGATCATCAGGTGCATCCGGTCCACCTGGCCAAGACGCTTCAGGCTGCTTTACATAAGCAGGGCTGCGACATTCGGGAATGGACGCCGGTCTTCAATCTCGTAGAACGAGGCGGACGCATTATCGGCGTAAGAACATCCGAAGGAGAATTGTATGCCGATCATGTTATTGTATGCGCAGGGGCATGGAGCCCTGCGTTGACCGAACCGTTCGGCTTCCGTCTTCCGATGTTTCCGTCCAAAGGGCAGTGCATCTCCGTCAAAACCGACGCCCCTTTGATCAAGAAAACGATATTTACAAAGGGCGGATATATCGTGCCGAAGCAGGACGGAACGATGCTGATCGGCGCAACCCAGGAGGAGGCCGGATTCGACAAGCGATGCCATGTTTCCGCGGTAAGCGCACTGCATGCCAAGGCGGCCAGGCTGCTTCCTGCGCTGGAGCAGGCCGAGCTGGTCAGTACTTGGGCGGGACTTCGTCCGGGCACTCGGGACGGGCTGCCTTACATGGGAGCTTCCTCCAAGCTGCCGGGACTGATCTTCTCCACCGGTCATTATCGTAACGGGATCTTATTGGCCCCGGGCACCGGCAAGCTCATCCGTCAGCTCGTGACGGGTCAGCAGCCGGATATGGATTTATCAGCCTTTACGCCGGACCGGATGTTTGCCGCCGTAGACTAACTGCCACCTATTTAATGAACGGCATAAATTCGAACTCATTCAACCTTTTAATCTTGCCAGCATGGCCCACCGGCGTTCGAATCGCCGCCGGTATTTCGGAAGTCCGCGGTACAGCTCTACCGTCTCACGGTAAGCTCTGCGGGCTTCTTCCTTTTGCCCCAAACGCGCATACAGCTCGCCAAGGCGGTAATAGGCTTCGCACGACGAGGAATTCACCGAGCCGAACGTCTCCAAATAACGGATCGCTTTCCCCGGTTCCGTATCCGCCCAGGCTTCGGCCAGTCTTAGGTACGGCTCCCCGTACTTTACGCGCGGATTCAGCTCCAGCGCTTCCAGCAGCAGCTGCTCCCCCTCTTCCAGGGAGCCAAGCTTAAGCTTGCACACCCCAAGCTCCGCCCTGACATCAGCGGAATCTTCCATGACGGTACTAATTTGCTCCAGCAGCTGGGACGCTTCCCTGTATTGGCTGCGCTCCATGAGAAGGCGGGCCATATCCAGCTTGGAAGACGTTTGATGCGGATTCATGCTCAGCTCTTGCCGCAATCGGGCAAGTCTTCTTGCCCGCTGAATGGGCTTGAAAATGCTCGGCGTCAGCCCGATAAATCTTCGGTCCAATGCATATAAAATAATCAGCAGCACAATGAGTGCGATAAACGGATTCCCTGTCAGCCAGGTTAATGCGACAAATAACAGCAGCTTGCTCATTCCACCGTACCCTTCCCTTGTCTATTTTTCCCACCTATTGTAACATATTTTTCTAAAATGTTGACTTTCCGCCAGCGATTTGGATAGATTAACCCAATTTTGGTATATTCTACTTAACGATTGTGAACAATTTGCGCACGAGAAGGACTTTGCCTCCGTGTCAGCGAATGAACAAGGCAGACGATACTATTGAGATGGCTACGACGTAGCAGAATCCGGGGGGATTAGTTGCATGAATGAAATGCAAGCCAGTAAATGGAGCAAGACGAGAGCCATGGGGAAAGCCAAATATGTCATGTATTTTGGCGTTCTGTCCTGGGGGCTGCCTCTGGCGGCCTTGTTTACGCTCATGGAATGGTTAACTCAGGGAACGGTCAGCACTTCCTGGGTCTACATTCGAATTATTGTCATGGCTATTATCGGCTTCTTTATCGCGAATTTTCGCTGGGAGGCTCGGGAGAAGAAGCTCGAGATGTTTCATCAACCGAAAAAATCGCAGGGTAAGGCCAAGCTTTAACGGCTTAGGGCTTGAGAGCGGGAACTTTGTTCCGGCTCTTTTTTTGTTCCCATTTACATAAAAACAATATTTTAAAGTCACTTGACAAAAGTAAGTACATAATTTATTATACTTACATAACGTAAGATGTTTATTATTTCACATCCTACTTACTTATCAATCTACGCTTATTTTCAAGGAGGAATTATTCATGTCTACTGTTCTTTTTGTCAAAGCTAATGGTCGTCCTGCCGAGCAATCCGCTACGGTAAAGCTGTACGACGCTTTCCTCGCTTCTTATAAAGAAACTCATCCTCAAGATACGATTCAAGAGCTGGACTTGTTCGCTGAAGAGCTTCCTTACTACGATGTGGACACATTGACAGGCTTGTTCAAGCAAGGCAAAGGCTTTGAATTGACGGCTGTTGAAGAGCAAAAAGCAAGCAACGTTAACAAATACCTGGAGCAATTCATCGCTGCCGACAAAGTGGTATTTGCCTTCCCATTGTGGAACTTCACCGTTCCTGCTCAATTGCTGACCTACTTCTTCTACATTCTTCAAGCAGGCAAAACTTTCGCTTATACAGCTAACGGTCCTCAAGGCTTGCAATCCGGCAAAAAGGTTGCTTTGCTGAACGCACGCGGCGGCGTATACTCCGAAGGTCCTATGGCTTCTCTGGAAATGTCCTTGAACTATGCTAAAACCATCATGGGCTTCATCGGCGTTCAGGATGTAACAACTGTTGTAGTGGAAGGCCATAACCAATTCCCTGACAAAGCGGAAGCTATTATTAGCGAAGGCGTGAAAAATGCGGCTCAAGCAGCTGCTGCATTCTAATCCTTGCTCTGCAGCCGAGACCCTCAATCCCTATAAGGGATTGGGGGCTTTCTTTTTATTGCAGACAGAAAAAGGTCCACAATCGCTCGGATTGCGGACCATCAAGTCGTTTATATTATAAAGGGGGTCGAGTTCTATTATATCCGCCCAACATTAAAGCCAGATGAATATCATATTACAATTTGATTACTGGACCGTCTCGGGATTCGGCGCTTTCTTTCTCATAATAAACAGCGCGAACAGCACCAGCACCTCCGTGTTTACAAAAGCTACACCGAAGCCGAACAATCCGAACATGCGGGAGAAGCCTTCGAACAGAGAGCTCCACCACATGCAGCTAGGCACCGTGATGGCCAGATTGACTGCTAGGGATATTAAAAATGAAACGAGCATTCTCTTCGTCTTCAGCATGATCAGGATGCCGATAAGAAGAGGAAAAACAAACGCAGCGCTTAATATTAGCCAATATATATTATCGTAAGACAACCTGCTCACTCCCGAAACCGATTCAATGAAGCTTTACTCCTTACTAAGGGTAACAAATCAACGTGGCGAAAACAACCGATTCTTCATTTTGTTTCAAAACTGTCATACTATCACTTGCCCGCCGCCATCGGTTATAATATAAATGAAATCAATTTATTGGAGGAGGTGCCTACTATGGCACAAAGTAAAGCAAAGAAAGCGCGCGCCCGAAGGGTACGTGAAGGCGGGTTGAATCCGGAGCTTCAAAGATTGCAATGGAACGGACTCGTACCGGTTGAACGAAAAACACCTACCTTGACTGAGAAGAAAGACAGGCTTCATCGCAAGCACAAACAAAAATGGAACCGTACCCTGCAGAGCAGCGACGGTTCCATTTTTTATTTTGGCGCCTGATCCCGGTTATGACGATGAGAGCTGCTGTCTCTGGATTTCCCATGTCTGAGCATTCAGCTCATACAAGAGGTTCCCGCCGCTGTCATATGCATATAGCTTGCTGTCCCAAGCATTCTCGCTTGCAGGATCCTTCAAGGAAAAGGAACGAATGACCATATAGAGATTGTCCCGCGGCTCCGTTATCTGTTCCAGCCCATCCGGCCATACAATGCGAAGCCGGACTACGTTCGGATCGTGAACCTGCCCCGCATAATAATAGTGATATCGCTTATCTAACGTCGACATCCCCATTCTGAAGCTGATCAGCGTATCCGGATTCAGCTTACTGCCGAAGCCTCCGCCTCTATTGACCCACAATAACCCGAACGAGCGTGACATGAACATTTGGTGAAACATTCCATGCTCTTCATCATACAGCAGCGCGGCAAAAATGCTGTCCTCGCTCTCTATCATCGTATGAATCCGGGCAGGCGGCATTTCCATGCCGAGCAGAGCGTCCGCAGCCACCCCTTCCGGAGTCCAGGGATCGTCCGAATAATGAAGCCTCAGCAGGAAAAGCCCTACAGCCAATATGATGAACCAGCGCAACACATGACCTTTGTTCCGTTGTACAAAGCGGGCTATCCTCATCTTACGTTCCCCCCGGTCAAAGGAATCATAAAGCTGAAGGATTCTCCATAAGCTTCGCTAAAGATTCGAACACTGTGAACTCCCTGCGGCACATCGCTGAATAAGTAATTCCCTTCGGAGCGAAATGCTGTGTTCGTGCTGCTATAACCCCGCTGGGTCAGTGAAATCCCGCTGTCGGTTTCCGCCAGTACCCGATTCGGCAGCTTATTGGGATTTTTGCCCGTTCCGGTCATGTATACGGATAATTCCCCTTGACCGCCGTAGATAACGCCATTCACCCGCAGCTTTTTACCGAAATACAGCTGGGTCTCTGAACCGCCTTCGTAAAAGCTCCCCAGCCGCTTCGCTTCACGAATCTCTTTCTGGTAACTATTCATGCTAATATAAGGCCTTACGGCGAGCATCATAATTTGCAGCAACAGGGAAATGACCAGGATCCATTCCAACATTCGCAGAGCCTTCCTCAACTGCTGTCCCCCCTTTGGCCGGTTATTCTCTACCTTTTGAGGACGCTTTTTTCCAGCAAAAGGTTGCCGGGAGGGATTGGATTACCGAAAAAAGAGCTTATGCCTTGACGAAGACTGTCTTGATAGAGGTGAAAAATTCAATAGCCGCCTGCCCTTGCTCTCTGGAATGCGAGCTGGACTGCTTCATCCCGCCGAACGGCGCCTGCAGCTCAACCCCCGCCGACTCCGCATTAATACGAACCAAACCGGCATCCATCTCCCGGATAAACGAAAGCATGGAGCCGATATCCCGGGTAAAGATCGAAGCGCTTAAGCCGAACCTCACATCGTTTGCCAGCTCAATCGCTTCCTCCAGCGAGTCTGCTTTCATCAAAGCCAGCACGGGACCGAATATTTCTTCCTGTGCGATAGTCATGCCGCGGGTAACAGCTTCGAACACGGTGGGCTCGACATAGTAGCCGTCCTGCAGCTCTTTCGCTTGTGGCTGCTTACCGCCGCATAGCAGCACAGCCCCTTCTTGCTCCCCGCGTTCAATGTACCCCAATACCGTATCCAGCTGAGATTGGCTCGCACAAGGCCCCATCCACGTATCCCCGTCCAATCCGCTGCCCACGCGAATGGTGCTGACTTTATCCAGCAGCTTCTTCTTGAACGGTTCGTACACGTCGGAATGGACGATCACCCGGCTCGTTGCCGTACATTTCTGTCCGGTCGAGCGCAAGCCGCCGCTGATCGTTGCCTCCACGGCCAAATCCAGATCGGCATCGGCCGCAACGATGACCGGGTTCTTCCCGCCCATCTCCAGCTGGTACTTGGCACCGCGCTTAAGCGCGCCCAGGCCCACCTGCTTGCCGACTTGATCGGAGCCTGTGAAGGTAATGCCTTGAATGTCGGGATGGTCAATAATCCCCTGCCCGATCACCGTCCCCCTGCCTGTTACCATGTTGATGACTCCTGCCGGGAGGCCCGCCTCATGGAAGCACTCCATGACGAGAGCGGCCGTTACCGCCGTTTCCTGTGCAGGCTTGAATACGACGGTATTGCCGTAGACAAGGGCCGGTGCAATCTTCCATACCGGAATCGCAACCGGGAAGTTCCACGGTGTAATAACGCCGACTACGCCGAGAGGGGTGCGGGTGGTGAACATCAATCCCTCGCTGTCCGTTGACGGGATGACATCCCCTACCTTGCGCATGCCTTCGCCTGCATAATAGCGGAGAATGGCGACTCCGCGGGCCGTCTCCCCCTTTGCCTCCGGGAGTGTCTTGCCCATCTCGCGCGTCATCATTTCCGCGACCTCGTTCAACCGCCGCTCCAGCGCATTGGCTGCTTTATACAAATAGTCTCCTCTGGCGGCCCCGGATAATCTCGCCCAAGAGCGGGACGCCTGCTTAGCCGCCGCAGCAGCCGCATCCAGGTCGGCCTGTACGGATTTTTGCACAAAACCGACGATTTCATGCCGGTTCGCCGGGTTGATGCTTCCTTCCGTTTCCCCTGAAGCCGAGGCGGTCCATTGCCCCCCGATATAATTAAGATACGTGCGATTGCTGCTTCCAGTCATCGTTATTCATCCTCTCCTGGGTTTTTACCTCATTCGTCAGCGTACCTATCCCGCTAATCCCGATTTCAATGCGGTCGCCGTCCTGCAATGTGAACTCATTGGGAGGCACTATGCAGGTGCCGGTCAGCAGCACCGTTCCGTCGAAAATATCGTTGTCGCGGATCAGGAACGACACCAGCTCTTCCAGTCTGCGCTTCAGCTGTCCGGTGCTGGCGGTTCCTTCCACCACCTTCTGCCCGTGGCGATAAATGCGGCACACGATATCCAGCGCGTACGGATCGGCTACCGTATCGGCAAGCCGGATCGCCGGGCCGATCGAGCAGGACCTGCGCCACATCTTGGCCTGCGGCAGATAGAGCGGGTTCTCTCCCTCGATATCGCGGCAGCTCATGTCGTTCCCGATCGTATACCCGATAATCCGTCCCCCCCTATCGATCACGAGCCCCAGCTCCGGCTCCGGAATTTGCCAGGCCGAATCGCTGCGCAGGCATAACGTGCCTCCTGGACCCACGGTCCTAGCCGCCGTGGATTTAAAAAACAGCTCCGGCCGCTCCGCATCGTACACCTTATCGTAGAAGGTGGAAGCGTCCAGCTTGCCCCCTGTCGCTTCATAATTGCGGGCCTGCCGGCTTCTCTCATAGGTAACTCCGGCAGCCCACACCTCCGGCGCTGTAATGGGGACGAGCAGCTCCAGCTCCTCCATGGCACTTCCGACGGCCGTCCGGCCGGGAAGCTCCCGTTTCAGCCAAGCTGCTGCCGTTATTCCCTCCTGCTCCGCCGTTTGCACCAGTTCGAATAAGTCGCGGAATTCCAGCGGATACACGCTTCCTTCCTCTGTTACAGCTGCCATTACCGCCTTTCCTTGCTCCAAGTAGCGAATGATTCTCAAGATAGCCGCCTCCCATTTGTTTTATAATATAAAACGACGTTCTGATAAAATTGCACTTGAGAACTACGTCCAACGGCATTCTTGGCCATTGACGCAGAACCCGCGTTAAGCGGAAGCTTATGAGACCCATCAGGAAAGCTTACTTGCGGCTTTCCCGCGCTTGCTAAAAGAGATTTTGCATGAGAATCCCGTCTACCTCATGACCATCCCGAAGCCCATTCGCCGGGAAATGCTCTCACCTGCCTTTTTCAATTCCGGTAGGAAGGCTTCCAGCTCGGCGTCGTTCACATTGGATACGAGCGTGGATATGCTTACTGCGGCGATAACCTGCCCGGAGTGGTTGCGTACCGGAACGGCTGCACATCGTACTCCCGGTTCGTTCTCCTGATTATCAATGGCATACCCATTCTTCCTTACCTGCTCCAGCTCGCGGATGAACGCTGCCGGGTCCGTTATCGTTCTTGGGGTGTGGACCGTGTACTCGTATCCCCGCAGAAGCTGCTCCTGCTCCTCCGCCGGCAGGAATGCCGCCAGGATCTTCCCTACGGAGCTGCAATGCAAAGGAATCCGCCTGCCGATGCGTGAATACCGGATGACCGCTCTTGCGCCCTCGACCTTATCTATGTATACGCCCTCCCTGCCCTCGCGTATGACCAAATGAGCGGTTTGCCCTGTCAAGGAAGCGAGCTCCAGCAGTACGGTACGGGAAAGCGTACGGATATCCAGCTGCTGGAGCAGCAGATGGCCGCGTTCGAGCAGCTTCATACCGAGCCGATACTTGCCGTTCTCTTCGTTCTGCTCGATGTAGCGGTGCTCCTGAAGTGTTTTCAACAGGGAATGCACCGTACTCTTATGCAGATCCATTTTTCGGCTGATTTCGGTAATTTTCAGCTCACTATCCTGTTCATCGAACAAGTCGAGGATGCGCAGAGCTCTGTCTAATGACTGAATAATCGGCATGTGGTAACTCCTTCGCACGTAGTAGATCCTTAGGTTTGATATTATAAAATGCTGTTCTGGTTGTATACTTTCCACTATAATGCAGTTGTCATAAATTGACAACCACTCTTTAACAAGAATGAATAAACGTTTGGAAAGCTTCCCATTCTAGGGTGGGGTATGTTTTCCCGAAATCCATCAAAGGAGGTCCAAGTCCTATGAGCAGATCCAAGGCACGCCGCGAGAATGAAGCCAAAATCCGCAAGCAAACGCCTCATCCGCATGGGCATATTACTTCATTGGAAGAATACGCCGAGGAGTACGAGGCGGCGAAGCAATCCTCCAACAACGGGAACCAGCAATAATACCTGGCCCGTCCCCTCCAAGCATCTTCCTCCCGGCTTCTTCATAAAATGGGAGTAAGAACGTGAAGAAGGGGATGATTCAATGGCACCTGCGCTGTGGATCGAGCTTTGTTCCTGGATTATCGTTTTGTTCGGTATTATCGACGGCTTCTGCTATGCGATGTACCGGTTCATCAGCAACGATACGACCGAATATGATATGGAATTCCTATGGGATAACAAATTTCGGCTGAAGGATTTGGAACTCGATCGTAAAAAACGCAGGTAAGCCTACCGAGCAAGCCCCCGGCCCCCCCCGGGGGCTTGCTTTTACCGTAAGCATTGCCACAGCTTAGGGACTTAAGCGCCCCACTTCTTCTTCAAAAAGCTTAGAGCAGCCGGAAGCTCACTATCCCAATCATGAACGGTACATTCCACGGACACTCCGCCCTGATAGCCCGCCGCTCTCAGCTGCTTCACGAATTCATCATACGGGTACTGACCGGTTCCGGGAGAACATCTCCCCGTATCCGCTACATGAATATGGGCCAGCCACTCCTTGTGCTCGGCGATCGTCTCCAAGGCTTCCTGCTCTTCATCCATGTGATAAAAGTCCGCCAGCACCCGAATCTGCGGCCGATGAACAGCTTTGGCCAATGCAGCCCCTTCGGCTACGCTGTTGATGATATTGGATTCCTTCCTGTTCAACGGCTCGATAGCCACTGTTAATCCGGTTCCTTCACATTCATCCGCTATCAGGGAGAGCAGCCTTACCAGCTGATCCTCCGCTCTCTCGCGCTCCCATCCCTCCGGTACATGCCGGGATCGGCCGCTGCCCAAAACCGCGATGGAAGAACCCGCCCGGCTCATCGTATCGACAGCCTGGGCCACGTAATTGCGGATTCTCCGCTCATCCGCTTCGGGACCCACCAGCTTCATATCCCACGGAAAAAAGCTGTTCCAGGCTTTGACCGGAATAGCCAGGCTCGCATATATCGGAAGCGCTTTCTTGACAGTTTCCGGTCCCTCCTTCATCAGCGGGGAAAGAGGACATTCCATGTAATCGTACCCGTGCTCCTTGACCTGCTCGGCACGCCCAATACCTGCACACCATCCAAATTCCGTCATAAGCGATTCCTCCTCCAATATGACTATCAGGGTCATTCGCTGCCAGAACTATAGAAGGACTTCTGCTTTTATTGTAATGGAAAACCAGCTTCGTTTCCGAACCTATCTTGTTGCTTCGCGTCATTTTCTACTTTTATTGCCGTACATTTTATGCCTATGCAGCTGAAATCAAGGAGTCCAAAAAATGTACAACTCTTGTTATACGACCGATCGAAGAACTGCAGCGTTTCGGTCCAGCCGCAGCTGCTGCCGCATTACCTTCACCCTGCTGATGACGGCCTTGCTGTCGTTGCCCCATTCAGCCGGTGTCAGGCATGAGGACGTTCCCATGCTTCCTTAAAGGACGGGGTATCCGGCTGCTTATTAACAGATAATTGCCGGATCTCCAGCTCGAACAGCGGCTTGCTGATCAAGAAGCCCTGAACATACTCGCACCCCCATTGACGGAGAAAGTCAAGCTGTTCCTGAGTCTCGACCCCTTCTGCCACAACCTCCATCCCCATTCTGTGGACCAGAATAATGATGGATTCCACAAGCGAATCTGTCACGGACTCCCGGGTGATATCCTTGATGAAGGATTTATCGATCTTCAAGGTTCGGATCGGAAGCTGTTTTAAGTAGCTTAATGAGGAGTACCCTGTACCGAAGTCATCCAAAGCAATGCTGACTCCATAATCCCGAAGCGTTTGCAGATTACCAATCGCGGATTGGAACGATTCCATCATGATGCTTTCCGTAATTTCCAGCTCCAAATATTTGGGAGCAAGCCGGGTTTCGAGCAGGATGTCGATGACCATTTGGGCAAAATCCGGCCTTTGAAGCTGAATGGCGGATATATTGACCGAAATGATCGAGTTCGGAAAATGATTTTTTTGTATGACCTTATTTCGCTCGCATGCCGTGCGAATCACCCACTCACCGATAGGAATAATCGCTCCGCTTTGTTCCGCTACCGGAATAAAATCCATTGGCGATACCGTACCCATCTGGGGATGCACCCAGCGGATTAACGCCTCAAAGCCCCGGATGCGGTTCGTACGAAGATCCTTCTGCGGCTGGAATTGCAGGATCAATTCATTATGGATAAGCGCCTTGCGAAGCGCCTCTTCCAGTCTTCCTCGTTTCAGGAGCGCTTCCCTCATTTCCATATTGTAGAAGCGGTAATGGTTTTTCCCCGCGGACTTCACGTTATACATAGCGGTATCGGCGTTTTTAATCAGCTCCTCCGCATTATCCCCATCACCGGGATACAGCGCTATTCCCAGACTCATCTTCGTATAAATCTGTTCGTTCCGTATAAATTGAGGATACTGGAATTCATCCTGTATCGTTTGAATGCGGGAGAGCAAATGATGCAGCTGATCAAAGCCCTCCAGCAGCAATACGAACTCGTCCTCGCCTATTCTGGCCAGCGTATCCTTGGGAGATACAAGGCGCTGCAGCTGCTGCCCCACCCGGTTCAACAGCTCGTCGCCGAAAGCATAGCCCCGGGTATCGTTGATCAGCTTGAAATTATCCAGATCCGCTACGACGACTGCCACGCATGTGCCCTGCTCCTGCGATACGGTTATCGCCTGATTCAGCTTCTCCATTAACAGCCGGCGGTTAGGCAGCTCGGTTAGTGCATCGTACAGGGATAATTGCAGGATGCGCCGCTCAGAATTTCTAATTCTCGTGATGTCATAGCATGTCCCGGTGATCGATTTCACCTGTTGGTCCGCACCGAGCACCGGAGACAGCGTGGTCACATACAATCGCGTGCTGCCATCCTTGTGAGCCACTTCCTTCTCAAAGGTAACGGGACGTTTCCCGTAAACAGTATCCGTAAGCAGCTCCTGCCAGCGGGCCAGATCGTCCCTGAACCCAAGGACGTCAAAGACCCACTGCTCCTTCAGCTCCTTGGCTTCGATCCCCAAATCATCCATAAACTTCTTGTTCGCCGATAACAAATTTCCGCGCAGATCGCAGCGGAAAATCAGATCATTGGAATGCTCGACAAGCGTACGATACTGCTCCTCGCTTTCGAGCAGCCTGCCCTCCGTCTCTTTCTTACGGATTTCGTGGGTAATGAAGTAACGAATGATGATCACTACGAGCGGGTACGTCACAATCATATAAATGGCAATATGCTGAATCAGGTACTGATCCAGCCCTTTAGGCAAAACAAGGAACCATAAGGCGCTTTCGAGCGCGATGATGACCCCGAACACGGCATAAGCCAGCGTAGGCTTTTTGAACCTGGGCTCATATCGATTCATCAGCACGCCAAGCACCATGGCCGTTACAACCCCGCCTACTCCGCTGATGATTCCGGCGCCGCCCAGATACGCCCTGTAGCCTCCTACGATGAGCATCGCGAGGATACCGGAGATACTACCCCCGAAAGTCCCAGCCAATGCCACAAGGACTGTCCTGAAATCAATAATCACTCCATCGGCGATATATAGAGGATCGAGCATGACCGCAAGGCCCGTCATACCGAACCAAACGCCGAATATAGCGCTTACCCAACGTTTAGAAAGCTTGGAAATAAGAGGGTACAACCAATGGAACAAAAAGATAAACGTTAAAAGCACGGAAGCGTTGATAGCTATTTTCTCTAACGTTTCATATGTGTTCGACATCATCGCTCCCCCTCTTCTCTATTTACCGGTATCCCATGATTTATCCGCTCATTCTTTCATATCGCCTGGCCTGCTCTGCCATCACCATTCCGCCTTCACAGCAAAAAGCCTGCAGCAGCATCGAATACAGCTTTCTTGTCGAGTGAATGCCAAGCTTTTTCATAATATTGTCCAAATGGTTTTTGACCGTCTTCACGGAAATGGAGCAATGATCAGCTAATTCCTGATTAGAATATCCGTAGATCATCAAAAGAACCGCGATTTCACTTTCCCGGCGCGTTAAATGATTTCTCTCTGCGAATGAAAGCATCGTCTGCCTGACATAGTCCAAATATTTGCCTTCATATTTCGTTGATACGATTTCCAACATGAATTACTTGACCCCCATTGTTTTGATGACTCATCTCGTTGTTCGACATTAAATGACAAAGAGTCGCATATTATGGCAATATCATCCACCATTCTTCCTATTATGAGCGAAAATTGTAAAAAAAGTTTATGGATGATTGTTAGCAAGCCATTATGCTTTTTACATATTCATAAATTTATATCCAACCCCCCATACGGTTTTGATAAACATCGGCTGCTTGGAATCCTGCTCTATTTTCTTGCGCAAATTCCCTATATGCACGTCGATGGCGCGGTCGTTCACGAAGGAGTCAAATCCGCGTACCGCGTTGATCAGCTCCTCCCTGCTGTATACCTTTCCGGGGTTGGCTACGAACAGCTTCATAATTTCAAATTCGGAAAACGTCGTATCGACGTGCTGTCCGTTCACATACAGCGATCTTTTCTCATAGTTCAAAAAGATTTGGTTTGATGCGACGCTCTCTGCTCCAGGATTTTTGATTTGATGATTGTAATACGTTCTTCGGATCATTGCCGCTACCTTAGCCGACAGCTCCCTCATGCTGAACGGCTTGCATAAATAATCGTCGGCGCCGGCATGCAGCGCGTTCACCCGGTCCATGACCTCGGTTTTCATGGACACGACGAGAATGGGAACCGTCGATATTTTGCGGACTTCTCCGCACAATTGAATTCCGCTAATATCAGGCAGCACCATGTCGAGCAGTACAATATCAGGATCGAACTCTTCCAAAAGTCTCAGCGCCTCTTTTCCGCTCTCGGTGCGGTGAACCGTATAGCCTTCTTCGGATAAATACATGGAAAGCATGTCCCCGATAATAATGTCATCTTCAACAATAAATACTTTGTGCATGAACGCTCACCTTTTAGCAAGATAAATGAAGTTAATTTTTTGAATTGTAAATCTTTTGCTCAAACTTTCCTTACATTTTAGGATTTCTTTCCCTACTCGTTCCAGCCGTTCAAGGAAGCCAGAATATCCGTAAGCTCCCGCTCGAGCCCTGCAAGCTCCTGCTCCCATTCGCTGTACGCTTCTTCCGCAAGCTTGGCATCCATGGCAGATGCGAGCTCGAATAGCTGATCCGCCGCCAAATTGCCGGCAACTCCCTTCAGAGAATGGATGCTTCGCCGTACGTTATCGAGCCGTCCGTTCTCCAGCTGGGTGCTCAGCTTCTCCGTAAAATGGCGGTATTCCATCTGAAATTGATTAAGGATATGTATCAATATCGGCATCCTGCCGTTCAACCGGTGCAGTACACGCTCCAAATCCATGCCGTGAACCTCAGGGAGCTGCTGCTGTCCGTTCCTTTCACCATCGGGTTTCGTCTCTTCCGGCTCTGGAACATCGGGGCGCTCCCCTGCTGCCTGCATTCGTACGCCCGTCCATTTGTCCAGCATCCGGGCCAATTCCTCCACATCGATAGGCTTGCTCAGAATATCGTTCATCCCGGCTTCGAAGCATAGCTCCCGCTCCCTGGCCATCGCACTGGCGGTCAAGGCAATAATGGGAAGGTCGTCATAGCGGCGGTCTGCCCTGAGCCTGCGAACAGCCTCATATCCATCCATCTCGGGCATATGAATGTCCATAAACAGAAGGTCCCATTTCAATTGCTCGGCATAATGTAATGCTTCCCTGCCGTCACGCGCCACCGTCACTTCGAACCCTTCACTCTGCAGCAGCTCAACGGCCACCTGCTGATTGATCTCATTATCTTCAGCAAGCAGGATTCGTCCCCGGCGGCAAGCCGAAGGAGGTCTCGGCTGCGTGGCAGGCTCGGGCGCCGGAGCCTTGATACCCGGCGGTGCTTCAAGCACAGACCGGATCGCTTGCGATAGTCCCAGCCGGTTCAGAGGCTTTACCAAAATATTGTCCGGCCGCTCGTGTTCCTGCATCCGAAGCAGCTCTTCCCTGCCGTAGATCGAGGTCATCGCAATGGTTCGGGTATCGACGGATTCAGCCGTTTCCTTCCATTCAAGCCAGGTCTCCGGGCCGTACATATCCTCGGCCTCCATATCGAGCAGAACGGCATGAACAGGGTTATGCTTACCGCAGGCGGCCAGCAGCCTGGCTCCTTCAGCCCATGAAGCGGCACATAGAACTTCGAGCGCAAGCGAACCAAGCAGCTCCTTGAGCTTGCTTCGAATGAAGGGATTATCCTCTACGACAAGAATCCGGTATGCAGATGGACCGGCCGTAAGCTCCAGCTTCTCATTCTTCGCCGAGGCAACCCTCTCAAAGTACAGCGTGAACGTAAAGCAGCTCCCTACTCCTTCCTTGCTGGTTACGGAGATAGAGCCCCCCATCATTTCCACGAGATTTTTGGAAATGACCAGACCGAGGCCGGTTCCTCCATATTTCCTGCTGGTCGATCCGTCCGCTTGCGAGAATGGCTCGAACAGCTTGCTCAAATGCTCCTTTTGAATGCCTATCCCTGAATCGGCGACAGAAAATGCGATAAACATCCCTCTACTGTCCGCTTCCAGCAGGGTCAGCGTGATCGTAATGACACCTTGCTTGGTAAATTTAATGGCATTGCTGCACAAGTTAAGCAAAACCTGCTCCAGCCGGAGCGGGTCCCCCATCAGGGCATCCGGAAGCTCCTCCGGAGTGTCGATGATAATATCAATCGGCTCTTTTCCAAGAAGCACGCTCATCATATCCGATAAATTGCGTATGATTTCGTGTATATTGAAGCATACCTTTTCCAATTCCAGCTTCCCTGCCTCCACCTTGGAGTAATCCAGGATGTCATTTACAATCCGAAGCAGCGTGTTGGAGGAGGCCAAAATTTTATGGCCGTATTCTTTCTGAGCCGCACTCATTTCCGTTCTCAGCATAATCTGGGCGAATCCGATAATGCCGTTTAACGGCGTACGGATTTCATGGCTCATCCTGGCCAGGAAGAGGCTTTTCGCTTCATTGGCGTCATCGGCCTCCTGCTTGGCCTGCAGCATTTCCGCCCAAATCCGGTTGTATTCCGAGATATCCCGGGCAATGACGGAATAATAAACGACCCTTTGGGATTTATCCCTGTGGGCTACTACAATAAGAGACATGGGTACCTTCCGGCCGTCCGTCGTGACGATATCGGATTTCGTTTCCCAATACCCCTTATCGCGCACCCGGTGCAGCCCTCTGATATAAATTCGGAAGGTGCCGTTATCCAGATACTGCCTGGCTTCCTTCGTACGCTCGTCCAGCTGCGGAATGCCGATAATCTCCATCCCCGCCGGATTCATATAAAATATATTTCCTTGCGTATCAATGGAAGCGATTAAGTCTTTGGCCGCGTCTAAGATGCTTAACAAGCGGTTGCGAGTATCCTCGGTCTGCTTGTACAAGCGAATATCGTGCGCAATGCCGACGTAACCGGTCACCGATCCATGCTGGTCCCGCATGGGACTCACGTTCAAATTAACAGGAAACCGGGTCCCGTTCTTATGAATATATGTCCATTCGTAATCCTTCGGATCATGTCTGGGCGATTTGGTCAAAAACACGGATATATCCGGCTTAACCAAAACTCCGAGCTCTTCGGTCAGACGCTTCGCGCGTTCCTCCAGCTCTTGCCGGTCATGCAAAAGAAATACGCTCTCTTTAATAATAACCTCGTCCGCGCTGTAACCTAGTATCGTCTCTGCTCTGCGGTTAAAATAGGTGATCTTGTAATCCGTATTAATAACGATTATAGCGTAATCATTCTGATTAATAATCGCATTTAACCTTTCGAACAGGTTGCGGAGATTATCCACCATCCCGTTTACCGATTGGGCCAGTGCACCGATCTCATCCTTGGAGCGGAACAAAACCGGACTCACCTTCAGATTGCCGCCGGCTACATTTTCGGTGACGTTCAATATTTGGCGAATACGGGCAACCATTTTGTTCAGCAAGTAGAACATGATGATGCCAAGGATAATTTCTGTAAAAATTACGCTAAGGACCGTGCGCCAAAAAAGAGATTGCAGCGGCTTCTGAAACGATTCCATCAGCACGCAGACCGCCATGTACCATTTGGTCCCGGGCACCTCGGAATAGAAGATAAGAGCAGGCTCTCCCTTTACCTCGGTCTCGACAAAGCCGTGGCGGTTCTGAACGAGCTCCGGGACAATCGGCTGAAACGGAGAATCCGAATCCAGCACGTTGGAGTGTAAAATTTTGCTATGATCCGGATGATAAATGATCGTACCGTCCCTCTCGAATAACACAGTAACGTCGGACGGCCCAACCATATAATTTGTGAAGCCGTTGAAGACCTTGTCTGTCGGAAGATCCGCTTCCAGTACTTCCTTAATTTTGTAATCATTATCGAAAATAGGAACCTGCATCGTAATAATCAGCTTTCCATCCGTACTGCGAACAAATGGATTGGATACGATATCATTTCCTCGCAAAACCTCGTTAAACGTAGCCTCATCCGCAATATGCAGCGTCTCCCCGCTGATCATCCTCAGCTTCCCCGACGCATCGCTGATGCCGAAAGAGGTAAACATCCCTGTCGACCGGTCCCTCTCTCTCAGCAAATAGTCCAGCCGATCCTTATCCTCGCCGAACCGAATCAGATCGCTGTGGCTGATCACCTTCACTTCAGCCAGCCGGTTCGATATCCAGGTGGTCAAGTCTTGCGCTTGCGTTTGGACCTTGGCCCGGGAATTATCCTTGAGCGATTGAAAGATGGTCATCTTGGCGGCATTGTAATTGCTCCATCCCACCAACGATAACGAAATGCTAGTAATAAGGAGAAACAGTACGCTAATCCGTACCCTCAGCGACGCCCTCATAGCTCCCCCTTCGTGTGACAGTATATTTTGAATGTATGGTATGGATTCTATGATAGTTTCATTATAACCCTGCCCCGCGTTTTATCCTACAGCCGCAAGCGATTTTCGACAACAAATTCGGTAACTTTTTCTAATGGGGGTAAGGCAAATCGCGGGGGAAATAGAGAGGACCGGACCTCCCGCCGGGGGCGCGAGGTCCAGTACGCAAAACGAGGCTTAGAGGCTTAGCAGGCCCAGATCCAGCTTTTAAGCGTATGAAGATCATCCAAAGCGGCTTGATACAGCTTCTCGCGCTCTTCTCCCGGTCCTGTGCCCTCGACGAATTCCAATGTGTAGGAGCCCTGAAAGCCGGCCTTCTTCATAAGCTCTAGCTTCCCGGCGATTTCTTCCGGATTGGAGCTTAACCGCCGGAAGGTTTGGCCTCCATAACGGTATTGAACATGCGCGTGAGTAATCGCCGGGCCCAAATGCTCGAACCAGTCCTCCAGCGGCCCCAGGCAGTGGAACGGATGGATGATCGCCTCACAGCGATCCATAGCCTTCATCGCCGCTGCCGCCGCCCGCGGCTCCTCCATCACGGTATTCGGATGACACTCGCACAATAGACGGCATGGCTCGGGAAGCAGCCGGACCCATTCATTCCAGTTGCGGATATACGTGTCCAGCATGCCCTGCTCGCGTCCGAAATTGAACTTGACCACTTGGGCGCCCAGCTTGGCGATAAGCTGCGCAGCCTGCCGACGCTCTTCCTCCGCCCCGTCCTCGAACGACACATACGAATTATAGACCGATACGGGCATCGCGGATGAGGCCAGCCGTTCCAGCTCGGCTCCGCCGCATAAAGCCGCATGATTCTCCCACAATTCCAAACCGTCAAACCCGTCCTGCTTCAGGCGCTCTATCCACTCGCTGACAAGATAGGAAGGCTCCTTGCCTGCAGCCCAGCGATTTCGTTCAAGAAGTATCGTGCCGAAATAAACCTCACCTTCATGACGTCTCATCTTCTTATTTCATCTCCCTTGGTTAGCATGCCTTATCCCCGATACTTCTTCCTGTGCCTCCCATTTTCCTTCTTGCCGTGCTTTATTCCTTTCGATCAGGCTATCGCGGCATCGAAACAAGAATAAGCCTTCAATCCCGAATAGGAACTGAAGGCTTACGATTATGATTATGATTATGATTATGATTAGAGTTACAGCTGTACGGCGTCTTCCTTCACTTCAGCTCCGAGCACGACGGAGTCTTGCGTAAGGGACGGTATTTGAGTGCAGCGGATTTGCTCCGAGCCTTCTCCCGTAACGTGCAGGAATACATCGTGGCGGCCCTTGGACACGACTTGCTCAAGCTGCAAATTCCGGCTGTTGTGAACGCGGACGACCGGCCCGTTCTCCGGTACGACGGTCAATTCGCGCATCGAGATGTTCTCGGCATTCGTACACTCGATCGCCTGCTTCGCTTCGATGGATACCCGATTCAGATGGATGGAGCGAATCGGCATCTCCGGCAGGCCTTTCAGATGAATGCCGACCTCTGCACCCGCACAGACCGTATCCTCAATGAAGATGTCGCGGAATTGAGGCGTGCCTTCATTGATTTCTGCACGGGCATCGGGATCTCCCTTGACTTCATAGTACATATTGAAGGTAATCGCTTCACGGGCGATATCCTTCATCCGGATATTGCGAATATAGATTTGCTCTACCGTTCCTCCACGGCCCCGGGTGCTCTTGAAGCGGAGCCCGACATCCGTTCCGATGAACGAGCAGTTCGAGACGAGCAGGTTGCGTACGCCTCCTGACATTTCACTGCCGATAACAAATCCGCCGTGACCGTGGTACACGGTGCAGTCGCGAACTACGACATATTCGCAAGGCTTGCCCAGCTTGCGGCCCTCCTCGTTTTTACCCGATTTGATGCAGATGGCGTCATCGCCGACGTCAAAGACGGAATGAGTAACCTCCGCATAGCGGCATGATTCCAGATCCAGGCCGTCGCCGTTCTGCGAATACCACGGATTGCGAACGGTGATATTGCGGATCGTGATGTGCTCGCTTACCCATGGATGCAAGCACCATCCGGGCGAATTCTGGAACGTCGGCCCGTCCAGCAGGATGCGGCTGCAGCTGCGCAGGCTGAGCAGCACCGGGCGCAGATAGGATTTCACAGGCTCGTAATCCTGGATGGACGTTGATCCCTGCTTACGCAGCGCTTCGACTGTCGCGGCCCCGTTCATGGCGGCTTCCGTCGGCCACCAAATCTCGCCGTCCGCGTCCACCGCTCCGCCAGAGGCAAGCAGCTTCTTCCATTGCATGTCCGTCATCTTGAAGCGTTTTACCGGGCGCCAGGCATCCCCCGAGCCGTCGAAGATTCCGTGACCGGTAATCGCGATATCCTCCAGCTGCTCCCCGTACAACGGAGACATGCAGCGAACCGACGGCAACCCTTCAAAATTCGATTCGATCAGCGGGTAATCGGAATAGTTCGGGCTGAAGCGAATGACAGCCCCGTGCTCCGTATGTAAACGAATCCGGCTCTTCAGGACGATCGGCCCTGTCAGCCATACTCCGGAAGGAATGATAACCGTTCCTCCGCCCGCAGCAGCGCAGGCCTCTATTGCGGCTGCGATCGCTGCCGTATTCATAGTCACACCATCTCCGCAGGCTCCGAAATCGGTGATGGTTACGCTTCGTTCCGGTATATTCGGAAGCGCAATTTCAGGCATGTCAAACGGCGCTTTACCATCGCTGCCAACGGCTGAATTTGCAAACTTGTTCAATGCAGTTTTCCTCCTAATACAATGTAATTACAGAGCAATGCCTCTTTCATTCCGGTATATCATAGCAACGGATACCGCTATCCACAATAATCTCTATCTCAGTATTTATCCAAATTAGAGCAAAAACCGGGCCGTTATCGGGCTTTTGACCGATTCCCAGCAAGCCATGCGGCTACTGGGGTTCCGGCCGCTCCAGCCTTTCGTGATGCGTATAAACATTAAAAGAATCGCCGCGGATGAAGCCTACCACCGTGATTCCCAGATCATCCGCGAGCTGAAGGGCAAGCTGCGTCGGAGCCGATTTGGATAACAGAACGCCCACCCCGATCTTGGCGGTCTTCAGCAGTACCTCGGACGAGACGCGTCCGCTGAACACGAGCACCTTGCCTTTCAGAGGAATTCGGTGCTGCAGGCAGTGACCATAAATTTTATCCAAGGCGTTGTGCCGCCCGATATCGGAGCGGACGACCAGCAGCTCCTCCGTGCTGGCAAGTGCCGCATTATGGACGCCGCCCGTGCTGCGAAAGTCGGAGGAGCATTGCTGAAGCTCGCGCATTAATGCAAGACATTGCTCCGCCTTGACGGTCATTCGGGAAGTTATCGTTTTGGCCGTCCTGGCATCGTTATGGAAATAAAACTGACGGCTTTTGCCGCAGCAGGAGCCGATAAATCGTTTGTTGTACCAATCCTTGCCCGTATTTTGGGGAGCTGCAAGCTCCACATCGGCAAAGCCGCGGTCCGCGTCCAAGGACAGCCTGCGGATCTCCTCCACCGACCGGATCATCCCTTCCGAAGCCAGAAATCCGATAACCATATCGTCCAGGTCGGAGGGGGAGCAGACGATCGTTGCGAATTCCTCACCGTCCACCCTGACCGTCAGAGGATACTCCGCAGCCACCTCGTCCTCCCGCTCCTGCAGCCGGCCTCCATCATACTTCAATATCTTCCAGCCCGCCGTCACCGATTTCTCCATGCTCCGTCACTCCATTTCCGTCTCCAGCTCCGCAATCCGTTTCTCCACATACCGGGTATCCTTAAAGGCATGATACGTTTCCGCTTTCTCGACCACGGCCGCAATATTGTATTCCGGTATCCCTGCATGAGGCTCATAGACCCCTTTGGGGATCAGGCTGTTGCCCTCAGGCCAATGTACCTCGATATTACCCCTCCGGATGGGTACCGACTTGCATCGCCCGTGCATCAGCCCATGACGGTTATAGACCACGACGGCGTCTCCTGCCCGCAGGCCGATACTTCCGGCGTCCTCCTCGTTCATAAGCACATCATAACGGTCTGCGTTGTTGAACGGATCCGTCTCGCTATAGATCATCGAATTAAACTGCTTGCCGCGGCGTGTCGTCACCATGAAATGCCCTTCGGGCTTTCGAAGCTCCGGCAGCTCAATCGGGAGCAGCTGCCCGCGGCCGTCCGGCGTCGGACAAATCCCGTCCTCGCACAGCCAGGCTCCGCCCCATTGGAAGACGTCCCCCCGGTTCGCCAGATGCTGAATGCCGTCATAGTAGGGCACCGCTCTGGCGATCTCCTCCCGGATCTGCTGCGCTGTGGCAAAGCCCACCTTCTGCTGGTGCTGCAGGTCCACCCGGGCCGCAAGCTCGGCATAGATCGCCCATTCGGCGCGCGCTTCTCCTATTCTCGGCCCGTCGATCTCGGGAGAGAAATAGACCATCCGTTCCGTCGAGGTGGACGTGCCCCCTCCCGGCTGCTCGTACCGGGTCATCGCCGGAAGCACAAGGACCGCTTCACGTGCCTCCGCGAGCGTGGACGTATTCAGCACGATATCCTGATGGACGCGGATATCGATTTGCTCCAGGCACCGCCTTATAAACTCCGGGTCCGGCATCGTCTCCAGGAAATTACCGCCGGACGTGTAAAATACTTTGAGTCTCCGCTCGTGATCCTCCGGCAGGAGCGCATTCTCTAACGATACGCCTACGATATCTCCCTGCCATTTGGGCAGCTCGAAGCCCCACAGACGCTCCATGCGCTCGATATCTCCGGGTTTAAAATCCCCTCCCGGCAAGCTGAAGGGATCGGCGCCCATCTCGCCGGAGCCCTGTACCCCGCTATGACCGCGAATCGGCATCAAGCCGCAGTGTTCTCTGCCGAGAAACCCGCGGAGCAGAGCCAAATTCGCAACCTGTGATATATTATCCGTACCGAAGCGGTGCTGGGTCAGCCCCATGCTCCAGACGAATACCGCTGAACGGGCACCGGACAGCAGCCGGGCAAATTCAAGCATACGTTCCCGGGTTAGCCCAGAAGACTTCTCCAGCAGCGCCCAATCCTTCTTCAAGACATGCGTCTTGAGCTCCTCGTACCCCTTGGTGTGCTCCTGCACAAAGGCATGATCGACAGCGCTTCCCGGCTGCTGCTCCTCCATCTCGAACCAATGCTTCATGACCCCGTTCATGAAGGCGATATCCCCGCCGATGTTCACCTGGTAAAAGTCATCGGCCAGCTTCGTGCCAAACAGCGCCGATTCCGGGATAGACGGAATCCAGTACTGCTCCATGGAAGGCTCGTAGTAAGGATTGATCACGATAATTTTCGTGCCTTTTCGTTTGGCAGCGTACATATATTTGGTCGAGACCGGCTGATTATTCGCCGCCACACTGCCCCAAAACACCAGTACATCCGTGCCGATCCAATCCTTGTAGTTGCAGCTGGATGCCCCTATCCCAACGGACCGCTTCAAAGCCGTTTTGGACGGGGAGTGACATATTCTGGACGCATTGTCAATGTTGTTCGTACCCAGCAGACGGGCTACCTTGGCTGCCGCATAATAGCATTCGTTCGTAATCCCTCGTGCCGTCAAATAAAACGCCAGCTGCTTAGGGTCGATCTCCCTGATTTTGCCGGCAATCGTATCTAGCGCCTCATCCCAGGATATTCGGGAGAATCGGGTCTCTCCTTTGCGGCGGATCAGGGGATAAGGGATTCGGCCGAGCTTGCGCAGCGCCGTGCTGTCGAGCTTCTCCAGCTCTCCGATATCCTGATGCAGCACCTCCGGACGAATGGCCGGCATCGTATTAAGCCGCAGTACGTTCAGCCTTGTTGTGCACAAATGCGGCCCTTCAAGCGTTCGGTCGTATAAACCGGATACCCCTAAAGCGCAGCCATCACACACACCCTGAGTTAAAATGCGATAGGCATAAGGCAGCTGATCGCGGTTCTCCCACGCAATCTTCATAGTCTCCTTAATATGATGCGGCTTTACCTGTCCAAGCCCGAACGGGGCCTTGCTGACCCACAGCCTGGGATCTGGCCGCTTCGGCAGCCGAATCGGACCGTTATGCTTCGTTGTTCCCATATGGATTCCCACCTATGATCTTGTTATTTGCAGCCTATGAGCCGGCAATGAAAAAACCGCAGCAAACAGCCTCTCTTTTTACATCTCATAAAAAAAGAAGTGTCTACTGCGGCGGTTAGTCTTAAGCAGGTTCGCTGCCAAGTGCCAACGGCACATGATGAAATTATTTTACGGCAAATTTGCTTTGAATGTCCTGATCAAATACGAAGATAGACATTCCAAAATCTTTTTCCAAATCAATATCGACGAACAGTTCGAGAAATTTAGCTCCGAGCAGCTGCTCCATCTCCACCGGAGGATTGTTCTTGTACATCTCCTTCACCATTTCGGTTCGCGCGGTGCGCAGAGCCTGCTTGCCATCCGTCCCGGAAGCAATAAACTTCTCTACAGGTGAAAGATTGCCGTCCATCTCGCAGATCGCCCAATGCTTGCAGAAGGTCGTGCGGATTTCACGCGGTCCTTTGCCCATGTGGCGTTTTCGAAACGCTTTCACTAAATTGCTGAATTCCGCTTCGGTTTTGTTCATACATGGATAACCTCATTTACTTATCTTCAACCAAATTTTATCACGGAGGCCGGCTTTGTTCAATCCCAATACAAATTCGGCTCCCCGCTATTACAGCGCATGAAGCCGATTCCGCATTTCATCTATTTCGATTCCTAATGGAGTTCTTACCTTCTATACGAGAGCTATTCCTGAAACGATTACTGAGCATACTCGCTCTTTCCGGAATCACCCCTAAATTGCTGCTTTAAAGGGATCATCGATTCGTCCGGAACGTAATATTTGAACGGATTATCATCAATCACACCCAGCAGCTGCTTGCGGATTGGCGATGCATCCTTTAAGAGTTTTTCCGATGCAGTTCGATAATCAATGGGCCGCATCCAAATCGGACTGTAGCCTAGAAACAGCTGTCTCCGTGTAAAGCCGGAACGGTTAGGCGCACCGGCATGCCACAAATTTTGCGGAAAAATAAACACATCGCCGGGATTGCCGCAGATTTGGACTTCCTCCTGAAGCATATCGTCCACATTTTGCGAAACCGGCTGAAACGGCCGATTATGAGAGCCCGGAATGATCTTGGTGTTGCCGCGATTAGGCTCGGACATATCGCTTAGGATATAGCATGTTTTAATATAGTAGGTGGACGTAACCCCGTTGATTTTGGGAAACTGAGGATGCGGGCCATCCTGATGCCAGTTAATAAAGCTTTGTGATGCTGTTTTCTCATCCTGCGGATTCGGCTTGCGGATGGTCAAATGCGATATATGCAGCTGAAGATTAGGGCCCAGCAATTGAACCATGAGCGGAAGCAAAGTCGGCTCGTCGATCAAGGATGCGATTTCTTCGTGACGCTCGACACTGTTATAGATGTTATAAGCAAGGGCCTCCGGTTCTTGCGCAATGATTCCATCAATGGCTGCATTTAACCGCTCGACCTTCTCCGGTGTCAACACATTGCGCAGCACCAGATAGCCCTGATCCTGGAATTGGTTCACAAGGGCTTGCAAATCTAAGGACGACGAAGTCATGGAATAACACTCCTCTTTTATTATCATTTGCGAAAGGGAGCCGCGGGGCTCCCGCCTCATACAGTCCAATGGCTATTTTAAATACCCGAGATCCTTAAGCTGCTTCTGTGCTGCATCCATATAAGCTTTATAATTCATCGACGATTCGAGCGTTTTGAGGAAGCTATCATATTCACTTAAGGGTCGTTTGCCGTAGATAAACTTCGCCAGCTCTTCTTCGATATACCGGTTCGCGTCTGCCGCATTATACCCGTTCGGATAATCGACGAAGCCGTTCAGCGCTTGAATTCGCGGCTGCTTGTTGGCAAACTCGATAAAAGGAGCCTGCTTGGCGAACTTAACCTGCAAATATTCCATTTCCGGCCGTCCAGTGAACTGATACAACCAGAAGTACCCGCCTTCCTTGTTCATCAAATCCGTCGGAATGACCTTCGAGCCCTCCATGTTGTAATGCTTGCCTTTAACGCCATATTGCACGAGCAAAGATCCTGTATCCTTGGTAGATACATAATTAAGCAAATCGAATACCTTCTGCAGCTTCTCCGGATTTTTCTCCAGCGTCTTGGGTATGGCGAACAATCCCGCCGTTTTCCCGATATCCCATGAGCTAGCCACCTGGCCTCCAGGCCCTTTCACCGCATCGACCTGAACCCAGTTCGCATTCGGATTCACCGCTTTAATCTGATCTACGAACTGATCCTTCGTCATATTCGGCCAGTCAATATAAATGATCCCCGCCTGCCCTTTGATCGCCTTTTGCTGGTGCTGCAGCCCGGAGTTCGCCATCAGCTCGGGATCTACCGCACCCGATGCCGTCAGCTTGTTAATGAACGTAAGAGCATCCTTCATAGCAGGGTCATACAGCGAATTGATCAGCTTATTGTCTTTCACGTAGAGGCTCGGGACATTTTCGGAGAACCCGATTCCATAAGCGCCGAAGATCGTATTGAATGCTCCGAATTTACCGCCAGTGATCCCAATCGTGTCCTTTTTGCCGTTGCCGTCCGGGTCTTTCTCCACGAATGCTTTGGCAGCCTCGAACAGCTCATCGGTCGTCTTCGGGATCTGCATACCGAGCTTATCGAGCCAATCCTTACGGATAAAATACGTATCGTACGGGATTTGAGGCGTTTTGGAGACGGCATATACTTTGCCGTTCATCGTCCCTTTTTTCAAGCTTTCCGCCCCTATAAAGTCTTTGACTGTCTTCAGCTTCGAATCCATATACGGCGTCAAATCAAGAAGCAGGCCTTGATCGGAAAACTGCTTCAGCTGCTGACGGTCTACCATGAACAAATCGGGGAAATTAGCGGAGGCCATTCGGACATTGAGCTGATTCTTATAATCGTCCCCGGACGCGTATACCGTCAAATTCAGATCCGTTCCGAGCACTTTATCCAGCTCCTGCTTAATGATGTCCTGATCGGGAGCCGGCAGGCCATTCGCATTCTCGATAATATCCAGCTTGACCGGCTTCCCTGAAGAAGCCGCAGCGGGCGCATCCTTGCCTGCCGCCTGCTGTGCGGGCTTCGCCGTAGACCCGCTGTTACATCCAGCCAGAACGCTGCCGCCGACAATCATCATACTTGCGGAAACAATGAGCGCCTTACTTGTTTTGGTCAATGCCATCCCCTTCTTCCTTTATCTTTGATTAACCTTTGACAGAACCGAGCAGCATGCCTTTGGTAAAGTGCTTTTGAATAAAAGGATAAATGATAATAATAGGTAAGCTCGCCATAACGACCGACGCCATCTGCATCGTTTCGGTAGGCAGCATGTTCTCCGCATTTTCAAGCGGCTGCTGCGTGAGCATCAACAGCTCGCGGATAATGACTTGAAGGGGGAACAAGGTGCGGTCGGTGACATACATGATTGCTTGAAAGAATTCATTCCAATGCCCTACCATGTAAAACAAGCCAACCGTAAGCAGTGAAGGAACCGATAACGGGACAACCATCTGCATCAGAATGCGAAATTCCTTCGCTCCGTCCATCCGGGCCGATTCGAATAGCTCCTCAGGCAGGTTTTCAAAGAAGCTTTTCATAATAAGCACATTGAAGCTCCATACCGCATTGGGCAAAATCATAGACCATACCGAATCCAGCAGGCCTAGCGATTTAACAACCAGGTAGGTCGGGATCAGCCCTCCGCTGAAAAGCATCGTGAATACGACAAGCAGCAGGAAGACTTGACGGCCGGGCAGCATTTTGCGGCTAAGCGGATAAGCCATCAAAATGGTCAGCGCAAGATTAATCACCGTTCCTACTATGGTAATGTACACCGTCACCCAGAATGCGCGAGGAATAGCGGACTCGGTCAGCAGCTTCTCATAGGCGGTAAACGTCGCCGACTTGGGGAGTAAAATGAATCCCCCGTTCTTAAGCACCTCTGAAAAAGGGGTGATCGATACCGAGAAAACATACATGAGGGGAAATATGGCAGCCGCGCCCGCCAAGCCAAGCACCATGTACACCAGTACATTGATGAAGCGATCCTCGAAGCTTTTTACCATATCCCTTCCCCCCATTTCTTGGACAGCTGATTGGAGCCGATAACCAGGATCATGCCGATCACGGACTTGAAGAGCCCTACAGCGGCACCCAAGCTAAAGTTCAGCTGCTGCAGCCCGGTTCGGAACACCCAGGTATCCAAAATATCCGCGACCTGATACACTTGAATGTTATACAAAATATAAATTTGGTCGAAGCCTGCATCCAGAATGGTGCCAAGCTTTAAAATAAGCAGAAGCACGATAACGTTGCGAATCCCTGGAATCGTAATATGCCATATCATCCTCAGCCTGCCGGCACCGTCCACTCTTGCTGCCTCATACAGCGTCGGATCAATGGCCGTCATCGCCGCCAAATAAATGATGGCCCCCCAGCCGAGGTCTTTCCATATTTCAGAGCCGACCAGTATCGTCCGGAAATAATCCGTAGAGGTTAAGAACCCGATCGAGCTGCCTCCCGATTCCACTAGCCAGCGGTTGACGAGACCCGAGTTTTGCGAGAATAAAGCAATCAGTACCCCATAAATGATGACCCAGGATAAAAAATGCGGCATGTACGTCAACGTTTGAACGACAGTCCTGAACCAGCGCACCCGGCATTCGTTAAGTAACAGCGCCATGAGAATCGGGGGTACCGTTCCGAAAACCAGCTTATACAGGCTGATGAGTGTCGTGTTCAGCAAAAGCTGAGAAAAGTGTGGCGAGTTGAAAAACGTTTGAAAATGTTTGTACCACGGATCCGCCCATGAACTGCCGACAATCCCCTCCAGCATATTGAAATCTTTGAAGGCGATAATGACGCCGTACATCGGGAAATAGCGGAATACAATGTAATACAGGACCCCCGGCAGCAGCATGATATAAAAAGCCCGAAACCCCCATATCCTTCGGCGAAGCAGCTTCAGCCCCTGTTCCTTTTGCTTTATCATCTGTACGTCTTTTATCGAAAGCTGCCGCTCCACAAGATCACCTCCTCTTCATTTTGTATGCGTTTTCTTCTACAAAATTAAGTATACCGACCTGTTCTCAGAGGTTCTATACAGTGATCCTGCGAAACTGTCTCAATTCTTGCAAACGCTTTAATTGGTATGTATATAAGCCGGAATTTCAATCCGAATCAAGGTGCCTACGTCAGGCAAGCTGGCGATACGCAGCCCAAATTGTCCCCCGAAATGAAGCTGAATCCGCTCCTGCACATTCATGATGCCGATGCCGGTAAAGCGGTGCTTGCTGGGCGCCTTTTTGCGTTCGGAGAATACATTCTCCAGCTGATCGGAGTCCATCCCCACCCCATTGTCGCGAAGATAAACAATAAGCCGTCCGCGCCGCAGTTCCGTGCGGATTCGGATCATCCCCTGGACCTTTCGCGGAGCTAAGCCATGGAAGATGGCATTTTCCATTAAAGGCTGCAGGGTCAGCTTTAAGATGCTGCAAGACAGCGTCTCAGGAGCAATCTGCATTTGAAAGGTAAACTTATCCCCGTAACGCACCGTTTGAATGTGAGCATACATCCGGAGTCCTTCCAGTTCTTCCTCCAGCGACACGAATTCACTGCTCTTGTCGAAGCTGAACGACAATAAGCCGACCAAAGAACGAATCGTCTCCCGCACGGCATCGGTTTTTTGCTGCTTGGCCAAGCTGCTTATGCAAGCAAGTGTATTATATAAGAAATGCGGCGCAATCTGGCTTTGCAGCATCTTGAGCTCGTACTGTTTCTTGCGCTGCTCCATTTCCTTTGTCTCTACCAGCAGCCCATGGATCCGTTCCATCATCGCGTTATAACTCTTGGCCAGCCGCCCGATCTCATCCTCCCGTTGAACGGATATGCTCGGCAGCACCTCAATATCGCGGACACGGTCCATTTTGGCTACGAGCATACGCACCGGATAAGTAATATAGCGGCTCATGATATAGGAGCTTATCAGCAACAGCAGAATCCATACCGCTGCAGCCGCCCTATAGTTGTTGTATAAACTAATGATGTTTTGATAAAAATAACGGTCTTCGATAAAAGAAACAAAGTACCAGCCAAGCTTATTCATCCCTGACTTGACAGCGACAAGCTTACTTCTTGCTCCATCTATTTCTGTCACACCTACAGGCAAATCCCCAACCTGTTCGATAAAATCGCTGTTCAGATCCGGCGGAAAAACCTTCGTATTGTACGGCAGCAGATCATAATAAAACATCGGCCAGCTCGTATCGTATGTATTGACCACGTGATTTTTATTCGTAATAATCGTAAAGGTTTGATTCTTGGAGCTCATGAGCTGTAATAGCATGGTCGTTAGCCTCACTAAATCCACTTCCACGACAGCCATCCCTTTCAATTGATCGCCTGCTTTGGACCTAATAGGAAATAGGAAGGCGACCGTCTTGCCTGATAACGGAGATTCATACGGCTCGCTGATCATGACACCGTAATTTTTACGGGCTTGCTCGTAGAGCTGAGCAAGATGCGGATTGCCGATAATATCGTAATAAACCTGGGTGTTGGACAGCACTTTACCGTCTGAACGTACGAAATATAAGGTTTTGTACAGTGTGCTGTTATTGGCTGCATAGGTGCGCAGTACATTGACTGCCTCCTCCTCTTGCCCGGGTTCGAATAGATCCTCCCGTGCCGAAAGCAGGAGAAGAATGTTTTGAACATTGTCCAGATAGGCGTCCATATAAAGGTTCGTACGGTCAATTATCACCTGCGCGTCGGACAGCACCTGCTTCCGGAACAGCTGCTCCGCATCGTGTAAACTGTTCCAAGCCAGCAGCCCGAACAGCACCAGGGTGCCGCTAAAAAGAAACAACGAATGCTTCGTCGCTATGCTTCTGCTTCGAAACCATTTCAACAATCGTTTCATTCCCCGGCACCGCCTTTCTTATATTCCGTTGGAGAAACGCCAGTCCGGCTGCGGAAAAGCACAGAAAAATAGCGATAGCTCGGAATCCCCACTTGCTCGGCAACCTCGTATACTTTCAGGCTTGTTGTTTGTAACAGATGAATGGCTTTGTCGATTCGCTTCATCGTCACATATTCATTGAACGACTCGCCTACCTCTTCACGGAATAATCTGCTTAAGTAAAAGGAACTGAGCCCTACCCGTTCCGCGGCCCACGTTAATGTAATCGGTTCTGCGATATGATTGGAGATGAGCTGTATCGCTTGTGCCACTTCTTTGCGATACTTCAGCTTCCCCCGGTTTTCCACCTCCCGAATGACCATCGACAGGAGCTCCGAAGCCGTTCTTGATGCTTGCAGCTTCTGGATAAGCTCCTGCTGTTGAGCGTTATCTCGCTCCCCCATCCATTCTTTCCGGTTGGAGATCAGCCACGACTTTAAGCCAGCGGGCTCAGGCCTTACTTGATTCACCCATTCCGTTAGCCGTCCCTGGCAAAATTCGATTAACAGCGCCTTATCGGCCGCTGTCTGTCTCATAAGCTCCGTCAGCATTTCAAAATTTAACGCATTGGATAGGGTTCCATCTACAGCCGATCGGCTGATTGATGGCCGGATCGTTCCTGAAGCCGCTGACATTTCATAAACAGCCCCCCCTGTATCATAGAAAACAGCCGTGGCTGGCAGCTTGGTAAGCTCAATGGCAGACAGCAAGTCAACCCCGGATGAAATGCTAGGCCCAATGACGGCATAGAGGCTTACGGCTTCACTTAAATAAGAGGCCCGCACATCGATGGCGGATTGAAGCCGCTCCAGCCACTGCCTGGTTGAGAGCAGTATGGTCGTCCCTGTTTCTGGGGCAGCCCGCTGGATCCATATATAATCCGTCGGTCCAAGCGTTATCCAACGCCAGCACGGATTGTCACGGTCATCGGTAAGCTCCCGCTCACTTAACAAAGACTGGAGCTCATGATGGGCGAACATTTCCTCCTGCGGCCGGACACTGACATGCAGACGGATAATCCTTATTGGCCATAAGACGCTCCAGCTTTTTAAAATGGCATCTATCGCTTCCACCCGTTTTGGTTCTTTGCCTGTGCTGCTTAACAGTCTTGTCAGCTCCCAGCGCTGCCTGTCTATCTCATTGCGCCTATAATTGTACTCCCGCTGAATAGCTTCACGGGCTTTATTCAGCACATGCTCCAGTTCCGTATCCAGCAGGGATACTTTGATCAAATATTCTAAAGCCCCCAGCTTCAATGCTTCCTTGGCATAGGCAAAATCACTATGACAGGTCAAGAGCACAACCTGCGTCAGCGGAAACTCCTGCTTGATCCGCCGAAATAAGTCCATACCATCCATAACGGGCATCGTAATATCTGTAATCACCACATCGGGTCTGAGCTTACGGCACAGCTCCAATGCTTCTTCACCGTTTTCCGCTTCCCCTACCAGCTCGGCAAGGCTGTTGTGCCATGGAAAGAGCCGGAGCTCCTCTCTTAACGGCAGTTCATCGTCTACCACTAACACGGTTAACAATTGCGATGGATGCATCCGCTATCCCTCCCAAGAAGACGCTTACAATCCAGTAGTGATCTCATCATAGCATATCGATTTCGGAGCACCTATACAGTAATCTTGTAAAAAAGTATAAAATGCTGTTGAGCTTCACAACTCTTTCATTTCACGTATTAAAGCAGGACAAATTCGAAGATATCAGTTCTATTTTTTCTAATAGATGCGGCCTGTCTGCTTTGGACTTCAGTATGAAAACAAAGCGGCTTTCTTCAAGCGTAAGGAAGCTGCTGTTGTTTCTATCGCCCAATGTTGGAAGACTTTGTGCCGTGAAATCTGTATAGGCACGTGCTACAATGAAGTGGCTCAAGAGAGCCCGGCAGGATGCACAACGAACCGGGCATGAGCAAACAAACAAAACTATCAGGCCGAAGCTTTCTATGAAAGCACGGGGGACCCATTCTATGGGGTGAAGCCGCGTCTTGCGGCAGGGTGCTTGCTCTTTGACCCGAATCCGTCAGCTAACCTCGCAGGCCGCGAAAAGGAGAGGATTTTGTTGTTGAAAGGTTTTAAGAAAGTTGTCTTGACAGGTGTACTGGCCCTTAGTCCAATCATCGGCGTTAGCGCCGTTTCCGCCGCACCGGCGAATACTGTGTCTGCTGGCGATTTGTCTCAAATCACTCAACAGTACGGAATCGATCTGAATTCCTTGCTGCAAGGCCAAGGTCAGAATCTAGGAAATATTGATTTGAATTCCTTGTTGAAAGGTCAAGAAGGAAAATGGCAAACGATTGGCTCCGGTAATAACCAAGGGCTGGCAGGAATCATCTGGAAAAACTTCCCTAACATGAACTTTAATTGCAACCCTGGTCAAGGTCAGGACCAAGGTACTACAGGCAATACGGACTCCGGCTCCGGTTCCGGCACTGTAGATAACGGCTCCGATAACGGTAGCGGTACTGCAGATAACAGCGGAACTACCGAGAACGGCACTACGAACAATGGCAGCGGAACAGAAAATAACAGCGGTTCCCAAGAAGCTGTAACGGATTCTCAATCCGCCTTCGCGGACCAAGTCGTTACTTTGGTGAACCAAGAGCGTGCCAAAGCAGGTCTTCCTGCATTGACTTCCGACAGCAAATTGGCGAATATGGCCATGGATAAAGCTAAGGACATGTACAGCAACAACTATTTTGACCATACTTCCCCAACGTACGGTTCTCCGTTTGACATGATGAAGCAATACGGAATCAGCTACACCTATGCAGGTGAAAACATCGCCAAAGGCCAACGTAACCCTGAAGAGGTTATGAACGCTTGGATGAACAGCGCTGGTCACCGTCAAAACATCATGAGCCCTAACTACACCAAAATCGGTGTTGCTTACTACAACGGCGAATGGGTACAAGAATTTATCGCGAACTAATATTTCTTAGGATTTCACAGCCCTCGGCGCTTCATGCACCGGGGGCTTTGCCGTACATAGAGATCTTTTTTTTGCCAAGCGCCGAACCATTTTGAAACCGCTTGCATATACATAGAATAGACCCCTTATGAGGTGTTGATGGCTTATCTCAATTTTCGGGAGGTGTAATCATGGCGGTTAAAAATTTGTTGGCTGCGTTGATTGGTCTCTTGTTTGTCTTTGGCCCTCATTGGATTGATTTGACTCACGAAAGCGCCGTTATCACCAGTGTTGTCTTTGGTTCCCTTCAATTCATCGCGTCGCTTCTGGCTTTCATTTTCAAAGCATCGGGCTGGAATTCATGGCTGAACTGGATTTCGCTGCTGGCCGGCATTTGGTTTGTTATTTTTCCCTTCGCTTACTTAACGGGCCTGGGGGAATATGTCATCTACGTCGTACTTGGCATTACAAGCGTCATGCTGAATTATTATACGATGAATGAAGAATAAATAAATTTCCGTTATACTCCTTATAAAAACATTCTGATATACAATCGTCCCCGCTTCGTATATCGTAAGAATAGGCATCTATTCGAATGTAGGAGATGAGGAGTATGGCGCAATCTGAGCAAAGTCCATCAGTAAACGAGGTTTTTCTGCAAGAAAGCATTGAAGCGTTTCAAAGCATGAAGCAATTGGCCGACAAAGCGATGAAGCAAGTGGATGATTCCCAATATCACTGCCTCCTTGATAAGGAATCGAACTCTCTTGAAGTGATGATTCTTCATATGCACGGCAATATGCTGTCCCGCTGGACGGATTTCTTGACTTCCGACGGGGAAAAGCCTACAAGAGACCGGGACGGCGAATTCGAGCCCAAAGGCTTGGATCGTCCTGCGCTGATGGCGTTGTGGGAGCAGGGCTGGAGCGTATTATTCGATGCGCTTTCCGGGTTAAAGCCAGACGATCTGCTGCGCCAGGTTGCCATTCGCGGCGAAGCCCATACGGTCATCAAAGCGATCCAGCGTCAAGTATCCCACTACGGGTATCATGTCGGCCAAATCGTATTTTTAGCCAAGCACTTGAGCAGTGAGCATTGGCAGACGCTCAGCACTGCCCGCGGACAATCCAAAGCCTTCAAGCCGTGAAAAGCTCCTATAAGCCTGGCCTTTGGCTTCTAGGCTGATTCCGGTACATGCCGGGATTATCGGAATTGAAAGCCGGTCAGGTCCATCAAAATAATTGTTGTAAAAGCTGCAAATTCCAAGGGATTTGCGGCTTTTTTCTATATTCGGCAACCATGCAATAAAAAGGCCGTATGTAACATAATAAGAAAAAGGAGAGCTGCCCAAAATGAAACTACTTACCGTTCAGCAGGCTATTGCGAAGCTTCGTGAGCAGATTTCTATTCCCGATACGCACGAATTGGTTTCCAGCGGCATTTTTCGCAATTCTTCGCCTGAACAAGCCCCCTACTATAAGGTAGAGCTCGAGTGGAACAAGCAAGGCGAACCGAGGCTGGACGACAATATGCTCGTGAACCCGCACACGATTCGGGCCGAGCTGGATGCCCTGACCGGCCAGCTGGTTGCTTTTTACCGCCATGACGATAGAGAAAGCAATAAGGAACCGAAAGAAGAGCTCAGCGATGCTCAATATGAAGCCGTCTATCCCCATGTGCTTCAATGGATCCGCAAGCTGGATGCAAGAATCAACCCGGAGGAACTGGTTCTGCGCAATAAGACGGTAATTGGAGAAAAACGCTATGATTTCGTCTATGGAAGGCAGCATAACGGGATTCCGGTCAGCACTCAGCAGGCTCTTCATATCACATTGAACCGTTCCTTCGAGCTGCTTCATTACTGGTGCGTATGGGACGATTGCGAATTTGCGGACAGCAGCGAATACATCCCTATGGATATATTCAAGGAGCAGCTAGGGCCAGACCAGCTGACGCTCTGCTATTTGAATTTGTTTCATCCCTCGGATCACCCCTTCTATCTATGCAGGCATGATGTATTTGATGCAGTAACGGGGGAATTGGTTTATACGGATAAAAGCGATTTTATCGAAATTATCGATTTGGATACGTCTTTGCCGGAGCGCAATCAAACGGTTCATATCGTGCGCAAGCCCGTCTTTTCCGAGGCACATTATGATGAGTTAAAGCTGGAGGAGCATGTCACGGACGTGGATCTGGCGGCGCCGCATCCCTTCTACCCGCCTGTATCGGAGGAAGAAGCGGCCCGCGCTCTGGACATCGCCGTATCTTATCTCAAGCAATCCGTTTCGGAGGAGCCCTGGCAGTTCGCTTTTATTCATAAATCGGACGGCCGAATTGTAGAGAGCATGCAGGGAAATCAAATCAAGATCGAGATGCAGCGCTTCCTTCACGGGATTCCTATCATGGGCGGCAAGATCGGACTGATTATAGACCGGGACACCTGGAATATCTCTCATGTTATGGATGCTTTGAAGCTGTTCCAGGCCAGCCGCGGCGACGCGGATAAAGAAGCAAGAAGCAATCTCGGATGCTGTGAGCCTAAGATTGTAGCCGAAACCGCATGGGAGCTGCTATTTCCTCATATCGAGGCCAGGCTGTCCTACCGGCTGGCTGACAGGCATTCGCCCGAAGAGACCGTTAAAGCGTGTCTTGTCTACACACTGACGCATTTCGATTCGATTTGCGATGCCGTCACAGGGGAACGGGTCCATTTAACTTATTGAGCCGCCAAATGTACTGACGCCCCATTTATCGGGTAAGGGCATTGATCCAAGCACCGGGGCTCCCCCTTACATATACTTATTTTGGGAATAAGCAATACCCCCTTCCAAAACTAAGCATATGAGAGGAGAATTTCAAATGAGTGGTGTAGGTTTCGGATTTACTAGCGTAGGTGTTATCCTGGTTCTCTTTATCTTGTTGGTTATCGTAACCCGCGGTGTGCTTTACTAATCTATAAGGCCGTATTAAGACAGAACAACCTGCCTTTGTTGAATCAAGGGCAGGTTGTTCTTTATTTCATTATACCGTACCGTAAAGCCTGTCCTCCTTACTTGAAGGGGTACAGGCTTTCTCCTTGCACGGTATTATGCTTTGTTGGACTGAGCCCGCGCTCTGTCGCCTAGCGGCAAGAACGGAAGTTTTGCAGCGATCTTATTGTAAATCCCTATGCATAGCTTGGCCAGCGGCTCTGCGAAGCCGCGATATTTAACGACCAGCACGCTGGACAGCAGGGCAAGGATGATACCTCCGGCGATATCCGCAGGATAATGAACCCCTGTATACACGCGCCCGATGCCTGTGAGGCTGGCCAATACTATCATCAATATTCCCATCCGGCGCTTCAACAGCATGCATACCGTGAAGGCAATAGAGAACGTGAAGGTCGTATGGTCGCTTGGGAACGACGGGTCCGCGTCATGGGGAACCAGTTGATGCACCTGATGCTCTACGAATGGTCTCGGGTGGTCAACGATAGGTGAAATGATCCACCCGGCAACGAGAATTGCCAAGGCCGCTGACAGGCAGGCGTAGAATACTCCTTTTTGATTCACGCTGCGGCCGCTGATCCACAGCACAGCCAGAATGAGCAGCATAACCCAAACCAGATCGCGGGCACAGAACACCATCACGCTGTCCAGCCAGCCGCCCTGTCCCGCCCATTGATTAATAAATTGAAAAATCGCGTAGTTCAAAAGTAATCCCCCATCCAAATCAAGATGACGGGATCAGTATAAAGCATAAATCTTAATAATTTATTAATAATTCATTAAAAAACGTGTATCGCGGCAAACCATCATTTTCCCACCGTATCAATGGATGCTGCTTTTGTCAAAATTACCTCCCAGCACATCGGATACCTGCTGAATGGAAATAAAGGCTCTTTCGTCTATTTCCTGAACGAGTGCTTTCAATTTGCTCAGCTCCAGCCGCGTAACGACGCAATAGATCATTTGGGTATCCTCCTTGGAATATCCTCCCTTGGCGTAAATATACGTCGTATTGCGGCCCAGCCGCTTCATGATCGCATGGGAAATTTCCTCATATTCATTCGAGATGATCGTAACCGATTTGGATTCCTCCAGACCTTGAACGACAATATCCATGACCTTGGAAGCGATGTAATAGGTGAAAATGGAATACATAGCCGAGTCCCAGCCGAACACAAAGCCGGCCAATATAAAGATAAACACGTTGATGAACATGATGATCTGACCGACAGGCAATCTGAATTTTTCTGACAGCAGGATAGCCACAATCTCGGTGCCGTCCAGCGACCCGCCGAACCTCAGCACCAGACCGACTCCCAACCCGAGAATGAGCCCTCCGAACAAAACGGCCAATATTTTCTCGTTGGTAAAAGGCTCTACATGATGCAATAAAGCTGTGACTACGGACATCAAGGCAATCGCGTACAGCGTGGAGAACGCAAACGTCTTGCCGATCTGCTTATAGCCGACGACCAGGAAAGGAAGATTGATAAAGAAGATAAATAACCCTAACGGAAACGCCGTTAGTTTGGATAGCACGATGGAAATCCCGGTAATCCCCCCGTCGATAACATCGTTAGGCACCAGGAAAACCTCAAGGGCTACGGCCATCATCACCGCACCGATGGATATAAAAATGAAGGCCTTCAAAAATTCAAGCCAAGTTTTCTTTTTGTGCACCCGGTTGTTCATTTGCCCTACCCCGTTCTCTTTTTTAACCATAGCGTTCGCTTTTTTTTCGTAAAAAAACCAACTTTTTTTGAAGGAGGAACGGGTTCAAACCCTCATAGTCTACAACGTCAAAAAAACCGTACGTTCAACGCACGGCTCCTAACTTATTGCGAGGCTATGATTATATAAACGATGGCTTGCGGTTCATCACTTTTCCGCTGATGACGTGAACGTATTCCTTGTCGCCGCCTTCAACGGAAGGTCCGATAAAGACGCCCGCTTTGGCATCATGCTCTTCGCGAGCCGTACCCAAGTCGGCAGAGCCTGGAGCAGCCCACCGTCCCGCTGCGGATCCGTAAATCGAAGTCCGTTTAAACCCTGCGCTTCTGTTCATCTGAATCCCCTCCAACTAAGTGACTAATGGTTGCCAGCAGCTCTTCGTTATGATGGACGATCTCCGTAAGATCCTCCTTGGATAATACTTTCAGTCCCGAGATATGCACGGATAACACATGCTCTTTATCTAGAGGATAACATAGGACATACACCTCGGCAACCTCTTTCCGCCGCAAAAATTCCCAGGTGCTGTTCAAAAAGGCTTCCAGCACGTATATTTTCTTGTCGTTCTTCTTCTCCGCGTAGGTTTGGAACCGGTAAAACTTGCCTCTCCCCACATTCCCGCCCACTTGGCGAACGCCGTCATTCCCTTCCTTCTTCCAAATAGCCGCCCCGGTCACCCGAAACCCCTCGGGAGCGAGCAAGGAGTTGCGAACGGCCTCGCTGAAGGAATGGTACTTCTCCTCCGGATCGGCAGCCGTCACATTCCGATTATATTCCCAGAAGAAGTGAAGGATGCTTTGCTTCCTCTCGAGCTCGGCTTCCTTCTCCGCAAGAAGCTGGCAAGGATCGGTGAAGGTCTGCTCGTCCTCGATAGCCTTGGCAATGTAGCCGCAAGCGATATCGACTGCCGCCAAATAATTGCCGCGTACCGCTTCATGGTAAGTGAGCAGAGTTAACCCCTGCAAATCGGACAAAATATGAAAGTCCTTGATCGTCGTATCCCGGATGAGGTCATCCCGCTCCTGCACCGATCTCGGGACCAGGGCGAACACACGGCTGCGCCGCAGCTTTCCCCAGAACAGCCCCATCTCGAACAGCGTATTGTCCCGGGTAATAAATACGTATTGTCCGCGATAAAGAGCAACGTCGTCCGCCGCAAACACGAACACTCCGAAGTCGCTTAGATCCAGCTGCTGCTCCAACGCTTCCATCGTGTAGGAATTGGCCCCGAATGCCGTATACCATGGAGTCACCTGGGCCGAGCGGCTTAGGCTTTCGTGAACGGCCCGCGCATAATGTATCGCTTCCCTTGAGGAGCCGATGAACAGCTCCGGTTTTCGTTCTTGCCTCGATACCGACAACGGACACTTCCCCTTTTCAAGATCAATTCTCTAGTCTCCGGTAAACCGATCCCATGCTTGTATCTCTATTAGTGTAGCAAAATTTTCCTGTTCTGTTGATAGTCCCTTCGAAGTTTTTTTATCAAACAGCAGCGACACCAATTTCCATAAAATACACTTGCATAAAGAACATGTGTTCGGTATATAATAAGAATTAAACACGAATACATGTTCGCATTACGGTGGTGTCATTTATGAGTATCAATCCAAGAGTAGAAACCGAAGAAGATATTCAAATCATCAAGGAATACACCCTGCTGCCCATTCTGTTGGATATGCTGGCGAGAGATATCGAGGAGCTGAACCTGTACAAGGACAAAATTGTTTATAACCATGTGATTTTTTATCTCAGGGAAGTCGAAAGCTCCATTTATCCCGAGCTGCAAGCCCTTAAGAACAGGATGAGGGAGCGAAGCATCAAGGTGCTGCACACGGAGATGAATACACTTGGCATCGATGTGGAATATAAGGTCCGCGGTTACATCCATCATTTTAAAATGCTAAGAAGCCTGGTAAAAGCGGAGCTTATGACTACGCTTATGAATTTGCGGAGGCGGTTAAAATGATCACGAAGGGCGAGAGAACGATTTTTCTGGCGGACTGCCAGAGCTTCTATGCCAGTGTGGAAAAGGCGGACCATCCCGGGTGCAGGGATAAGCCCGTCGCTGTGGCCGGGGATCCGGCACGCCGTTCCGGCATCATCCTGGCGGCCTGTCCCATAGCCAAAAGCTATGGAGTCACTACCGCCGAACGGCTGGGCGAGGCGTTGAACAAATGCCCGCAGCTCGTGGTCATGCGTCCGCGCATGCAGCATTACATCGACGTCTCTCTCATGATCACGGAGATTTACAAGGAATACAGCGATCTGGTTGAAATTTTTTCAATCGACGAGCAGTTTCTGGACGTCTCCGGAAGTCTCGGGATCTGGGGAGATCCGCTGACGATAGCTCAATCCATCCAGCAGAAGGTGTTTCAGCAAACGGGAGTAAAAGTAAGAATCGGCATCAGCTCGAATAAAATACTGGCCAAAATCGCAACGGATATCTGGGCGAAGAAGAGCAATAGCGGCTTGTTCATCCTGCGCAAGGAGGAAATCGAAAATAAGCTTTGGCCTGAGCCGGTACAAAAAATGTTCGGCGTCGGGTCCCGCATGACGAAGCATCTCGCGCGGCTCGGGATGTTTACGATCGGCGATATCGCGCGAACCCCGCTCCCCCGCTTGAAGGAGAAATTCCGGGCGCGCTTCGGCAAGCAAAGCGATATTCACGCGGAGGTCATGTGGAGAACGGCGAACGGCCTGGATGACTCCCCCGTCACCCCCGGGACGTTCCATACGCCGCCCAAATCGGTAGGCCATATGATGACTCTGCCGAGAGATTATATCGAGAATAGCGAGGTAGAGACGATTCTGCTCGAGCTGACGGAGGAGGTCTGCCGCGACTGCCGGCGCAAAGGATACATGGGCGGAGTCGTATCGGTCAGCTGCATGTGCAGCCCCTACGAGGCTCCGACCGGATTCTCGAGACAAATGAAAATGCCTGATCCGACGAATAATACCAGTGCGGTCTTCGAGGCCGTCAAAACCTTGTTCTACCGTCATTGGGATAAGATGCCCGTACGCCGCCTCGGCGTCATGCTGAGCGGGTTAACGGACGATGAAGTATACCAGTTGACTTTATTCGAGGATCAACCGAAATTACGGGCACTGGACCGGGTCACCGATCAGATCAAGGAACGTTACGGCAGCGCGGCCATCGTAAGAGCGTCCTCAGTAACCGCCTCCGGGCAAGCGTTCGAGAGGGCACAAAAAATTGGAGGGCACTATAAATGAGCAAGAAACTCGAAGGGAACGGATTATGGGAATCAAGCCGCATGATGCTTCCGCAGCATAAAGAGCAGTCCCTTATTCGAAAAGACGCGCCGGCCCCGCCCCCCGAGCCGCCGACGAACAAGGAAATGGACATGATACGGGACTCCGTCCTGCTGCCCGTCGCGCTGCAAATTGTTGAAAAGAAGAGCATCGAAGTCGAGATGTCCACCCAGACATTGAAGCTCCTCTATTCCGCCGCCGCCAAAATATTAGCGAGACATATCCGCGAGGATGTCATGAAGAATAAGAGAGCTTTGCTGGAGCGGCACATTCAGGTATTTGAAGATACGAAGGACGACAACTCGCTGTGTTATCGGTACAGCTGCCGCGGCCGTGAAGACCGTTTCATTATGACAAAGGACTTTATCCGTTCGGAGATCAGCGTAAGAATCGGCCGCTATGCCAAAAGCCTGGTCGCAACGCTTCAGGAAGCCGCTAGCAGCCATAAAGTAAAATAGCCCCATTATAACGTCCAAAAGCCCGACGGAGCACTCGGCTGCTCACTTCGGGCTTTTCTCAATAAATTCGATAAGTTCGGGGCTTCGCAGCATCCCATGACGGGTCCGTCCCCGGCATTGGACGCGAGCCCTGATTTCAGGCGCAAGATGAACAGTATGCTCATCCTCCTTGACGGCAAGCTTGCCTGCCATCGAATGGAAAAGCTGCATCTGCTTTTCGTTCACACCCGACTCTATCAGTCCGACGGACTGCTTCGCACCATCCTCCTCGATACAGGCAAACAAGCCGAACGGCTCCTTCCGGTAACCCGAAATGACCACATCGACATATTGGTAATTGGGGATTCGGATCCAATCGTGCGATACCCTCGATACATAAGGGCTGTTTTTATGCTTGGCCATCATGCCCTGCATGGAGGAAGCAACGATAGATTGAAACAGCTCTTCTCCGTACGCTTCCGTCTGCGGAACGAGCTGAAACCGTTCGTTTTGCTGCAGCAGCGATTCCAAAAGCGCCCGCCGCTTGACTAAAGGCATAGGCCTCAGATCACGGCCCTTATGAAATAAGATATCCCAAATCATATACTGTGCTGGTCTTTGTAAAGAAAAAGCCTGAATCCGCTTCTTCTGCTTCAGCTGCATTCTTTCCATCGCCAATCCGGCATCGGCCATTCCACTGTCAGGATCTATACAGTACAGTCCCCCGTCCAGCACGACATCTCCCTCCAAGGGAATGCGGTGCAGCTCAGGGTACTGCTTGGTGCATTCAAGTCCGTCCGCCGTGAAGAGACGAGTCTCCTTCCCGCGCCTCGACAACATTATACGCTGCCCGTCGATCTTAGGCTCGAACACATAAGCCTGATCCGAAAAGGGGGTCTCCCGGCAATCCGCTAGCATCGGCGAGATAAACATACTCATCACCCACAATCATTTTAACATGAGCGGAGTGATGAATAATTAGGGAAAAGATGGGGAATCTAAAATTACCCTAACATGGAAGGAATGATGATTAATGGCACGTGGACAATCCAGAAGCAGCAACCAGATTATCGTACAGCAATCTGCAGGTGCTCTAGAGCAATTAAAGTATGAGGTAGCGCAAGAATTAGGCATTCAAATTCCGCAGGACGGCTATTACGGCTACATGGCTACCCGCGATACCGGTGCGATCGGTGGTCATATGGTTCGCCGCTTGGTGCAGATTGCCGAGCAGCAGCTTTCCTCCGCCTCCGGCGTGCGCTTTCAATAGGATCGGCATAACCCATCTTCAATGATGGGTTGAGTCTATTGAAAACCTGTAGAGCTTAAACTACTGCCGATATATTCCGGTGGGATATCCCCCTCCAGCCGCTGTTGAAACCCGTGAAATGTCATTATATTTAGCAGTATTTTCACGGGTTTCAAAGGCGGACGTAAACTCCTCCGAGGCACATCCCACCTCCATATGCAGCATAGTTCACGCAAAAGTTTTTCAACAACCTGCCCCATCACCAATAATGGGGTATTTTTTTTGGGATAATGACAGGGTCGGTGGCGGAGCTATCGACCCTGTCCGCTTTTGGTTGAGCTGGCCGTAAAAACGGAAAAAGCCATCCCGCGGTCTGAAAGCCGCGGAACAGCTTCTTCGTGGAGCATTGTTAGTTAATGAATTGGAGGTACTGCAGCATACGTTTCAGCGCAGCTGCCGCTTGCGCGCGAGTCGCTTTGTCCTGCGGCGCAAACTCCTTATTGGACATTCCTTGGATAATGCCTGCACTCAGAGCCTGAGCAGCAGCATCCTTAGACCAGTCGCCGATGCTTGCACGGTCAGCGAATGAATCCAGTACTGCTTTGTCCAGCTTCACTTCTTTGCCGCCGACTTTGAGCGCTCTAACCAGCATGGTGACCATTTGCTCGCGAGTGATGTTATCGTTCGGCTTGAAGGTGCCGTCCTCAAAACCGGTAATTAACCCTGCCTTGTAGGCTGTACCTACATCTCCCGCGAACCAGTCGCTCGATTGTACATCGCGGAACCCGTCCGCTTGTACTTCGGCTAATCCAAGAGAGCGAACCAGCAAAGCAGCAAATTCAGCACGGGTAATGTTCGCATCCGGCGTAAACAGCTGGTCGGTTGTGCCGTTCACGATCCGCTTGTTCGCCAGAAGCTCTACATCCGCCTTGGCCCAATGCCCTTGCAAATCCGTAAACGATGTATCCGATTGAATGACCGTGTAAATGCTGTTATGCGGCGAACGAATCGTGATGTCCGATGAACCGTTGTTCGTCGTGATGACGGCGGGTACGAAATGCATCCGGTTGTTCGAATCGAACCAGACAGCCGTTATCTTGCTTGGATCTACAGCGGTTCCCAGGCCGAAGGTGCGATTGACATACATACCGCCAAAATCGGATAATTCGTTCCCGTTAACGGCGATCCTAAACTCGATCGGATTCGAAATCAGTTGCTTCGCGTTCAAGCTTTTCACCACCGCGGCAATATCATCCCCGGCTTTACCGGAAAATTTAGAGATGGTGACCGTGACAACTGCATCCTTAGGAATATGCTTGAGCACACTTACAGGCAGCTCATAAGTAACTCCATTAGCTTGAATCCGAATAATCGCATTGCTTTGCTTACCGATAGCGTTCAGAATAGCATTTCCCGGCAGCTCCACTTTCACTGTCGACTCGCTGTCCTTCACATCGATCGTAACAAGCGCGTTGGATAAAGCTTTTTCCAGCTTGTCGGCGTCAACGGTCACTTTCGTTACCGGCTTGCCATCTGCCGTTGTTTCTTTGGTCACTTTCGCATCTTTGGAAAGGTCGATAGTGCCTGCATGGCTGCCAGAATCCGATGGCGCAGCAGTACCGCCGGAACCGGATGACGAACCACCTGACGACCCGCCGCCAGGACGTGATCCCGAGCTGGGTGGAACGGTTCTAAATGTAACCGTAGGGCCGTAAACGCTTCGGGTTCCATCCGAATCCACTGCCTGGATTGCATAAGTATAGCTGGTGTTTGGCAGCAAGCCTATCAAATCATAGGTCAGAACATTGCCTAACGACGCAACCTCGGTGTAGGTTGACCCTATAACGTTATATACTTTATACCCGCTTATTCCTCTGCCCGCTTCGGCTGCCGTCCATTTTAATGTTGCCGTTCTTGGTGTCACAACGGAAACAGTGAGGCTGGAATTAGCCGGCCATACCGGCTGAGTTACCGTAACATTCGCCAACGCTTTATACGTTGTACTGGTTACCGTACCCTCTACGGTGAAGCTGCCAGCAGACGCGTACTTCGTTGGATCGATAGGATCCCACGTTACTCCTAGCTGACGGGTCGTGTTATCACTGTACACCGCAGTAACCACTGTTGGCATTACCGGTGCTGTTCCCGCTTTGGTCGTTACGCTGACCGGCGTGATGCTTACAATTACTGGGCCCGGAGCATCCACTGCCATTACCGTAACATTCGCCAGCGCTTTATACGTTGTACCGGTTACCGTACCTTGAACCGTAAAGCTGCCTGCTGATGCGTACTTCGACGGATCAATAGGATCCCATGTTACTCCTAGCAGACGGGTTGTGTTATCGCTGTACACCGCAGTAACCACCGTTGGCATTACCGGGGCTGTTCCCGCTTTGGTCGTCACGTTTTCGGGATTAATCCCTATGACCACTGGAAGCACTTGCGAATCTGTCGGGAAAGCAGGTGCTGAAATCATAAATTTACGGGAATACGGGTCTGTTCCCTTGGATCTCACTGCAATCTTGGACATATCTGTTAAGGCAGCCGGTAAAGTATAGCTTGCTGTGTCTTTCGGCAGGTCAGCAAGTACCTTGGTTCCATCATAGACGGCATACCCTTCACTTAACGGATTTGCATCCCACTTCAAAACTTTAGCTGTAGGATCCAGCATTAGGTTTTGCGGAGGCGTTGGGGCATTAAACACTTGAACCTGCGTCAGGCGCGGAGGTCCTGTAAGATCGGCTCCTGCATTGCCGCCCGATGCATTCTCTACCGTCACTTTGATATACCTGGAATGATAAGTCTTGCCCAGGTCGATCGGGTACGAGCTATCGTCCGTATCCGTACCGCCGCTAGTATTGCCACTAGCATACGTATACCCCTGAGCCGTCTTTTTATCCACTTGCTTAAAGGTCATGGAGTCAAACTCGGCGGCTGAAGCATGATTTGATGTATCATCGGATACGTAAACCGTTGCACCTTTTAACCGGGTCGACTTGGCAAACAAACGGATTTGGCTGAAATCCATAGCCTGGCCTAGATCTATAACGAAGCTGCCTTTTTTGTCCCCATCCGTACCAAGCCATGAATAGTTCCCGATCTGATCGAGGCTTGTCACGTTGGTTACATTCCATTTTGTTGGGTCCTGCAGCACGCTGTTAGTCAGTTTATTGGCATTCCCGTACTCATTGGCCGCAGCAGATTGCTTCTGAATCGTATTGCCGGTGACCGGGCCCACATTGTATGCTTTTTTATTCAGCGCAAGGTTAACGGACGAAATCCCGGACGCCACCTTGCTTATAGTAATATCAGCCACTTGAAGCTGAACGTCAAAAGCTGAGTTATTGCCTCCATTGGAGCTTCGGTAAATTCCCCACTTCGGACGCAAATATTGATCAAACGCAGCCGGATATTCGGTCTCAAAGCTGCTGCCTCTTTGCGGTCTTCTCCACAAATCCTTCACGCCGTCGCTCGCACCTTGATTGGAGAACACTTGATACACATCCGGACTGTCATAAGTATACACTTTGCCGGTTACCGTGTCCGTGATCTTAATGGTGAGCCATCCGGTATCCGATATCAGCGCATTTAGCTCCACCTTAATCCTGTGGCCGTCAAGCTCACTTAACGGAATGGTCAGAAGGTTCTTATCGCCGTCGTACCGGTTATGATTCACCACAAGGTTTCTCTTTGTGGTTCCGGAGATCGACATAGCCAGAATATAAGCGCCGTTCTCATCGCTGGTGTTCCCCCCCGGCAATGTATTGGTCGCTTGTGCATTCGTAGCCTTCAGCTGGAAAATATGCCGGAAGCCAGACTGATTCCACTGATTGCCGTCCGGTATATTCCAGAGCCAGCTGTAGGAAACGATATCACCCTCATAGGCCGTAAAATCATGAGTCGAATCTTCGCTTGGCCGAATTTCAACTCGCTGCCTGTCGTTGATCGCCGCGCCGTAAACAACGTAGCCTATGCTTGGGTCAAACACACCTTTATGGCCGTATTCACCATCCCGGACCTTATCGGCGAATTCGTTATTTACCCCTCTGCCATATTCAAAAAGCTTGAATACATTCTTCTTCAGCGTATCGTCCCAAACGCTTGTAATATGGTCGTCTGCTGCGGTTGCCCGGGGCAGATCGCCGTAATAATGATGGTAAGCGTCCCTGATTCTCTTGGTCACGCCTTCTACCGGTTCATCGGTACCCATTGCCCCTCCCAATACATTGTAAGGAGACACGCCTTCGATGGCATTCATCTTGATTGTATTGGCATTTTCACCATATCCGCGGGCCGTCACATCAAGTGCGAAAATGGATGGGGAGCCGGTATTGAAAGCAAATGTAAATTCATTTGTGCCGAGAGGCAGCTTCGCAAGATAAGGAGCGGCAAACGTGACCGTATTTCCGGATAGCGTATAATCCGTACCTTTGACAAGCGCCGTTCCGCCCTTCGTAATCCCCGTCAGCGCCTGTCCGCCGGCAAGACTTATCGTCGTTGAGACTGCAGCAGCTTGATCCCAGGTGCTGTAAGTATCCTTGGCAGGCACTAGAGCCGTTGCATTGGCAATAGGGTCTTTGCCGTAAATAGCCAGGGCGGACAGCCCCATCATCGAGTCTTGATCCGTAGACTTGCTGCGGGACCCGGCCAGAATCGTGTTGACCATGACATACCGGGCTGTGAACGGATACAGGAATGTCTTCGTATCATAGCCCCATTGCTGCCCGCCATACGTTACGTAAGACCACAGCCCTTCAGTCTCCGTACCGCCGGCCAATGTCCAGCCGTTGGCCTGCCAGTCGTAATTGTTGGCCGTATCTGAAGCCGTCGGCGCACTTTCCCAGGATGCAGGATCATTGGAGTAGTACACCTCAAACCTGGTCGCATTGCTTTGGATGTTGGGGATGCTGTTCGGTATTTCCAGGTACAATTTATCAATCGTTTTGGGAGCGCCCAGGTCCAGCGCCAAAGCCAAGGAGGAAGGCGAGTAATCGCTCTTATACACTTTAGAGCTTGAATTACGCCAGTAGCCGCTGCCATCCGCCTTCAAAGCGTCCGCTCCCGGATGCTCCGGCGCTTCCGAGCTTACTTTAAGATTCACCCCTGCTTGCGGGGTAAAGCGTGTCTTGTCCAGCAGGTTCAATGAGCCCGTTGCTGTCGGAATATCTGCGGCATTCATGACCGTCACGGTGCTGGTTTGCCTCAGGTTCCCCTTACTTGCAGTAATCAGCGCTGTACCTTCACTTATCCCAGTTACGACGCCGTTTGCATCTACCGATGCTGCCGCCGTATTATTGGACAGCCATGTGATCGACTTATCCGGTGTACTTTCAGGCAGAACTACGGTCCTAAGTGTCTCTTGTTTGCCGATGGCAAGGTTCAGCCTTGTCTTGCTAATGGACAAAGAGCTTTCGGACGATGCTGATGGTTCTCCGAATACGCGGAATTCATTGCTTTTGATTCCTCCGGCTCCTGCTTTTAGAGTGACGTCGGATACAAGCAGTACATATTGAGCCCCAACCGGCGCCATCAAAGTTTGATCTATTTTTCGATTATTACTAGGTGAAGGGGGTGTACTTTGCCCTAATTCAGAGATGGGAATCCAGGAGCCCCCATGTGCCGTTTCAAGCGGTTTTCTCGTTGCGCTCGAGGATGTCGAGAGGGTGCCGCCCTCCACAAGCTCCGTATAAGCAGCAGCATCATTGGTATAGTAGACCTGGTAATTTTTCAGCAGGTTGCTATTGCTGCCCCATTCGATTTGGATTTTGCTGATATCGATTTTCTTTTCCAGCTTGACAGCCGCCCAGTATTGATAGGTTTCTGCCGCTGAAGCTCCCAATGAGCTATGGGCTTGCCAGGAGGTATCTGATTTGTCGTCAATAAAGTTGTTCTTGGTGCCGCTGCTCTGGCTGACGACCTTGAGTTCCGCACCAGGGGTCATCGCCCAGTTCTTATAGCCCGTATTAACGTTAACCTCAACATAAGGCTGAATGTCTTTGGGGTTCGTGATCCCCGTCCCGTCAAATTGGCCCGTAATTTTATAGCTGCCCATTGCATTAGGATCATAACCGGCTGGGCTCCAGTTGACATTCACCTTCTCGATCTTCCCTGTGCTTAAGGTAACATCAAGCTGGGAAGGCAAGCCTAAGCTATTGAAGGCCGTTCCTACGGTGGTTGTAATAGCCGCAGGTCTCGCCCAAGCTGCAATCTCCTTAGGCTGCGCCTTTGGGTCCCATCCGTCAGGGAAAACATAGCTGTTACTGTCCCGTTTGATCAAATGCACGTCAGCCAAATACATCGTAGCCGCCTGGAATTCATCAGCGTACGCCGCATCTCCCGCACCATTGTACATCCCGCGGTACAGCCCCCATTTGGAACGGTTTTGCTGTCCCGCTACCATGGGCTGGTCCCCTCTTTCGAGTCTGCCCGTAGCCGGATTCTTCTCTTCAGGGCGGCGCAGCGTTTCGGCTGTCATCCCGCCTTCGAACAGCACTTCGTTGGATTCCAGATCCACCAGCTTGCCATAGACGTAGCCTTTATCCGCGGATAAAATCGTCACCTCAAAATCAAGCCAGCGGTCAACCACCTTGTCAAAAGGAATGGTGAACAACGGTTTGATTCTGTCTGCAGCCGTACCGTCCGGATTGTTGCGGAATTCCAGCTGTCCCTTGCCGCCGCTTGAAACAAGCGTAAGGGTTGTGATCGGCTGGCCGGCTTCATCGCCTGAGATCGCTTTCAATTGAAAGATGTGCCAGAAACGATGGGGATTGATAAAATCACCGGCTTTATAATTCGTTACGTCCTGCTGGAACCTTAACGTTTCCGATGGAAGCATCAGTCTCCAGTGGTGGGTCATAATGTCCCCGCCTACGCTGTTAGCATCGATATTGGATGCCGCTGTATTGCTCTTAATCTCCAGCCTCTGGCGGTCGCTGCCTACGGCTCCGCGATCCCCATCATCCCGGCTCACGCCCTCCGGGGTTTTAAAAGGTAAAAATTCGTGATAACGCAAAATATCGGAGTTGAGCTTCCCGGTCCCCGGTATATTAGCAATGCCATATTTTGCGAGCGCATTCGCATCATTTTTGCCAATGGTCTGCAAATACATATTATCTCCGATCCAGGATTCATCTACTGTCGAAGCCGCCGGATAATCGCCGGAACGATCGTAGAAGGACTCATTCCAGTTTTTCCCGCTGTAAGAGGAGGCGGCGCCTGGGCCCTCTATGGAGCCGGTCGTACTGCCATTGCCGATTTTCGATGCACCCATCACATCCCAGGCATTTTCTCCCCTATGGATGTTAAGAGGCAAATACTTGTCGTTAGGTCCCATAGGCCCGGCGATGGCTGGAATACTGCTATCCACCGTTACCGTGATGGTGTATGTTTTGCTGTTGCTGCTATCATTTTTATTCGTAAGGACCAAATAAAAATTCGTTGGCCCGCTTGCGGACAATTGGTCCAGCTTGGCATCGTTTTTGTTGGAGGTAAAAGCGATAGCCGTTGTTCCGTCGGCTCTATAAAGCGCCGCGCTTGCTCCCGGGTTGGTCGTTATATTCAGCATTTGGGACAAGGTGCCGTAGGGCAATGAGATATCGATAGTTGCCATGTTCAGATTAACGTTAACATCAACAGGTTTATTCACCTGCACATCCAATAACCCCAAGCTGTCCCCTTCCGCCGCGTGAACCGTGGATACAGGGATAAAGGGTGCCGGAAAAAGGGAAATGACGAGAGTAATAATCAATATTAAGGTTAATACTCTGTTAGCGGCATGCTGCCTAAGCATCTGCAAAAGCCTCCTTTACGAAATCGGTAAAGCCTAGTGTAAATTTCTTAACTTCATAATGGAACGTTAGAATATCTTGCACGGGATTATGGACAAAGTATCTGCTCTGTCAGTGGATAAAAGGAGTAAAGAGTACAGGGTTGACCGCTTAGTGATTGAACTCCAGATTATAGAATTCAAGGGGATGCAAGCAGAAAAACAGCCATAAATTTCGGGGCTGTCAGAAGACATCAGACGGGCCGGCTTGTGGATGTCGTTAAAAGAATAATGATCGGATTCGCGGCAATGAAGCCGTGCAGTTCTTTGGTGGTATGCACTGTAAATCAATAATTATATCAGGCTTGTCCGTCATTCGCGCCTCATGGCTCTCCCTCCTTAAAGGTAAAACATGCTATCCATAATTTCTATTTTACTCCTGCCTGTGAACAAAACTATGGATAAATCCCATCTTCATATGGACAAATGAAGGGAAAATAACAGCGCTTTCATTTTTACATGAAAAGAAAAAGGACCCTCGCGGGCCCTTCTAACGGTGAATTGATTTTTGGTACTAATGTCTTGAACCTCTTTTGAACCTTAGGTCTACCACTTTAACACTAATGCAGTATGGGGTACTACAATAACGTCTCTGCGGCACATCCCCTCGCTTCTATTTAGATTCTAACAGCTTCCCCGGCATTTCTCGTTGATCGTTCAACGGAACCACACCTCTCTTTTCACCGTCGACCATAGCATGCCCCTATTGGAGGCCATTATGCATGAACTTGAAAAAGATCTTTACTGCTGTTGATCTTGACCTTGACCCTGACCTTGTCCTTGCCCTTGACCGCCTTGGGATTGCTGCTGCAAAGCCTGTTCAGCCTGCTTAAGCTCTTCAGACGATTGCTGGAGCTGCTGCTGAATTTGCTGAATTTGAACCTCTTGCGTAATTTGTTTCGTTTGCTCGGCAATTTGATCCGCCTGAGCAGCCGCATGCTGAACCGCTTGTTGAAGCTGCTGCTGAGAGTCACCTTGGCCTGACTGCTGTCCCGAGCCTTGCCCGGCATTTTGCTGCTGATTTTGTCCCGGCATGACGTTCACCTCCTATAAGTTTCCTTATAAGGATTTGTCAAATATACGCCATCTATTCGCATGTAAAATCGGCATGACAAAAAACCTCAACGATATTTAACCTACGGGGTCAAACGTCCATACGCCAAGGGGGTCCCAAGCATAACTTAATTTCGGGGCTATCAATTAAGGCTCACTTCAAAAATAGCATGAAGGGAGATTTGAAACATGAGTGGACTCGTAGGTGGAGCAGGCTGTGGCGTAGGCGGCGTAGGCGGCGTATTTACAAGCGTTGGCGTTATTCTGGTTCTGTTCATTTTGTTGGTTATCGTTACTCGCGGCTGCTTGTACTAATATTTAAAAACAAACCCGCGTCCTATCAGGGACAGCGGGTTTTTATTTGGCTGGAAGGTTGGATTATTCCGCCGCTTCCGCTGCGGTCTCTGCTGCAGGTTCCGCTTCGGAGATCGTATGGAACGGCGCGGCAATGACTTCATCGGCACGGGTCAGCACATGAACCCCTTCCGGAATGTCCAAATCCTTGACGAAGATAGCCTTACCTTCCCGTATCGGCGTCAAATCAAGGGCAATGGCCTCCGGTATTTGGCCGGGCAGGCAATCGACATGAATTTCATGAAGAAACATTTGATAAGGAATCATTTTACCGTCCGGGTCCGGAATCGGTTCAATACGAACATGCACCTTAACCCGTTCGTTCAATTGAATTTGATGCAGGTCGACCGCCAGAATGCGGTGATGAATCGGATCACGATCGACGGCATGTATGACGGCCAGCTTGTTAAGGCCAGGCGCCTCCAGCTCAATAAGCGCATTAGGATAATGAAGCGCCTTTAGCAAAGCCTTCTCATCCAATGCAATGGAGACAGGCTCCGTCATTTTCCCGTATACGACTCCAGGAACCTTCTTTTCCTCACGCAGCTTGCGTATGGCAGATCTGGTTGTTGTTTGACGCAATTCCGCTTGCAGTTGTAATTTCATCGATATGTCCTCCCCTATGGTGTCAGGGCGAACACCTCTAGCCAGATTTGAGTTGTCACTTCCTTATGATTGAATTGGGGAAATCCCGGAGGTGTTCTCCCTGGCTTGATCTTGTCCTCATTATTTTACCATTGTTGGCTCCGGCAGTCAGAACGCTCGTTCCGCAAAATCAGCGATCCTTTCGTAAAATGAACGATAATCTCCAATCATTGAAGGCTGCTCCACCCTTTTTGTCCATTTCCTCAAAGTTGGAACGCTTTGCCGGGAGCATAAGTACAAAGGATTTATTTTCCATAGCTGCATAAGCTCCAATTGCCGTTGACAAGTCATATCTGTCCGCCTCTATTAATAGACTACTTTGTACCTGACTATTAGGAACGGAGGGTTGTCCGTGCAATATTATTATGGAGATAAAATGCCGCTGCGCATTTTGGACGAGGGAGAATTCTGGAAGCTGCAGGAGACGGAGCATACCGATGTTATTCGGGCACTGGTTCCCGACCTGGAGCAGCCGTTCGTTGAAGCCTTGCAGGAATGGGAGCAAGCGCTGGCACAAACCCAAGCGAGGTTCGTGCGCTACATAGAGCTGGTCGGAAGGACGGGCCACCAGGTCAGCGGAGAGGTGTATAAGCAAATTATGGAGTTGGTTCAGTTTGCGCTTCATCAAAGCGAGCAATTCATTCAATTACTTAACCAGCTTGGCAGCGGAAGTGCGGCCATGAGGAAAAATCCGACGGCTATTACCGTATTAAACCATATCCGGCGAGAATCCGAATACTTTATCGGCATCGCTCAAGCGCTGCTCTCCAGGGAGCAGAGTTATTAGTCTAATGATCCGGCAGTCTGCCTCATCTTCTTATAATTCCTGCCTCTATCGTTTGCGTTCCATTTGTGAGGACGTGTACAATAGAACCTAAATAAGGGATGAGGTGGATATGAAGATGAATCAAGCTGCAGCATTTGCAAGGCCTCCATTGGCGGATTGCATCCCGGATCTGGTTGCGTTTGCCCGTGGAGAAAAGAAGGCGACCCTGTTCATCCGCAACGGCAGTCTGGTTAATGTGATGTCCGGCGAAATTCTGCCGAATACCTGCGTAGCTATCGTCGGTACGCGCATTGCCTATGTCGGCCCTTTCGTCGAGGGAATGATCGGCTCCGATACGAAGGTTATCGAGGCGGAGGGCAAATATATTGCTCCCGGCTTGTTGGACGGGCACTGCCATATTGAGAGCAGCCTGCTATCCGTAACGGAATTTGCGAACGGCGTCCTTCCGCTTGGAACGACAGGCGGCTTCTTCGATGCCCACGAAATATCGAATGTCCTTGGTCTGCCGGGACTGCGCATTATGCTGGACGAAGCAAGACAAACGCCGATGGCCGCTTATATGCAGGTAGCCTCCTGCGTCCCTTCGACGAACCCCGAGTTCGAAACGTCGGGAGCTGAGTTCGGACCGGAGGAGGTAGCCGAGGCATTAAGCTGGGGCCCGGATATGATTGCTCTTGGAGAGGTCATGAATTTCCCAGGTGTCGTCTACGGCGATCCGAAGATGATCGGTGAAATTCAGGCGACGCTCCGGGCGGGCAAGGTCGTGGACGGCCATTACACCTGGCCTGCCAATGACCCCCGGCTTGCCGCTTATGCGGCCGCAGGAGTATCGGGATGCCACGAGAGCGTCACGAAGGAAGACGTTGTCGAGCGTGTGAGACTGGGCATGTACGCCAAGATGCGCCGCGGCTCGGCATGGCATGATGTGGCCGCTACGATCAAGGCGCATACCGAGCTTGGCATTGATTCCCGCCGGATGATTCTTGTATCGGACGACCGGATTTGCAGCTCTTTAAAAGAAGAAGGCCACATGAATTTCATTGTAAGACATGCTATCCAGCAGGGCGTGAAGCCGGTGACTGCCTTCCAAATGGCAACCTTAAATACGGCAGAGCGCTTCGGTGTCGCAAGAGATGTAGGCTCCGTAACGCCGGGCACGATCGCCGACATTATTTTGCTGGACGGCAACCTGGCTGATGTTAACGTCGTTATGACGATCGCCCGTGGCGATGTAGTCGCCGAGAACGGTGCCATGACGGTGAAGCTGACCCCGTTCGACTATCCGGATTATGCGGTGAATTCGGTTAAAATCAACAAAAAGCTGGCTCCTTCCGATTTTGAAGTGCAAGCGCCGGTATCGTCAGGCACTATTAAGACCCGTGTGGCCGTCGTGAGAGAAAATCACGTGGAGACGGAGGAAATCTTCGCCGATATTCCTGTGAAGGACGGCAAGCTTCAGATCACTCCGGAGAGCACGCTGTGCAAGATGGCCTTGTTCGAGCGCCATGGCAAAACCGGCGGTTCGGCTATAGGCATTGTCGGCAATGTTGGCTTCGATCAACCGGCGGCTATCGCCATGACCGTCGCTCATGACAGCCATAACCTGCTCGTCATCGGCAACGATGACGCGGTGATGGCCCAAGCCGCAAACGCCGTCATTGGCATGCAAGGCGGCATCGCCGTTGCGACAAGCCGGACCCTCGTCGAGCTGCCGCTTCGTCTGGCCGGCCTTATGTCGACGGAGCCTTACGAGAAGGTGGTCAAGCAGTCCATTGAGATCAACCAAGCGCTGGTGAAGGCTGGATGCACGATGAATTATGCGTTCATGACCCTATCCCTGCTGGCCTTGGTCGTGATCCCTACGCTGCATATTTCCGATACGGGCTTGATTCGGATTTCCGACGCAGGGTTCGAGAAGGTATCCCTGTTCGCGGACGAAGGATAAGAAAATAAACAGCGGGGGCTTTGTGCCTCCGCTGTTTTTGTTTGAAACCTAAAAAATCCAAAATCGCTTGGTCCCCCCGGTAGGGTATCCCCCTCCGGCCGCTGTTGTTCTCGGGAAATATTTATTCAATTCGCCCCTTAGTGGTAATTTCCCGAGAACAAAGGCGGTCGCTTCGCTCCTCCAGGGGACACCCCACCTCTCCTAGGCCGATTTTTGGTATAACCAGGTTTCACTACAACCACATCGGAGGCTCACGCCCCGACGTGGTTATTTTCTTATTTCGTCCGAGGTGTTTTAATAGGTTGCTTCACGCTGGGGGCGGCAGCGCTCACGGGGACGATTATATTGCGCCGGGAGTTACGGCTGAGCGATAGCCTGATGGAGCGCTTCGATATAAGCAAGCGCAAGCTTGGACAGCGCCGCATTTTGGTGACAGATCCAGCCGACATGAATCGTCTCCTCGCATGCCAGAGGGACGGGAATAATCTCATTCCCGTTCAAATCGGCGCTCAGCACCCCGGTAGAGATCGTATAGCCGTTCAACCCGATCAACAAATTGAACAGCGTGGCCCGGTCATTGACACAAATGCTTTTGGGATGCGTCAGCGTGCTCAATATTTCTTCGGAGAAATGAAATGAATTATACTCCCCCTGCTCGAAGAACAGGTAAGGATAATCCTGAAGCTGGTCGATCGTCACAACGGATTGCTTGGCGAGCGGATTATGTACGCTTATAAAAATATGCGGCTTCGCCGTAAACAAGCCGGTAAATTTCAAATTGGCATCCTTCAGCAGCCGGTTGATGACCTTGGCGTTAAATTCATTGAGATATAGGATGCCGATCTCGCTGCGTTGGCTTTTGACATCCTGAATGATTTCATGGGTCTTCGTTTCGCGCAGCGCCAGCTCGTATTCCTCGTGGCCGTATTCACGAACCAAATGCACGAAGGCATTCACGGCAAATGCATAATGCTGCGTCGATACCGAGAAATGCTGGGGAGATGGCTTCGCGTTCAAGTATCTGCTCTCCAGCAGCTCGGCCTGCTCAATCACCTGACGGGCGTAGCCGAGAAACTCGGCCCCCTCCTTCGAGAGAGAAATGCCTTTGTTCGTGCGCTCGAAAATGGTGATCCCGATTTCCTCCTCGAGATCTTTTATCGCATTGGACAGACTCGGCTGGGAGATAAACAGCCGTTTGGCCGCTTCATTCATGGATCCCCGGTTGGCAACCTCAATCACATATTTCAACTGCTGCAGCGTCAATGTACTTCCTCTCTTTCGCCCTTAAATTGCTGCTTATTTGACCTGGACCACTTGTCCGCCGGTCATGGCAACCAGTTCTTCCGGCGTCAGCTCGAATACCGCCTTGGGATGTCCCGCTGCTGCCCACAGCGTCTTGTACTGGAACAGGTCCTCGTCAATGAGAGTCAGCAGGTTTTCGGCGTGCCCGATCGGAGCCACTCCGCCGATGACAAAACCGGTTCTCTCGCGAACGTAGTCCGCGTCCGCTTTGCCGAGCCGTTCATTCAGCTTTCCGGCGATAAGCCTTTCATTAACCCGGTTCACACCGCTGGCGACAACCAAAAGCGGCTTATCGGAGCTCTTAAGACGAAATATAATCGATTTGGCAATTTGCGCAACCTCGCAGCCAATAGCATCTGCGGCCTCCTGGGCTGTGCGTGCGCTATCGGGCAGCTCCACAACCTTATTTGCATAACCCCACTCCGCCAGCAAGTCCTGCACTCGCTGAGCGCTTTCTTTTAGCGAACCCATCTCATAATTCCCTCCAATCCTTGATTTATGCCCCTGGCGAGGGGAGGGGCCCCCAGAAAAGGAACCCCTTCGGGATAAACTTAGACAGCGGACCCTTGCTTCGCCATATCATCCAGCAAAGCGCCGTTAACGGCATTCAAGAACGCATTCGCGCTGGCTTTAATAATATCGGTGTCCATAGCGCGGCCGGAATATGTTTTGCCCTCGTATTGGATGCGGATGTTGACGCGGCCGATCGCTTCCTTGCCTCTCGACAGGCTGTTGATTTTATAATCCTTCAGCTGAACATCCATGCCTACCAAGGCTTTGATGACGCTGTACAACGCATCAATCGGACCGTCGCCTACTTCAGAGCCTTTCAAAACCTCAGAGCCCTTTCTCAATTTCACGGTAGCCGTAGGGTAAAAATCGTTGGTTACCACCTGGAAGGATTCCAGCTCATACAGCTGCTTCTCGGTATCGCTGACGGTGCGGTGACTTGTCACCAAATAAAATACGTCATGATCATACACTTCTTTTTTGGCATCGGCCAGCGTAAGGAATTTTTGGAACAGCTGCTCAAAGTCCTCGTTATCGCTCGTATCAAAGCCCATCTTCTCGACGGCGTTCTTGAACGCGTGACGGCCGGAACGGGCGGTAAGAATCAGCTCCATGCTCTCCGCTCCCACATCCTCCGGAGACATGATTTCATAAACCTGCTTATCCTTAAGCAGCCCGTCCTGATGAATGCCCGAGGAGTGGGCGAAGGCGTTCTCGCCTGTAATCGCTTTGTTCACCTGAACATCCAGGCCGGTCAAATGAGTGACCAAGCGGGACGTTCTCAGAAGCTCTTTGGTCTGAATTTCGGTATAGGCTTGGAAGGAGCTTTCCCTTACCTTCAAGGCCATTACGACTTCTTCCAGCGAGGCGTTACCCGCGCGCTCACCCAAGCCGTTAATCGTGCATTCGATTTTGTCTGCTCCGTTCTTGACCGCACTGAGCGTATTCGCGGTTGCAAGCCCCAGATCGTTATGGCAGTGCACGCTGAGAATGACCTTGTCGTTCAAGTTCTTCAAGCGGTCATTAATTCTGCGGATCAAGTCCCCGAATTCATCAGGGACGGCAAAGCCGACCGTATCCGGCACGTTAATCATCGTCGCCCCTGCTTTTACAACGGCTTCGATCGTTTTCCACAAATATTCGAAATCCGATCTCGATGCATCCTCTGTCGAATATTGAACGTAAGGCAGCAGCGTCTTGGCATATTTGACGGCTTCAACGCCCATCTCCATGACCGCTTCCTTGGATCGGTTGAACTTCTTCTCCACATGGATGTTGGAGGTTCCGAGAACGATATGGATAAGCGGATTTTGCGCCGACTTAATGCTTTGATAGACGGCGTCAATATCGGTTCGAACGGCGCGGGCCAGCGCAGTAATCGATACGCTGTCGCCAAAGGTGCGGGCAATTTCCTGCACTGCCTGAAAATCTCCTTGGGAAGAAGCCGGGAAGCCCGCTTCGATAATATCTACATTCAGCCGTTTCAATTGCTGGGCGATTTCAATTTTTTGATGCATATTTAACTTAGCGCCAGGAACCTGCTCTCCGTCACGCAATGTAGTATCCAATACAATTATTTTACGATTCATGGTTAGTTCCTCCTAAACGAAATGGATATAATATATATCTATATAAAGCGAGGTTGGTTAAACCCGGAATTTAACCAACAAAAAAACCCCGTCTCTACGTATAGAGACGAGGTTGAACTCGCGGTACCACTCTAATTCATTTCATTAACGAAATGATCTCCTTCGATGGCCATCACCATCTATCCCTGTAACGGTGGAAATCCGGCTTACCCTACATATCAGGCAGCTGTTCATAGACGAGTTCGAAATGAAGGTCACTGCCGTTTCGCACCTGCCAACGGCTCTCTGAAAGGTCCAATCAATTCTACTATTTCTAATCGTAACATTTGGCTAATGAAATTAATGGTTATTATAGGGCATCCCTGGTTCATTGTCAACAGCTGAAATTGGATAAGGGTATGGATTAGGCGAACGTTTAGATTTACAGCTGCATACAGTAACCGCATAGGGTCAAACGCCTAATATCCAAGGAAAGTAGGGAATGACGTGGCCGTTTCATATATGGATTATGCCTCGCCATCGGCAGCATTTTCTTATGATTTAAGCGACAATCGATTTTTCACAAAAGATCCGCAGAACTACATTAACGCGCTTTCCATTAAACAGCTTAATACGCTTGGAAACGTATCTCTGCTCGATATTTTTCTCAGCGCCGGTAACATCGTAGAACCCCATATACATCAGAATGCTTCGGAATTGGTCTATTGCATTTCGGGAGCTGCTGTCGTCTCGTTGATCAATCCCTTTACGAAGGAACTGCTTAACTTCCCCATTCAGCCGGGTCAAGTAGCCAACGTGCCTCAAGGATGGTGGCATTATGAGGTTGCGTCCGTCGACAACACGCATTTATTAGCCATCTTCGATGCCCCGACTCCGGAATTTATCGGCGGCTCCGATCTATTGCGTCTGACGCCCGCCAACATATTCGCACGCTCCTACTGCCTGGATGAAGACAAAGTGAAGGATACGCTCTCCCCCATTACCGGGACGGTTTTCATCGGTCCTCCAAAGGATTGCGATAAGTTTGCGGTTCAGGGCACCAGTGAGAAGGAAGCCAAACCAAACTATTCGAAGCCGATGTACCCGAATCCGCCCTTCCCAAATCAAGCATTCCCGAACCAGTCCTATCCGAACCAGGCCTTCCCGAACCAGGCCTTCCCGAACCAGCCCAATTCCAGCATGCCGCAGTACCATCAAAGATACGAGTATCCCCTGCAGCAGCCTTATATAGGCAATGGATGGGGTTACAACTATAACAGCAATCTGTAAGACGCAGCGAACAACGGAAGACCATTCAGGTCTGCTTGAGGCAGCTTGGAATGGTCTTTTTTCGTCTTCAATCCCATTGGGATAGATACTAGCATGTTAATCCTTACCAAAAACCTGCTTCGCCACGGAAACGGCTGACGCTGCCCGCGGCCAGCCTACATAGAAGGCCAAATGCGTGATGACCTCAATCAGCTCTTCCTCGGTAAGGCCATTATCCATAGCCAGCTTCAAATGGAAAGGCAGCTGGTTCGTGTGCTCGCCTGCCACAAGGGCAACAACCGTAACGAGACTCCGGTCGCGAAGCGATAGCTCCTCTCTTCTCCATACATCCCCGAACAGCACCTCCTCCGAATAGTGTGCCAACGCCGGTGCCACATTCCCCAATGTTTCTCTCGCATTCGATACGATACGTCTGTGCTTCATCGCCTGCTCTCCTTTCACCTACTCGTTATAACGACGCTTTTCATAAAATCATCTGCGCGATCCCTTTGCCGAACGTCCAATCCTCTAGCTCGGTTTCCATCAAGACAGCGAATACGTCCTCTTCTCTGATCCCGCACTCTGCCGCCAATAGCTCAGCGAGCCTGCGGTAAAATGCTTTCTTCTGATCCCTGCTTCTCCCTGACCCTAACGTGATTTGAATATAGAGGAGCTTATCCGTTCTCTCCACATTTAGATAATGGGGGCTGTAGTAAAATTCGCTTCGCTTATGCGCATGAAAAACCTGAAAGTAATCATCCTCCGGGACATGAAAATGCTCTCTTAAAGCACGCATAATACATTGACTGATGATTGGCAGCTCCTTGTCCCCGTATTGCTGCTCCAAATAACCGACTCGAATGAACGGCATGCTGGTTCCCTCCCTTTCAAGATAATTTGATTGTACACCTCAACGCTTCATCTGTATAATTGAATTAATTCATAAATATTATCATTTTATTAGATGGAGATGAGTGGTATGGATTTGAAGGAGCTCACGACCTTCCGCACGATTATTCAAGAGGGTACCTTCTCCAAGGCAGCCGCCAAATTAAATTACGCGCAGTCCACGGTGACCAATCAAATACAAAGGCTGGAAAAAGAACTTGGGATCAAGCTGTTCAAACGGGGCTGGGATGCGGAGCTTACTCCTTCCGGGAAGGTGTACGCAGAAGAGGTGGACAAGCTGATTCAGCACTGGAATTATGTATTGGACCAGGCCAAATCGCTGCAAAAGGAAGAAATAGGGACCCTTCACATCGGGGTATCGGAGACGATGACGGCCAGCCTGCTGCCCGCTGTTCTGCACAGGTTCCGCGCCCTGAAGCCGCAGATTGAGTGTCATTTCACGGTCGGCAACGCGGATATGCTGGCCCAGTCGCTTCTGCAAAACACGTTGGATTTCGCAATAACCGGGGAGCCGCACGACATCTCCGCCCTGCGCTTCGAGCATCTGTATGATGAAAAAATCAGCTTTATCGTTTCCAAGAACCATCCCTATGCTGACGCTCCAACCGTTTCCATGGAAGCTCTGTACGATTACCCGCTCTTCGTCGGCGGCAAAACCTGCTTGTACCATATGCGTCTGGTAAAAGAATTTGCCGGATATTCCGGCACGCCGTTCTTGTATACGGTGAGTCAAATTTCCGCCATACCGTCCTTCGTACAGCAAATCCCGTCAGTCGGAGCCGTCCTCTCCTCCCTCCAGCTGCCCCCTGACATTGTGCATTTGGAGGTCAACATGAAGGAACCGTTGATCCCGATCGGCATTTTGCAGCTTAGCAAGCTGCAGTACCGCTCCTCGGCAAGCACCTTATTCCTTCAATGCTTGAAGAAGGAGCTTGAGCTTTGGCAGCGTACACGAGAAGAAGGTTTAATCTTGCTCTAGCTTACACTTACACATGCAAAAAAACGCCGCTGCTTTTCGCGGCGACGCTTTTGCAATAACGACACGCGGTCAAGATGCAACCGCCCGTTTTCCCTTGGCTGCCAGCGATAAGACAAAGCACACCAGCAATACAAGAGAAGCCGATACATACGGATACTGAATGTTAATATCGAAGAGGAACCCTGCAACAACGGGACCTACAATATTTCCCAAGCTCGTATATGCGGAGTTCAAGCCGGCTACATAGCCCTGCTGGTCTTGGGCCATTTTGGACATTTGGGTGCTGACCGCCGGCCGCAAAATATCCGTTGCCAGGAAAACGATGAATGTAACCAGCAAAATCAGCCAGTAACGGCTCACAAAGAGCGTCAATAAAACAAATACCCCCGCGACAACCAGACAGACGGATATGACCCGTCTCTCGCCAAAACGGTTCAAAATCCAGCCGAAAATCGTAAGCTGTACGACAGCTCCCGCAATGGAACCGAAAGTGATGATAAAAGCAATATCCTTTGGAGTGAACCCGAATTTATGATCCACGAACAATCCGAATATCGTCTCATAATTTGCCAAGCCGAAGGACATAACGAAGACGATGATCAAGCCAAGAAAATAGGGCTCGCGGAAGGATTGTCTCAGCTGCGATATAAGACTTGGCTTGGCCTCCTGAGACGAGCTCGGAGCCGGAGACGTTCCTTTAGCTGCTTTCATCGATTCCGGAAGCAGAATCAGCGAGATGATAGCAGCTACGACTCCCGCGGCAGCTGCCGCATAGAAGGGTGCTCGAATTCCATATGCCGCAATAAATCCGCCGATCCCGGGGCCGATTATGAATCCGGTCGTAATGGCCGCATTAATGAAGCCCATTCCTTTGGCCCGTTCTTCCGTCGTAGTGACGTCGGCGGCGTAAGCCATAACCGCAGGCATGATCAGTGCGGCTCCTATACCTCCGAGCATCCTCGAGACGAAGAGAAACAACGGTGTGCTCACCACTCCGAACATCCATTCCGAGACGGCGAACACGAGCATTCCGCCAATAATAATCTTCTTTCTTCCGAGGGAATCGGATAACCGGCCTGCCATAGGAGAAAATAAGAGCTGGGTTAAAGAAAATGCGGCAACCAGCAAGCCGACGATACTGCCGTTAATATGAAGCTCTTCCATATAAGTGGGCATAATGGGTATAACAAGCCCAATGCCTGTAAAAACCAGGAAAATATTGACCATCAAAAGTAAAATTGCGCCTCTGTTTCTAAATAATAATGACATGATAATCCTCCACATGCTGTTCATTCATAATTATACTGAACGTTCGTTTTGTATTATTCCAAAAAGCTTCACCGAAAAGGAATATTTTCGGCTCGGGTTTCTGTCTATAAAACCGATACGGCTATCGCTCCGGCTCCTCCGGCCGTGCGGCAATGCCGTAAAGAAATATTTTCACCGCCATCTGGTACAGCTCCAGTGCTTCCTTCATACTCGATTTGCGCGACATCTGACTTAGGCCAAAGAACAAGCCCTCCAGGATGACAGCCAGACTCTCAACGTTAGCTTGCTTGAATTCGCCCTTCTCCATACCTTCCCGAATCAGCTTTCCGTTGAATTTCAAGTGCCTCGTGACCATCTCGGCCATCCGGTCCTCTACGTCGCTGGTTTTCTCCTCGTTATTGAAAAACTCATCCGCTGCTTTCGTAAGAGGATGATTCAAATCATCCAGCACCATCTGCTCGGCGATTCCGTACAGTTTATCTATTGTCGTTTCATACTTGGATTCTTTCTCGAGCCATTTGTGCTCCCAATCGTGGTCCCATTCCTCTACCAAATACAGGAACAAGCCTTCCTTGCTTTTAAAATGATAATAAATATTCCCTTTACTGCTGCCTGTCACCTCGACAATATCTTCGATGGAGGTCGCCTTGTACCCCTTCTGGATAAATAATACTCTAGCGGCGTCAGCTATTCGCTTTTTGGTCAACTCACTCTGCAACTGCTTTTTATTCATACGGTTCACTCCGATTTGGTGGAAGTCAGCGGAATCGTGACAATAATACTGAACGTTTATTCAGTATTCTAGCAAATGCAGTCCAATTCTGCAACCCCTCGTTCCTTTCGACGCTTAAGTCGGCATCAAAATGATCAAAAAAAAGCCCCAATGAGAATCCATTGGGGTTGAGACTGTTCAAAAACCTGCAAAGCTTGAAAAATAGCATCGGCACCCCGGTGGGGTATCCCCCTCCGGCCGCTGTTGTTCCCGGAAAAATTTTGGTTATATTGCTTTACAGCGGGTATTTTCCGAGAACAAAGGCGGACGCTATCGCTCCTACGAGGGATACCCCACCTACCACCTTTCGCATCTTTCTATATGAAATGGTTTCCTCAACAACCTGACCCCAATGAGAATCCATTGGGGTGTCTCGCTTGTGCTACCTCTGAGCCTCTGCTGCCAGAGACTCCGCTGCCGCCGCCAAATAATAAGCCAAACCGGTTTGCTGATCCTCCAGCATACGCAGGTGGAAGTCATCCTGCAGGAAAAACCGGGTTTGCGCAGCAAAGTCTGCCGGTGAAACCGCGTGGCCATGCTCGTTCATAAACGTTAAATGGCTGCGCAGCAGCTGCTTCATTTTGTCGTCGCTGTGCTTCAAGCCGTCTCTTAAGGATTGCGCCACCTCGTTCATGAAGGCTGCTGCCTCAGCCGCCTGCTCGTTCATCTCCTGAACGTCGACTGAAGCAGTTTCAAGAATGTCCACGTTGTAGGTTTCCTTCAGATGCTGGTTTTGCTCGCTTAGCGCCTCTTTCCATGCGTCCTCGCTTTCAAAGCCTTTGAATAGATCCTGACTGTTCATTGGTTCTCCTTTCTTCTTGCTCTGTATAGTTGTTCGCAAGGTGTGAAGAATGGTGTCCAGCCGCTGCTTGCGGGCCAGGAGGAGCTTTTCTTGCTCAGCAAGCATTGCCGTCCGTTCCGTTTCCTTGTCCAGAAGCGCTTTAATGGTCTCCAGCGGAAAGTCCAGCTCCTTATAAAACAAAATGTGCTGAAGACGCTCCAGCTCCTCCCTCCCGTACAACCTGTAGCCCGCGCTGCTGATTTCGCAAGGCACCAGAAGACCGATCCTGTGGTAATGGTGCAGCGTTTTGACGGTGACGTTGGACAGGGCCGATACTTCTTTTACGGTATACAGCATGGGGTTCACCTCCTTCAAAAACAAGTCTAAAGCCTCCCCCAAGAGGAGAGTCAACACTTTTATTGAACAATTCCGATGACGAAGCCGTCATATCCTTTGCTGCCGACGGTTTGAATCGCTGCAGCTGTCACCCGCGGCTCTTCCGCCAGCATGTCGAAAAACGTTCTTACTCCAAGGACCCTGGGGTCTACGCTATGCTCATTGACCACTTCTCCGTCGCGGATGACATTATCGCCAATAATAACCGTTCCCGGACGGGAGAAGCGAAGCGCCCATTGTAAATAATGGGGATTGTTTGGCTTATCCGCATCAATAAAGATGAGATCAAACGGTTCCGTGCGTTCCTCCTCCAATAGAGCTAGCTGCTCCCGCGCATCTCCTACCCGAAGCTCGACCTTATGATCCTGCTGTGCAAGGGCCAGATTGACTCTGGCGACCTCCGCATGAAGCAGGTCCACTTCAATAGTAACCAAACGCCCTTCCGGCGGCAGCGCTCTCGCCATCCAGATCGTACTGTACCCGCCCAACGTACCGATTTCCAAAATTCGCCGTGCGCCCTGCATTTGAACGAACAGGTTTAACAATTTCCCTTGTGACGGCGTTACGTCGTAAGAGGGTAACCCTGCCTTCCGATTGTTAGCCAAAGCTTCTTCAAGAATAGCGTCGTACGGAATCAGCTTCTCCGTTACATACTGATCTACCTGGTTCCAAAGGTTTAATGGATTCATAGGTATCACTTCTCCTTTATTATCGTTTGGCTGGTTCTGTTTTTATTGTAGATGATCTATAATCATAATAAAAATATATCTTTTCATCCTACTTATATAATTTATATATAAATTATACAAAGGAGCTTACCGCAATGAATCTTCACGCCTTACGATTATTTCATGTTATTGCCTCCACCCAAAGCGTGACACGGGCCTCGGAAATATTGAATATTAGTCAGCCTGCGATCACCGCCCAAATCAAAAAATTCGAAAAGGAACTGTCCATCCCGTTGTTCAAGCCTCAAGGCAGGGGAATCGCGCTGACGGACGCCGGTGAGAAAATGGAGCAGCTTGCCAAAAGACTGTTCGCAGTCGAGCAGCAGATCGAACAATTTACGCATGATTATCACCACGGTTCGATCGGACATATTCGAATTGCCGCGACATACCTGCCGGCCCATGTGCTGCTGCCCGCCTGGATCGCAAAGTTCAAGCAGCAGTATGAGCAAGTGGAAATGACCATCACAACGACCAATTCCAGCGATGCCTTGAAGCAGCTTCTGAATGTGGAGGCGGATCTGGCGATCTATGGGGGACTCCCGGAGGAATATCCGGATACGGTACAAACGGAGGAGCTGTTTCAGGACGAGCTGTGGTTTGTCGTAGCGCCCGGCCATAAATATGCGAACCAGCAGGTTTCCCTGCACGACATGATGAAGGAGGCTTTCGTTATGCGGGAGGAAGGAAGCTCGACACGGGAGCGATTATTGGCTCTATGCCGCACCTATAATTCCACCAATCCGAGAATTACCCTGCAGTTTAACGGATTGCATGAAGCTATTACCGCGGTGATTGCCGGGTACGGCGCAAGCTTCGTCTCGTCTCTGGTCGTGAGCCCGTATGTAGAACGCGGCGAGTTATGCCGGGTATATGTTGAAGGAATCCATTTGCAAAATACGATTGCCGTATGTACCCGCAGGCAAGAGCCTTTATCTCAAGCGGCGGCCCATTTCATCCAAATGATCCGGCAAAATCCTTATAGAAGGCCGTCCTGAAGCGGTGCCGGTACGGCTCAATAACGCTGCAAGATAAGCCCTTGCCATCAAGGCTTAAGTCTGGTGCTTTCCAAGTAATGCCAAAAAAAAAGCCCGAACCTTGGGAGCGCCAAAGCGTTCGGACTTTTCATCATGCTGGCAGATCGGTCAATTATTGTTCCGGACCTACCTTAACGAGCATTTTACCGATATTGGTCCCTTTAAATAGCTGCACGAAAGCCTCAGGAACCTTCTCGAATCCTTCCATAATCGTTTCTTCGTATTTCAGCTTGCCTTCGGACAGCCATTTGGTCAGATGCTCCATTCCCTCCGGCAGACGATCAGCGTAATCTCCGAGCACAAAGCCTTTGATCATGGAGCGCGTCTTAATCAGCTTGGTCAAAATCCGCGGACCGACATCGCTGCCCTCCTCCTTGTTGTAGGCTGAGATGGCTCCGCACAGCGGGATTCTCGCATGATCGTTCAGCAGACTCATGACGGCGTCGGAGACATCGCCCCCGACGTTGTCGAAGTAGACGTCAACTCCCTGCGGGCAGGCTTGCTCCAGCGCTTGCTTCAGGTCGGATGTCTTGTAATTCACCGCGGCGTCAAAGCCCAGCTCGTCCACCAGAAACTTCGTTTTCTCATCCGAGCCGGCAATGCCAACGACTCTGGCTCCATGAATTTTGGCGATCTGACCGACGACCATGCCGACTGCGCCTGCCGCCCCGGATACGACCACCGTCTCTCCCGCTTTCGGACGTCCGATGTCCATGAGGCCGAAGTAGGCCGTCAAGCCGGTCAACCCGATAACGCTCAAATAGGCGGATAACGGTGCAGACTTTCCGTCAATTTTGCGGAGCGATTTGGCATCTGCGATGTTATACAGCTGCCAGCCCAGCATGCCGAGCACCTTGTCTCCTGCGCTAAACAGCTCCGAACGGGATTCGATGACTTCCCCTACGACGCCGCCGCTGATGACCTCGCCAAGCTGATACGGCGGTACATAGGACTTGGTATCATTCATTCGTCCTCTCATATAAGGATCGACGGATAAATAGATCGAGCGGACAAGGACCTGGCCTTCTTCCGGCTTGCCCGCAGGCGCCTCCTTCATTTCAAAGGTATCTTGATCAGGCCAGCCTTGCGGACGGTTTTTAAGTAAAATCATTTTGTTCATCATCATTGATCACTCTCTTTCTTGGGAATCATAACTTATCGGACACGGGACGCTTCATCGGTTAGCATCGGGCATGAAATTTGAATAGTTATAAAACTTTCAAACTATCGGATCAAAAAGAAAGCTTCTTGGCCCTTATAGGCTGTCCAAGAAACCGGGTAAATACATCTGAAATATATCGTCGACCAAATATATTTTTTTATTTTGCCCGTCGCGGACGACGCGAATCAGTTCCGCTTCGTTCATGATTTTCAAATGATACGTGACATTCGATTTGTCCATTCCCATCGCTTTGCCGATTTCCCCGCAGCTATTACGCGTCGGCTCCGTGTGGAGATAACGGACAATTTCTATACGCTTTTTTTCTGATAAAGCTTTAAAAATCCGTGCCCGCTTCTCATCGTCGGCTTGTAATTGTTCGATCATCATAGAACTATGATAAAAAGGAATGCGGTTTTTGTCAACCGGAGGGGCAAGAACAAGCGCTGATGAAGTCAGTGCTTGGGGATGTTGAGAAACCTGAAAATCTAAAAAATTACTTTGGTACCCCGGTGGGGTATCCCCCTCCGGTCGCTGTTGTTCTCAGGAAATGTTGATTATATTCGCTTTATAGTGGGGATTTCCTGAGGGAGGCGAACGCTATCGCTCCTCCAGGGGATACCCCACTATCACCTTTCGCATTTTTTCTGTATGTTAAGGTTTCTCGAAAAACTCAAAAAAACAAGCGCTGAAAAAAATCAGCGCTTGTTCTTGTATAAGAATTAATGATGAAAATCGAGTCCGGACGTTACCGCCTTGACATACCCCGCACGAATGACGAAATCGCCAAAATGCTCGCCTTCCGTACGATCTGCAGCATAATGCTGAATCATAGGGCTCAGGATGTCGATAATATCTTCTTCACCGATGTTTTCCCGGTACAGCTTGCTCAAGCGGTCGCCGGAAAAACCGGCTCCCATGTACATATTGTATTTGCCCGGGGATTTACCGATGAAGGCAATCTCGCCCAAGGCAGGGCGCGCGCAGCCATTCGGGCATCCGGTCATGCGAATGTTGATTTCCTGCTCCCGCAAGCCGGCTTCCTCCAGGATAGGCTCCAGCTTCTCGATCAGCGTAGGCAGATAGCGTTCCGCCTCCGCCATCGCCAATCCGCAGGTCGGAAGCGCGACGCAGGACAAAGCGCTGCGGCGAAGAGCGGACAACTGATCGCTCTCCAGAATGCCGTATTCCTTCAGCAATGCTTGGATCTTTGGCTTTTTCTGGCTCGATATATTAGCTATCATCAAGTTCTGATTCGCGGTGAGACGGAAATCGCCGGTATGGATTTTGGCAACCTCGCGCAGAGCGGTTTTCAGCTTGTAGCCTTCTTCATCGGCAATCCGGCCGCTTTGGATGTAGAGCGTCAAGCTCCATTTGCCGTCTTTGCCTTTGATCCAGCCATAGCGGTCGCCGGTATGATCGAACCGGAACTCGCGAGCGGGCTTGAGCTTCCAGCCGAGACGCTCGTGCAGCTCGTCAACGAACCAATCCAGACCGTGCCGGTCGATAGTGTACTTGAAACGCGCATATTTCCGCACGGAGCGGTTTCCGTAATCGCGCTGAATCGTTACCGTCTTCTCCGCTACATCGAGAATCCGATCCGGCGTACAGAAGCCGATGACTCTGGCCAGCTGAGGATACGTTTGGGTATCGCCATGCGTCATGCCCATGCCGCCGCCGACGGCAATGTTGAAGCCGACCAGCTTGCCTTTTTCGATAATAGCGATAAAGCCGAGATCCTGGGAGTACACATCCACATCATTGGATGGAGGAACCGCGATACCGATCTTGAACTTCCGCGGCAAATATACCGGGCCATAGATCGGCTCCACTTCCTCTTGGCTGCCGTTCTGCTCAAGGCTGTCCACAACCTTCTCGCCGTCAAGCCAAATCTCATGATACGCCGGCGTACGCGGAGCAAGATGCTTCGTTAATTGCTGCGACCAATGGTACACCTCGCTGTGCACCTCGGATTGATAAGGATTCGGGTTGCACATGACGTTACGGCTGACGTCGCCGCATGCAGCCAAAGTGGTCAGCAGCGCATCGTTGATGTCCCGAATCGTTTGCTTCAAGTTCCATTTGAGCACTCCGTGCAGCTGGAATGCCTGCCGCGTAGTGAGGCGAATGCTGCCACTGCCATATTTCTCCGCCAGCTCGTCGATGACCTGCCATTGCTCCGAAGTAGCTACGCCTCCGGGGGTTACGACGCGAAGCATGAACTGAAACGATGGCTCCAGCTTCTGCTTTTGCCGTTCGTTACGCAAATCGCGGTCGTCCTGCATGTAGCTGCCGTGAAATTTCAGCAGCCGGTTGTCCAGTTCAGGCAATCCGCCGGTGATCCGGTTGGACAGCGATTCGACCAAAGATCCGCGCAAGTAATTACTTTCCCGTTTCAGCAATTCCACATCGCTTGGAGGTCCGCCAATCGGCTGCACTTTTTGTTTTTCTGCCATTGCTGTCAGCTCCTTTACTTAGGCACCGTTACTAGGTGCGTCCGTACTCTCTTTTTCCTTACCTCTATCCTTACGTTTCGATTAATAGACGTCGCGTTGGTAGCGCCCTTGCTCCTGCAGCTCGGCCAAATAAGCCGCAGCCTCTTCCGCGCTCTTGCCTCCCTGCTGTTCAAGGATCGTAAGCAGCGCTTTATGCACGTCATGGGCCATATGCTTCTCGTCACCGCAAATATAGACATGAGCGCCTTCCTGAAGCCATTGGTACAGCTCGGAGGCCTTCTCCAGCATTCTGTGCTGAACGTATACCTTCTCCTTCGTATCGCGGGAGAATGCCAGATCCAAATGTGTCAGTACGCCGGATTTCAGCATGCGCTGCCAGTCGGTTTGGTACAGAAAGTCGGTTACAAAATGCCGATCCCCATAGAACAGCCACGTTTTACCTCCCACGCCAAGCTCTTCTCTCTCCTCCAGAAAAGCCCGGAAAGGCGCTACTCCGGTTCCAGGTCCGACCATAATCACCGGTGTATCCGGATTAACGGGCGGCTTGAAGTTCGGATTTTTCTGAATAAAAATCGGAAGCGTATCGCCCGGCTGCAAGCGCTCCGACGTATAAACGGAGCATACGCCTCCCCGCTCTCTGCCATGGGCTTCATACTGCACTTTTCGGATGGTCAGATGCACTTCTTCCGGATGCGCTTTACTGCTGCTGGCGATCGAATAAAGACGCGGAGGCAGCTTGCGAAGCAGCACCGGGATATCTGCGGGACTGAGCGTCCATGGAGAAAAGTCGTTCAGCAGATCCAGCAAATCTCTGCCGCTCATGTATTCCTTCAAATCCTGCTTGTTCTCCGGCTTCACCAACTCCGCCAGCCTGCTGTTCCCCGAGAATGCCGCGGCCTTCTCCAACAACGGTTTGGTCAGAACCGTAATCTCATAATGATGAATCAGCGCGTCCCTAAGCGAAGCGGTTTCTCCCGGCTTGCCGGCTGCAACACGCTCCTCCGGATTCCACTGCAGGAAGCGAATCAGCTCGTCGACCAGGGACGGGTCGTTTTGCGGGTACACACCGACGCAGTCACCCGGCTCGTAGGTTAACCCGGAGCCTTCCAGCGACAGCTCCAAATGCCGGGTTTCACGATCCGAGCCGCGGCCGTTCAAGTTAATATTGTCAAGAACCTCCGCCTGGAACGGATTGGAGCGGCCAAATTCCGACTCTCCCGAAGCGGATCTTTCGATTTCCACAACCGCAGCTGCTGAAGCCGTCGCCGCTTGTGCTGTCGCGCTTACCGCATCGGTAACGGTCGCAATCCAGGAGGATGCCGCCGCCTCGAAATCTACATCGCAATCAACGCGGTCGGCAATTCGCTGAGCGCCGAGCTCCTCCAGCCTTTTATCAAAATCCTGCCCTGTTTTGCAGAAAAACTCATAGGACGTGTCGCCAAGGGCCAGCACGGAGAATTTGACGTCATCCAGCTTCGGTGCCCGTTTGCTGAACAAAAATTCATAGAAGGTCAGCGCATTATCCGGCGGTTCTCCCTCTCCATGAGTACTGGTCAGCAGGAACAAATAACCGGCCTTTTTCAAATTGTTCGTCTTGTATTGATTCATCGCCGAGAGAGTGACCTGGAAGCCCTGCTCCTTCAGCTTATCGGATAAGCGGCCCGCCAGCCGCTGGGCGTTGCCGGTTTGGGAGCCGTACAGAATGGTCGCCTCGCAAGGCGCCTGCACCTCCGGAACCAAGGTCAGTACTTGGGGTGCCGTCGCGATCGTATTATTGACACTAGCCGGAGCTTCGCCTTGAACGGCAGAACGGTCCGGGCGATAAAAGGCTAAAAAGCCGCCCAGCCATTGAATTTGCGCCTCGGTCAACGTCGGCAGAAGCCGGTTAATCAGCTCAGCCTGCTCTTCTGTAAAAGGACTGTTCGTTACTTGGAGTTGCAACAACATCCACCTCGCATCGTTTCATAATTAGTATTATTCCAAGTTGCTTACTCTGTTTTTATTCCTGCTCTTATGCTACAGCAGTCTACCCACAGGGTCAATGCGATTCGTCGATATTTGTCTATAAAACTTTTTGTCAGTTGGTTTCAATTTTTCTTATAAATGAACATTTTGACGGATCGATTCCACCAATAGTGCTTCATGGGAGTGTCTAATGGTAAAATAAATCCACTGCAGCTTATTCGTTTTACTTAGAGAAAGGGGCATCATCATGTCTTCAGCTCTCAATGACTCCCATATTTTTGAGGTATTTCCGTTCTTACAATCGGTTCCGCATGCGGAATGGACTGCCGCACAGCCCAAAGTGTTGATCTATCCGGCACATGCCCGGGTTTTTCAAAAAAACGAAGCCGCCAATTACGCCGTGCTCCTATTGCGCGGTACGATGCGAATTACCTTGATCGGGGAGGACGGGAGTGAATCGTTATTGACCTTACTGTCCGCCGGCGAGGTTTGCTCACTCATGGTGCTCTGCGGGCTGAGCGGCCGCGACTATCCCGGTTCTCTTACAGCCGAAACAGAGGTCGAGGTGCTGCTCGTCTCCAAGTCCAGCTTTCTGAGCTGGGTTCAGATGCAGCCGGCGATTCGAAACGCCATCTTCGGCGGGCTCCTGGACGGAATAGTCCGTACGAGTCAGATGCTTCAGGCAAAATATAATGAACCGTTGGAAGCCCGACTTGCCAAGGCTCTGCTTCGCGCGACAAGCAGCGCCAATCCCATACTTCATATCACTCATCAAATGCTTGCTAATGAAATCGGATCTGCCCGTGAAGTCGTATCTCGTGTGCTCAAGCGGTATCAAAGCAAAGGCTGGGTGGAGACAGGGCGGGGTTGGGTGCAAATTATCGATCGAGGAAGGCTGGAGGCACAGCTTGGTGACTAGGTCACAGAAGGAAGAACCGAGGTCCTGCTAAGGTAAGGCTGTAGACCAAAGGTCTGAGTTCAAACCCTCAGGAGGAATCCCTATGAATCAAAAGCTTCAGCCGGGCAGGAAGGCCCCCTTGTTTCAAGTTACCGATCAGCATGGAAAGCGTGTATCATTGGAGCAGTATCGCGGGCGCAAAGTATTGATTTCCTTTTTCCGTTTCTCTGCCTGTGCGTTATGTAACCTGCGAATTCAGCATTTTATCGAGCGGTATCCGGCCTGGCAGCGGCAATCGCTAGACATCATCGCCTTCTTTGAATCGCCCAAAATCAACCTTCAAACCTACGTCGGCAAACAAAACCCGCCGTTCCCGCTCATCGCCGATCCATCGGCTGTCATCTATGATCAATACGGGGTGGAAAGCTCGGAGGAAAAAGTGCAAAACACTTTGGCCGACCCCTCCATTAAAGACGTCATCGCGGAAGTGGAGGCGGCGGGCTATAAGCTGACGACCGAGGAAGGCTCGAATTTCTATCGCATGCCGGCCGAGTTCCTGGTGGATGAGGATGGAATTATCCGGATTTGTCACTACAGCCAGGTGGTTACGGAGCATTTACCCTTCGACACCATTGATCTCTTTGCTGCGGCAAGCCGATAGACCGCATGATCCTATTCGTCCAACAGGTCGATCCAGATTCGCCTGTTGGACCATCTCCTTGCATTAGACCGCTTGACGACGCTTGAAAAAAGCGATCACTTTGCCGCCCGAAGGCATAACGTTGACAAGCTCCCAACCGTACCGTCCCCAGTGAGACAAGGCTTCATCCAGCGTCCAGCCGCTATGCTCCATCTCATTGTTCTGCAAGCAACCCCCAAGGGCCACCTCCGTCGCATATTCCCATCGGTCCCCTGCAGTCTGCAGCTCTGCAGGAAGCGGCAGCCTTTCCTCCATACGATCCCATCTTACTCGTGCAGTTGCTTGAGAGAGTGCTGCGATGATGGATTCTCTTTCAACAACCTCCAGTGCAAACAGCCTCGGCGCCCGTGGAAGATGGAAGGCTCTATGCGAATGATAGACCTGCAGCACCATCGTGCCGATCGAAGTCCCATTCACGTCGTAAAGAACGTACCATATACAGCGTTCCCGCTCCTCAGGCGGCCCCCAGTTTTCCATCGAATCCTTGCGATTGAACCCCGCCTTGGTGGTGTATCCTTCCGATTTCAGCTGCTCTAAGACCGGTACCATAAATTCTTGGATGCAGACTCCGTAAGCACGGTCGCCATACTCCGCAAACATCTGGGTTAACTGTACCTTCTTATCCTCATAGACTGCCCTCCATGAAGCAGCCAATGTCTTTTCTATACCTCGAATTACCGTGTGAATGAGTGCTTTTTCCATAGATAATCATCTCCAATAGTGATATTCTAACACCGTTAGATTATATTTTAACACTGTTAGATTAATACTATATGGTATAATTGTCAAGAACTCATTGGAGGGTAGCCATGGCACGAAGAAGAACATATCCAACGCAAACTGAAATTCAAAGCGGAAGCTTGGAACAGATTCATACGCCGCTCGACCGCTCGCGGATCATCCGTACGGTCTTGACCATGCTGCAAGCCGAAGGCTTGGAACAGATCAGCATGCGCAAAATCGCCGATGCCCTAGGAGTGAAGGCCGCCTCCCTCTACTATCACGTGAAGGATAAGGAGGAGCTGCTTCATTTATTGGCGGAGCAAATAAGCTCGGAGATTGAATTTCCTGACGAGCAGCTGGATTGGCGGGAGCAGCTTCGGCAGTGGTCGCTTCATTTTCGCCGGGTACTGCATCGGTATCGGGATTCTGTACAAATCATGGGGGCCACGATCGCGGCAAGCCCATACCGGCTGTCCCACATCGAATATTTATTCCGGGTATTGGCCCAGTCAGGGTTCAGAGAATCACAAATCCCTTGGCTTGCGTCTATGCTGAAAAACTACATTTACGGATTTACGGAGGAAGAGAACCGCTTGGCTGCCCGTGCCAAACAAGAGCTTGTGGATGTGGAGCAAATGGGGGACAAGCAAAAGGAACGATTTCAAGCTCTCTCATCAGAGCTTTATCCCTATCTTGGCCGGTTGGCCGCGTACACGACGGCTGTCGATTGGGACCAGGAATTTACGTTTGGATTACAAGTACTGCTGGATGGGTTTGAGGCCCAGAGGTCAAATCAATAACCCTACAAGTAGGGTCTTGGCTTCAAAAAGGAAAAAAATCCATAACCGAAAAAGGTAATGGATTTGGGGGCTGCCTAACAAATTTGCCTGGAGCGAGCCAAATGCTCCTTGCCCCATTGATTCATCAGATCCAGCAGCGGGATCAAGCTCTCACCATAAGGGGTCAAGGAATATTCCACCTTAGGAGGAATTTCCGGATAGATTTCACGCTTTACCAAGCCATGAGATTCCAGCTCTCTGAGCTGGTACGTCAGCACTTTTTGCGTCAGGCCCGGAATCAATTGAGTAAACTCGCTGAATCGCTTCGTGCCGTTTCGCAGATGGCAAATAAGCAGCAGCTTCCACTTTCCTTCAAGAATGCCTAACGTTACGTTGGCGGCGTAATCAGAATCGGTCGGTCTCAAGATACCTTCTTGCTCCTTTCACAAGCTTTTATTCAAAAATACGGCAATCCCTAATAGCAATCCTATGTTACAAGCATAGTTGACTGGTTGCTGAAAATCAAAGGAAAAGAACCTGCAGCTCAGCTAGTCATGCTCTATTCTAATTGCTGCAATTCTAGGATTCCTTCTGTAATCCAAGCTCTCTCGCTGTTTGGCTCAACCATTCGGCGAAATGCTCTTTTTCCTCGAACTGCGGATAGTGAGCGGATTGCTCAAACAGCACAAAATGCTTCTCCTGAGCCTCCAGTGTATCCATATAGGATTTGGCCGCTCGGGCAGAGGTCATATAGTCGTATCGCCCCATGACAAAATAGCAGGGGATTTCCAAGCTTGTGACCAGGCTTGCCAAAGGATGCGCCGCTTCCTCCTTCAACAGCGGCTGCTGCGTTATGGAAACTCCTCTTAAGAAACGGATTACGTCCAGCAAATTATACTCGGGCTGTAGAAGGAAGCCTTTATAATAATCCATATTGTCGTCAATGAGCCTGGCGGCACCGCCATATTTGCGAACCATCCCCCGTGGAGTCAGCTGTGACCCTCCGGCTATAGAATCATGCAGAAGCTCCAAACGCTTGACATCCTTCGCGTTGCCGGCCCGCTTTGCCTGCTCAAGGACAAATTCCCAGCCGCCCAGCTCGCTCTGTACCTGATCGGCTACCTGGCCTATGCCAATATAAGCCGAAAAACGCTCAGGGGATTTGGCCGCGGCCTTCATCCCGATATAGGTTCCAAACGAATGGCCTATCAGCAGCACTTTCTTTTGTCCAAGCTTCTCAGCAGCATAATCGGTCAATGCCAATAAATCATCAACGAGTACATCGGTCGAAACCTTCGTGTAATCTTCCCCAAAATGATACGATTTCCCGCTCCCCCGTTGATCGTAATGCACTATGGTGAAATGCTCTTCCAAAAGCTGCTGGTACTTCCTCACATACGGAATCTCTGAGCAGCCCGGCCCGCCATGCACAAAAATAAGGATCGGATTGCGAACATCCTTCCCTCTAATCATGACTTCATGCCCTGCTCCATTGATTTGGACTTGCTCCAACCTGCTGATACTCCGTTCTCCTTGAATCGAAGGCGTCCAGGTAGGGAATATCAACCCAAGCACTAATAGAATAGCAATGACCGCGGCAACGGTCAGCCCTGCTTTTACTTTTATTCGGTTCAATCGATATCTCCCTGATCTGTTAACTGTCATGAAATCTATTAATTGGATCCAATTATACCAGTTCCACTTTACGTGCTATGTTTCCTAGCGAAAATTACTGCAACATTTCAAGAAATTCACCAAGGTTTACCATTCCATACTGATTTACGTGCTATGTAGAGCCTTTCTACTGCATATTCATATAAAAATACTTCTTTATCAATTTCTTTATATTTATCAATCAAATGTGTAGGTATTATTGCTGCATCAAAAGACCACAAATCACTCTCGATACCTATCACCAAAGATTCCCACGGTAAGCCATCTGTTACTTCATTGGTAAAGTAAACACCTGTTTCGGTAAATACTCTTGAAAATTCCAATAGTATATTCCAGATTATTGGTTCGGAAAACTCTCTAAGCCGTCCCGTGCGATAATCTAGTTCAATTTCATCAGTATAAAATAATAGACATACCTCTAACCAAGATTCATTAAGTTCCTTAATAACTTCCGGTGTCCATCCCATGACATAAGGCCGGATATGTAATATAGAATTATTAATAGTATATTCTTGAAGAGCAGCACCCGAGCCTACATACATAAAACCATTATCAGAAAGCTCCCAAACTAGCTCCTTCATAAAATATTGACTATCTATATTCAATGCATTTAAAACTTGAGAGAAACGACGAAGGACCTGACTGAAAGAATCTTGATTGCATTTGACATAGGTTTGAATATGTGAATATTCGGGCATAAATATCACTTCTTTCAGAATCATCATTTTACATTACGTACTTATAATTAAAATTTTACTCGATGCAGCAATTCGTCCCTCAGGATAATTTTCACTTATACTTCTAGAAACTAAGAAATACATTTACAGCAAGAAATTATTTCAACAAGAGTTTGATAATAATTCCTATTGATTTAACTAGATCTCTTCCCGATAAATGTAGAGTAATTCCTATTAGGATCAATAAAACTAAAAAACATGGTATACCGTACCTTCTTCCATAACGATAATTTATAATAAAAACTACGACCCCAGCTATCAAAAAAATAACACTGATAACACCATGCCCTATTAATGCGATCGTATTCTACTCCTTAGTCAGGTATCTGGGTACTTTTTTTAAAATTTCAGGTAACTTGTAATATACCGCAGGTTTTACCTACCCCAATCAGGTTCCTCTTGCAGAGTCACTTACTAAATGCTTTCAATAGATTTCCTCTATATCTCGTATCCTTTTCGTTCAACTCCAATATTCTTGTCTGTAAATTGATATTGATGTAAAGTTCAGAGTATAATCCTAACTCATCCTGATCATCGTAAAAGACCTTAAACTTTAAATACTCATTAGCAAAAGCCCGCGGATCTCCCTGCAAGGCGAAGCTGGTCAGTATAATGGTATCTTTCATTTCCTTTTTATCGTTTGCCAGCTCGTATAACCCTGACAGCTTCTCAATAAAGACATCGGATTCCATTCCTATCGATCTTATTTGAATCCCGCCGGGACAAAATGCATTTTTATCCAACTCGCCATGAACGACTCCCGGTAACATATCCGGCTTAAAGACCACTTCAAATCCAACCACTTCGTTATTACAAATACCTAATGCTTTAATAATATGATTCGAATGTTCATCTCTTTTGTAATCGACAATACTAAATTCAAGATCCTGAAATCCTTCCTCGGTATTTTCGTTAATTATTCTTAAATTCATTGTCATGGTTGTAGGAACCTCCCAATATTTTATCCATGCTTTCCCTAGGTCGAATCCGATAACATTCATGGTTATCCCCTGCTTTAAACCTCTCGTTTCACGTTGGGCCTATATAATATTCTTCGATAATCCGAATCCTTGCTGTCCATATCACCCAAGTATCTTCTTTCGTGTTCAGGTATAAGTTCATATTTCTTTCTTAAGTTTTCTCTGTAATACTCGCTTGGATTTTCTAAATAGGAATAATAAGCTTCTCTACAAGCTTCTAATGTTGATTTTTCTCCATTCAGCTTTTTGTAAATATCCATAAGCTCCTTATACTTTTCTTCAATATTTGTGGCATATAACGGTTTGGATAAAATAACTTCGCCTAGATCCGATAAAGTAATCGGTATAGGGTTATCGTAAGTAGTGAAAAAAGTTCCATTCTCAAATAACGGCCCTATTTCTTCCATTTGATATTGCACTTCGTTCGGCAAATTGTAGATGACAACTAGCCCGTTCTTATATGCAATCAAATTAACTAAATAATGCTTCGCCTCATATTTCATAAAAATGAAAAAGCCATTTCCCTCAGCGGTTTGATAAAACATTTCATTCTCTACATAAAAATCCGTCGCTCTAGGAGAATGAACGATTCTTCTCGTCTCGGATAATGTCTTCTCCCGATTTGAAATTTCGTAGATATTAACGAATTCCGGATTGAGTACTCTCATGGTCTCTTTGATATGTTTGTAATAGCTCTTTTTGTTAAACTTCCAGTTCGCTTCGTCGATTCTGTATGACCCCAGACCGTGAATGGAAATCGTATCACCGTTTGGGACGGCGGGAGTTAACCAATTCGAATCTATTTTGTTTTCCAATCCTTTTAAATCGACAAGCTCCCAGCAATTCGTCATCCCATCCTCATAGATATCCACGTTGATATAAAAATAATGACCCCCATTATGAATAATCCCAGGGATTGACGTACCCTCTATCGTTTTTGTCCTTTGAATTTTTTTCATTTGTAAAACACTCCTTGAAATCCTATTTCTCTTATGTCATCCACGAATCTTCCCCAATCTTTATGATTAAGCTAGGATGAAAAAATCACCGGAATGTTATGTCTATTAAAAACTTCCAACAATGATATTAAATAAGCTCTATTGCCGTGTTTTGCATTATCTCTTTGATCATCATGCTCATCATTTATAAAAACATCTGCATGATTCCAATGGATTGTGAAGGGAGGTCTTGCCCCGAAACCACCGCATAAACAATCAGATAAGCTATCCAAACAAACCCCAAAATACCCCCCCGGCCCATTGACCGCTTCTCCTAGTGCACAGAAAAAGGAGGTCCTATCCTTAATATGCAATCCATCTAAATGATAAATTTCACCTGACTTATCTTGCTTATTATTAGAGTTATTAGAGGATGAACAAAAATCATTGAAAAGCCTGATAACCTCAAGCCATCCAAGGCGCTCAGAGCTTGTTAAGTTAACCCACATGTTATACTGATCTGGCTGAGCTGTTCTCCATTCATCCCATAAGACCATGGCTTCTCTACTTGCCGCGTAAAGGAGAGTTCCTGCTAATCGCGTATGCTGCCCCTCCCAAAAGCCAATCTTACGACAAGAAACAGCTTCATCTAAGCCAAAATAATAAGCACCGATGTTTACACCGGAGTTATTCAAAATGGTCAGCTGCAGGTTGCCAATATAATATTTTTTTCCTAACCATTCCTTTTTGAAGATTTCACTAAATTGGAAATTTAAGAGTGTGATCCTATTCAAAGATTCGTCATTGATTACGATGAATTCGTCCCCGGTTAAACCTGCGATATCGTTACAAGATCCAATTGTTAATCCGCTCTCATCATCGATTATGGAAAATTTATTATTCATATAGGCCCCCAGGCAATTGAGATGAGACTTGCTCAAATAGGGATAAATAGGTCTATTAATTTATTCAACTCTCTATATTGCTCCTTAGTGAACGCTCCTACTAAAATACCTTGGTCTATCTCAGCATAATACAATTTACGGTTACTGCCGTTCTCCTCGAGCAGGTCAGAAAATATTTTGAATATAGAAATATCCGCCCAATCATCATTTACTGTCAAATCATATTTCTTGCTTTCCCCATAAACCTCGAAGGAAACCCACGCTCGATTATTCTCTATATCTACGAAATCCGATATATTTTTTATTGGATATCCGTTTTAACTAATTCGCAAATTCTCTCTATAATCCTTATGTAATCACCATGATCCTCAATGCACTCCGTATCTAAATACCAGATATCATTGCTGATATGGGAAAATCCCCCGTCAGAAAGATACGTTTCTGAACCTAAAGAAATGAGAAGGAGTATATAGGGTTTTTCTTCATATTTATCCTTCGTAATATCTTGTAGTAAAATATCTTGGGGAATATTCTCAATAAGCTTAATTCCTACTTTATCTAATTCCTGCAGTTGATCCTCAAAAGTAATATTTGATTTCCTTTTAAACCACATAAACATGAATCGCTCCCTAGAGTGCTTCATTTGATGTTAAATACATTCAACACGAGTTTTCTAAGAATATCTTGTTCCGAAGCTGTTACCCAGATAAAACTATCTTCCGTTATGTCTATGGAATTAGCTTGATCTGATTATCAGTTAGGCGAAGATTCCCTCGATGTTCCATCACTCAAGCCTCTCTATTTTGTTATAAATTACCGTTTCTTTATTATTTAATTTAATATCAACATGATAATGTCAAAAATACCATTGTTTATAAGAAATCCGTTGTTTAATTGTCTCCAAATAATGAATTAGTGGATCCTTATTGATCTTTCTGTTCGTAAAATGTTCCAACTTCTCTATTAATGAGGCCGGACAAGTATGTGTCAGTACTATATCCACATTCCAATTATGCTTTGAAAGGTTATCTATACCTTCTTCATATTCCATTCGGTTTGGTAGTTCTCTTGACCACCAGCTGTAATTTTCTTTCCTATACTCCCGGTCATGGGAGCTCGCGCCGCCAAAAGTAAAAAACTTCATTCCATTTATTGTGAAAATTTGTCCTCTCATTAAATGGATAATACTTTCGTTAATCCTATGAACCTTGCCTCCATTCCAATATTCAACGGGGTATTGATCTAAAATGTTAAAATTCTCGTGGTTTCCATCAATAAAAAGTGTGGTAAAATTCTTCTTGCTAAGCCACTTTCTCCAATACAATTCATCGTTTTTGTTATGCCATATTAGCCCAAAGTCTCCAGCTACAATTACATAATCCTCTTTAGTCAAATGTTTATTCTGGGGAAAACGTTTTTGGTTTAATTTACTTATGTCTATATTTCCATGCAAATCGCCAGTAACATAAATCAATGAATTCACTTCCTTGAAGTTCTACATTCCAACAACCTTCGAAAACTCCTCCCTACCCACTAGCAACCAGCTTCTTGCCAATTTTGTGCCCAGTTAGAACAATGGGAATAAGGATCAAGCCAAACGCTATGCTCACAAATACTTCATTCCAGCTTACCAGCGATTCATTCGTCATTCGATACAGCACATAGCTTGTAAATGGAAGAACAACCAGCACTGCACTAACGACCCCCGGAGTGTAAATCCTAAGCAGCAGGGATTGCCCCAGATGCGTAAATACATGAATAAAAAAAATCGTGATAAAAGCCAAATATCCCCAATACTCGCCGCGCTCTGCTGCCAAGTAGGTTACGAACGTTAAAGGAATAAATTCAATCCATACAGCAACGGCAAACTGGCTGCTGGTTATATTCAGCATTGGTTCTGCTTTTGTTTTTAACCCGTTAGGTAACCGACTTAATATGGTTTTCTTATGCTTCTTGATAACCGGATCCACCCAAATAATTTCTTCCAAGTCGTGTATGACGAACATAACCAAGGACATCCAGATTAAACCGTTTAGACTTATTAATGAGTCGATAGATTCTATCAATGAATATCACTGCCTTTATTTAGTTGGGTTCACTGCATTCACGTATTCGTATCCCTAAAAAGCATAAGAAGAAATGTTCTTACTTCCTCGAATAAGTCTATTTTCTCTTTTCATGAACCATTTTGGGATACTCAACCAGGAATAAGAATTCCCATTTACTCATGAATCCCTCATCGAATACTCTATTATAGTAATTTATATGAATCTTCCAGAATTCTTCCGAATTGCAATAGTGTGTTCCTAAAATAAATGAAGGATAGTTATGTACCGAACTCGCCATTATTCGCACTTTATCAAATTCCTGCAATTCAAGCTTTTTATATATTTCCTCTAGTATATAAATTATTGGCTCAACACTAATCTGGACCCGATTCATATTAAAATTCCCTGTTTTAACCCAAAATGAGTTTAATTCGGCAATCACTCTATTTCTGCACGTATCATTCCTAATCTTATTCAATCTAGCAACAAGCGTACGTATGGTTCTAAAGTCAAACTTTATATCTTTATTAAGCCAATCTAAAATTACACTTATTATTTCCTTATGTACGGGGTTCTCAGGTTCCGATCTAATAAAGATAAATAAATAAAGCAGTGCCCTCATGAATTTGCTCACATATCTTTTTCGGAATATAATCTCGCACCTTCCTTCACTGCATTATACTTTCCACACTCTCTCTATATCTATCAACTTCTCTTCGCTGAATTCCATTCTATAAACCATTTCTTTACGATGTTCATAAACAAGTATTTCTTTACCCAATGAATCGGCTAATTTAGGAGATTGACCATGCCTCACCATGTAAATGATAGTCTTCATACATACCTCCGCGTTGATCATGATAAGAATAAAGCCGCGGTGTTATCCCTTATTATTATTCCTCCCGAAAATAACACTCGCTGCAATCAGCCCTATGAAAAATCCTGATATCGATGAGACCACAATAATTCCTGCAACATTGGTGCTTGAAGTAAACAGCAGCTTTGCGATGACGACAGCTATCCCTGTAATCAATACGACTAACCAATAATAAAGCTTTCTCTTCGAGTCTATTTTTCTAAAGTTTTTTGCAGTACTCGGGGTTTTGATTAGCAGCACTACTATTAGAAAGCCCTGGGCCGCCAAACCAATGAGAGATAGACCGTATTGAAGCAGCTTATATAACGGGACGGATCCATACGTTTTTTGAAGAACAGGATACCTCATAACAAAATAACCAGCTTGATGAGTGAACGCGTCCACAAAAATGTGACTATAGAAGCCGAGTGCAACGGAAACGACAAATACAATCCAATTCTTCACATTTCGAAAATCAAAGTATCGGATGAGATGGATCGCTCTGACATCTAGATGAAACACAGAAGGCAGATGGGCTGCTAAAGGTTTCATTATCAGGTGAAGCAGGATTAATAAGATTACACTTATGGGAAGCGCCTGCAATAAAAGTCCCTTGTGGGTATGACCTATCGTTTGATAAGGCTCCAGCGCAATAAAATACTCATAATCCGGAGACATGCTTCCGAGAATAAGTCCTATTAAACTAAAATATCGGGGCCTGATGTATTTAATAGGCAACGAATACAATGGGTGAGCAAATGTAAACGGCAAACCATCACTCCTTGATAAAAAGACTCAGCTTATGAAAACCCGCACTTTCATCATAACATTCGATGTAAATATTGGAAATGAAAAAGAGGCCCGCAAAGTCTTTGCTTAAGACTCAGCGAACCCTTTTTTCCAGCCCCATCTGCTATAAGCCGCGATACCGCACTCACCCTTGTTTTCTTACCTCTGCTCTGGTACGGGAAGCGCTATATTGAAAATAGTAAGCCATGAAAATAAGCACATGCAACCCGCCGAGGACGAGATAGATATTGCTGAATATAGCTCCTCCGGGAGTGAGATTCAACGGATTCCAGGAGTGTGTGGTCCGGATATCCAATATGGTGCTGTACACCCCTGTTCCAATCGCTTGTGAAATGAAGTTCAGCATCGAGAACATCCCCATGCCGACTCCCGTTTGCTTCGGCTCCAAGGTTCTGGAGATGGTGTTGGACATCGTAATCATCATATAGGACTGGCCTACATTCCCGAGGATCAGAATGGCTGACACCCATAACGGGGAGATCCCTAAGAAGGCTGAGAGCAGCAGGAAGCATGCAATAAGAAGCAAGGATGCCGTGTTGAAAAGAAAGGCGTTGCCTCTGGCATCTGCCAGCTTTCCGCCTTTGCGGCCCAAGATAGCGGATGCAACGGCTGCCGGGACCATCGCCATGCCGATCCACTGAGGAGACAGCTGATGGACTTGTGACAGCAGCAATGGGGTAATAAAGTACAGGGACATCCCGATGCCATTGATGATAAATGCCAGTACTACCCCTGAAGCATACGGCTGATGCCGGAACAACCCCGGTTGAACGAACGGTACGGCCGCCGTGCGGATTCGCCATATAAAGCCTGCCGCTGCGATCAAGCCGCCTAACGCAAACCACCATCCCCCGTTGGTAACACTGATTAAAAGCAGCACTACGGTAAGCGCTAAGGCTAGGCCGCCTATCCAATCGAAGGGAGCTGGAGTCCCCCGCTCGTCCCCCAGATGCTTGCGGTAGAAAGGAAGTGTGATCAGAATGAGCAGCGGCACGGCAAATAGCCACCTCCAATGGGCAACGCTCACAATAAGAGAGGATACGACCGGTCCAATAGCGCTGCCGAGCGCTAACCCCGTAGCCGTCATCCCTAGAGCCACCCCTCTCCGTTCAGGGGCAAAATAGCGTACGGGAATCAGCATTGCCGTTGCAGGAATAGCGGCCGCGCCAGCTGACTGAATACATCTTCCGATTAACGCCATGACGAAGGTTTGGGAGCACAGACCGATCAATGAGCCGACTCCGAACAAGACGAGCCCGAAGGTGATGACGCTTTTCAGCTTATATTGATCGGCCAGCTTCCCATAGGTTACCGTTCCTACGGCATAAATCAACGTATAGGCCGATGAAATCCAGCTAACCTGAGCGATGGAAAGCTGAAACTCCTCACTCATTTCCGGCAGGACAATGTTAAACATGAGAGCGCTCATCGAGGACAGCATGACCGTAAACATCAGGATACGTATCAGCGAGTCCCCTTGCTGCTTTACATCCGTATTCATAAGCTTTTTCCCCTCCAGATGTTCTTTATTATATGATTCTTTGTTGTGTGCAAGTACTTACTTACATCACAGTTAAAAATAATACTAGGGGGTTAATGCCCTAGCAAAGGTACGTACGCTTTCCTCAATAAATGCATTCATCGGGGCTGCGGGAAAGCTCGGACTGTCCGAGTGGAGATTGCTGACGAAGGCTCCGTAGTTCATCCACATAAACGACAAGGCCTGCAGCTCCCAATTCGCTTCGATCAGCTTTCCTTTTTCATGCATGGTCTGAAAATAGTTCGCCAGCAGCTCTTTCAATTTCTGAGGGTGTTTATTTGCTTTTTCCCGAAACTCCGAAAAGACACTCCCTTCTTTAAGGGCAATCTGGATGATTTTCCGGTTGCGGTTCATCGCCTCATGATAGGTACGGCTGATCAGGAGCAGATCGGCGTGCAAATCCCATACAAGCTTTTCTTGAAACAGCCTTGTCATTTCTTCACTGTAATGATGCTGATGAAAGGCTGTCTCCAGAAGATTTTGCTTGCTGCCAAAAAGCCGAAACAGCGTCACTTCGTTCACTCCGGCTGCGGCTGCAATTTCTTTGGTAGAGACGCCGTTGTACCCTCTCTCGGCAACAAGCTCGATCACGGCCGTAAGCAATCTGTCGCTGCTGCTCATCTCCTTGCTAATGCGGCTCTCCTCCTTTCTTTTATATGCAAGTGATCACTTACATGTGAAAACATGGTAAAACTTTTCCGTTCAAAAGTCAAGTGTCTTTTCCATAACCCTCCCCTCCTTATCACGGGTTGAGCAATAACGGATGTAAGCAAAAAAACACCTCTGCCCTCTCTCTTCATTGCGGAGGGGCAAAGGTGTTCCCTAACTCTTTGTTAATTCATTAACTGTGCATATTGCAGAAGGCGTTTGACCATAACGGCGGCTTCGGCTCTTGTTGCATGTTCCGCCGGAACGAAGGTACGGTCCATCATCCCGTTAATAATGCCCGCGTTCACAGCTTGTGCCGTCGCCTCCTTAGCCCATCCGCTAATAGACGTTTGATCCGTGAATTTATCCAGAGCTTTGATGTCGGCAGCAGGCTGCTTAGTAGTGATCTTCATTGCTCTTGCAACCATGACCGCCATTTGCTCGCGGGTCACGTTGGCATCCGGATTGAATGTGCCGTCCTCAAAGCCGTCAACCAGACCTGCTTTGGCAGCTGCACCAACCGCACCTGCATACCAGTCGGTTGTCTTTACATCGTTGAACTTGGCCGCATTGTTCTCGGAAAGTCCCAACCCGCGAACCAGGATCGCTGCAAATTCCGCGCGGGTAATCCGGTTATCCGGCATAAAGCCGGTATCCGTCATTCCTTTGACTACTAGCTTGGAGGCCAGCAGCTCTACATCGGCTTTAGCCCAATGATTGCTCATATCGGCAAAGGTTTTGGAGGACTCTGCTACTGCATAAATGCTGTTGCCCGGACGCTGGATCATCACTTGAGTGGAGCCGCCTGCAGCGGTAAAGATCGCAGGTACAAAGCTGAACTCTCCGTTCGACGGGTTATACAGCACGGCTGTTGCCTTCTTCGCGTCCACCGATTTGCCGATGCTCATCGTTCTGGTTACATAATGAAGTCCAAAATCATTTACTGCAGCCGATTTTCCTTTGCCCTCTACGGTAACTTGAAAATCAACTGCTCCCGACAGGAGCGTCAAGTCGGCTTGCTTGGCTCTATCCTTGATGTCCCCCAGAATCGTATCATTAACCTTTTCCATCGTAATTGTAATACTTAAATCTTTCATGTCTACACCAAGTGACTTGGCCATTCCAGCAAAATCAACCGCTTTAATCGGCAGATCATACGCAACATCGCCATACTTCATGGACAAGATCAATGCAGGCAATTTGGACAACGCATCCGCCAATGGCTGAGCTGGAAGCAGGAATTTCGCTGTCGCTGCGTCACCACTCTTTGCTTCGATGGTCAATTTGGTTGCTGTGGAGCCATTAGATGTTAGTGCCTCCAATGCTTTGGCCAGCGTCGTTGTATCGAGAGCTACCTTCGCGATCGAACGGCCGTCAGCCACCTTCTCCATAACAGGATCGAGTGTCACCGTCTGTGTCCCGTCCTTGGAAGGCTGTACGCTTGGAGTACCGGTTCCTGCAGAAGTTCCGCCTGAGCTTCCACTGCTGCCTCTGCCACTGCTTACTGCATAAGGCGTGACAGATACTTCACTTGAGTTGAAGCTTTCCCCCTTAGCATTGGCGGCTGTTACAACATAATAATACTTCGTCCCGTTTAATAAGCCGATATCCGTATATACATTGTTTGTTACATTCGCAGCTACTGTAGAATAGGCTCCGCCCGCCGTCATACTGCGCTTCACATTATAATAAGTCGCACCGCTGACCGTATTCCATGACAAAAAGACTTGGGTGTTCCTTGGTACCGCTGTAAGTCCAGTTGGTGCCGCGATGACACCTGGCTCTGGTGTACCTGGGTCGGTCGTTCCTGGATCCGTTGTACCCGGATCGGTCGTGCCGGGATCGGTTGTGCCTGGGTCGCTCGTGCCTGGATCCGTCGTGCCTGGATCGGTCGTGCCCGGATCGGTCGTGCCCGGATCGGTCGTGCCAGGATCTGTTGTACCTGGATCTGTAGTGCCTGGGTCCGTACCCGAAGACGGTAATGTAGTGACTTTAAGCGTCAATCCGCCCAGTGTGGAATATACGGAATTATAAACAGACTCGCTTACAGCCCTCACCCTGAATGTATAATCCTCATTTGGCGATAGATTAGTTGCCTTATAGCTATAGACATTAGTGGCTACCGTTGCTAGCTTGCCGTTTCCTTGATAGATTTCGTAGCTCGAAGCCGGCAGGTTCGTGGTTGCGCCGCCCCAGTTAAGATCGACGCTGGTATCCGTCTTATTCACAGCCTTTAATGCAGAGGTCCCTACAAAGGAAATAGGTCCGAAAGCCTTCACTTCATTTACATTAATGTCTCCGTCCACTTCATCAACCGTGAATTTTATAAATCTTGCATTGACGGGAGCAGGGATCGTAATTCTCTCCGCAATTTTAGAAATTGCCGGATTGCCGTACTTTCCTTGACTGACGCGGTCGTCGGTCACGATTTTAGTCCACTTGCTGCTGTCAGGATCTGAGAATGCCTCTCCATCCGTTGCATAGTAGAAAGACACCTTTTTCAGCTTGTTCTGATAGCTGTAATATTCAAACGTATTGACCGGAGTGGTTTCTCCGATATCAACCATCATCCATGCCGATGCGGAACCTTTGAGAGCAACCCAGCGGGAACTGTCCACGTCGTTATCCAAAGCTTTACCTGCACCGTAGCTGCTCGTATCGTCATTCCAGACTCTAGAATACTGAACCTCCTTGTTAAACAATAGGTTATCGGAAGGGTTTCTGATCCCTGTAGTTATAATCTGTCCTTCCGCAGCTGCTGTCGACGGAGTACCCCGTCTTATCGAATACACCTTCACCTGGTACGGCATGCCTGGAGAAAGGTCTTTAATCGTATAACTGGTATCCTTATAATCATTAGCGATAGTTCTTTCATAACCGTCCGTAGCCAATACGACCTTGTAGCTCTGCGCATCCGATACGGCGTCCCAGCTGATGTTAATCGATTTATCCGACACAGCTGTCGCTGTAACCGATACAGGAGGGTTAGGGATGATCGGATTTCCGTCCGTATGCAGCACCTTAGCCTCACTTTCCGCGGAAAGCATCGGTTTGAACGAATACGGATCCGTATAAGCGGTTCTCACGGTAAAATGATACTCAGCACCAGGATCTAAATTCGTCAGCTTGAAGCTGTTCGAAGCCGCATTCTCTACGAATGGTTTTCCGTTATCATAAATCACGAAATAATCAGCAGGCACCGGATCCCATGAAATCGTTGCTTCTGAACCCCCGGTGTAATCTACTTTTACATTGTTTGGCGTTTGCGGTGCGTTATAAATCTCCAGCTCCGTTAAACGCGGAGGACCTGTCATTTGCGCTGTCGTAGTGCCGGCTGTGTTGGAACCAGAACCATTTTCGAAATAAAACTTTACATATCTGGACGAATAGGTTTTTCCAAGATCGATGACGTATTGTTTATCTGCCGTATCGTCTCCACCGCCATTAGCAGCGTTAAAGTAAGTCCAATCTTTGCCGCCATCTGTATACAACGGATCTACAGGTGTGAATGAAACGGATTCCAAAGCCCCTGCGTCATGATCAGCCGTATCATCCGTTATGGAGACGTTAACATATTTCAATCTCAAGGTTTTTGCAAAAAGCTTCGCTTGGTTAAAGTCCATTTTCTTCCCTAAATCAACAATGACATTCCCTTTTTTGGAGCTTTCGGTACCCATCCAGCTTAAGTCGCCAAGTGCGGATGTATTATTCAGGGGTACGGCAGTCAAGTTCGTATATTTCACCGGATCCACTTGTACGCCGTCCGTTAGTCTCTCCGCTTTTGCGTTGGCTACCTGGAGAGCATTCCCCGTTTTAGCCCCTACATTGTAAGCCTTTTTATTATAAGCAAGGTTTACGGACGACACGCCTACGGCTGACTTGGCTACCGTCATATCGGCAAGATAAATTTTGGCATCCTTGACATTCGGGTTCGATTTGTCCGCTTTGCGGTAAATCCCCCATTTCGGACGGTTAATCATATTGGACACTGCAGGATAAGGCCCTTCAAAGGTCTGATTGTTATACTTGATCTCGGGACGTCTCCACATGTCCAGAACCCGGTTCGGATCGTTATATTCCATGATTACTTTGCCGGTCGCTGCATCCTTCATGGTCATGGTCACCCAGCCATACTCGGAGTTGAGCACTTTGACGGTAATATCGACCCACTTGTCCTTAACGGAGTTGAGCGGCACGCTCGCAAGCGTTTCTTGCCCGGCATCCGTTCCGATATCCGCATAACGGAACTCCAGATTCTGAGTCGCCGACGACGATATTGTGAACGTTAATATTGGATTGCCATCCTCGGAGCTGGAGAAGTTCGGGTAATTCGCCGCATCATGAAGCGGTAATTTGTTGCCGACTAGACCGAAGGAATTGTAAGCCTTGTACTGGAAAATATGAAAAAAGCCGTCGGGCTTCTGAATATCCTTATCGATCTTGAGCTTCCAGTGAAAAGCCGTGATTTCATTTTCAACCGCTACCAGGTTCCTGCTTTCTTCCCCCGGCCTGATTTCAATTCTTTGTCTATCGTCATTGCCGCCGGTAAATTGACCGGTTGCCGGATCATACTTCGTTCCATGCAAATAACAGGTATAGCAATCATTACCGTTGACCTCGACTTTGAATACTTCCTGTCCCAATGCGGCGTCATATACATTCTCTACATGCCTGGCCGCTTCGGGCAGGATTTGTCTTACTGTTTTGGTAGCACCCTCAACAGGATTATCCGTGCCAAATGCCTCTCCAAAAACATCAAAAGGCGATCGGTTAGGATCTGCGTCAATATGGACGAAATTACCTCCATGACTTGCTATAAAATCCGGATCCAGCACATCAACACCGGATGAACTGCTTGCGGATACGGAAGGAGCATTCCATATACCGGAACTGGTGACCATCAATGCGGTCAATAATATCGCCGCTGTTTTCTTGAAACGCATAAAACCATTCATTGCAGTTTGACCCCTTTCCTCATAAAATCCATGATGAAATGACCCTGATCGGCGGAACCGTTTACAAAATAGTATGGCAGCGATCGTCCCCCCTCTTCCTGTTGCTTCATTCATTGTAGGATACAAGCGTATGGCCGGGGATGTCATTTTTTATGATAGGGGTGGTTTTTTTTATTATTATCCCGGCTGCCCGGAGTCCTCGGACGAGCCTAATTTGCAGCAATCAATTCGAAAACAGCCAAGCAGCTCGGTGAACTGCCTGGCTGTAAGCTTACTCCTGCCTACCCGCAATACGAACAGAGATAAGGAAGGCTCCGCCGATCCAGATGCTTAATCCCGGACAGAAAGCATCGGCTCCGAATCCCTGAAGGGCCCTCCCCACGATTAGTATCGACATATGAATAGAAGAGGCGGCTGTCAGAAGATCGACTACGAATAGGGCTATCGATAAGGAAAAGGAACGATAAAATACCGATTTTGCCGATTTGCTGCTGATTAGAATATGACTGCCATCATTCCACCATACCTTTGATACCACCGCAGCTCTATTGAAGGGAATGTTAGTCATTTACACGGTGTTAGTTCTGCAAGCATGGCCCAAGCAAACGTTACCGAAGGCACAATAGTAACAGGAATCGCAACCGTGCCTCCCGTTTCAATACATTCGTCTCTCATGTTGTTTGAGGCCGATTGGTACCCCTTGTCTCAACAGCTTCTTGTCATTTGCTCACCTTCATAAATATTTTTTGCATCAGGCTCGGTCCTGAGATTCTGCTGTTCTGAAACGCCGCTATGACCCACTTGCCGTTCTGTTTAACAACCATGTTGGTATTTATAGAGTCTCTTTTGCTCGGGGCCGTTTTTTGCCATCTTAATTTGACGACGCCAAGTCCATGGAAGATCGCTGTCTCCGGCGATAAGAACCGGATCTTCTTGATCTCTCCTTCCAGCGTAGACCCCCGTAGTACACCGTTCCACAGCTGTTGATGGGTTTCGGCAATTGCTTTTCTTCCCTGCAAATGTTCCCCCTGAAAGGTCACATAATCGGCATCTTCTGTAAAACAAGAACCGTAAGCCGCTCCATCCCCACGATCCCATGCCCATTTCAGCTTTTGAAAAAGCTCATTAATCTCTGCAATATCCTGCGAATGATTCCTATCCATGCTAATCGCTCCTCTTTTTTTATTTCCACCCGTCACCGGTCGGATAGGCTTAAATAAGCCATTGAACTTCAATGAGAATCAACCCATTTGTCTTACCACGATAAGATTTTTGTTCATTCAGACCACTTGTGATATACTTGGGAGGAACAAAATCTTAATACATAAATTTTCTTCATCAATTAATTATCTTAACGAATCAAGATATATTTTTATCTTAATGCGGAGGTATGAAAATGTCAAGGGATAGTTTACCTTTTGCCGAGCTTTCATCAATACAGCAGGATTTACTCCACGAATTGCGGCAGAACAGCGCACGTGCCGTTATGTTTCACCAATTGATTTCCGAGAAGCTAGGTTTGAATGCCACCGATCACAAATGTCTGGATTACTTGAATGGAATCGGGCCCGCGACAGCCGGACAGCTGGCACAGCTTACCGGTCTTACTACGGGAGCCGTTACGAGCGTAATCGACCGTCTGGAACAAGCAGGCTATGTTGTTAGAGATAAGGATCCGAAGGATCGCAGACGCGTCATCGTCAAACCCGTACCGGAAGGATCGGCTCAAATTTCACCCCTGTTCCAATCGGTCATGCAATCGACTCTCCAGATCCTCTCGCAATATACAGATCAGGAGCTGCAGTTGATCCTTACCTTTATCAAACAATGTAATGAGATGACGCTGACCGAGATGACCAAGCTGAAGAAGGACAATGACAGCGAACCGTAAGCAAGCTCGGCTACGGCAATATTGGCAGGCCTTTGCCTTATTTATAGGCAGAGGCCTTAGTTTCGTTCTATCGATGCTGTATTCAGACCGTCTATCCTCCCTTTGTATCATGTTGCATATGCCCTGCTCTTGTGCCGCGAAAACTCCCGCCATCTTCCTTGTAGTATCCACCGATGACAGCCGCTCCCAAAAGCCGGATATCTTTAGCCTCTGGATGAGCTCCATCTAATGATGCCAAACGCTTAAACAGCAAAGTAAGCTTGCATAAATTTGGCTGTTCAGGGAATGTCTAAACATAGGAGGGATGCGCTTATGTTCAAAGATATCCGCAATCCGATGTCTTTCTTGAGACAAAAAAAACGGGCGTCGGACGAAGCTAAACTGGATGAGAAGCTCAACCAGATGGAGCAAATTGCGATCAGCCACCAGCTGGAGCAGAACATTCAAACGCTTCACAAATCTTTGGGCAAAAGCGATGATCTAGTCATCCGCCATTTTCATATCGGGGGAAATCCGCGATACGCTGCGGCGCTGGTGTATATTGACGGATTAACCAATGCGGTCATTATTGATGAATTTATTTTAAAAGCGGCAATGTTCAACACCCGTGAAGGCCTTGAGCCTGATCCATCCGCCGATTCGAGCCGTGTGTTTGATACGCTCAAGCAATACGGCTTGCCCATTAATGAGGTTGGGGAAACGAACACCTTGAACAAGGCGATCCGCAGCATTTTATCGGGGGACACCGTCTTTCTTATGGATGGAACCGATACAACGTTTCTGTTGAACACCAAAGGCTGGGACAAACGGGGGGTCGAGGAGCCGAGAACGGAATCGGTCGTGCGCGGCCCGCGCAACGGCTTTACTGAAACGCTCAGAGTCAACACGGCACAAATCCGGCTTCGTCTGAAGGACCCGTCGCTCGTTATAAAAAATATGACCGTCGGAAGAAGGAGCAATACGGATATCGCCGTCATTTACCTTGATGGCGTTGCGAACATGAAGATCGTGAACACGGTGATTCAAAGAATTGAGGCAATCGACATCGACGCCGCCATGGAAAGCGGATATATCGAGCAGCTGATCGAGGACGCCCATTGGACTCCTTTTCCCTTAATTCAGAATACGGAACGGCCGGATAAAGCGACCGCCAATATACTGGAAGGAAAAGTGATCATCTTATGCGACGGTACGCCGTTCTGCCTCATCGCTCCTGCTGTGTTTTCCCAGTTTTATCACAGTCCCGAGGATTATTACGAACGGTTTCTCATCGGCACTCTTATCCGGCTTATCCGCTTCCTGAGCATGGTTATGGCCCTGCTGCTGCCTTCTCTATACATCGCCTTCAGCTCGTTTCATCCGGAGATGATCCCTTCGAGGCTGGTCATCGCGATGGCGGCGGGACGCTCCACCGTTCCTTTTCCTTCCATCGTCGAAGCATTTCTAATGGAGGTAACGATGGAAATATTGCGGGAGGCCAGCGTTCGGCTGCCCGGACCGATCGGTCCGACAATTGGCATTGTCGGCGCCCTGGTCGTCGGACAAGCGGCGGTACAGGCCGGCATCGTCAGCCCGATCATGGTTATTGTCGTCGCTTTGACGACGATCGGTTCCTTTGCGGCCCCGAGCTACAGCGCCGCCATCGCGCTCCGAATGTTGCGATTCCCGGTCATGATCGCCGCCGCGTTATTCGGATTGTACGGGATCATGCTGTTTCTGATCTTGATCATTATCCATTTGTGTTCGCTCAAATCGTTCGGCGTTCCTTACCTGTCCCCTCTGGCTCCAAGCAAAGTATCGGATATGAAGGATACGGTCATCCGCGCTCCGCTGTACTGGATGAAGAAACGGCCGAAAATTTTTAAACCGAAGGATGAAAATCGAATGGGCCCTAAGGAAGGAGGGACAACAAATTGAAGCATAACGGAGAGCAGGAAAATGATTCGTCCAATACGATGACCGTACGTCAATCTTCTTGGCTCATAGCAAGCACCATTATCGGTGTCGGCGTCCTCACCCTTCCCCGCAGCTCCGTGCACTATGCCCGGGAAAGCGGCTGGCTTTCGACCATTCTGGGTGCGATGCTATCCATGCTGGCGATGTACATCATTACGTCGCTGGCCAAACGGTTCCCATACCAAAGCATAGTCGAGTACGCCAGACAGATACTGGGGAACTCCAAGCATCCCGCAGTTGGCTGGATACTCAGTCTTCCTGTCCTCCTTCCGTACTATGTGTACTGGGTGATCAGCACGGCCATTGTTGCGAGAATCTTCGGCGAAGTGGTGGTAACTACCGTTCTGATTAGAACCCCTTTGGAGGTGATTATCATCTCCATGCTGCTGGTAGCCTTTGTTTTTACCTTACATGATGTGCAGGTGCTTGCGCGTGTCAATGAAATTTTGTTAGTCATCATCGTCATTCCGATATTGGGTATAGCTCTCTCCTCTTACCAGAGTGCGAATCTGGAAAATTTATTTCCGATGTTTCGTGTGAGCTGGTTCAACTTCATGAAAGGAGTCGCATCATCAGCTACCTCCTTTCTAGGCTTTGAGATCATGCTCATGTTTCTGGCTTACACCGCAGCCACTCAAAAAATTATGAAAGCCAGCATGTGGGGCATAGCCATACCGGGAATCGTGTATGCCTTGATCGTCATTGCGGGGACAGCTGTGTTCGGTGTAGATGAGCTGGAGCTGCTCGCCTGGCCTACCCTGGAGCTGGTCAAAACGACGCAGGTGCCGGGATTAATCCTGGAGCGTGTGGAATCCGCCTTCCTGGGCGTATGGGTAGCCGCCGTATTTACATCGGTCGGTAATACGTATTATGCCGGCTCACTTCTGTTGAGACAAATGTTTCATCTGAAAGGGCACCGTCTGATCGCGCTCTTCCATCTGCCCCTTTTTTACTGGCTGGCGATGTATCCCCCAAGCACGACGAAGCTGTTCGAGTACTCCGATTACTTGGGGTATTTCGGCAGTACGGTCGCCTTTACCATTCCCGGCATACTTTTGTTGCTGGCTATCATCCGAAAAAAAGGCTCGGGAGGCAAAAACAAGGAAGCAGCAACCAGTCCTCAGATTAATTTGGGGGGCGGTAAAGAATGACCTTCAGGCATCCTGTATTCAAATGGGTTCTGCTTGCCTGCCTGCTTGGCTTCCAGCTCCTGATGACCGGCTGTTGGGATCGGCGTGAAATCGAGGAGCGCACCTCTGTCGTAGGTATCGCGATTGACAAATCCAAGGAGCATCCGTCCCATTTGCTCGTAACGGTTCAAATCCCCATCCCGATCAAAATAGCCGGAGCCAGCGGCGGGAGAGCGGGTGGCGGCAAACAAGCGGTTCGGGTGATGAGCTCGGAAGGAAAGACGGTTGTCGAAGCGTTTCAAAATCTGCAGAAACGGCTGAACCAAGAGCTGTTTTATGGACATACGAGGGTCATCGCCATCGGCGAAGCCGCTGCCCGTGAGGGTGTCAACCATATATTCGATCCATTCCGCAGAGATCCGCAAATCCGCCGGCTGCTGTGGCCTTTAATCGTAAAGGGAGAAGCCCGGGATCTGCTGAAGGCCGGTCCAAATCTCGAGCAAATCCCGATCGTATACGTCATGACCCTTATAGAAAATGGAGCCAAAAGCGGCCGAATCCCGGACATGAACCTGGGAAAATTTTATATCGATCTGACCTCCAAAACGCGCGACCCGTATTTGAATTACGTCGAAGTGAAGGATGACGATATAAGGTGGGAAGGAGTGGCCGTTTTCCGCGGGGTACGGATGGTCGGCGTTCTTCCGGGCCAGGATACGTGGCAAATGCTTAGAATCCGGGAAAGGAAAAGCGGGGGCAACATCACCTTCCCCTATCAGGGGAATCCGAGCCAACTGATTACCATCAATACGGAGTTCGTCAAATCCCGGAATGAAATTTCTTACGTCGACGGACATGTCGTCTCCAAAACACACATCTCTCTGGAAGGAGATTTACTGGAGAAAACATTCGGTTCCAATCTTTTCAAAGAAGAAGAAATCGCCAAAATGGAAAAGGATGCCGAGAAATATTTGGAGAAAGAAGCGAAGGTTGTTATTGCCAAGCTTCAGAATCAATATCGTTCAGACATCCTCGGGCTTGGGAGCAAAATCCGTTCCTTTCAACCAAAAATATGGGAAAAGCTGGACTGGAAGGAGGATTTCCCGAAAGCCGAAATTCAAATCACCTACGATATGAAAATCCGGAATACAGGAATGGAAATGAGGTAGGGCTGGCAGCAGGCCTCCCGTCTATTATCCTGCCTCCTTTCCATCATCTCCCCGTCCGGGTCCATGCCCAAAAGATAATGGCACAAGCGCTGACCGAGCCGCCCAGTATACATACGCCGCTCCAGCCGGCGAGGGAATAAGTGAGGGTGGATGCAATCGAACCTGTCGCGCTGCCGACCGAATAGAAGATCATATAAGCCGCAGTCAGCCGACTGCGCGATTCCGGCCTTACGCTTAGGATCATGCTCTGATTCGTGACATGCACTGCCTGCACGGCAAAGTCCAGGATAATGACTCCAACGATCAGTATCCACAAGGAGGATTCAACCAAACGAATCAGCCCCCATGACGCGAGCAGCAGGATAAGCGCAACCCCTGTTGTCCGCTGCCCTAATCCGCGATCCGCCCATTTGCCTGCCTTGGCCGCCGCCAGCGCCCCCGCTGCTCCTGCAAGCCCGAATGCCCCAATCGCGCTATGTGAGAGAGAAAACGGCGGCGCGCTGAGCGGCAGAACAAGCGAGGTCCACAGAACACTGAATGCGGTAAATATGAAAAAAGCCAGCAGCCCGCGGATACGCAGCGTTCGTTCCTCTACAAACAGTAAGAGTACCGATTGAAGCAGCTGCCAATAAGACAGAGGTGAATTCTCGTGTTCCTTATTTGGCAAAGCCCGAAATAGCAAGAGGATCATAAGGAGCATCAAGGATGCTGAGACAAGATAGACCGAACGCCATCCGGCAAGGTCCGTCAGCAATCCGGCCACGGTTCTGGCAAGCAGAATGCCGATAACGATCCCGCTCGTTACCAAGCCTATGACCCGTCCGCGTTCGTGCGGAGAAGCCAGTGCAGCCGCGAAGGCCACAAGTGTCTGAGTGACCACGCCCAGAAACCCGACGAGAGCGATGCCCGCAAAAAGTACCGTACCTGTGGGAGCCAGGCCTACCACGGACGAAGCCAGGACTAAAAGCAGCATCTGCCCTAAAATTAACCTCCGCTGATTCAACAAATCTCCAAGCGGCACCAGCAGGATCAATCCTAACGCATAGCAAACCTGCGTAACGGTAATCACGACGCCGATGGTTGAAGGGGCGATGCCAAATTCGTTTGACATAGCGTCGAGAAGCGGCTGAGCGTAGTAAATTCCGGCCACCGCCATCCCGCAAGCCACCGCAAATGTCAGCGCCGTACGGCGAGATACGGAGCTAGCGGCCAAAGGAGAGTTAATCCCGACGGTACCCTCGTTTGCGGCCCTTCTATCCCGGGCTGCTTCCTTCATGCAGGCCGATGACGTTTGTTCAAGCTTTTCCATTCCTTTCTCCCACCCTCTTGTGTCATTATGCAGCATAGTTACATACCGTTCGGTACATAATTAAGTTGAAAATAACATAACTTAGCGTCATCCTTGTTGTCAAGTCGTTAAACGGACGTTATTGTTATGTATTAACTTTCCCTCGCTACCTTCTTGCTATAAATATTCTTCTTCACTATCAGAGTCTCATTGACATTGTGATGGCTCGGGGATACAATAATAACGTACCAATCGGTATGAAATATTTTTTTCAGCAAGACGATTTTGAAAACAAGCTTGATGGAAATGAGGGGTATGATGGTTCGGCCTCGCGAATTTGATGAGGAGCAGGCGCTGGATGCAGCCCTGCAGCTATTTTGGGAAAAGGGGTACGAAGCTACTTCGTTAAGCGATCTGACCTCCAGAATGGGGATTCAAAAACCAAGTCTTTATGCTGCCTTCGGAGATAAGAAGGGTTTGTTCGAAGCCGCCTTGCGCAAATATACGAAAACTCACGCCATACACGTTCGAGGTAAGCTGCAGCAGCCTTCGGTGAAAGAAGCGTTCCGCGCATTTCTGGAAGGCGTTGTAATGGAGGAATACCGGGAAGGCCCAAGCCGCGGCTGCTTTTGTATCAACACAATGGTCGAGCTTGCCCCCCACGATGAGAAATACGAAATCCTGACAAGGGAGCATCAAATGTATCTCTCCGCTTTGTTCCAGGAGACGATTGAGCGGGGAATAAGATCGGGCGAGCTTTCCGGTGAATTGAATGCTAAAGCGCTGGCGCAGACCTTGGTCGTTTCCTTAATCGGACTGACCGTCCTGCTCAAATCCCGTCCCGACAAGTCTTTCGTTGACAATAGCATTCATTCCATCCTTACCTTGCTGAGATAATCTGCTGGCGCTATAGACAGCTCCGCCTCCTAAGCTGCCGTAAAAAATAGCCCCACGAAGTGGGGCTAGGCTGTTGAGCACACTTGCGCCTTTCACCGGAATCAAGTTATGGACGCTTCGTAAATCGATTGTATGGAATGAGACAGCTTCGCATTGAATTCCTCATCGGTCTGCTGGGCTGTTAACCCCTCCGATAAGGCGCGCGAAAAGCTGGCGATCAACCCATGGTTGCGGGCCAGTTTTTCATTAGCCTCCGTTTGATCATAGCCGCCGGACAAGGCAACAATCCTTACGACATGCGGATCGTTCATCAAATCGCGGTAAAAATCCGGCTCCGTCGGGATGGAGAGCTTCAGCATGATACGCGCATCCTGATCCAGCGCGGACAATTGTTTGTACAGCTCATCTTTTAACAGCTGTTCTGATTTCAGCTTGTCCGCACTATGAATATCCACCTCAGGCTCGATGATCGGTACAAGCCCCGCCGACACAATCCGTTTGCCGATTTCAAACTGCTGCTCCACCACGTTTCGAATGCCTGCGGCGTTTGCTTCCTTAATAACGGAACGCATTTTGGTCCCGAAAATATGTCTTTCATTCGCCCGCTTCAGCAGGCTGTCCAGATCAGGTATCGGCTTCATAAGCTGTACGCCCTCTTCCAGCTCAGCCAGTCCTTTGTCTACCTTCAAAAAAGGCACGATGCCTTTTTTCTCCCATAGGTAATCGGCCGTAAATAGCTGATCTATCATGCGGTCCATCGTATTTTCAAACAAGATCGCACCTAAAATATACTTCGAATCAAAAGCGGGACTCTTGATAATGCGTGTTCTCATTTCATGAACCTGCTCAAACATTTCTTCCTCATTGGAATAGCTGTTTTCCTTAATACCGTACTGAAGCAGCGCCTTGGGAGTGCTCCCTCCGCTCTGGTCCAACGCTGCGATAAACCCTTTTCCGGTATGAATTCGATCCAATTGCTCCTTGTTCAATGATAATTCTCCTTCCTTTTCTTGGAATAGACGACCTCTAACCCGGTACCTCGGAATAACCATCTTCGTAAGGCTTACAACGGAAACAACCAGTAACGCAATCAAGAGCTTGTGAACAGTCTGCCTGCCGAAGTCACACCTGCGTAAATCGCAAGCCGGTTAGGCATGTCCATGTATCGAGATCACTGGAGCAGTTTTATTGTACACCAAAAATCATCCCTCAACCAAACCGAAGACTGCCCTAGAATCGCAGGAAAAGGATGAAAGGACTCTGATCAAGGCTATTTAAGAGGAACGACTGCGTTCCAGGGAACCTCGGAATTGAAAATTTATGATTTCAAAAAAAAGGTTATCCTGCAAGGAAACCATAAGATTTCCTGCAGAATAACCTCTCCTCATGATTGGAGCATTACAATTACTTGGATTATTGTGCCAGCATGTTCAAGAGCACCGTTACCGCCTCGGCTCTTGTTGCAGGAGCTGCAGGAGCGAATTCGTTGTCTCCCTTGCCTTCTACAAGTTGCTGTTTCTTCATCGCTGCTACGACGCCTTTTGCCCATGCAGGAACGTCTTTATCGTCCGCAAAGCCGGTTACCGCATTAGCTTCGGTAGTCAGACCCAAAGCGTTGGACAGCATTACAGCCATCTCAGCACGAGTAATTTGGGTATCCGGACGGAAGCTTCCATCCTCATACCCTTTCACAATCCCCGCTTGGAACGCCTGCGCCACGGCTTTCTGCGCCCAGGCCCCAATCTCCGCTTTATCGGTGAAGCTTAGTGCTGCCCCGTCTCCTTGCGGCTTCAATGTGTTCATCAGCATTACGGCGAATTCCGCTCTTGTTACCGTGTTATTCGGCTTGAATGTACCATCCGGATAGCCGCTGACGATTCCTTTGTTTACTGCTTGCTTGACATTAGCCTCTGCCCAATGACCCGTGAGATCGCTCAGGTTTACATCAGGAGCTGGCTGCTCCGCCGCAGAATCTACTGCTAGTACGGCAAATTTCGTAAAATGATCGACTTCGACGGAAATCTTGTTTCCGTTGATCTTGCTGCCTTTGACTTCAATCCATGCTTTCTTCGTTTCGTCATAATAGAAGATGCCTGCCGCCTGATTGTTTTTCAAGCTTGCCGGATTGAACGTAAAGGTCAGCGTGACCGGATGACTGAAGTTTTCCGGGAAGTTTTTCAGAATCTCAAAGATCGAGCTGAGCAGAACCTCCTTTTTAATCAGAGACGAAGTGTCCACCAATTTTTCAATGGTGAGCTTCAGTTCCTTACTGCTGGCATTGGCAGGGATCGAGACCACAATGTCGTTGTTCAAGCTCACTTCTCCGGACTTGCCAGCCGTTAACGTCAGCTTGCCGTCCGTCGAGGTCACTTTGGAGTCTCCTGGCGCAGCTCCACCCCCGCTTCCGCCACTGCTGCCACGATTGCCGCTGCTGCCGGGCACACGCGTTACGGTTACGCTGTAGGTTTTCGTAGTTCCGTCTTGCGCTGTCACTACGATCGTAATCACATTGCTGCCAATCTGCAGGTTGATAGGGCTGCTGGCTTGGCCGCTTGCCACTGAATTTCCATTCACGGTCATCGTTGCGTTCTTATCGTACACACTGGCTGTTACCGTCAGGCTTGATACAGCGGCAGCCACATTCGACGTATAGGCTGTTGTGCCGGACGCAAAGGCAGGACTTAGAGACCCGTTCGACAGGCTCAAAGAGCTTAAGTCGGCGTTGCTGCTATTCATGATGGTCAAATCATATGTAGCTACGGCTTGCTGGATCACACCCGACGAAACAAACGTACCGTCTACTGTTGTTGCCGTGATCGTAACATTTCCTGCCGCAACGGCAGTCACTTTTCCGGTCGAATCCACGGTTGCAACAGCCGGGTTGCTGGATGTCCATATCACTTCTTTTACGGTTGCCGTGTCAGGTGTCACTTGTGCCTGGAGCTGCACAGAGCTCTTTGCAATCAGTGTTGCCGGTCCGGATATAGTGACTCCTGTAGGAGGCGTGTACTCCGGCTCTGCTTGAGGGAATACGGGACGAAGCTTCCAGTAGGTATTCCACGCATTTGTAGACGTACCTGTCATATTTCCATTACCAGCTACTCTAATAAAACGCGCTTGTACAGGCGTATCGAAAGCAAATGTCTGCAAAGTGTTCTCTGCCGGTGATACATTCCCTGCATTAAGCGTAAGTGAGTTCATATAGGTATTGGAATCAACATCCCAAGCTGCTGGGGCCGTTGTAGTATCACTAATAACAGCCCCTGATGGAACAACCGACCAATTTTGCCCATCCATCGAAGATTCGATTCTTAGCTTATAAGTTCGCTTGCTGGTTGCGTTTTGCACAAACCCTATTTGTACGCCATTTATCGTTTTCGCAGTCTCTCCCAAATACATTCTAATCCATGCCGATCCATTAGCTGCCCAACGAAGCGAGGCTGCACCGGCATAATCACCAGGGTTCAGGACGTTTACCGCATAATTGGAGTTGCTCGTATCCACTTGCTGGTCGCTTGCAATCACAATCGGTGACTTTTGAATAGAGATAAACGACACACTATAAAAATTCTTCACGCCTTTAGCATCTGTCAGCGTAATTTGTGCCGTACCCTCTTGAGGATAGGCAATGTCAACGGTAACGCCTGCATCTGCTTGGGCGGTTATCTCCGTTTTTTTGGAGTAATCATGATCTAGAGGCAGCGTAACGGTGTAGCTGTAAACATCCGGAGAAAAACCGGAAACTGCCTGTCCGTCAACCAAAAGGTTTTTCAATTTCGGCCTCTCCGCGCTTGCCTGATCATCGATAGGTGGAACTGTTTTTTCTTCAAGATTAGCAGCGGCTTGTGGACCGTGGCTATTAATCAGCTGCTGAACATACAGGCTGTCCGGCATCTGGTTTGCCGCCGGTGTCACCTTCTGTGTCACGCTGTATTCATATGCCTCAAAATTCGGTACCTTGCCTCCGTTTAGCCCGGCATTCGCCATGTTAACGGAGTCGCCTTTATCCGGTTTCTGGCGGCCGGTTGTCGAGTCCGTAGCAGACCCTAACAGATTATTATTCTTGTCAAAGAAATGACCGATTACATAGTTCGGCGAAAGCTGAGGCTGCGTGGCTATGAACGGACCTGTGAAGTTATACAGCAGATAGTTAACTCCCGCCCAGCCGTGGGAGGTTCCCATGTTCCATCGATTTTGCAGATAGATTCGAGCACTGACATTATCGTATAACCCGCCCGACGACCAGCGGAAATGCGGTTCGGACGCATTGGACGTGTATTCGCTCACGCTATTATAAAAAACGTTAGGGCCCGAAGTATAGGAATCCACGATAAACGCATGACGCATATATCTTGAATATACACGCTGAGTAAACATGTATTCCGAATTTTTATAATACACCGAATAACGGCGTTCTCCCGCATCCATCAAGCTGACAGGATCCAGAATATTACCGTCCTGTACGGTAATGTTACGCGAATTGCCGTCTGTCACAAATGCGCTGTCAATATGGTAAGTCGTAAAGTTACGCAGCCATCCGTCGCGAACGTTCACCATCGCCACAAACACTTCAGCGTGGTTCTCGTCGTTATAAGATAAAAAGTATTTGCCATATTTATTGGACAGCAATGGCTTGTTGGTATTGTAGAAATGCGAGATGCCTTGAATATTTTCAACGCCCACATTACGGATACGACCGCTCTCTGCGGTTTTTACGACTTTGGCAACGCCCCAGCGCATATCGAGATTATCCGAAAGCGGTTCTGCAAACGTTATCGTTTTGGAAGCCGCATCGATGCTCTTGATCGTACGTTCTGCGGTGAAAGGTGTGCCGGCAAATCCGCCCTCCAGCTTGCCATTAGGCAGCCAGTTGCTCGCGCCGTCTATCTTATCCATGTACATGGCTTGTACCCAGTTCGCGTTGACCGCTTTTTGCACCGTTATGAGGTCACCTGCGGACAGACCGTCTGTACTTGCAACGTGCACGGAATATTGCCCTGCGCCTACATATTGATCCGTAATGGTTGTGGATGCAGATGTCGTGACGCTTTGTCCGTTAAAGTTGATTAATGTACTGTTGGCCGTTTTTGTATAAGGACTGCCTGTTGTCGAAGCATGATCTTTCGCAGGAGTGTAGGAACTGTTGTTCACTATCGTCCAAGTTGAAATCAGCTTGGTAACTCCAGGTTCAGCTTCTTCACTAGCTATTTGCTCGTCGTATGGGTTGGAAGCGGAACCATCGCCAACGACAGGAGTCACCGTTCCCGCACCAGCCCCACGTATAACAACACCGGAGGTTGTCACGTTAAGCGGCTTACTGATGCGGAATACACCCGGCTCCAAATATACGGCTCCGCGGAACCCATCCTCTTGAATCGGATACTTCGAGACATAGTCAATGGCATCCTGAATGATTTGCCATGCATCGTCACTGTCATTGGCTAGAGGTGACACCTTTACACGCACGGGCACATTAGGAATGGCTACACCGCCGCCTTTGTATCCGACTGCCGAATAATCCATGACTTGGTTGCCTTTGTAATCCGGAATATAGGTTATTTTACCGTAAGCATCCATCTGGATGGCCGGATAGACTTGATTCTCCCAGGAATCAGGATTCACGTTGGCAACGTTTGCATTATTGGAATTCTGAACATTAGGGATGGATTTGTAATTCGCAAAATCATCAATCGCCGTGAAGTAGTAGCTGTCATACAACGTATTCCCGTCTTTTGTTAACGTTAATGCAGCTTTATAAGTTCCCTTAAATAACGGAACGGAATCAGGGATGGTGATGACAGCATTCCCGCTTGCATCCACACTAGCCGCAGGGAAAGTATACACGGTCCCTCCATTAGGTGCTATGAGCGTACCTGCTATGGATGTTCCTGCAAACGCTTTCGATACATTGAAAACAGGAAACTTATTGGAAGCTGCATTGGCATCTACAACAGCCGGGCGACCAATGGTGAGGCTCATTCCCGGATAGTTCGGCGTGATGATGGCATAGCCGCTGCCCGGATCGTTTAGATAGGTGTCGGCGTATGTAGATGATGTCACGCTAATGGTATATTGCAGCTTGGATCCGCCTGAAAAATACAGTGTCAGCGATGTGCTGCCATCTGGAAGGGAAGCAAGGTATGTATCTGTAAATGTGACCGATTGCGTGCCCCCGGATATAGGACCGAGCTTGTAATCTTGAGTTTGATTAAGATAAACGACATCCGTTACCGATCCTGATTTTGCAATTCCGGTAAGGGAAGCACCGTTAAGTGTGATAGTTGTCGAAGGTGCACTGCCTGTCCCTTTTACGTATGAGCTTGATTCTGGAGAAATCGTAGGGCTAGTTGGAGTACCTAGTATTTTAAGATTCGACATCCCTAGCGTGCCCGGATTTCCTGAAATCTGCGTAAAATGGATCATCACGTAACGAGCATTTACAGGCTTCGCTAAGGTTCCTGTAGTTGTGGCCGTCCAACCCGTATTGCTTGGCGTTAAGGATCCCCAATTCGGATCACTCGCAGCTATACTGTCTGGAACATCAACGTGTTTGGCTAATTTCCATGATTTTGTACTCCAATCATATGCACTTGGAGTAGAATTATTTATCGCTGGAAGAGTGGCCCAAACATTATCATCTGAAGTATATACTACATCATAGACAGACATGCGGGCTTTCACACTAGAAAAGCCTGCAGGAATGTCGAAGCTTATTTCGTCAAAAGCTCGATCCGTCCCCAAATCTACAGCTAACCAAAGGGAACTGGTATTACCGGCTGTTGGAAAAACATTCGCAGCGGTCCCGCCAATTTGCCAGAAATCGGTGCCGTTATGAGCAATGGCAAGCGGTGCTACTTTTTTACTATTTTCCGAACTAACCTTAACATTCGCACCTGTAGTTAATGCACTCGGCGCAACGTTAATCTTGCTTGTTGCTGCACGAGCAGCTTGCGGCGGAACAACAAAGAAACCGATCATTAAAGTGAATACTAACAGGATGGATAGTGTCTTATTCATAGTTTTGTTCAATAGTGCCCACTCCCTTTAAATCGCTTACATTTCCATAAACACGTTAAAATCAAATAGTTAACTTAATCTAACTGTCCCTCACCTCCGAATCTTTAAATCTAACATTAACATAAAAAGAATCGATTCAATATCGCTAGAAAATGAAAAAATGTTGTTTGGTTACGATGAAGGGGCAAACAGCTTTCTCCAAAATAACCAAGAAAAAAATAAAATATGCCCAAGCCTTTGTAAGGGCCAGGGCATTTCAATGCAAACTTTAAAGGAGCCAAGGGGAATGTTTGAATCTTCATTTAACGTGCTGACGGAGCTTCCCTCCGATGACACCCCTGGCGGTAGAATTCAACGCCGTGCTCGTCCGCTCCGCTCCCTGTGCGCGGACTGAACCCCTTTCAGGGGTTCGCTCCCCCAGCGAAAATAAAAAAAACGCCACTACGCTATCCGTAGTGACGCCTGGAGGGATGTTTGAATCCTTCATTTGACTTGCTTTCGATGCCTTTTCACCGATGACAACCCTAGCGGTAGATTCAAACGCCGTGCTCGTCCGCTACGCTCCCTGCGCGCGGACTGAACCCTCGGGATTCGGCCCCGCTGGCTCAAGAAAATCCCCGGAACCCTATGGTTCCGAGGATTTTCTTATGGAGCCTAGGGGGATCGAACCCCTGACCTCATCGCTGCAGTGGAGAGATGGGTTTTTTGTGCGTTAAGGAATATGCGGGAGAAAGCCTTGTGGGACAAGGCTTTCTTGAATTTTATGCTTCTACGCTCGAATGCGCCGCGGCGCTCGTAAAAGAAAAAGTGTGACCAGAAATGTGACCAACTTTTCATAACAGATGGAAGTGCTTTCTAATGTTATCAACATCACTATTTATTAATTGTTAAATCAAAATAAACTTATTTGCTGGATTTTCTCCACTTTACCCAATCTCTCCAAAATAATGGGGTCCTTATCTTCAAAATAAGCATGACGGATTTCTTGGTCATGCTTAAGTATAGAGGTTTCACCGTTCTTCGCCTCTCGAAGCCGACAACTATAGATAATCGGAAAGTAATCCCTCAAAAACTTGCCTTCGGTATGCGCAGTTAATGCAATCACCTGAAAGCCAAGCTGATTTGCAATGAAAAAAACGGGCTCTAATACATGATCGCTTGAAGCTTTACCGAAAGGATTATCTAAAATGGCTGATCTGTTATTTGTCTTTGTTTTTGTGACATGCTGCCTTTTTTCCGACAAATAACTTTGAACACCCAAAAATAAAGCCATGTTTTTGCTCCACTTTTCGCCACCGGACCATAGATTTGAGGTAGTCCATTCTTCCAGTGCATGACTGACTCGGTTATTATTCGATACTTTACGAACTTGTACTTTAATGGGATGTTCACTTATTTTGGTCAATAGGTGCTTCGGATGTAACCATCGTTCAATGTCCCTCCTTACTTTTGCTATATCCTCTATGCCTTCGTCAGTCTTGTATTCATTTACGGAAAGTCGTTCACTCATCCACTCAACATGACGAAACAGCCGTTCTTTGGCGACTTCTTCTTCCCAAGTAGGCGTAGTGATAACAATAATAGATTTATACGACTCATCAACTTTGACTCTTGTCATCTTTTCAATGTTACCAAGTTCGTCACATATAGTTTTCATATAAGTATGAACTTGCCGGATGAAATGTTTCAGGTCTTTATCAAACTCTTGAATCCCCTGCTCAGCAATTGACGTTGCACGTGCTATTCGCTCCTTCATCCCTTGCTCCCAGTCTCTCATTTCCCTAAAGGAGCTTCGTTGATGGATACCGTTGAGCGCGGCTTGACGCATTTTCTCGTTTCTTACCTTCAGTTCTACAAATTGCTCGAATTTACGGCGCGAACGGTTAACACTATCCTTCTCAATTTCAACTCTTTTGTAAACCTGCTCCACATTCTGCATAGAGATCGATAAATACTTCATCCTGTCCCTATTAAATGACACCGTCTCTTCTAATGAAAGAAATGCCTGCTGTGTCCGTTCCGATAAAAAATCGAATTTGATATTATGCCTATCTATTAGATTCAACATTTTATCAAATTCAACTATTTCAGTTTTTGTGTTCTGCTCATGTTGTTCCAAAGATAAGCGTTCAGATGCGAGACGTTTCCTTTTTTCACTTAATTGTTCACGTACGATTTCTAATGGGGCCTCAAATACATGAATAGGACATCCATGAGAATCGTAAGATGCAATTGCTAAGTTTAATGTCGTCTCCGCTGTATTCTTATGTAAGTCAGCCTCATGCAAAGAAAGGCTTTTTGCTTTAAGTTGCTTTTCTAGCTCAGACACCTGCGTCATCAATAGTTGAATACGAAGCTGTCCATCTGCCGGAAAATTAGTTTCATTACTAACTAGATTATACTCATTTAATATAATTGTAAGCCGTTCTAAGTCTTCTTCATATTGGCGAATTTGCTGTATTACTGCATTTTTATCTTTCTGTACCTGAAACAGTCTTCCCCTATACAACAGCCGTTTTTGCTTCAGTTCTAATTCTGTTTCTAGCGCAGGCATCGTTCCCTGTACTTGTTTCAGTTCCTCGTATAACTCCTCTCCCTTTAACTCACTAATTAAGTCATATGTAGCTTGTCGGTTATCCTTCAGGTCTTCCAATAAACGACTACTCGAAACCCTTTCAGCCTTCATTTTGCTTAATTTGGTTTGAAGCAACTGTAACTCCTCTCCGCATGAATTAATCTGAGGCTTAAGCGACCTCAGTTCATTATCTTTCTCTCGCCACTCAGAAGCTTTTCGAGTCTTATATTCCAACCCATGAATTATCTCAGACAGCGACTGCTTATTTTCTACAATCGCCCCTATCATCTTTTCCGTTAAGTTTAAACTGTCACTTAACCGCTTGAAATCTTCTTGGAAACGGCGAAGTTCGTTTTCGCATTTCCTTTTTTGATCTCCATGTTTCCTATATTCATCATGAGGGTAACGTTGCAAAAATTGCGAAAAAAGATCCCTAAGTTTACGAATATTATTTAACTCGTCTTCGCAATTACTTACCGCCTCCCTCGCTCCACTGGCTTGCTCGGCAATTTGTCGTTTCCAAAGCTCGAATCCTTCAGTTTCTACTACATCCGACCAATGAGCAGGTATTATCGTATCAAGAGGGAAAGATTGATCAACAAGCTCCCTTGCATCCTGAACACTAAGCACAATCAGAGGAAACGTTAGTTCATCAGCAGCCTCTTCTATTTTTCGCTCTATCGCATTTTTATCTTCAGACTGGACCACGATACACATTTGCCAAAAAGGAAAACGTGAAAATAACTCTTGCTTATTCACTCGCTTTTCTTTCAGTAGCCTTTCGGCAAAATCAGCACCACTTTCGATTGGTCGATCGCTTTGTTTGATCCATCTGCGAATCCAAGGATCAGCCGCAAAAGCATCCAGTTCACCGTAAGAATCCTGCAAGCGGCTAGAAATTCGCTCTCTTAATCGAGCTGTTTCTACTGCTTTCTTTTTCTTATCATTTTCGATTTCAAGCGCTGTTTCAATTTTTACTTGCTCAAGGTATACATCCGAGACATTTCGGATGGAAAACAGCCCTTGCAATTTTAAAAGAAGCTGACTTTGCTCCTGTGCAGCTCTTTCAAGATAGTCCACGGAGGATTGCTTCAAAAGATTTGTTTTCTGAATATCTTCTCGGAGTACCTCAAGAAGCTCGCTGAGCTCATTTTTCTCTTGGGCCTTCTGTTGTTCCAAAATTGACTGTTCAGCCAAATCCTCTCGGGCCTGGCTCAGCTCTTTCTCCCAATTTGCAGATTCGGTCTCAACATTTTGATGATTGTAATCATCCAAAATTTCACCAGCAATTTGCTCCTTCTGTTCTAGCAACGCATTTGAAAGTGTAGTCAACCGCACTAACTCTTTATCTACTTCGCTTATTTCGACTTGCTTATTCTCAATGTCGCTATTCAACTTAGTTTGTTCTTGCTTTGTTTTCTCTATTTGCCGTTTGATCGTTTCATGCTCATTTAGCAAATAACGCTCTTTGTCGTCGTAGACATCCTTAAGTTGAGCCAGCACGTTTTGAAGAATTTCTTGTAGTTCATTTTCATCTGTCTGTTCGTCCATCGTTACAAGCCTTGTTTCCTCAGCTTTCAATTGAGCTACTTTGCGATCATATTCCTGTTTGTCCCGCAAATACTTTAGTTTATTTAATTCCTGCTTTGTCTGAGTTAACTCACCGCCCACAACCTCATGTGCCAATTTAACCTCTGCATATCGTTGATTAGCATGCTGCTCTTTTCTCCTTAATTCAGCAATAGAAAGTGAATCATCCTCTTGTTTAAGCCTCTTCTCATCCTCTCCAAGATGCTCCAATTTATTCTGTAACAATTTATACTTCTTATCGAGTTCATTCTTCTGGTCGAGTGCAAAATGGTGAATTGCTTTTGCATGCTGCTTATGATTGTTTTGTTCTCGCTCTATCAGCTCCAGCCGTTCGAACCCCGCCATCATTCCAGAAAGCTCGAGCTCAATCAATTTGTTCTCTTCTATTTGATCTTTGAGTTGTTTATTTTTACGAAAGTTGTCCCTATTACCTTCGAATAAGTCAGCAAATCCGCCAACTCCGCTTCCTCCGATTGCTTTCTGAACGGTAGGTATAAGCAACCGATTTACTAAATCAGTGGTCGTTTTACAGTTCTCAAAAAAGGCCTCTACATCACCTTCCCCACTATTTATCGTAGCGAGGGAATCCCACTCACTTGCTACGATCTTTAAATGCTGCTCCAAATAGTTTCGATAATCGCCAATGGTCGGGAATGTGCGTGCTGTCAAATGCTTCTTGCTCATACTAACGTAATAATCATTCATGTCTGCAGCTGAAGCTGGGCGTGGCATATTATTTGCATCCGGAACTGAAAATGGAATATGTTCTATAGCACCCTCATCGTTTGCTGGATAAGTATAAATATACTTATGAGAATCTAGCTTTTCATTTCGGAGAAACAAAGTAACTACAGTAACTGCGTACTGTCTTGGTTTATCTTGCAATATCCACTCAATTGCAATATGCGCAGGAGTTCCCCCGAGAGACAATGTTTGAAGCAATTTTCGATCTGCAAGGTCTGTATGTGGGATAACAGCTTGAAGAGCAGTCTGAATAAATACAGTTTTACCGCCGCCGTTCTCCAATAAAATCGCTCCGTTGTGTCCATCAAAATAAAAAATTTCGTCATTGTATCTTTTACCTCCGCCTTCATACACAACATTCGCAAATCTAATTTTCGAAATCGCCGGCATTGTCGTTCTCCCTTCGCCCGTCATACTGATACATGAACTGTAAAATTCCCCGATTGTACTCTGTCTCCATGAAATAACGCTGAACAATAATTTGGGCCTTCTCCGTCAGAGTGTACTCATCCGCACCAATTTCCAAAGCTATTTGTTGTTTCTTCATAAATTCGCAAGTTTTATACAGAAAGCTAACACGGCTAACTGTGCGCCCCGATTGTCTTATAACCGATTCACGAACATCATTCATGGCATCCCACTTATCAATAATCGCAATCCAGTTACAATTAAAGTCCTTCTCATGTTGTAAAAGTACTTCTTCCCCATGCTCACGCAACGACTCTAACCGTTCTCCAACTTTAGTTAACCATTCTCCAATAGTTAAGAAATCTCTCTGAATGTTTGACGACTGATAGCTACAATAAAATTCGCCAATGAACACAAGAATGCACAGGTACATCATATAAACATCTGCATTTGTAGCATAAGCACCTAGTTCACGTCGGACTTCCTCAATTTTAATATGAAAGGGCGATAGTCCTGTCTTCGGAATGAGATATAATACATCCCCGGCTTGTACAATCACGCTATCTACTCGCCAAGCGAATTGGTCAGTCAGGCTACGGACATCATCATTGAGCCAATAGGCTTCTATATCTTTTCCTGATCGCTCACCATCGCCCATCAAATATGTGAATACTTCAAATGCCTGCATGACAACCTGTTCACTATATCTCATTCTCCTTCTCCCTTCGTTCTAACTGCATATTCTGAATCTTGAAGCGCGAGGTTGGTTCAATAATATCCTTACATTCAGTTAAAACAAATGTATCTCCCTGTAATTGCGACAACGCTCCATCCAATAAATCGCCCTCCCGGTCCGGTTCCCATTTAGCCGGAGATCGTTGATGGAGAATCAAACAAAAATCATAAAAAGATCGATGATTTACTATTTGTAGCGGAAGCATATCAACAAGCTCTCTGAGCTCAATCTCACGTCGATCTTTCATAACCTCAAGAATATGTCGCATGATTAAAGAAAAATTTTTCTGTTGCTTCTGCCGATTCTCTTCCATATACTCATCATCTACTTCAGGGTATGCACTGTTCGGTTGATCAGTATTCGAGGAGAGATTCCGTTGCTTATCAAAAAGTGTCAGCAGTGACCAACTTCTATGGCGATTTAAAGATGTGAAAGCACTAGCTAATCCGTTTGAAGCAATAGGTGGTAGTGGTGATGATACAAGTCTAGATACGATTTCCTGATCAAAGTGAAATGTTTGTAATCCAATGGAATATAGTGCTTGTTTGGCAGCGTCAATCGCTTTGTTTTTTAACCGAATTGATTCTTTAAGAAGTTGTTGATGCAAATGATGTGCTTCTCCAAGCTCCTTGGAAATTTGTAATAATTGTTCATACGCCTTTAAATCCTTAGAAGTCTGCAAATCAACGCTTTGCTTCTTTGTTGTATCTAAAACAAAGTTATACAGTTCTCTAAACTCCTCGTCTTCACGTTCTAACCGGTCGTGCGTAACTTTAACAATTTGCATATATTTCATATATGTATCGTCCGATACGATATTCCGAACCACGTCCAAACCAAGCCGACGCATTTGCTCACGAATCGTTTCAACCGCTATTCGCATTTCATGAATTTCCGTCAAGGCGTTTGAAAACTCCCCTTTTTCAAGCTGTTTGCGAATTAAAAGCTGATTGATGGAGATACGAAATTCACTATAATACTCTTTGGTTGCGAAGATGAGTTCGATTCCTGCCTCATCTAACATGTAATATTGCCGATTTTCCGTTTTATCGAATCCGGCCGTCTTCAATATAGAAAAACTGTACGCTTCTGTTGATTGAGTTTCCCAGTCAAAAAAAACCTCTTCCTGTCTTTTTCCTGTAGGGTCGCGGTAAGTTTGAACAATTGTCTCCGCAATTTGAAAAAATCGGGTACGGCTAAGCCGCAACCGATTTCCACATACTTCAAATAAAAAATCTGCAAGTTCAGGAACGCCTTTTTTCGTTTGGCGTTGTAACATACATTCAAAAAAGAACAACAGCGATAACAGTCCTATAGAAAACCAGTCGATATTTTCATCTTCCCCGTTTTTCTTCCTATACTTCAGTCGGAACAACGGATCCATAATTGCCAACCGTTTGATCCTTTCACCGTATCCTTTAACGGCATCGTCCATCAATCTTTCCATGAGCGCCTCCATATGTCGCAGAGTTCATCTGTCTTCAGTGCCTCCTGTGGATAATAACCACCTTCGGCCAGCATTTGTCGTATTTTGTCCTGCTCATTCAAATGAAAGTTACTAACAAATCTATCTTCCGCACACTTATTTTGCTTTTGATACTGCTTTCCATAAGTAAAATCTTTCATCAGAAGCGCTCGATAAAAAGCTAGTGCTGGAGGGGCTGCGCGTCTCTGATGAAGTGTATCCCAAATCATGATTCCTTCGCGATCAAGATCGCCAAAATAATAAAGCCGATGCACATGATCCGGTAAATTCAACTGGTGCTCCAAATTCATAATACTGGACAAAAATCCTTTGCCTGAACCAAAAATCAAAGTTGTATAAGGAGATTCAGCAAGACAAGTCGAAAGTGCTGCATATACCGATTTATTTTCAACAATTAGATGGAGATTTTCTCTGGAATTCATTTCATTTGGATTGACTGCAAACATTAATGGTTCTACTGCTGGAACAATTCGTAAGAAGGAATATACACCTATTCGATTCAGAAATACACGTCCTCCACCTTCGTCAATCCACTTCTCATCTCCAACTAATTCATAGGAACGCTCAGGAGAGAATGCCTCTTTATTGGGGACACCTTTCTCCGTTAAATAAATATGAAGTTTATTAATATATTCTTGATCTTGCTTCCAATTTTCCTCAGCCTGAGCAAAGTAGCAAGATAAATCAATTAATGAATGCAGGCTAAGCTGTTTCGATCGGATTTGCTCATGGAGTTGCTTGCTCAAGCTTAGTTTTTTAATGCGATAGGCATAGGCAAGACCGAAATTATTAAATCCTTGAGATTTAACTGGCTGGAGAAATCCCTCTTGCTCCAGATGCCTAACTGCATTGAAGAAACTGTCATATTCCATAGAGCCATCAACAAGCTTTTCCAGTTCCCTGAGCTTTACAGTTTTTGTCGATTGCATAGATAGCGCTTGTTTTAAAAGAATAATAATATCATCATTTGTCATATTTTAATTATACATCAATTTCCAATATTTTTCTCTCACAATATGTTTTCATAGCAAACGAACTTGATTGTAAAAAAATCTCATCAAGTTTCTCCTTAAAAGAACCATCGATAGACAAAAAACTCAAAATTTTTAGACAGAAGGCTCCTCTGTATAACGAGTGAACGCTATCTGCATTGTGACCAGAAGTATGAGCATTATAACAGCCCGATCGATTTAGAAGTTTTTAAAAAGCCTTATAACACCGGGAGGAAATGGGGGTTTAAGCGGGGGAAAGCCTTGTGGGACAAGGCTTTCTTGAGTACGTTCGAGTGCGCCGCGGTGCTCAGAAAAGAAAAAGTGTGACCAACAATGTGACCTCATGCAGAGAAGGGGCAGAGAACCACCAATTATTGTTCTCAGAGGAAACTAAATTAAATTTTATGCACATTTACTTCTCCAAACCAATTTTTAGCCTGACTAATAATTGTTTCATCAGGATTATGAAAAAATAAAATTAGATTATCCTTAGCCCTTGTACAACACACATAAAATATTTTTTTTGTTCTAAAGTATACTGATTCTTTGTCTGATCTATCACTAAATAAGTACTCGAAATTGAAATTATTCCACTTTCCGTTATCTAATATTACAAACACATTCTCAAACTCAGCCCCCTTAATCTTGTGCTGTGTAGAAAATGGGGTGTATCCCTCTAGGTAATAAAATAGATTTTGAAATTCTCTATATTTCACTTGCTTAACTCTACTGAATACATAGTCATTGTCTTGAATAAATCTATTATATTTATCATCTTTTCTACAAATTAATTTAGAATCGGAATAGTCAATAACTTCCTCAATTGATTTATCCGAAAAATTATGAATCTCTGAAATGATTTCGCTAATTTCTTTTTTCTTACCTATTGATGTTATAGAATACTCTGTTTTACGAATAAATTCATTGTAACGTTTCTCATTATAAAGATGAACAATTGATTGAATTTTAAAAAGGTGTTTGATTAAAGGGTCTCTTTTGGAGCCTTTTTTGTTTTCATCTTCTTCATCTTGTTTTCTGTCGTCAATTAGTGCTTCTTTGTCCAAATAAATATTTTTAACCTCAGAATAAGGCTTATCTTTTAATCGATTATAAAGTTTATTTAGTTCTAAATCCTGAGTTATAATATCTTTTTTTAACTGTCTTTGTCTATTTTTTAGTGCAACCAAATCCACTATTTGATCAAACGAACTACTTTCATCTATTAAAAGATCATTTTTCTTAATTTTGGCTCTGATTTCATTTTTTAATCCTATTATAGGATCCCTATCGTAAATCTCCATCAAATTAGGAAATCCTGCTTTTGATGCTATTAGATTGTGTGTTAAATATAATTCTTTTGTTTGCTTCGGATTGTTAAAATCCCACCCCTTAAAATAAACAGTCTGTTTTATTTCCTCCAAGTTTGCATTTTCAGAATATAGAAATTTTATATCACCCTGCTTAATTACTCCATTTACCATATTAGGGGCTTTCGGGTCACTGGATGGCTCCTGTACCAAGCCATCCAGTCTTAATTTATTGGCTAATTCTATCACTAACCTTGGATTTCTTCTGTTTTGTTTCTTACGAATTTCAGTTAACAAACCGGATTCGATATATTTCTTAAGATCTCCGATACCATCATCGTAAATAGACTGCATTGAATCTCCAAAAAAACCTATTATATTTTCCTTCCTACTTTTCCCCAAATGATCCAAAAATATTTCCACAACCAAAGGACTTGTATCTTGATATTCATCTATAAAAATAAACTGATATTTATCTTTTAAAATGTCGCACAGCAATGAATGATTCTTAAACATTACATTTGCTAAAACAAGTATTTCATCATGAGAAATAATTCCTTCTTTAATGCGATTGTACTCTTTATACTGAATGCCATCTATTAAATCATCAAAGTAAGTTATGTCAACTACACCGTCAGGACTTACTATATTTGACTCTTCATTATTTATAAGACTTATTAATGCTTTCTTCAAGTCGCGTTGATAATTTTTAATACTATCCCACAAAAAATCATGAATAGTGGATACCCATAAATTAGGGTGGCTCACTCTTTCCTCAATTTCTTTCACTGCTACATTTGTATAAGTAACACAAGAAATTTTAGCTAGTGGATTATCCTTAATTGCTTTCCGAATAACTTGTACTAATGAATATGTTTTTCCAGAACCGGCTCCACCACTTAAAAGGAAATTTTTTTTATCCTTAACACATTCAAATATTTCTCTGACTTCGATTTCTAATTGTTCTTCAACCATAGTAAACCTTCCTTTATGTATAATGGAATCTCCCAATTTGAAAACTCTAAACCATCTTTTTCTTTGCTATTGAGCAGAATCTCCATTGCAAAATTAGGTTTTTTTTCTACACAATTCTCAGCCAAAAAATAAGGATCCTTACCTTTTTCAAAATACTTTATATTTTTCAAACTTCTAAAATTTTCTTTATTATCGATAATAAACTGTCTGTTTAAATGAAAGAAGGAATCCTCAAAGCTTCTGGCACAATATTGATTTCCCTTCGAGTCTGTTTCAATCACCTGATAGATTACCAACATATTCCCATTTTTATCTGGCACCCACTGTTTTAGCTCAACATCTTTACGGAGAAGCTTATTAGTCAAGTCTAACTTCAAATAAAAATCAAGATCGTTTGTTTTGCTTGAAACAGGCTTCTCTAGTTCTATAGTTACAGCCGCTTCTGAATTTTCAGGTTTATTATAATAATCATAAGTAGCAGCGAAAAAGTATTTTAAGGAAGAATTTGTTGTAGTGTTTGCTTCTTTATCTGAAACTCTACATTTTTCTATCTTTTCTTTTTTGTTACCATCATTATCAACTTCATAAGTTCTTTTTGCTGAGTCAATATCAGTTATTATTAAAGATTTCATTCCAATGAAGTTAATAAACTTTTCGAATACTTGCGAGTAAGCTCCTACCTCCACAATAGATATATTCTGAGAAAGCAGAGGATTATCCTTATATTCTTGGTCTATTTTCTTCATTATCGCTGGCAATAAAATCCTTTCTGTGTCACCTTCAATAAATATTGCTTTATCTACAAAAAATAATTCAGCTCGGTTCAGCGTCAGATACTGTTTTAAAAATTTAAAAGATTGTATCTCTCCGTCCTGTTCATATTCTTTTTGAAGATCTCTTAAATTTTTGGAATTTACCTGAGTATTACTTGATTTATAAAAGTACTTTATATCGTTAAAATTACTTTCTGATGTTATTTGACATGAATGAGTTGTGATGACCGTTTGTAAATTGAATGACGTACCATCCGCTCCAGTACTCGCTTGCCTTAAAATATCTTTAATGTTCTTTATAAAAACATACTGCATTTGAGGGTGAGTATGAGCTTCTGGCTCTTCAATAAAGAGTAAATTAATATCAGCCGGTGCTTCATTTTCTTTTGACTCCATCCTGAACTCACTTAGTAATATTTCAATCTCAAAAATCATAGATATTAAATTTAAATAACCTAAGCCATTATAATTTTCAGGTAGAGAATGTTCAGCGTTATGATCGTACATTACAGTTGTATTACCTTTCAAAAGCTCCCTATGTTGAAGAGTAGATGCAATCTTTATTACTGAATCACCTTTATTTATCCCACCAAATTTATTAACTTTATCAATTACATCAGCAAATAAACCATCATAAATTTCATTCAGGTGAGAATCTGTATTACTTAATGCTTCTTTAAAATCTTGAATTTTTTCTGATTTATTACCTTTGTCTTCTTTCTTCTCATAATATTTGGAAGATAAAACCGATAATGTTTTATCAGAGTCGTTATTAGTAACATTTCTTTTGGCACTAATCAACTTAAAATTAATTATTTTTTCGAGAAGTATATTGTCCTTCCCTAGATCAATAAATTCCTTATCATGTTCAGCAGAAGTGTTACGATCATAACTTAGCGCTTTCTTGAATATTTTAAAGTATTTCTTGTGGTTGTCTTTTAGAAACTCATTAATAGTCTTTTTGGGCTTATTTGCTCTCTCTTGCCCATCCTTATATTGTATATAATCAGATCTTATTTTTAATAAACCCTCTTTTAGTAAGACATACTCAAACCTAATAACAACAGTATTATTGTCAGGATCAAGATCCATCATTAACTTGCTGATATTGGCCAAGTTATCTGACTCATCGTATTCGATAAAAACAGTTAGTGATATTCCGATATTTAGATCTTCAGCCACATCATTATTTTCTATTTCAACCAATTTTTTAATTTCTTTTTGAAAATCTATATTAAAATCATCATAGGAAAATGCATTTGTAGTTGCTCTTTTTCCAATAAATTTATCCAAGATTGAAAGCAGAGAGGTTTTGCCACAATTATTTTTACCAATAATAACTGACAATTCTTTCTCGAAATCAAGTTCAAACTTCTTCAGTAGTCTATAATTATTCACCTTTATCCTGCTAACTTTCATAGTTTCAACCCCAATTCACTGTAATTAGCGCTATTTTCTAGTATCCTGCATTCAGCGAAACGATAACGAGATTTAAAAATCTTTGATACTACTTGTTTTCGTTTTTTAAGTTACATTATTTGGAAACAAAATGCAGGTAACACGTCATTTCAACCATCCTCAAACTCTTAAATCGCAGGATTAATGCATTTAATAGTCACGTTTCCCTATTCGCAAAAAAATTAATATATCTTGAGAACCATAAATTCGACACATTCCTTCATTTTCCTTTTTTGGTTCCATATAATTGGATATCCTGATATCATAGAGTTAATTTCACCGTCTTTTCCAACAATGAAGCTTGTAAGTACACTCAAGATACTTCTGAATATAGAAATATTTCTATATTCATTTCTATATTATACCCCTGATACTTATACAAATAGGTAGTCCTCACGAGAGGCAACGAAAAGGCTGGACACATTCATGCGTGTCCAGCCTTTTTGTACCCGTCAATATAATCAGGAAGTAGATTTTATGAACAATCGCAATGAAGAATTGAAAAAGCTGATTTCAGAATGCTTACGTGAAGGTGCCGACAGCTATCCCATCCAGCAGCTACTTGACCAGTTCCCGACTACAGCAGAGCTAGTGGACGTCACCGAGCAGCAACTCACAAGCTTAAAAGGAATCGGCATGGGTAAAGCTCGTCAGTTAACAGCCCTGTTAAAGCTTGTAAAGAACTTGACCATTCCAACTTATGAGCAAACAATAATACGCAGTCCTAAAGACGCATTTGACTTACTTGAACCTGAACTCAGGTATGCAACCAAAGAACATTTCATTTTCTTATTTTTGAATACAAAGAACAGAGTGATCTATAAAGAAATCATTTCGATTGGCTCTCTCAGCGCTGCAATCGCTCATCCAAGGTAAGTATTCCACGCAGCAATTAAACGTTGTAGCTCCTCTCTCATGCTCATAACCATCCGAGTGGTGACCCTAATCCCTCTCCAGAAGACGTAGAATTAACCAAAAGGCTGGTGAGAGCAGGAGAAATTGTAGGCATAGAAGTGCTAGTTCACCTCATAATTGGAGGAAACACCTTCGTCAGTCTAAAAGGAATAGGCTTAATGTGAAAAACAAAACTATTGGTAAGTATATGTATATTATTCTCATTAACGGTTTTCCCACTTTTGATATGGAACTCGCGATTTTAGCAAAGGGTCCCACAGCCGTAAAGTATAATGACTATGCACTAGCTGCCAATAATAACAAACATTTTGACGTAGACACAGAACAACTTCAAAAATTCATGAGATGAAGACTATTTCTCGTGCAATCTTTAAAGTTGCCTTCGTTGTAAGCGTCTTTTTTATTGCCCAAAGGCGGGAATTCATATATGCAGCCATAAATTCTGGATGATCGTTCACGATATCGTATCTCTAGATACTTTTTTAGTAGATTTATCATATTAGGGCAAAAACAAGAAAAAACTTATCATTTTATGGGGGTGTGAATTATGAATCAAAGACGACATATCGGTGAGCGAATACGACTCTTGCGACTACAGAAAGGAATGAGCCAGGAACAACTGGCGCTACATTCATCTTTAAACATTAAAGCTGTATGGGCTGGAAGTAACCGTCACGGATGACCAAATCGACTTTGGCTCTCATCTCCCACCAAAAAACAGGAGATGGCGGCGATGTTATATTTGCTTTTGCTATCGATGTTCATAAAAAAACGCCACTACGCTATCCGTAGTGACGCTTTTTTTATGGAGCCTAGGGGGGATGTTTGAATCCTTCATTTGACTTGCTTTCGATTGCCTTTTCACCGATGACAACCCTAGCGGTAGATTCAAACGCCGTGCTCGTCCGCTCCTCTCCCTGCGCGCGGACTGAACCCCTTTCAGGGGTTCGCTCCCCCTGTGAACATAAAAAAACGCCACTACGCTATTCGTAGTGACGCTTTTTTTATGGAGCCTAGGGGGATGTTGAATTCCTCATTTAACTTGCTGACGGAGCCTCCCTCCGACGACAAGCCTGGCGGTAGAATTCAACGCCGTGCTCGTCCGCTTCCGCTCCCTGCGCGCGGACTGAACCCTCGGGGTTCGCCCCGCTGGCTCAAAAAAATCCCCGGAACCTTATGGTTCCGAGGATTTTCTTATGGAGCCTAGGGGGGGGGGATGTTGAATTCCTCATTTAACTTGCTGACGGAGCCTCCCTCCGACGACAAGCCTGGCGGTAGAATTCAACGCCGTGCTCGTCCGCTTCCGCTCCCTGCGCGCGGACTGAACCCTCGGGGTTCGGCCCCGCTGGCTCAAAAAAAATCCCCGGAACCCTATGGTTCCGAGGATTTTCTTATGGAGCCTAGGGGGATCGAACCCCTGACCTCATCGCTGCCAGCGATGCGCTCTCCCAGCTGAGCTAAGGCCCCGTATGATTTCGGTAAATTTTTCACCCGACAATTAGGTATTATACACGGTGCTTGGCCTATCGTCAAGCGATAATTCAATATTTTTTTCGCGGACCCATCAAGCAAATAAAACAGGTGCTCAAAGGATATCATCGATGGATTCCCCGCACCTGCTTATTACTTTTTATCTTCTCCTACTTGATGCTTGGACAAGATGTCTGTCAGCTCCCGCATGAACATGTTGATGTCTTTGAATTGACGATAGACGGAAGCAAACCGGATATAAGCGACCTCGTCCACCGGATACAGCTGTTCCATTACGATCTCCCCGATTTCGCGGCTGTCGACCTCAGCGCTTGCTGTATTGCGGATCTGCTTTTCGACTTCGGATACGATCATATCGAGCTGATCTACAGACACCGGACGCTTCTCACAAGCGCGAATCAAGCCCCGGAGCATTTTTTCCCGGCTGAACTCCTCGCGGCTGCCATCCTTCTTAATAACAATAAGAGGAGTCTCCTCCACCATTTCGAAGGTGGTGAACCGCTTGGTACATTTCTCGCATTCTCTTCTTCGACGAATCGATTTGTTCTCATTGGCCGAGCGCGAATCCAACACCTTGGTTCCGTTATAGTCACAGTATGGGCATTTCATTTCTTTATCACTCCTCTTGGTTACGAAATCAGGCGTGCAGATATTGCCAGCGAATCCCTGTAATGATCTTCAGGGAAAAGCACATAATAGGTTTACCAACTTACAAGGAGGTGAACAGACATGGGTGCAGGACAATCTCGCAGCAGTAACGCTTTGGTGGTACCTCAAGCTAACGCAGCTTTGGATCAACTGAAATATGAAGTTGCTCAAGAGTTGGGTATCGCTATCCCTCAAGACGGTTACTACGGTAACATGGCTACTCGTGACACTGGTGCCATCGGGGGTCATATTACTCGTCGCCTGGTGCAAATCGCTGAGCAAACACTTGCTGGCGGCAACCGCTAAGTAGAAGCCGGGTAGAAGTATTGGACAGTTGCTCCTTAGGGGGCCTGTCCAATGCTTCTTTATTTTTGAGGAGCGATTCCCCATTCCTTCGCATAAAGCTTATGATATTTATTATAATAATACAAAACGCGCTGAATGTAATGCCTCGTTTCACCATAAGGAATGGAATCCGAATTTTGTAAGGTGCCATCCCATTCTTTATTCTGAAGCCACCGGTTTACTTTCCCCTGACCGGCGTTATAACCGGCAATGGCAGCGATGGTGTTCCCATTAAACTCCTTATGTAAATACCCCAGGTACCATGTCCCCAGCTCAATGCTGACGGATGGATTATCCAAATCATTCTTATAGGATGGGGAGAACCGTCCGGCATCCACGATCCACTCTGAGGTGTCCGGCATAAGCTGCATTAAACCGTAAGCGCCTTTTTTGGATGAAATGTTCAACTTATAATTGGATTCAACTCGAATAATGGCTGCAACCAATAGCGGGTCCACCTCGTAGCTCGCGGCATGCTGCCGTATTTCCTCTTGATAGCGGATCGGATATAACCATTTACCCACAATATCACTGCTAAGGAACATGAGAACTACGAAGGTAATTAAAAGAAGAGCAAATACTCGCTTTTTCCGCCAAAAGCCGATGCTCATAGCAGCCTCCTTCCCCTTAAGAACGCCTCCACCTGTTTCTCCGTATCCGCAAGCGTCCCTTGATTATCTATGACAATGTCAGCCTTGGCTTTCTTCTGTTCAATATCCATTTGGGCTTTGAGGCGTGCCTCCGCTTGGTCTTCCGTGAGCTTGTCCCGGTCCATGAGACGCTGAAGCTGAAGACTACGCGGTATGTACACTACCATGACGGCTTCGAACATCGACTGCAATCCCGATTCATATAACAGGGGAATGTCGACGACCACCAGCTTGTCCGGATGCGATTGCTCATACTCCTGCATTCTTTCGCGAATTAGCGCACGGATCGAAGGATGCATGATATTTTCCAGGTCTTTTAATGCCTGCGGATTGCCAAAGACCAATGCTCCCAGCTTTTTACGAAACAGCGTACCATCTGGATTCAAAACTTCCGATCCGAACCGTTCCACAATTTGCGTCAGAACGGGACTGCCAGGCTCCACTACCTCTCTGGCAATACGGTCGGCATCAACCAGCATCGCGCCGCGCTGCACCAGCATCTGGGATACGGTGCTTTTGCCGCAGGCGATGCCTCCGGTTAAACCGATATTCATAGGGAATTCTCCTTCGACGTTCTAGGTTAGTTATGCCCCGCTATAAATAGTACATTATATCAATTTCATAATACCCATAATAATCAATATGCATCCGGGAAAAACCGATAACCGGCGGAGCCAGGACATATCCGAATACTTATAACCTATTCGTAAGCCGGTCGCCAGGAAAGTCCCGCTGGCCAACGCGATCACGGCGGAGGTAAGAAGCGGTGCAAAGCCGATCAAAGCGGCCCCGATCCCCGCTCCGAAGGCGTCCAGTGACAGCGCAATCCCCAGAAGCAAAGCTTCGTAAGGTGAAATATTACCCGAACGGTCCATGTCCGCAATGGACGGCGTACGCAAAATTTGAATAACCAGTCCAAAACGCTTCAACTCAATATTCAGCACTTCCCGTGTCGTCGGGACGCTGTTCCCTCCCGCAGTACGAACAGGCACTCCGGATGAATCGCGGGAATCCCTGTTGTCCGCATCCTTTTTCTCCATCATGACTTGATAGACCGCCCAGATGCCAATCCCGATCAGGATTACGCCCCCAATCGCCCTGGCAAACACCGGATCGACAAATTGGCTGATGAACACCCCGATTTGCATGGCAAGATAAATGATAAAACCCGAGCAGCAAGAAATGATAGCAACCGATAAGAGCGGCATACGTATTTTACGCAAGCCGTACATGACACCAACGCCAAATCCGTCCAGACTGACGGCTAAAGCCAATATCAACAAGGAGATAAAAGGCAGCATGGTAGTTCCCTCCCGACCTTTGTACTCCTTTACTATATGGCGGATATGGGCGGGGGGTGCATCATGCGAAACCCGTCAGAAGGCTTCTTTAAGCACCGGCTTTTCGGGCGCTCTTTCGCTTCAAAGGCTGGCATTTCGGGCAAAAATGAGTTCCGCGGCCTGCGACAACGGTCTTTTCAATCTCATGTCCGCAATGCTGGCAAGGCTCGCCTTTACGGCCGTACATTTGCAGCTGATGCTGAAACATGCCGATTTCCCCCTGACCGTTCACGTAGGACTTGATAGAGGACCCTCCGGCCGCTACGGCATCGTTCAAGGTTTGGATGATGGCTTCATACAAGGCAGCCAATTCCTTGCGCGAGAGCGATCCCGCTTCCCGTTCAGGGTGAATTCCTGCAGCAAACAAGGACTCATCCACATAAATATTCCCTATCCCGACGATATATTCCTGATTCAAGAGCAAGGGCTTGATTTTGGTCGTCCGTCCTTCCAGCTTTCTTATGAAGGCATCCAATGTAAACGTCTCGTCCAGCGGCTCAAGTCCGAGCTTTTTGAGCGGCTGCTCGTTAAGCTCCGTTCCTTTGGGGAACAAATGCATCGTGCCGAACTGGCGTACGTCCTTATATCTCAATTCGCTGCCGTCGGTAAAATGAAACACCACATGCGTATGAAGCTCCATGGGATCGTTCTTGTCGTAGACTCCGTAACGGCCTTCCATCCGCAGATGGGAGACAAGAGTAAAATCATCCGTGCGAAGAAGGAGGAACTTTCCTCTGCGGTCCACTCCATGAAACGTCTGTCCCTGAAGCAGCAGGGCAAATTCGTCAGGCTCCTCCGGGCGCTGAATAATGCGGCGCAAACGGACGTCAACCTGCTCTATGGTTTTACCGACGATCAGCTGATTTAATGTTCGTTTAACCGTTTCTACCTCCGGCAATTCCGGCATGCTGTTCACCTCGAAGCTGTATATTTATTTCAACGTCTGCCGACAAGCTATAGCAAATATGAATGTCCCTAGCGGCTAAAAAAGGGATGAGGAACGTGCATCGGCCTCTATCACAGCTCGTCCTTCGCACATTCCCCGGATGCTTGGATCTCGGAAAGAACCTATATTATATTACTTAGCTTCATACCAGTTCAAGCCTGTATCAACTTCCACTTTTAGAGGAACGACTAGCTTCAGCGCATTCTCCATCACTTCGGCTACCGTTGTTTTCATCGTCTCGATTTCATCCTCCGGCACTTCGAACACCAGTTCGTCATGCACCTGAAGAAGCATCTGGCTTTGGAGCCCGTCCCGCTTCAAGCGTTCATCCATTTGAACCATAGCCAGCTTAATGATATCTGCGGCGGTACCCTGAATCGGCGTATTCATCGCTGTCCGTTCCGCGAAGGAACGGAGATTGAAGTTAGACGCCGTAATCTCCGGCAAGTAGCGGCGGCGATTCAGCAGCGTCGTCACGTAGCCGTCCTGGCGGGCTTTCTTCACGATGTCGTCCATATATTGGCGAACGCCCTGGAAGACGGCAAAATACTGCTCAATAAACTGCGAGGCGTCTTTTCGGGTGATGTTCAGGTTCTGTGACAAGCCGTAATCGCTGATGCCGTACACAATGCCGAAATTAACGGCTTTCGCCTGACGGCGCATGTTGGAATCCACCGCATCCTCAGACACTCCGAATACGTCCATCGCCGTCTTCGTATGAATGTCCATGTCCTTGATAAAAGCTTCAATCAGCTTCTCATCCTGCGAAATATGGGCCAGCACCCGCAGCTCAATCTGCGAATAGTCAGCCGTCAGGATGGACCATCCCGGCTTGGAAGGGACGAAGACCTTGCGGATTTTGCGTCCTTCCTCCAGCCGGATCGGGATGTTCTGCAGATTCGGATACTGGCTGCTCAGGCGGCCGGTTGCCGCAATGGTCTGCCGGTAGTAGGTATGCACCTTCCCCGTATCCGGACGAACCTCTTTGAGCAGCCCTTCCACATAGGTGGACTGGAGCTTGGCCAAGGTCCGGTAGTGAAGAATATGACCGATCGCAGGATGATACGGCTCGAGCTTCTCGAGCACCTCGGCATCGGTCGAATAGCCGGTTTTCGTCTTTTTAATCGTAGGCAGCTGCAGCTTTTCGAATAAAATCTCGCCAAGCTGCTTCGGCGAGTTGATGTTGAACTCCGTTCCGGCCGCGTCATAGATCGATTTCATAATAGCTTCCAGCTGTGTCCCAAGCTCCTGGCCATACTGCTTCAAAGCCTCGATATCGACCTTGATGCCCTTTTCCTCCATGTCCGCAAGGACGCTGGCCAACGGCTGCTCCAGCTCATAGAACAGCTCGTTCATTTCGCTTTGCTCCAAATCGCGCTTCATCGGCTCTACCAAGCTATGAATCGTCATCGCCTTGCGGGACAAATGATCGCTCAGCAGCTCCAGCTCCGGAATATGGAACTTGGCGCCTTTGCCGAATACCTCTTCATCCGATTTCAATATAGGCAAGCCGTATTTGGCCGACAGCCCGCTCAAGGTCAGCGCCGATTCCGTCGGGTCCAGCAAATAGGCGGCCAGAAGGATATCGAAGGAAGTACCGCGCAAATGAATGCCGCGCCATGCCAAAACAAGAGCCGCCCGATGCTGATCATAGATAGCTATCGATTTCTCTGGAGATTCGAGCCAGGCTTTGAACGATAGCGCTTCCTCGTCCTTCCATTCAAGCAGCTCGGCTGGCACATAGTAGCATTTGTGCTCCGTGTACAGGGCAATGCCTATCATCTCCGCGATATGCGGATTATCCCCGGCAGCCTCGACGTGCAGACAGGTAACCTGGGGGAGCGCCGCCACCAAGGCCGCCAAGCCTTGCCGGTCCTGGACAGTAACAACGTCAATGTCGACCTGGGAAGCTTGAGCTCCATTATCGGAATCCGCGGTCGAGAAATCCATTTTCTCGAGAAGCGACTTAAATTCCAATTTACGGAACATGTCGCCAAGAGCTTGTCCGTCGTAACCTGAAAAGGCAAGCTCCTCCCATTTGGTCGTGAGCGGCACCTCGCGGAAGATCGTCGCCAGCTCCTTGCTCATTCGGGCGTCGTCCGCATGCTGCTCGACCTTTTCCTTCATCTTGCCTTTCAATTGATCCGTATGGGCCAGAACGCCCTCCACCGTCTCATATTCGTGAAGCAGCTTGAGCGCAGTCTTCTCCCCTACGCCTGGAATTCCCGGGATATTATCGGAGGCATCCCCCATCAAGCCCTTCAAATCTATAATTTGCTTCGGCGTTAAGCCGTATTTTTCTTTAATCTCGCTTGTATCGTACAGCTCAACCTCACTGATGCCCTTTCGCGTCAAAGCGATGGTAACCCGGTCTGAGGCCAGCTGCAGCATATCCTTGTCCCCTGTCACGACCAGAACTTCGATATCACCCTTCTCGTCGGCTATTCGGGTGAGCGTGCCGATAATATCGTCCGCTTCATAGCCATCCAGCTCGAATTGGGCCATGCCGAAGGCGCGAATCAAATCGCGAAGCAGCGGAAACTGCTCAGACAGCTCAGGAGGCGTCTTGGCTCTTCCGCCTTTATAGTCAGCGTAATCCTTATGTCGAAACGTGACCTTCCCCGCATCAAAGGCAACGAGAAAGTGAGTCGGTTTTTGCTCCTCCAGCAGCTTCAACAGCATCGTCGTGAATCCGAATACGGCATTCGTATGCAGACCGCTCGAATTGCTGAGTAAAGGTAATGCATAAAATGCGCGATTAGCAATACTGTTGCCGTCAATCAAAATTAATTTCGACATCGTTACACCCCATTTTCCTTAACATCACTACTCCATGATAGCATAGGACAACAAGAGAAAAAAAGCTTAGGCGCACATTCCCATTCTTAGGGGTGACGGCGGCCGCATGAGCATAAACATAGAATATAAGGCGATGCTTTTCGCGCAAAACGGAGGTAGAATGTTATGAGCACCTCAACCCGGCCCCAGGGCAAGAAAGCCATCTGTTTTGACGTCAATCAAACCTTGATCCATCAGGGGATTCACTTCGAGCAGGCTTTCCGCTCCGTTTGGAACGACTATTACTCCCGTTCGGTCCAAAGCGATGTTCCACAAGCAGAGGAACTGTGGAGCAAGTATCAGAACTACTGGCAGCAGCACAAAAAAAACCGTACCGCGCGGCTGCAGCTGGACGATTTGCAGCAGCAGTGCCTGCAAAGCGCGCTCAGAGAGCTTCGTGTCCCGGTCCATCAGCAGTTTACCAACGATTTTTTCCAGCTGGTGCGCAAAGCCCGGCTCGCCGCCAAATCATTAGCCCCCAAGGTGGAGGAGACACTGCAAGCGCTGGCACCGCGCTTCAAATTGGCCATCATCAGCAACAGTCCGAGAAGCGAAGTAACCCACTTGCTCCAACGGTTCAAGCTGAACGGGTATTTTCCGGAAGAACGGATATTTACAGCCAGAAGCTCTGCAGACAAAAAGCCCAACATTCCTTTATTTAAAACGGCCATCCGTACGATGGAGTTATCTCCGAGGCAGCTGGTCATGGTAGGAAACTCATGGAAGCATGATGTTTGCGGGGCGACTAAAGCGGGGCTGGATGCCGTCTGGGTTCAATCCCACAGCACCGCAGCCAGGAAGATCTCCCAACAGAAGCTGGGAAAGCGCAACGTGTACTGCATCCAGCAAATGGATCAGCTGCTGGAGCTATTCTGATTTCGAGGCTGCTCAAGTCCCAGGCATTCGCAGTGAACGATGCTGCCGGGATAACCTTTGGACAGCTTCTTCAATCTCGCCGAGGCCTTCGATATTTGCTCCAAGGTGACTGCCTCTGCGAGCTCGCATACGATCAGCGATAAAGAAATGGTTACCCCGTTCGCCTCGATCCGGTTGCCGCCGCGGTCCTCCACATAGCACCAATCATCTCCTTCATAGAAGAGCCTTACGCCCTGATCGAACCGGCGAATAATCTCCCTGCACAGCTTCTCCGAGTCCACGGACGAGGTGATGGCGATAAAGTCGTCACCTCCGATATGGCCGACAAAATCGAACGGCTTCCCGCATACCACGATCGACTGCTGAATCACATCGGCCGTATATTGGATAAGCTGATCCCCTTTTTGAAATCCGTACCGGTCGTTGAACCATTTAAAATAATCCAAATCCGCATAAATAACCGAAAATCGCTTCTTCTCCATCAGCCATTTATTGAGCTCCCGATGAATTTGAATGTTGCCGGGCAACCCGGTCAAAGGACTGGCCACCTTCGCACTCTCCATCCTGGCGTTGGTGATGCATTCCAATATGGCGCGAATGGAAGCGGCTCCCGCCATCTTCCCCTCGTTCGTAATGATAACCAGGTCGTACAAGTTGTTGATATCTCTCGAGGTTGCCAGCTGGGACACCGTCTCCACCGGCATATGCTGATCCACGATCAACGGCTCCGCATCCATTACCTGATCAATCGTCCGGTTCCAGAACAGAGAAAACCCGTATTGGCCGGCCAGCTGCTGAAATAACCTCTCCCGCATCATCAGACCGACGGGCACATCCTTGCAAACAATGACGACGCCAGGTGCGTTCACATTCGTTTTAAAATAGTTCGCCACCTCCGATATCAGCGCCTTGTTGTCAAAGGTACGGATAGGCGCAATCAAATCGCCGATAGCCCATGTGCTGCCCGCCGAATCGTGGATTTTGCGCTGTTGGACGATGCGTTCGACCAGCTCCGGAGCCAGCGCCGCTTTCTCCAAGGAAGGTCTCCCCAATAAGTATCCTTGCCCGTAATGAATGCCCATTCGGGTCAAATGATGCAGCTCGTCCGGATGCTCGATGCCTTCCGCAATGATCTCTATATTCAGCTTTTGGGCAAAAGAAACGAAGGTTTCCAGTATCGCTTCCTTCGTTTTATGCGATTCTACGCCCTGCACCAGGGAACGGTCCATCTTAATAAAATCGGGATGCAGCTCGGCAATCGCCTGCAAGGACGAATATCCCGCACCGGCGTCATCGATGGCAATGCGATAGCCTTGATTGCGGTAATGCATCAGCAGCTTCTTCGCCATGGAAAAGTCTTCAATGGAGCTTCTCTCCGTTATTTCGAATACGATCCGATCCGAACTCATTCCTTGTGCCTGCAGCAGCTCCAGCGTCCTTCCCGGCTCGAACTGGGGGTCGTAAAGAATCGCTGCGGATATATTGATAAACAAGAGCTCTGACCCGGAGGCGAAGAAGGCTCCTTGAATCGCTTTCTCCCTTGCCAGCCTGTCCAGCGGGTACAGCTGTCCTGTTTCGTCGGCATAAGTAAATAACGGCAGCGGCGAATGGAACGGATGATTATGAGGTCCCCTCGTCAACGCTTCATAGCCTAAAATACTGCCGTCCTTTAAGGATACGATAGGCTGATAAACGGAATGGAGCATTTTATGCCGCAATATCATTTGAATTTCGTTCTGTAAATATGTCTTATCCGCGTGGAAGACCGAATTCTTGTGGACAGCGGTCATACGTCTCATCCCCTCTGTGGGCTAATGGATATATATCCCACTCTAACATAGGATGTTTAACCCAGTGTAAAAGTCCCGAATCAGTTTTGTAAATCTAATGTAAATCCTCATAAGATAAGAATAAAGACCCTTGCAGGCTCATCTCAAAGATACTGTAAACGCTGACAACTAACTCGCTGGAAATGTTGCTGTTTTATGGAGACATACGCTGTTTTATTGTTATTTTCTTGTGTTTTATTATGGGAATTACGGGAAGACATGCTTGATTAGAGGAATCCTTTATAGGGGTTATGCATATGTTCTTGCACTTTATAAATATTATAGTATAATATGTATAAAATTAGATGAGGAGGAATCAAATGTGAAAATGAAAGAATCCGGAATCATCCTGTTTACGGAACATTATCAAGAAGCACTCGAGTTCTATCTGTATAAAATCGGACTCCCCCTTCGGGAGCAAAAAGAAGATTTGGCCATCCTTGATTTTGGTGAGAGCTACTTAATGATTGAGAATAATGGCGTTGCTTCTTCGGTTGAAAAAACGAGAGCACAGAACCCCACCGTTCTAAGAATCGATGTCTCCGACTTTTATGAAACCGTCAACGAGCTTCGCGAGCGTGGTACGGAAATTACCGTCCGCAAATTGAGCTGGGGCACCACCGGGGTCATCATCGATCCAGAAGGCAACCGCATTGAAATCAAGGCCGCCGATTAACCGGCGGCCTATCCCTTCTACTCCCCAAACCGCTTTGGCGGTCTGGGGGTATTGTTGAGCTGCCCGTATCTCAAGAAATGCTGCTAAGTACGGAGGGGGGTATGCCTCGGAGGAGTTTACGTCCGCCTTTGAAATCCGTGAAAATACCACTAATTCTAATCAGATTCACGGATTTCAACAGCGGCCGGAGGGGCATACCCCACCGAAGTATGAGCAACATTTCGAGCCAACCTCGTCCGCCCCTCAACAAACAAAAAGACCGCCAAAGCGGTCCTCCCATCATATGTTCAAATCCTTGCGCTTCCCCGTCACAATATAAATGACGCCTTCACCGATATTCGTGCAATGGTCGGCAACCCGCTCCAAATAGTGAGCTACGAACATCAGATGCGACAGCTGACGGTTGCGGGCAAACTCGCTGTTCATCATCCCGATAATTTCATTCATCAGGCTGCTGTACAGCTTATCGACCTCGTCATCCTTTTCGGCCAGCGCAGCCGCGCGGTGAATATTGCGCTCGGTGTAGGACAGCAGGCTTTCGTGCAGCATTTCCCGCACGAGCACCGCCATATGCGGGATATCCTCCAGCGGCTTGATAAGCTCTTCGCCGGATAAGCGGATCGCGATCTTGGCGATATCAACAGCGTGATCGCTGATCCGCTCCAGATCCGTTGCGATCTTCAACGCGGTGCCGATGATGCGCAGATCTCCTGCCATCGGCTGCTGGAGCGCGATAAGGCGCAAGCAGCGCTCCTCGATCTCCAGCATCATGCCGTCGATGATATCATCTTCGACCACGATCTTCTTCGCGAGCTTGTCATCCAGCTTGGCTAAGGCGTCAACCGCGTTCGAGATGGATTCCTCGACCAGATTGCCCATCTTCAGAAGCGATTGCTGCAGCTCATCGACATTTTGGTGAAAACTTGTTCTAGTATCCATAATAGCCCCCTCGCATCGTTTGCATTATCCGAAACGCCCGGTGATGTAATCTTCCGTTCTTTGATCCGTTGGTGCGGTGAAAATTTTATCCGTTTGATCGGATTCAATTAACTCGCCGTTCAAGAAGAAAGAAGTGAAGTCGGAAATACGTGCGGCCTGCTGCATGTTGTGCGTCACGATAATAATCGTATATTTTTCCTTCAAGGTCTGCGTCAGCTCCTCGACCTTCAAGGTAGAGATCGGGTCCAACGCGGATGTAGGCTCATCCATCAACAGAACGTCTGGCTCTACCGCCAGCAGCCGGGCGATGCAAAGGCGCTGCTGCTGACCGCCGGACAAGCCGAGAGCGGATTTATGCAGACGATCCTTTACCTCATCCCACAAAGCGGCTTGCATTAAGCTTTTTTCCACAATTTCATCCAAGACGGCTTTCTTCTTCGTGCCATGTATTCTAGGCCCATAGGCAATGTTATCGTAAATGCTCATTGGAAAAGGATTCGGGCGCTGGAATACCATGCCGACCTTTTTGCGCAAGGACACGACGTCCATCTCTTGGCCATAAATGTTTTGTCCATCCACATAAATGCTGCCTGTAATTCTAACGCTGTCGATAAGGTCGTTCATCCGGTTCAAAGTGCGGAGAAAAGTCGATTTACCGCAGCCGGAAGGACCGATCAGGGCCACAATGGAGTTGTTTTTGATTTCTAATCCAATGCTGTGCAGCGCCTGATTTTCTCCATAAAACAGGTTGAGCTTTTCTACTTTGATTTTGTTTTTCTCCATCATGCTTATTTCCCCCCGGAAAGTCTTTTTTGTAATAAGCGGCTAGGAATTCCGATCAGCAGGTTGAATACCAGCACGACGATAAGCAGCAGCGCTGCGCTTCCTTTGGCAATTTGCTTGGCGTCAGGAACGATAGCCTCCGACTGGACGTACCATAGATGCGTAGCCAGCGTCTCTCCCATCGCGAGCGGATTCCAATCCGGAAAGAAACGGGATACCGACAGACCGGCGGTATAGATCAGGATGGCCGACTCCCCCAGGGCCCGTCCGGCCACAAGGGTAATCCCGGTAATCAAGCTCGGCATAGCGGCAGGCAAGAGCACTTTACGAATCGCCTGCCAACGGGTCGATCCGAGTGCAAGAGATGCTTCCCAGTATGATTCCGGAACAGAACGAAGCGATTCCTCGGTTACGCGGACCAAGACCGGCAGATTCAGCAGGGACAAAGTAGCCGCGCCGCCGATAATGGAAAATTTCAATCCAAACAAGTTCACAAACAGCAGGAAGCCAAACAATCCGAAAACGATGGATGGTACGGAAGACAATGCTTCTACGGAAACTCTTATGAAATCCGTAAATTTATTTTGCTTGGCATAGATCGATAAGTACACTCCCGCTCCGATCCCGATAGGAAGGGAGAACAACAGGGACAAGAACAAGATATAGAAGGAGTTGAACAGCATCGGCCCTACGCCGCCGCCAGCCATAATCTCCTGAGGCTTGCCGGTAATGAATTTCCAGGATAGCTGCGGCAATCCGTCACCCAAGATTCGAATCAGGAACCACGCCAGCAGCAGCATGATCATGATGCCGGTTATCCAGAAGAATGCCGTAGCGATACGATCCGTTGTTTTACTTGTCATTTCAATTCACTCCTCTTGGCAACCAACCGGATGATAACGATCATGGACAAGGAGATCAGGAGCAGCACCAGCGCCATCAAATAAAGCGCGTTATTCCAGGTCGTACCGTAATTCGTGTTCCCCATATCTTTAACGATCGCGGTTGTTAGTACGGTAGTGGATTCCAGCAGCGATCCCGGCATTTGCGGTGAGTTCCCGATAACCATGAACACGGCCATAGTCTCGCCGATTGCTCTGCCCATTCCAAGAATGATCCCTGTAATGATACCAGGACGAGCAGCCGGAATCAGCACTCTCCAGATCGTTTGCCAGCGGGTAGCGCCCAGTGCCAGCGATGCTTCTTCCAATCTGCCGGGCAAAGCGCGAATCGCGTCTTCAGAGATGGACAGGATCGTCGGCAGGATCATAATCGCCAGAATAATCGCCGCCGGCAAAATTCCGTACCCGATCGTTCCCGTCATTTTTGCGAGCATCGGAACAACGACGGTTAATCCTATCAAGCCGTATACTACGGATGGAATCCCTACGAAAAGGTCCGTCGCCGGACGCATGATCTCACGCACCCAATTTGGCGCAATTTTTGCCATGAACACTGCACCAGATAAAGCCAGCGGTACGGAAAATACTACAGATAACAGCGTCAGCAGCAGCGTGCTGTACAAGAAGGAAAATATCCCGAATTTATTCTGGCTCGGCGTCCAATCCGTTGAGAAAAAGAATTCCCAAGGGGATACGCCGGAGAATGTCTTGACTCCTTGGATTCCTACGAATGCAATAATGGAGAATATAATGGCTGATACCAGGATGGCGCTGCCGACAAAGATCCATTTCATCACTTGATCCGTGCGGTTTTGTTGCTTGGTCCAGCGGCTAACTTTCTTTTCTACTGTTGCTCTCTCATTCAGCTTGTCAACGAAAGAATTCACGACCTTTTGCCCCCTACTTCTTTATTAAATGAACGACCACGGCTTGATGCACCGTCATCCAACGTCCGTGCGCCTTGTATGGTTCTTTTTTATCATAGAGGACATTTGTTAAAGCCATGCCGTTGAATTGTTAAGACAATGTAAAAAATGATTGAAACGCGTTGAAAAAATCATCTTTTATGTCAAAAAAAGACCCGGCTCTATAGAACCGGATCTCTCTTGAAGCATTGTTATTTTTTCAGCAGATCTGCAGGCAGGAACTTCAGTTCTTCCACTTTCTTACCTTGGAAGTCTGGGCTGGTGATATAGTCGATGAATGCTTTCACAGCGCCTTTAGCTTCGCCTTTAGTGTACATATGCTCGATACCGTACAAAGGATATTTGCCTTCTTTGATCGTTTCTTTGGAGAAAGCTACACCTTCGAATTTCAAAGCTTTGATTGTGTCGTTCAAATAAGGAGTATCAACATAACCGATAGAGCCTGGAGTAGAGCCTACTGTTGTTGCAACCGCACCGCTGGACTCTTGAGTTACGCCGTCTTTTGTAAATTCTTGTTTATCCAATACGATTTGTTTCACAAGAGCACGGGAACCGGAGCTGTCCGGACGATGAACCACTACGATTTTAGCGTCTTTACCGCCAACTTCTTTCCAGTTCGTGATTTTGCCCATGAAAATATCGGCAGCTTGAGCTTTCGTCAAGTTATCTACGTTCACATCTTTATTAACGATCAGTGCGAATGGAGCAATAGCCACTACGTGGTCAACCAAGCCTTTATCTTTGTACTCGTCGCCTGCTGCGATGTCGGAGTTACCGATATCGGAAGTACCGTCAGCAACGTTTTTCAGGCCTGTACCGGAACCGCCGGCCGTTACGTTAACCGTAACCTTCGGATTTTTTTCCATGAATTCAGTGGAAGCTTGTTTGACCAAAGGAAGCAATGCGCTGGATCCGGATGCCGTTACAGTTCCTGTCAATTCCGTGGCCGGTTCTGGCTTCTTGTCCGTGTTAGCAGGAGCCGCGCCGTTCGTTTGTGCTTTTGAATCAGGAGCCGGTGTTTTCGTACCGCAGGCTGCGAGAACCCCCATAAGAAGAATGGTGATCAATGCGAAGGTGAAACCTTTTTTCGAGAAATGTTTAAACATCTCTTCATGTCCTCCCTTTATTTTGGCTCGTATTTTGTTTACTTGGACATCTTAACAAGCCAATGTAAAGTTTAAACCCTCAAAACGTAAACGGAATGTAAAAGTTATTTTTGTCGAATTTCATTACTTTTTACATATATTTGGCACTGTGTTAATAAACCCTTTCTATACTATAGGAAAAAGGATCTAGGACTTCGATCGAATGTCCCGGTTCTATTAATGAAGGAAAAGTGGAGGGGTTATTCATGAGCGCAAAGACAAAGAAGCTGCCGACTCTATCAAATTGGACTTTAAAAATGAAGCTGATGATCGGCATGACCGCGATGCTTGTCTTGTTTCTGATCGCAGCCTTGTACAATCTTCGTCAAGTGGATCAAATGAAGGTGCATCTAAGCCAGCAGAACGATAAGGTGGAATTAAGGCTAATGGCCCTGGAATTAAAGGAAATGGTGCAGGAGCTGAATATCATTGCATCAGGCCTTGAAATTTCCAAGAAAGCCGAGTACATCCCTAAATATAATGAGAAAAGACAAGTTTTCGATGGAATGATCAAAAGAATAGGCGATACGGCCACCACAGCAGAACAAGCCAAATGGCGCAGCAAGCTGATTTCGTTAACGGTTGAATATACGAATACGTTCGACGTTGCAGCCAAACTGGTTCAAGAGAACAAGCTCCCTGCGGCGGACCTCGATAAAAATATGGAGTACTTATATAATGAATCACAAAGATTGATGGCGGACATATTCGTCAATGTGGACCAATTCTATATCGCCTACTCGCAGGACGCGGCGCAAGCGATAGCGGAAACCCAGACGCTGCTGGACCGTACGGTCATCGCCATGTGGATAGCCTCCTTCCTTGTCGTCGTATCGGGTGTCGCCATCGCCGCGCTGCTGATCGGTTCGTTCGTCAAGCCCATCCGCAAGTTGCAGCAGGCGGTACAAGCCATGGCCAGGGGCGACTTAAGAGCCAAAATCAACAGCAGCTCCAAGGACGAGCTCGGTGAGCTGAGCCGCAGCTTCGACCACATGACCGATCAGATTCGCGACATGCTCTCGCATTTGCAATCCATTGCCTTGTCGCTTTCCGAGCACTCCAGCTCCTTCCACGGCTTCTCCAGCTCTACGGCGGCCGCCAACGCTGATATTATCCGAGCCATACAGGAAATATCTACGGGCGCTGATCAGCAGGCCGGACAAACGGAGCACAGTACGTATCTGATTGCCGAGGTGGAGCACGAGATAGAGAAAATAGCAGAGAATTCCAGAACGATTCAGCAAAAAAGCCGGGAGGCCGCATTTAACACCCATTTGGGCTCCACCTCCATGGAAACATTAAGAGCAGCTACCCAATCCTCCGAAGAGGTGCTGAACAAAGTGTACGCCGCCATGGAAAGCCTATCCGGCAGCACGGTGCAAATTCATCAAATCATCAATACCATTACCGATATCTCGCATCAGACCAATGTATTGGCTTTGAACGCCGCTATCGAGGCGGCACGTGCGGGCGCACAAGGACGCGGCTTCTCCGTTATCGCCGAAGAGGTCCGGCAGCTGTCTCAGCAGACGAATGAATCGTCCAAATCCATCGCGGTCATTATCCGTGCGCTGCTTGAGCAGACCAAGGAGCTTGAAGCGAACCTGAATGTCGCCAGACAATCGTTCGATCAACAGAACAACAAAATGACTGAGAGCATCGACGCGTTCCAACAGATCCGCACGTCGATGGACATTTTGTCCGAGCATATCGACCATATGCAGGAGCAAATCGGCACCGCGAAGGAAATGAACGGCAAGCTGGTGGAGTCGGTTCAGTTCGTCGCAGCTATCGCTCAGGAAACGGCGGCAGGTGTGGAGGAGGTCAATTCCACCTCGGTGCAGCAGGACACCGCTATCCAGCTTATTGCTTCCCAAGCCGACGATATTCTGGAGCTGTCGAGCAAGCTGTTCCATGAAATTCATCAATTCCAGATTGATGACCATGCGGATCAGGAGACCGGTCTTCCCCCGTCTTCCGCCGGTTTGATGAAAGAGGAATCACGCACAGAAGCGGACTCCGAAACGGACGTGAATGCAGCCCGCGGCCAGGTAGAAGAACCTGCTGTTGAGGAGGGAGCCGGGACAGACCCGGAAGCAGGTCCCCGCAAGCAAGAGGGGGAGAAAAAGCTCGTTAGCATAGGATAAAAAGGATAGACTTCAGGAGAAGGGCGAAGCTTGTCGCCCTTCTCTTTTTCAAATTTGACCTTTTTCCCGAATTCCCCGCCTTATTGACACGCCGCCGGGAAAGATTGTCGCATCCATGACGATTGCATAGAAAAACTACTTTCTTTAGCGAATGAGCACTACCTTTGTCACCCTTGCAGGGACTCGGGGAAATGAGGCGAATAGCTAGTATCAGGAAGCAATCATTCATTTCAAGAAACAGATCGGAGGATGTGAAGATGGAATTTGTATCTACCAAAGAAGCCGCTCAGATGCTTGGGGTAAGCTCCACTACGGTGAAGCGTTGGGTTGCCTTTTTTCAAGGATGGTTTCAAAAGGATGCGCTCGGTCATTACATTTATTCTCCCGAAGACATAGAACGTCTGAGATCTATTCATGAGCAGCTTCAGCAAGGCAAGACGATGCAGGCTATCTTGAACGAGGACTCTCATGCTGTGAAATCGTCCCCGTCATTCGTGCCTTCACAGCCATCTCCTGTTACGGAGGAGCTTCTTCAGCGTATCAATCAGCTGGAGCTTCAGCTGGCGAAAAAAGCGGACGATATCGTTTCCATGCAAATTTTGCAGCATCGGACCGAGCTTGAGGAAATACGCAAAACCGTTCAGGCATTGGCGGCGGATGTTGAGAGCATTCAGCGCTCCATGTCCCGCTATTCCGAACGTACCCTCGCCTCCCTCCGCGAAACGCCGAAAGCCGCCAAGAAAAAAAGCTTCATGAGCGCATTATTCAGCTTGTTCTAATGTCCCTTATACACTGTCATGAGTACAGGAAAATGCCCTGCGCTCCACCGATCGGGGATGCAGGGCACTTCCATCGTTTTCACAAGCTTCTGTCAGTTATTCTATGTGAGCAACTTCCACTCGCTGTCCCGTACGGATGGAGTCCATAACAGCCTGGGTGAACGCCATATAACGGACTCCGTCGGTGAAAGACGGACTGCCTTTGGTGCCGCCGCGCACCGCTTGAATGAAATCGCGCTCTACGGTCCACTCTTTGCGCTGCGCTTCCGGTACCTCCAACTTTCTTTCCTCGCCTCCGGTATGTAAAGCCAGCTGAGTCCGTTCCGGATAGCAGGTCAGCGTCCCTTTGCTTCCATAAATGGTCAGCTGGGATTGTCCACCCTGCACCGCTCCTGTGAACAAGGCTGTCAGCAGCGGCCCCCGGGCAAACTGCCCCAGAACCGTAACCGAATCCGGCAGCTCCACCCTGCTCCTGCCATCCCCGTCTTGAGGCCGTTCTTCCACCCAGATGCGCCCGTCTGCACATAAAGATTGCAAAGGACCGAACCATTTATTCAGCACTTCGCCCATAATCCCGACATCCAGCACATTGATTCCTTGCAAATCCGCTCTCTGTCTCCAATACAGCGGCTTGGACGCATCCGCATATTGCGATGAAGGGTGTGTCAAATGAACATGACGAACCTCGCCAAGCTCCCCGTCCTTCAGCAGCTGCATGACGAACGGCTCTACCTTCATATAATTCGGCGGAGGGCACAGCATCGTCGTCAGGCTCGTCGATTGGTCCAGCTTGTACATCTGCAAAGCATCCTCCAGATCCATAGCCATACGGGCTTGCGAGAATACATGCTTCCCTCTGGCGATGCAGTATTCCGATATTTCCCGGTGCAGAATCGGCGGCGTGCAGATAAATACGGCATCTACCTCGGAATCATCCGCAACCTCCTGCCACGTCTTATATACCTTGCGGAAGCCGAACTGCTCGGCCGCCTCCTGTGCGTTCTCGTATCTCCGATTGGCAACAGCCGCCAGCTCAACGCCTTCTATTTCCTTCAAATTGGGCAGATGACGCGATTTGGCGATCCCTCCGGCTCCGATCATCCCAATGCGAATATTCATATGCAGATCATCCTCTTTTCTTCGATAATGGCTGCGTTCACACTTTCATATATCCTTTTTCTTAACCTCTTTCATCATAATCAAATCCGTACCGCATGAAAAGACAAAAAGCTCCAAATATTTCTTTATAATAGGTCGACAATTCACGACAAATTCCCTCGCTTGGTCTATAATAGATTCATAGATTGATAGACATAATAAGGTGAGTGGAATGGATGAGCAAGTACGCGGCAATTGTAGTTATTTTGATGATCATTTTCTTAGCGGGATGCGGACAAAAACCGGTAAAACAGGAAGCCGTCGAACCGTCTCCGGCACCTGAACCGGCATTAAGCTCCACCCCCATCAGCCAGACCTCCATAACTAAGGAACCGGTTCATCACAGCAGCACCGTTGTGAACCAGGTAAAAATGGCTGAAAAACGCGTCGCATTAACATTTGATGATGGCCCCGACACCAAGTATACGCCGCGGATACTGGATATTTTGAAAAAGCACGAGATCCACGCCACCTTCTTCCTGATCGGGGACAACGCGCGCAAGCACCCTCAGATGGTCAATCGGATTCTGGAGGAGGGCCATGTGCTCGGCAATCATTCTTGGGATCATCAGCTGCTGACCAAGCAGGATGCCGAACAGGTCCAAAGCGAAATCAACAAGACCGATGACCTGCTGAAGAGCATTACCGGACAAGCTCCGACACTCTTTCGCGCTCCTTATGGGGCGGTATCTGCCGATGTCCTGGATGCTGCTGGTGCCGCAGGGCATCAGATCATCGGCTGGTCCGTCGATACGCTGGACTGGAAGGGCAAATCCGCCGCAGAAATCATGAGCGCCGTCAAAAAAGAATTGCGTCCGGGAGCTATTATTTTGCAGCATTCCGCAGGCGGCAAAGGCGGAAATCTGAACAATACGATTGAGGCTCTTCCGTTGATTATCTCCTACCTGAAGGAGAACGGATATACCATTGTTACGGTACCCGAGCTGCTATCTGATGATCGCGTAGCCAGCAAATAGAGAAGTGTCTTTACCGGCAGAAGAAGGCCGCATGACCTTGTGAAGGGGTTGCGCGGTCTTTTCCTTTTGCAGGTCCGTATTTGAAGGCTTCCCCCGGTTGAAAAAACGGTGTGATAAAAGCGCTTCCAAAATGCGGTGCAGCCCCGAATTTTCCCTTATGTTCATGGCCCCCATGTATGCTATACTAGGATGGTATTTACAATAATTTAATATAGATAATGTGGTGATATACATGGGGGAGCTGCAGCTTGCAGTTCGCAATCAGGGGATCAAGGTCGCACGGCGGCTGCCTATGGTTGTCTGGTCTATATGGATTGTTTTTTTAGTGGAGCTCATGAGCAGAGGCGGCTGGGGAGATACCTTCAGCTGGACATTCCATGCCCTGCCCGAGCTGTTTCTTAACACGCTGGTAGTATTGGCAGTTCTCTTTCTTTTTATCGCTATTACAGGCAGAGTGCAGCTGTCCTTCTGGCTCGTTGCGACGCTTTGTCTTATCATGGGGTTAATCAGCGGAGTCAAGCTGAGCATTCTTGGCGTTCCCTTTCTTCCGTGGGATTTGCTGTTAACGAGCGAAACGAAGGATATGGTGCAATACCTCAGCGGACTTCTTAACTTTACGGTCATTTCCGGTATTATTGCGTTTATAGCGATCAGTCTGCTGCTGCTTTACAAGCTTCCGCGGTTTCCTTTCTTCTTCCGCTGGAAGCACCGTTTAGTTCTGGGCATTGCATCCGTTCTTCTATTGGGCTCGATCTACACCGACGGCTCTCTATCCTTGAAAACCTGGACCAAGGTTCAGAATTTGGCCTGGGACCCGTCGGAGAACGTGCGTACGAACGGATTTCTGCTCTCTACGATGATGAATATGAAATTCCTCTTTATGAGCCAGCCGGAAGGGTATGACGCCGACAGTATACGAAACGTCGTTTCATCCGTAACCCCCGCCGTCAGTGATCCGGGGGACGTTAAGCCGAACATCATCGTCGTACTGAGCGAATCGTTCTGGGATGCGACGCAGATCAAGAATATCAAGTTCAGCCGCGACCCGCTTCCGTTCTATCATGAATTGGTTTCAAAGTACACCAGCGGCACCATGCTCTCCCCGCAATATGGCGGCGGAACGGCAAATGTGGAGTTTGAGGTGCTCACGGGCAATTCGATGCGTTTTCTGCCGCAGGGCTCAGTAGCTTACAATCAATACATTAACAAGGATATCGATTCGCTGGCCGGAATCTTATCGCGGCAGGGCTACAAGACGACAGCCATTAACCCGTTTCACAGCTGGTTCTATAACAGCAAGAAGGTTTATGAGAAATTCGGGTTTTCCAAATTCATTTCACAGGAATTTATGAAGCAGGATTATGAGGGGCCTTATCTTGCGGATCGCGAGGTGGCAAGGCAAATATTCGAAGCAAGCGCCCGGACGGAGGGACCTGACTTTATTTTTGCCAATACGATGGAAAACCACTTCCATTACTATCCGGGTAAGTTTAAGGAAAATACGATTGAGGTGACCGGTGTCACAGGGGAATCCAAAGGCTTGCTCGAAACGTATGCGCAAGGACTGCTTGGCGCTGACGACATGCTGAAGCGCATGGTGACCCATTACGAGAGCATCGACGAACCAACGATCATCGTGTTCTTCGGGGATCATTTGCCTAGCTTGGGCGACGACTATAAAGCGTATAGAGATACAGGCTACCTAGAAGAAAACGATCCTGATTTTCTCGATAAAATGTACCGGGTTCCCGTGCTGGTGTGGAACAACTACCTGCATGTGCCGAAGGAGCATTTGGATATGAGCCCTTCGTTCCTAGGACCTTACACCTTGAAGCTGGCGCAAAGGCCAGGCAGCTATTACACGGATTACTTGTACCAGCTGTACCAGCGAATTCCGGTCATCCCGCCGGAGAATCGGTATGCGGATATGAAAATAAGCAAGGAAAGCTTAAAAACGTACGAAAGATTACAGTACGACATTGTATTTGGTCAACAATTTGGCTACGATGGCCTGAAGAATAAAATCCATGACGAACATTACACGCTCGGTACGGGATCCATGGTCATCAACAGCGTTCAAGCCGAGTCTTCACAGGATGGGGATGTGTTGAAAATCTCGGGAGCGAATCTTCCGTTCAACAGCATTCTAAGCATTAACGGTGAGCAGGTTCCGACCCAATGGACCAGCGACAAGGAGCTGAAGGCCTCCATGCTTCCGGATAAGGCCAAACCAGGCTCATCCCCGCTAAAGCTTGAAATTATTGTGAAGGATTCGAAAAATGCCATCATAGCTAAATCCAACGAATACGATTATTCAAGAACCGCCGTTGGGGTCAAATAGCCTTTCTCCAAACAACAAGCTCGGCCGGATCTCTGCTTCCATGCAGACGCATCCTGCCGAGCTTTTATCATCTTAAGCCCTAAGCCCTGACTTTTTTATACGTGACTCTGTACCTCTTGTTCTTGTGCCGCCGGAATCTGCTGCCCCTTCTCCTTATGCTGCCGCTTCTCAAGCAGTTTGCCTATAGCGACGACGAGAACGCCGAGCGCAACCGGAATTAGCGTATGAAGCGCAGGACTGAGCGACTCTACCGCATGACCGACCATCTTGTCGTTAAGTATCATTTCTCCCGATGTATAGCCGAGCAAGGCGACCCCGAGCAGCACAATAACCGGGTAGCGCTTCATCAAGCTCATCAGCAGCTTGCTTCCCCATATAATCAATGGGATGCTGAAGGCAAGTCCACATCCGATTAACAGGTAATTCCCTGCGGCGGCTCCGGCAACAGCAAGCACATTATCCAGACTCATCACCAGATCGGCGACAATAATCGTTTTGATGGCTGCTCCGAGCCGATGACTGGATGCGAGCTTCTCCTCGTGATCCTCCTGCTTCATTAATTTCAGCGCGATCCATAATAACAGCACGCCGCCCGCCAGCTGAACATAAGGAATTTGCAGCAACCATACAGCGGCAAAGGTCAGCACCACCCTGAGTACAATAGCTCCCAGGCTCCCCAGAAAGATCGCCTTCTTTTGCTGCTCCTGCGGCAAGCTGCGGCATGCAAGAGCGATAACGACCGCGTTGTCACCGCTTAAGACGATATTGATAAACATAATCTGCACAAGTCCTAACAGCAACCATTGAACATCCATAGCGGTTTGTTTCCTTTCTTAATGTGTTCTGCCAATAGGGTTCCCGATTCCAACGCAAGGAATAGTACGGGCATGGAGGACCAAATACTATATTCATATGGGATTTCCCTACAAAAAAGAATACCTTGATAACGGCTAAGCAGCAGTACCGGCTTTTAGCGCCGGTACTGCCGCTCCCGTCCTCTTTATCCTTCTTCGTTAACCAGTACGTTCTTCCCTCTCATCTTGAGGAACAACGGAATTGTGATCCACAATAATCCAATGATCAGGAAGACTAATGATACCGGCTTTTGCAGAAAAATCATGAAATCGCCATTGGATATTGTCAGCGCTCTTCGCATGTTATTCTCCATCATCGGGCCCAGAATAAGTCCCAGCACGAGAGGCGCCAGCGGGTAATCATTTTTCGCCAGAAAATATCCGACAAGGCCGCAGCCCATAATGAGCAGCAGGTCGAAAGTCGAGTATTGTACGGCATACACGCCGAACACCGAGAACACAATGATCAAAGGAATTAAATATTTGGTCGGCGTCTCGATGACCTTGGCGAATACTTTCACGAGAGGCATGTTCAAAACGAGCAGCATCAAGTTGCCGACAAACATACTGGCAATAACACCCCATGCGAGCTGTGGATGGTCCTGGAACAAAAGCGGACCCGGCTGCACGTTATACATGATAAAGGCGCCCATCAGAATCGCCGTCGTCCCTGAGGACGGGATTCCCAAGCTGAGCAGAGGGATCATGGCGCCGCCGGATGCGGCATTGTTCGCCGATTCAGGGGAGGCAACCCCCTCAATAGCCCCTTTGCCGAATTTATCCGGGTTTTTGCTGAGCTTCTTCTCAACGATGTAAGCGAAGAAGGAAGCCAGAATGGCGCCTGCTCCTGGCAGCAGACCAATAAAGAAGCCAAGTACGGAGCCCCTTGCGATCGGGGCCGCGCTATCCTTCAAATCCTGCTTCGTCGGCAAAATGCGGTTGATCTTCGCAAGCTCGCCGTCGTTGCCTTCCCGCTCCAGGATCGTCTTGAACACTTCGCCTACGGCGAATGTACCTACGGCAACCGTTAGAAATTCAAGCCCCTGGTATAGCTCCGGAATGTTGAAGGTAAACCGTTCGACTCCGGACACGCTGTCAATACCGATCGTCGCGAGCAGCAAACCGAACGCGGTCATCATAAGTGCTTTGACCATCGATTTGCCGGCGAGTCCGCTTATCGCCAGAAGGCCCAGCACCATCAGCGAGAAATATTCCGCAGGACCGAATTTGATCGCCATCGCGGATAGCGGACGTGCCAGAAAAATCAAGCCGATCAGCGAAATGATGCCTGCCGCGAAGGAGCCGATGGCTGAGATTGCGAGAGCCGCCCCAGCCCTGCCCTGTTTGGCCATTTGGTAGCCGTCAAGCGTTGTGACGACAGAGGAGGACTCTCCGGGAGTGTTCAGCAGAATCGAGGTCGTTGAACCGCCGTACATAGCGCCGTAGTAGACCCCTGCAAGCAATATGATGGAGCTGGTAGCGGCTTCTTCGGGCCCCAGCCCGCTTGTCATCGTCGCCGTGATCGGGATCAGGAGCGCAACCCCGCTCATGGGTCCGATGCCTGGAAGCACACCGACGACCGTGCCGATTAACACTCCCAGGAAGACGAATACGAGGTTATGCCATTGCATCGCTGTTCCTAGTCCGTGAAGCAAATAATCTATCGTGCTCAATTTCATTACCTCCTGCAAGCTTATGCATGGAACCTATGCTTCTTCCTTAAGCTCGTAAAATTAAGATAAGCCTAGCCAAGTTGGGAATCCGGGAAGAGAACCGTCCAGCACGTTAACATACAGAAAATACACACCGTACGAAAATAATGCGGAAATGAGCAGCGAGATCCAGATTCTTCCCCTTTGCATCGTCTGAAAGCCTATGAACAGGAATAAAAACGTCGAGATGACGAACCCGATATCCTCCAGAAAATATGCGTACAGGACAGCTGCCGCAAAAATAATACCAAATCTTTTATAGTCCAGGTTCTGCTTCTGTTTCTCTGCCTGCTGCCTGCGAAACGTCTCGTAGATAAGTCGAAGGCTCAAAAGAGCGAGAAAAGCGCCTAGCACCATAGGAAAAATGTTCGCCCCGACATTGCTGCCGTACGCGCTTGTCGATATGCTGAGGCTCCCGATGGCGAAGGCTGCGCCTATCGCCAGAAAAACAATTCCGGCGTAACGGTCAAACGTTTTATTCATAGCCATCCTCTCCCTACTTCTGCATGCCCAATGCGGTCAGAACATCTTTGACTTGCGTCTCCTGTGCGGTTAAATAAGCTTTGAAATCGTCCGCTTTTTTATAATCCGTTTCCCAGTTGTTCGCCTGCATTTCTTTTTTCCATTGCTCGGACTCTACCATCTTCTTCAGCGTATCGTCCCAAAATTTCTTGGCGTCCGCATTCATCTCTTTCGGACCGAAAATGCCTCTCCAAATGAGGAACTCCGCGTCAATTCCCTGCTCCTTCACCGTAGGAACATCCTTCATGCTGCCGCCGAGCCGTTGAGGGGCCAATACAGCAAGCACCTTGATTTTGCCTGCCTTCAGATATTGATCCAGCGAAGAAGCATCGGTGCCGAGCACGTCCGCGTTGCCGCCGAGCAGCGCCGTTAAGGCTTCGCCGCCTCCGTCATAGGAAACGTATTTGATCTTCTTCGGATCAATTCCATATTTAAACGCCGGCAAAATAGAGACAAGGTGGTCCATGGAGCCCGGCGCAGAGCCGCCGGCTACGGTCAATTTGCTCGGATCGGCCTTCATGTCGTTCAACAGCGATTTCAAATCGTTATACTTGGAGTTTGCGGCGACCGCGATCGCTCCGTAATCCTTGGTCAATTGAGCAAGCGGCGTCGTATCCTTATAGCCGAACGGCGTGTTGCCTTCTTTTTTCAAATTGTTGATCAAGATCGGCGGAGAGCTCACGAACAGCTTGTAATTGTCCTTCACATCCTTGGTCGCGTATTCCGCCATGAAGACGGTGCCGCCCCCGCCCGGCTTGTTCTCAACGGTAATCGGCTTATCCAGCGACTTGGTCTCCGAAAGCACCTTGGCTATTGTTCGGGCCGTCATATCCCAGCCGCCCCCCGCACCGGATGGAGCAATCAAGCTGATCGCCTTTTCCGGATATTTCGATGCGGACGGCTGAGCAGCGTCCTTGCCTTTCTCTCCTCCTGCTGCCGCAGGCTTCGATCCCGCATTGCCGCAAGCTGCCAAGCTGATAGCCAAGAGACCGATGGCTGTTATTTTTAAAGACGACGTCCAAACAGGTTTTAACATGTTAACCCCTCCGTTATTTATCCACCATATTGTATGCGCTTTCTTTGAAGCGTTTTCAGAATACCATCACGAACGGAATTATAAAAGTTTAACGAAATTAATTTACATTAACTCCTTTGTGGGCATTTTGTTCATATTGTTCACGGCGTAAGCCGGCAAATTCCAGCACAAGCCAATTGCTCAAACGGCGGCTACCGTTTATGATTATCTGAGGAATATTCATTCCGAGTTCAAACGTGCAGTAGGATATGATAAATGAGCCGTATAACCTGTCGCCGACTTAGTCTCAATCATTCATCCAAAAACGGGGGTTCTTACCATGCGGCTGCAAACCAAGCTTATTCTCATTATTTGTTCGCTTCTCTCTTTAGTTATTGTCAGCCTCGGATGTATTTTTTACTATATAACGACATCGGTGTTTGAAGATCAGATCGGCAACCGGGCGCTTAAAGTGGCCGAAACCATCGCCCTTATGCCCGAAATTCGGCATGCCTTCTATGAGCCTAATCCGTCGGAGACCATCCAGCCCATTGTGGAGACGATTCGTGAAAAAATCGATGCCGAATATATCGTGGTAGGCAATCGGGACGGCATCCGCTATTCCCATCCCGTCACGGACCGAATCGGTAAAGAAATGGTCGGCGGTGATAACGGTCCCGTGCTGGAAGGTAAATCGATCATTTCCAAAGCTACCGGCTCTCTCGGTCCTTCTCTTCGGGGAAAAGCTCCCGTCTTTGATGAAAACGGTTACGTAATCGGTATCGTATCCGTCGGCTTCCTTACCGAGGCTATCGATCACATCGATGACATCTATCAGCTTAGAGTAGAATGGGTTACTTTGATCGTTCTTGCCGTTGGTATAGTCGGGTCCATCCTAATTGCAAGAAGTGTTCGGCGCTCCATCCATGGCCTGGAGCCGGAGGAAATCGGCGCCCTCTATACCGAGAAGCAGGCGATTCTCGAATCAATTCACGAGGGGATCATTGCCGTGAACCGCAAGGGAATCGTTACGCTTGCCAACCGTTATGCCCTGAAGCTCCTTCAGCTGCCTGAGAATGAGAGCATCGCAGGAAAGCATATCGAAGAAGTGATTCCCAATACGCGCCTTCACGAGGTCGTTCGAACTGGAAACGCGGAGGTTGACCGTGAAATGATGATTGGCGACCTTGAAGTTGTCGTCAATCGGGTACCCATCCTGGATATGAACTCCCAGGTTACCGGGGCGGTTTCGAGCTTTCGAAGCAAATCCGAATTGTACCGGCTCGCCGAGGAGCTGTCCCAGGTTCGGCGCTTCGCCGATGCGCTTCGGGCGCAAACCCATGAATTTTCGAATAAGCTGTACGTCATTTCCGGCTTAATCCAGCTTGAATCGTATCAGGAAGCCGTTGATCTCATTACAAGGGAAACGAACGTTCATCAAAATTTCGTGCAATTCATCATGCGGGAAATTCCCGATCCTATGATCGGCGGGCTCCTGATCGGCAAATATAATCATGCTCAGGAGCTGAAGCTGACCTTTGAGATTGATCACGAAAGCTCCTTCCGCGATATTCCGGAGCAGGTCGACCGCAATTTACTTGTCACTATCATTGGTAATTTGATCGACAATGCCATGGAGGCGGTGCTCGCGTGTGAAGACAGACCCGAGAAGCGAGTCCAATTGTTTATGACCGATTTGGGGGAAGATCTTATTATTGAATGCGAGGATACCGGGGTAGGTATTTCAGAAGAAATGGCTCACGCTGTATATGAAAAAGGCTTTTCGACCAAGGAAGGAGACCATCGGGGAATCGGACTTGCCCTGGTGCAGCATGCAGTTGGCAAGCTGAACGGCTATATTACCTTTCACAAGAACCCTGCCGGAGGCACCATCTTTACGGTAGCCCTACCCAAAGCAGGTCAAACTCGGGAAAAGGAGGAACTGAAATGACTGTTCAAAGCCAACTTCCCACGGTTGAAGTGCTGATTGTAGAGGATGATCTAAGAATTGCCGAAATTCATCGGCGTTTTATCGAGAAGGTAGAAGGCTTCGCCGTCGTCGGCATTGCGACAGACGAATCCCAGGCCAAGGAGCAATTGGATATTTTGCGGCCCCATCTCGCGCTTCTCGACATCTATTTGCCGGGATCGAGCGGCCTGGACATCTTGCAATATATCCGGCAGCATTATCGGGATACGGATGCCGTGATGATTACGGCAGCCAAGGAAGCCGAGGCGATCCGGGAGGCCGTGCGCAGCGGCGCCTTCGATTATATTATGAAGCCGCTTATCTTTGACCGGCTGCAGGAGACGCTGCTTCGTTATCTCGATTTTCACCGCGAGCTGAACCGGTTGAACGAGAACCGAAGCATCAGCCAAAGCGATGTGGACCGCTTGCTTGCAGGATCCGCGAAGAAGGAAAGCAGCCCTGAGGTCTCCTTCCCGCCCAAAGGGATCGACAAGCTGACCCTGGTCAAAGTGACCCAGACCATCTCCCAAGCCCCGGACGGCATGACGGCCGAGCAAATTGCCAAACTCATCGGTGTCAGCCGATCCACCAGCCGGCGTTATCTGGAGCATCTGGTTAGTCTCGGCACCGTGTACGCCGATCTATCCTATGGTGTTGTCGGACGGCCCGAAAGGGTATACCGCCAAAAGAAATGAGAACCATAAACAGACTCGAGAGAACCAGGTTCCCGAGTCTGTTCCTGTTATTTGCTATTCCAGTGCCCCATATTGTCCAGGTCCATAGCCGCGATATGGTCGCCGGTTTGTTTGGAGCCATGATCGGCGATAAACCGGTATATTTGCTTTAAAGTATAATCGCAGGCATCATTGTAGCTATCGTGATGATAAGGCAGAGCCGGCACATGAGCACGGAAGAACGTTCCTTGCTCATATTCATCCAGCTCTTCAAACCATTCATACAGCTGATCGATCTCCTCTTCCGTTGCCATGATTTCAAACTCATAAGGGGCATCGCCCTGGTTGAGCATAATGGTTTTGGCTTGGACGGAAATATAATAAGGACGTTTATCCATAGTTACCCTCCGTAATATATAAATAACAAAGCAAGTATGACAACAGCGACCGGAAACAAAATATAGGCAATTAATGCCGGGTTGGCTACAATATTATGTTTCCTGCTTACGCTATTCATTCCTTTGTCATATTCATGTTGATTCTGCTTTCGGATAGCCATAACGGAGAAAAATAAACCTGCAACGCATATGATGGCCGCTGCGATCAAAAGATTGTACAGCAAAGCTTCACCTTCTTTACCTTTGCAAATTTACTATTACTATCCCTTCCCCGCTTTCCCTTCATACATGGATGCCTATCGGTAAAATTAGCCTGGGTATATTGACAACTGCTACAAATAAAAAAAAAGGACGCCATGTATTCCATGACATCCTCTCCTTGCAATGATGGCAGAAGCTTTTTTATCACCTTATTTATAAGGGTCAATCATTTGGATCGTTCCGTCTTCATTATAGGTAAGCTCTGTATACTTCACGCAGCGCTTGTGATCCACTCCGCCGGATAAGGAGCAGTCATGATAAAATAAATACCATTTCCCCTGAAATTCGACAATGGAATGATGAGTAGTCCATCCGATGACGGGAGGCAGAATCTTGCCCTTAAACACAAAGGGGCCTTTTGGATTTTTGCTCATGGCATAAACAAGATAATGAGTATTCCCCGTGGAATACGATAGATAGTAATACCCATTATATTTATGAACCCACGGACCTTCAAAAAATCTTCTTTCTTCATCCCCGGCCAGGAGCGGATTACCGTTCTCATCGATAATGGATATCTCTTGAGGCTGCTCAGCAAATGAAAGCATATCCTCACTTAACACCGCCACCCTTGGGCCCAAAGCCGGTGCGGTTGCAGCAGGTCCGTCAGCTTCAGGGTCAAATGTTCCCCGCTGCCATTTTTCCAGCTGCCCTCCCCATAGACCGCCGAAATACATATAAGCCTTGGTATCTTCGTCTACAAAAACGGCCGGATCAATGCTGAAGCTGCCTGGAATATAATTCGGTTCTGGCTTAAACGGCCCTGAAGGAGAATCGCTTGTAGCGGCGCCAATACGGAAAACATCCTCTTTGTCCCTTGCCGGGAAAAACAGATAATACGTGTTGTTTTTAAATGCGGCATCTGGAGCCCAAAGCTGCTGCTTGGCCCATGGAATATCTTTAAGATGCAGCGCCTCCCCATGATCTATGCAAGGAGAAGACAGGTCATCCATGGATAGAACATGATAATCCTCCATAGCATATTGATCGCCGTTATCGTTGGTAGGTCCATCATGATCAATATCGTGGGAAGGATAGATGTAAAGCTTGCCTTCAAAGACATGAGCGGAAGGATCCGCAGTATAAATATGAGTGACCAACGGCTCATTTGGCTTTGCCATTTTATTCATGATTATTTTCCCCTTTGCCCTATGCTTGTTCCTTTAACGATCTTCCAGAAGGAAGCCTTTGGCTGATGATTTTCATCGAACACGAGCGGCCAATTTTTCCTGCTGCGGACAGGGAAATCGTGAAGCCAGGTGTAATCGTCCGCTGCGCCCCAGAAGGTGACGGAGGTAATCACGTCCTTGTACTCGCGGAACAGGCGGAATACCTTCTCATAAAGCTCTGCCTGGCGTTCCAGCATCTCTTCGGTCGGCTCCAGCAAATCTGTACGCCGGTCGTTAAACTCGAACATCGATACATCCAGCTCGGTAATATGGAGCTTTAGTCCAAGCTCGGCATATTTCTCCAGCGCTTCGCGAATGGTCTCGAGGGAAGGATCGTACAGATTCCAGTGCCCTTGAAGGCCGATACCATGGATCGGCACGTCCTGCTCCTTCAATGAACGGATCAAACGAAGGATTTTGTCCCTTTTATCAGGATGGCATTCATTATAGTCGTTATAGAACAGCAGTGCGTTCGGGTCGGCCTCGTGAGCGAATTGGAACGCCTTGGCAATGAAATCGTCCCCAATCTGCTGAAGCCACCTGGAATCCCTTAGCCATACCCCGCTTTTGTCCTCGATAGCTTCATTCACGACATCCCAGCAGTACACCCTTCCCTTATATCTTCCGACTACCGTATCGATATGGGACTTCATGCGTGAGAGCAGCAGCTCACGATCGGCAGGCGATCCGTCCTTTCCTGTGAACACCCAATCGGAGGTTTGGTTATGCCATACCAGAGTATGACCACGCAGCTTCATGCCATGTTGACCGGCAAAATCAGCGATCCGGTCGGCGGCGTCGAATGTATAGACCTCCTCCTCCGGATGGACACGCTCGAACTTCATATCATTCTCAGCTGTGATGCTGTTATATTGGGCGGCGATCAGCTCCTTAGCCGATACGATAGTTTTCAGGTTGACCGCTGCGCCTATATCAAAGTAATTCCGATTGATGGAATGCAACGCGGGCACGTGCAGCATTGACGACGACATAGCTCAATCCTCCTAGTAGATCTTCCGGTGCAGCTCGTCCGGAATACCTGATTTTCGGTAAAAATACGTATTTATCACGTCGCGCCACTGCCTCGCGCTCTCCAGCTGCGTCTCGATTCGCCTGCGGATATGGTCAAAGCGGCTTTCATCGATTTTGCCCTCCAGCTTAAGCCACTCGGCCTTCCATCGTTCGACCTGCTCTACACCTTCAAAGTGCGTGTCGTAAATATGCTGAATGACCGTTTTACCTGAATGAAGCTTATGGGTATACGGCACATGATGGAAAAACAGCAGCAGTTCATCCGGACAAGTATCCAAGCGGTCGTAAAGTTCCTCATTGGACTTGGCATACTGCTTCGTGTAACCTGTACCCGTTACCTGTGTACGGTCTACGCCGATGCCGTCGCGGTCGGCAAAGTGATAGGTACCCCACTTGGAATATTCGTACCCGTCCACATCCGGTCCGTAATGATAGTGAGGTGTAACCATCCAGCCTACGCCGAGGGGCGACGTGTAGCTCTCATAGATCGGCCAAGAGGCCATCAAGAAGCCGACAACCGTCTTCAACACCTCAGGGTCCTGGCCGAAGGTGAGCTTCGTCCATTCTTCAGCTATGGCTTGGGCGGATAAGTCCGGGTTCCATGCCAGACGCCCGAAGCCGTACAGGTTAGCCTGCGCGAGATGATGTCCGGTCCAATTCTCATCGTCTCCGATATTCGCTACCGCCGTGATGCCGGAATAGCGGTATGGATGTACGCTGCCTGCGGCGATCGCTTTAACGGACGACCCTTCCCCTTGGATGCAGGTATCAAAATCCAGTATCTCTTTCCACTGCGGAATCAAATAGCATACATGCTTCTGCTGCCCGGTATACTCCTGGGTAATCTGGAATTCCATCAGCTGATTCGTTTGCTCCATCGCCCCGAACAGCGGTGAAACGGGCTCCCGCACCTGGAAGTCCATCGGGCCATTCTTGATCTGGAGAATGACATTGTCCGCGAACCGCCCGTCCAGCGGCTTGAAATGATCGTACGCCGCACGCGCCCGATCCGTGGAACGGTCTCTCCAGTCCTGATGGCAGTTATAGACGAAGCATCTCCATAGCACGAGACCGCCATAAGGCCTAAGAGCTTCCCCTAGCATATTGGCGCCATCGGCGTGATCGCGACCGTAAGTGAACGGACCCGGACGGTTCTCGGAATCCGCCTTGACCAGAAAGCCGCCGAAGTCGGGAATATAGCGGTATACATCCTTGGCCTTGGCTTTCCACCAGTCGGCAACGACAGGATCAAGCGGGTCCGCCGTATCCAGCTCGCCAAGCTCCATCGGGCCAGCGTAATTTACGCTCAGGAACAGCTTGATACCGTACCTGCGGAATACCTCAGCCACTCGGGCTACATCAGGCAAATAGGTCTCCGTGATGAGGAAGGTTTCCTGACGGTGTACATTGACGTTATTGATAGCAACGGCGTTGATGCCGACCGAGGCGGCCAATCTCGCATAATCCCGAATGCGCCCGGAGTCCGACAGCACTGCATCATTATTGAAAAAAATAGATCTCCCTGCATAGCCGCGTTCGATACTGCCGTCGATGTTATCCCAGTGATTGAGCATCCGAAGCCGGTTCACCGGCGCCTCTCGTATATCCAAAGCGTCGAGGCGCTCGCCTGTCTGAAGCAGCCGTAAGAAATGGAAGGCGGCATACAAAGCGCCCTTCTCCGATAGACCTGCAAGCACCACATATTCGTATGAAGCGTCGGCAGATCGGACCGTCCGAATCCAATAGCACTCATCTGATACGTTCTCCGTTTCATCTTGGGAGACAGCTGCGTTAACCAAAGCGGAGCCGCCGTATACGCCGATAGCCAGAAAACGTCCTGAGCCGGGTATGCGCTCTGTTACTTGCAGGGCTTCACCGGAAATGCTGCCGATGGCCTCGGCAAGCTCCTGTACAGCTGTCTGCAGCGGGCCTTCTCCCGCCTCGGCAGGGATAATCAGCTGCTTCAACCACTGCAGGTCTGTCTTCCGTATCTCCTTATTTGTTATCTCTTCATATCGAAGCCAGGCAGAATAGCCGTTATCTATCACTTTGAGGTCCTCCTAGATTGGGATGCATGACGGCATGCCATTCTACTTCCATGGGCGGGCAGAACGGCAATTCATCCAATCGCGATTGATGTATCAGCCTTTCACTCCGCCTACGGTCAAGCCCTTGACAAAATATTTCTGCAAGAACGGATACACGATAATGATCGGCAAGCTGGCGATAATCGTCATGGTTGCACGTATGGATGTCGGTGTTACAGCTGTAACACCACTTTGAGCGGAAGCGAATGCGTCGGCGGCAGTAGCGCCGGAATTCGCGGATGTGTTCGACGTCTGCAATATTTTCATCAGCTCGTACTGAAGGGTACTGAGATTCGTGTTCGAGGAATTGTACAGGAACACATCAAACCAGGAATTCCATTGTCCAACCGCCACGAACAGCGAAACCGTCGCGAGCGCCGGAACCGTTAGCGGGAGCACAATCTGCATGAAGGTCGTAAATTCGCCTGCACCGTCGATTCGCGCCGATTCCAGCAAGCCGTCCGGCAAGCCCTCGATGAACGAGCGAATGACGATCATGTTGAATACGCCGATAATACCGGGAATGATATAGACCCAGAAGGAGTTCGTCAGACCCAGTTCACGAATCAGCAGGTATCCCGGAATGAGGCCCCCGCTGAAGTACATGGTGAAGACGAAAGCCAGCGTGACAAATTTGCGCAGCACAAACTCCCGGCGGGTGATCGTATAGGCCAGCATGGCCGTGCAGAACACGGATACGACCGTACCGAGGACCGTTCGCAGCGCGGATATTAAGGTTGCGTGATAAATGCTTGCTTCATTAAAAATGTACTCGTAGTTCTTCCAAGTAAACATTCGAGGCCATAGGTAGATACCGCCGCGAATCGAATCGTTCGCATCATTGAGCGATACAGCTACCATGTTGACAAACGGATACAGCGTGACAACCATGAGACAGCACATCGCTATCACGTTGCCTATATCGAATAAGGTGTCCGGCAGATTGGAATATCTCCGTGACGAAGGGGTAATGTCGCTCATTCTTGCTCTGCCTCCTTAGAAAAGTCTGCTTTCGCCCAGCTTCTTCGCGATCGAATTGGCAGCGAACAGGAATATGAAGCTAACTACCGTCTTGAACATGCCTGCCGCCGTCGCAAGGGAATAATTGTTCATGTTCAATCCGTATTTCAGCACGAATATATCAAGGTTGTCGGAGAAGTCCACGGTCATCCCGTTCCCGAGCAAGTATTGCGGCTCGAAACCCGACTCCAGAATATGCCCAAGATTCATAATCAATAAAATGACAATAACCGGCTTCAACCCGGGAAGTGTAATGTACGCAATGCGCTGCAGCCGGTTGGCTCCGTCGATTTCAGCCGCTTCATACTGTGAAGGGTCGATCGTCGTGATCGCAGCCAAATACACAATCGTATTCCAGCCTACATCTTTCCAAACCTCGGACATTCCGAGAATACCCCAGAAATATTCGCCCTTGCCAAGCCATAGCACAGGGCCCTCAATCAATCCCAGCTTCAACAAGATTATATTCACGATGCCTTCCGGCGATAACACTGTCGAAATGATGCTGGCCGCAACGACCCAAGAAATAAAATGCGGTAAGTAGCTGACGGTCTGAACTACCCGCTTGAACACCAAATGGCGCAGCTCATTAAGCAGAATCGCCAAGGCAATCGCCGTGACGAAGCCAAGCACAAGCTTGATAGAGCTCATTACAAGCGTATTGCGCAGCACCCTGTAAAACGCATCGTCATTAAACAGAAACCGAAAGTTTGCCAAGCCTACCCATTCCTGATCAGCGAAGCTTCTCGCAGGCCGGTATTTTTGGAAGGCGATGGTCCACCCCCACAATGGAACATATTTGAACACAAACACCCATATCAAGAACGGTACCGACATCACAACCAGCGTTTTTTGCTGCATCAGCTTTTTAAAGAAAAGCGATAGCCGGGACGCTTGCAGCTTTGAGGCGTTTGCTCCTGCCTGCAGGATGGCCGTATCTGTATGTTTTCTCACCTGATGTTGCTCCTTTCCGAGCTTTTTCTATAACGCTGTTTTCTGAAATATTGTTGCTCTTTTGGGTATACTATTAATACAGTGAAAATCCCGCAGGAGGGAAATGATTCATGGATTGGCTCAAAGTATACGAGAACTTTACCGACCTACCAGAAAAGGAGCAGCACCGCTTATTCGAAGCAATGAAAGAAACGCTGTTCCCCACCCCCAAAATTCACGGAATAATAGGTGATATCCGAGAAACGAAGTTCTCGGGTGGTTTGGCGTGCCTTCACTGCGGAAGCCTAAGTGTTAAGCGGAACGGCAAATATCGCGGTCGCCAGCGTTATTTATGCAAGGACTGCGGCAAATCTTTCAATGACATGACGGGAACACCGATGGCGGGTACTCACAAGCCAAACCTATGGCTCAAATACTTCGAGTTGATGGTTGAAGGTTATACACTGCCCAAAATCGTAGAACGGCTTAAGATGCATATTTCGACCGCATTCTACTGGAGGCACAAGATACTCAACGCAATCCGCTCTCTTGGAAACGCTCAACTCAGCGGTATCATCGAAAGCGATGAAACTCACTTTTTGGAGTCCGAGAAAGGTCGTAAAGGCGGCATTCCGCATCGTAACGCTCGCAAACGCGGTCGAACGAAAAGAAGGAACAGCGCAAACGCGGCATCTCCAGGGAGCAAGTGAGCATCGTTGTCGCCTATGACCGCAGCGGCAATATCATCTGTCAAATGGGCGGTCGTGGTCGCATCAAAGCGGAAGAAATAGATAAGGTCATCGGAGGGTATCTTGCACCCTCCTCTTTGCTATGCACGGACAGTGCCACCAATTACAAAAAATTCGCCAAGATGAAGGGTTTGACCCATGAAGTTCTTCCGCGTGGAACGCATGTGTCGAAGTCGGTTTACCACATCCAGCACGTCAATTCGTTCCATTCTCGCTTGAAGAAGTGGATGGACAGATTCCAAGGCGTTGCGACCAAGTACATTGACAACTACATGTTCTGGTTCCGATTCTTGGAATTGCACAAGAGGCTGGAGCATGCAGATAGGCAGAAGAAAATGCTCCTAGATACATGCAGAAGAGCCAACTTTATGACTGTCCAGAAGTTCAGGGAAAGCGCATAACTACCCCTACTATTAAATACCTATATGAGTACGCAACAAAAATTTGATAGCAATGCTTGTTGTTGTTACAGGTTGTTCATCTTCAAGCAATTCCGATGAACGTTGGGATTACAAAGATGGATTCGTCGTCTCAAAAGAAAGCGGGAGAATCCTCGTGGTACGTGACAAACCTTCCAATTTCGAAGCTCCCCTTAATGAAATATTGATGAACGCCGAACCGAACGCAATGTGGATTTCGGAACAAGCTGATTACGACGCGGTTGCGGTAGGTGACCGAGTGAGCATTGAAATTCCGAACGGCGGCGGTATTGACCAGTCTTACCCAGCACAGACGACGGCGGACGTTAAGAAGAAATAATATGCTTTATTGGGTTTACCAACCGCTTTAAGCGGTTTTTTTGTCTTAATAGCAACAATATTTACGAAAACAGCGTTCTATAAAGAGAAGGCCGGAGTTCATGCAAGCCGGCCTTCCGAAAACCTTTCATCGCATATTCCTTACCACTTGCCTGCCGCACGGTCCTTAACCACCTTGGTTATGGTCGCCTCATATTGCTTTTTATCCAATTTGTTCATTTCTCCTACATACTCGTTCCATATCGCATCGAATTGCTCCGGCTTAGCCATGATCAGCTTCGGCAAATATTTCTTCTGCAGGTCGCCTGATTTTTGACCGAAAAGCTGTTCCGGTGTCCCTTGACCCAGGTTAATGCTCCATGCCGGGAACCAAGGACGGTTATCGGGCTTAGCGAACAAGTCGGTAAATACTTTAGCGCCATAAGCCTCTAGAATCTTCTTATCCCCTTCGGTATAGCTCATTGAAGCTACTTCCGGCTGATTTCCTACGGCGAACGCGTTGCCGTCCTTCAGCAAGGAATTGTTGCCATACCGAGGCCAGCTGTATTCAAAATATTGGAAGCCATAAGAGCGCTTAAATTCCGGGTCGTTACGCTTGGCGATCTGATCCGCGTTCATAACGAAGCGTCCCTTGTCATTAACCGAGTAAGTCTCGTCTTTAATCCCCCATTGTGTGAGGATTTGATTCTCTTCCTTGAGCATGTTGTCGAAATATTTGATAATGCGGACCGGGTCCTTCGCCTTTACGGAGATTCCGATCCCGCGATTGTTCACGAAGGACGGCGGATCGATGTATTGATCCTTTATATCCTTATCGAATACGATCGGCAGGGGAGCATACCGTTTCTCATCAATCCCTGCTTTCTTCAGGTTGTTCGTAGCATCGCCTACTTGCCAGCCGTAGTTGAAGTAACCAAGAACGCGGCCGGAGGTCAGCTTCGCCAAATATTGGTCTTTGTTCACGACGAACGATTCAGGATCGAACAAGCCCTCTGCGTTAATCTCGTTCAGTTTCTGGACCCAGCGCTTCTCCAAGTCCGTAGCTGCAAAAATTTTGGCTTCCTGCGTCTTCATATCGACAATGACGCCGCCATCGTTCGGATATCCGGCGAGGTGCATCGGAGGATTCGTCAGCGTAAAGAAGTTGTCCGCCACGCCTGCAAAGGAAACGAAGCCGATAGTATCCTTGCCATCCATTTGCGGATGCTTCTCCTTGTACTTCTTAATGAGATCGAAGTATTCGTCAAGCGTCTTGATCTTCGGATAATTAAACTCCTTCAACACGGAGCGCTGAATCCAGAAGGCACCCTGACCTATGTTCGGGTCCATGATATATCCTTGGTTCGCGGAGAACGGAAGGTGATAAATCTTACCGTCCTTCTGGCGGAATTTATCCATGTACGGGCCATATACCCGTTTAATATTCGGTCCGTACTTTTCGATCAGATCATCAAGTGCAATGAATGCGCCTGCATCCATCAGCTTATCGATTTCGCCTTCGGGTACTATGACGTCGGGATAATCACCGGAGGCGATCATGACGCCGGACTTCGTTTTTTGGTCTCCCACTATAAATTCCATCTTCCAGTTGACACCTGTCTGCTTCTCCAGCTCTTTACCTATCACGGTCTGGTTAGCCATGATATCCTTACCGCTCGAAAAGCTGTAATACGAGAAGGTAACCGGTGTTGTATCGTCGGATGTAGTTAGTTGTTTATCTGCTGCGGGCTGTTTGCTGCAGGCAACCGTCGCAGCTAAGAGGGACACGGCTAAGCCGGCCAGTACTATTTTCCGTTTGACCATTTCTATATTTGTTCCCCTTTCACCATTTAGTTTCTATGTAAGCATTTTCAGTATAGCTCGTAATCGTTTTCTTGTTCACCCGGCAAACTTTAGATTATACTTTGAAAAATGCATGAAAATATAATAACCCCACTAAGTGGGGCATGCTTATTCACACATTTTACAAGGGGGGGCCGATACGGAAAGCTTTTCAGCCGCACCCTTGTCCTTCACATCATGTAACCGGGTCGCCTGACGGAAGCCGGATTTCGACGATCGTTCCGAAGTTTTCCTCGCTCTGTATCCGAAAATCAAATGAATCGCCATAACACATTTGCAACCGTGTGTATACATTCTTGATTCCAACATGCTCTCCGAACGAGTCCTTCTCGTGAAGATATTCCATCAATTCCGCGTACTTGTCCTTCGGAATGCCCATCCCGTTATCGCTTAATCGGAATACGAGAACATCTTCTTCCAGGTATAGATCAATACAGATGAGTCCGCTCTCCGGGGATTTCTCCACACCATGAATACTGGCATTCTCAATAAAAGGGAGAAAGGACATCTTGGGAATCGAACTGCCGTACGCCTCCTCCTGAACATTCAAACGGTATTCCAATCTATCACCGAAGCGGTACTTCTGAATTTCCAGAAAGCATAAGGCAAGCTCCATTTCCTCTCTTACCGTAACCCAGTCACGTCCCCAGGCTATGGACCTCCGGAGCATTTTGGCCATATTCTGAATAATTCGGGCCGTTTCCTTCTCGGATTTCATCAAGCTCCGCATGCGGATCGTCTCCAGCGCATTAAATAAAAAATGAGGATTAATCTGGCTGTGAAGCGCATGCAGCTGAGCCTGCCTCTGTTTAAGCTCCAAATTCTTTTTTTGAATATCTGCCATATAGACATCCTCGATCAAGCTCTGGATTTGCAGGGTCATCCTGTTAAATTCGCCGATCAGCTGGCCGATTTCGTCTCTGGACTCCTCGTCGGGAATCGTTTCGAAATTTTGATTCTTCACCTTTTTCATATGCTTCAAAATACGAATCAGCCGCACATGCAAGGAACGGGCGATAAACACAAGGATGATTGACGGCACCAGGAAATTTAGACAGGCCAAAATAATGACGAAGGAACCGGATTTACGCACCTCCTCCAGCATGCTGACCTCATCCATAACCCCGCGCAGACTCCAGCCGTTTAAATAATTGATATTTTGATAATCTGACCGGAAGGTTAGAACACGCTGATCAGGAAAGCTGAGCGAAGCCATGGAAATATTGCTGTCCGCCCAATCAACGGAACCGTCGTTAGAGTACGCGATCCGCCCTTGCGGGTCCACAAGGTAGAGCTTACCCTCAAAGGCGGAATGCTGAAGGAGCTCCTGCATCGTCTGCATATTCAGCTCCACCTTTAAAAGCTTGAGATAATTGGAATAATAAGCATAATTGTCGAGACGCTGGAGCAGGCTTAACGTATTGCCGGATTTGAAAACTAGCGGATAAGGAACCTTGGTCCGAAACAATGTAGTGTACCAATCTGTTTTTTGAAGCTCTTGCGAAATATGATCGATATTGCTTGAGGTCAAAATCGTCGGATTATCGACAAACAGCTGCACTTCCTTAACGGACTTATTCGCTTGCCATACCCGGTAAAAGGACGGTCGAATATAGGACTGATAAGCCTCGATATATTCGCTGTTACTGGAATAATCCTCATCCAGCATCTGATTAAACACGGTATCCGTATAAAACAGGTAGGTGATTCCTACCGCCTCGTCGATGAAATTCCGAATCTCGCTCTTCGTTTGCTCCATAGCCGTCACGGCGTCCCGGGTCTTCTGATTTTTAACGTTATTCGTGGTCACGTAGTAAAAAATAACGTTGGTTAATACAATCGGAATAAACACAGAGAAGAAGTACATCAAAAGCAGCTTATTCCGAAGCTTGACATTATTCAAAAATAATCTTAGCATGATTGCCGCCGCCTTGGTTTTAGTGTCCGATGATTTTATTCCGGTATTCAGTAGGCGTTACACTTTCGCGCTTCTCGAATTGGGTCACAAAATAGTCTGCATTCTGAAAGCCGACCGTCTGGGCGATTTCATAAATGCGCAAATCGGTTTGGCGCAAAAGCTTCTTGGCTTCATCAATCCGAAGCTGCAGTAAAAAATCGTTGAAATAGACGCCGTAGGTTTTACGGAACAGCTGACCGAGGTAAGCCGGATTCATATAGAAGGCTGCCGCCATGCTCTTGAGGCTGACGTTCTCGGCATAATGGGTTTCAATATATTTTTTCACCTTATGAATACTTCCCTTGGACTGCTCCTTACGAAGCTGATCAAGATATTCCGACGCCTGGACCAAAAATCGGACAAGCAGCTCCTTTAGCTCCTTGAGCGTTATATTCATCTGCTGCCACTGCATAATCTCCGGCAATACCGTGAGGGGCTTCTCATCGCCTTCAAGCTCCTTGACCAGCTGAATTACGCTGATAACGCAGCGGGCGATAGTATTCCCGATGGCACGGGGCGCAAAGCGTTTATATTGAAACTGGTGAAACATATGATCCACCGTGCGCAGCAAGGCTTCCTGATCCTGCTCCTCCAGCTGGTCCATCAGCTGCTTATACAGCTCCGCATCGATATCGAGCGCATACAGCGGAATCCCCTGTACCTGCTCATACATGATTACCGTCTCGCCGTCCATGGCAAATTGATATTGTGCGGCCTCACCAGCGGTTACAAAGGATTCCCTCACCTCCGTCAGCCTGCTCACCGGTTTTCCGGCGAAGATGGTTACCGTCCCCTGGGCCAGCTTCGTTAAACTTCCCTGCAAGGCTCGAAGGCTGATCTCCAGTCTCTGGTCAAAGCTCTCCAGCCACGCGTAGTGGATGAGGAGGCTGTATTTACCGTCAGCATGCTGTATCAGAGGAATTCGGTCAACGGACATACCGGGCACGTTGAACACTTGAAGAATGCAATCTATAACGTGCTCCTGTCGGGGTGCCGGTAATGTATCCCCTTTCAAGCGCAGCTCAATGAGAGCGCAGCAGAATCGGGCAGCCCCCTCCATACGGAGGGCCGATAGCAGCTCCGGTTCGTCCTCCTGCTTCACTTGTCCCTGGATTAGCAGCTCCAGCACCGATCCTCCTACACGCCTGCCCTTGCTTATCCGGGTCAGCTTCTTCATGTTGATCGTATCGCATAGCTTAAGCAGAGTGCCCTGGAGCTCCTCTTCGTCAATCGGCTTCAATATGTAATCGACAACGCCGTAGCGAAGCGCTTGCTGTGCATACTTGAAATCGTGGTAGCCGCTTATAATAATGAAGCTGGGCTGACTCCCCTCCTGCTCCGCCACAGTCCTTATCACGTCCAAACCGTCAAGAACCGGCATACGGATATCTATGATGACCAGGTCCGGCTCCAGCTCCTTTATAAGCTCAAGAGCCTCTTGGCCATTCTCCGCCTCCCCGGCGATAACATAGCCCAGCTGCTCCCAATCGATTAAACTCATCAAGCCCTTCCTTACATACATTTCGTCATCTACCAACAGCACTTTATACACAATCGCTTCTCCTTACTCATGACATAATGAATAATCGATGAACATTGACCGTACTCCTCTAGGGGATGTATCCGGTTTCAAATGATGTATGACTACCTTCAGCAATCATAGCCATGGTTGAAGTCATAGAGAGCCAAAAGGCGGACCTGCCCATATACCCGCTCCCATCTTATGAGCATTACAAGCCCCACTTTCCCAAGCTTACCGCCGCCCTGCTTTTCGTTCAACATATCAGCGTTCAGAGCGTCTGTCAACGTCAGCACCATTCCCTCATTCCATGTGAATTAAATCACATTCATATACTTATACTAACATTGGAGGAAATGGATAACAATAATCCATATCCTGCCTAATGACATAAGGAGCTGATAATGATGTCCTACGATCCTGCGGTGTACAGTCGCATATTGACAGGGCTTACCTTGGGCTTTCACATCCTGTTCGCCACGATCGGGGTGGGCGTTCCCGTGATGATTGCCATTGCGGAGTTTCTTGGAATCAAGCTGAAGGACCCTCACTATCAACTGTTGGCCCGCCGTTGGGCACGCGGCTTCGTCATCTCCGTCGCCGTAGGGGTAGTCACCGGAACTTGCATAGGGATGCAGCTGAATTTGCTATGGCCGAGCTTCATGCAGATTGCCGGTCAAGCTATCGCCCTGCCGCTGTTCATGGAGACCTTCGCCTTTTTCTTTGAAGCTATTTTTCTGGGCATTTATTTATATACTTGGGATCGTTTCCGCAATCCGTGGACCCACTTCTCCATCGTCATCCCGGTCATTATCGGATCCTCGTTATCCGCTTTTTTTATTACTGTGGTGAACGCCTTTATGAATACGCCTCAAGGCTTCAAGCTGGAGGGGCGAACCATCATCGATATCGACCCTCTGGTCGCTATGTTTAACCCGGCAACGCCTAGCAAAACCGCTCACGTACTGTCCTCCGCCTATATGACCAGCGCGTTTTTGCTGGCGGCCATCGCCGCTGTATCGCTGCTTGCAAGGAAAAGACATGCTTATTACACCAAAGCATTGAAGCTGACGATGCTCGCCGGACTAGTGTTCTCCGTGCTGACGGCCGTCATCGGGGATATGTCCGGCAAGTTCCTTGCCGAATATCAGCCGGAGAAGCTTGCCGCCGCGGAATGGCACTTCGAGACAACTGCTCGGGCTCCGCTGGTCCTCGGCGGAATTCTCGATGAAAACCATGAAGTCCGTTATGGGCTTAAGCTTCCATTCGCCTTGAGCATTCTTGCCTTCGGCAAGCCGAATGCCGTTGTAACCGGATTGAACGACATTCCTCCGGATGAGCGGCCTCCGCTCTATATTCATTACTTGTTTGATATGATGGTGGCCATCGGCAGCCTCCTGATCGTGCTGTGCCTGGCGTACATCCTGTTCGCCCGAAGAGCCCGCCGTGCGAAGGGGGGCGAGCTGCCCCGCTGGCTGCTGCGCTGTATTGTGGCTTCTGGACCTCTGGCTATGCTTGCCATCGAATGCGGCTGGATATTGGCCGAGGTCGGACGGCAGCCCTGGATTCTCCGCGGTTATATGAAAACCGTGCACGGAGCCACCACATCCGCGAATGTGGATTGGATGCTGCTGCTGTTCGCCCTATTGTACCTGGTATTGGGAGTTACGGTATGGGCTGTGCTTCGCAAAATGTTCAGGAGCAACTCAGCAGAGAAGGAATTGGCCGGACGAGGCCTGGAGGGGGGCGAAATGAGATGAATATCGAAATTATCGGCATTACGGTACTTTGGATCTTCCTTTATGGATATTTGATCGTCGCCTCAATTGACTTCGGCGCCGGATTTTTCAGCTATTACAGCATGATAACGGGAAGAAAGCATCTCGTGCATGGCATCATCGAGAGGTATTTGTCCCCCGTGTGGGAGGTTACGAACGTATTCCTCATCTTCTTTATGGTCGGAATAGTCGGCTTTTTCCCTGATACGGCCTATTACCTGGGAACCGCCCTGCTGCTGCCCGGCAGCATTGCGATCATCCTGCTTGCCATTCGCGGCTCCTATTACGCGTTCAGCACTTACGGAGCTAAAGATAACAGCATCTATTTGCTGCTGTATGGCGCTAGCGGCCTGTTCATTCCGGCGGCATTGTCCATCGTGCTGACCCTCTCGGAAGGAGGATTTATTCAGGAGCAGGACGGACAGGTCAACCTTCTGTACGGCAAGCTGTTCACCAGTCCCTACGCCTGGTCCGTCGTGGTGCTGTCGCTGGTCAGTATTCTGTTTATTTCTGCGGCGTTTCTGACCTACTACGCCAATAAAGCCAAGGACAGCCAGGCAATGGAAGTTCTGCGCGGCTTCGCTATCGGCTGGAGCGCCCCAACGATTCTGGCAAGCCTGCTCGTCTTCTTTGCCATATACCGCCATAATCCGTGGCACTTTGACAACATGCTTCATTATGCATGGATGTTCGTGCTCTCGCTCGTCTGCTTCTTAATCGCAACCTATTTGATTTGGAAGCGGCGAAGGCTGGGCTTATCCTTTATTCTGGTCATGCTGCAATTCTTCTTTGCCTTCTTTGGCTATGGAGCGGCGCATTTGCCGTACATCTTGTATCCTATCGTTTCGATCCACAAGAGCGTCACAAGCCCGGAAATGGGCATTGCGCTGATCATCGCCTTTATTGCAGGCCTGCTGCTGCTCATCCCTTCGCTGTATTTGCTTATGAGGCTGTTTCTGTTCAATGCTTCGTACGTCCAGGGCAAGGCAGGCAAGTAGCCGGACCACAATCAAACCTTTCCCTTCTTCACATGTGAAAAAGCCGGCAATGCCCATCCTCCCGGCGTAAAAAAGTAAAAAAAGCCCGAGCGCCTTCTATTTTGAAAGGAACCCGGGCTTTCGCTCGTTATAATGTAACAGGCATCAGTCGAAATAAACGGCCTTCCCTGTTTTCGACGATTCATAGATCGCCTCTAATATTTCCGAAACGACGCAGGCCTGCTCCGGCGTAACAACTGGCTCCTTATCCTGCTCGACAGCTTCAAGCCACAAGCGCATTTCCAGATCGGCCGGGCTTTCCTTTTTCCCGTCGTAGAAGTCTACGCCTTTGGCGTCCAGCTGAATTTGATTCATGAACAGGCGGCTGTGCTTTTCACCGTTAATGCGCAAACCGTCTTGCATATCGGCCCCGCCCTCCGTGCCGCAAAGGGTGGTTTTGGCTTCTCCCGTTTGCAGCATGTTGATCGCCCAGCTGGATTCCAGCATGATCGTTGCACCGTTCTGCATGGTGATCATTCCGAACGCCGAATCTTCCACCGTAAATTTCTCCGGGTCCCACGAGCCCCAGGCATTAGCTGCATCATGCTTTTGGGACAGCTTATGGAAGGCCGTGCCCAATACCGCTTTTGGCTTATAATTGTCCATCATCCAAAGGGTCAGATCCAGCGCATGCGTCCCGATATCGATCAATGGGCCTCCGCCTTGCTTCTCCTCATCCAGGAACACGCCCCAGGTCGGTACGGCACGGCGGCGAATGGCATGTGCTTTTGCAAAATAGATCTCGCCCAGCTCGCCGTCGGAGCATATTCTCTTCAGGTACTGGCTGTCGGAACGGAAGCGGTTCTGATACCCTATTGTCAGCTTCTTGCCGGTGCGCTTGGCAGCTTCCACCATCCTGCGCGCGTCAGCGGCTGTCTTGGCCATAGGCTTCTCACACATGACATGCTTGTCCGCTTCAAGCGAAGCGATCGAGATTTCGGCATGGGAATCGTTCGGTGTGCACACATGCACAATATCGATGGAGCTATCCTTCAGAAGCTCTCTATAATCCTCATATACTTTGGCATCCGGAGTTCCGAATTTGGCTGCCGCCTCCTGAGCTCTCTCCAGCTCAATATCGCAAAAGGCGACCATTTCAACGTTAGCCTGATTTTTCAATGCCGGCATATGCTTCCCATTGGCAATGCCGCCACAGCCGATAATCCCTATTCTAAATTTAGCAGACATTCTGTTCGTCCTCCTTGGGTACGGTCTCTCACATGAACTTGTTCCTTACTTAGCCATAGTATAGTGAAGAATGTCCCGAAAAGATATTTCTAATCTGGCTGATATTATATCCGATTTTGTCATGAAATAATGATTCGCTTCCAAATCATCCTGCCGCATCCAGTCGTCAGCAATCGACAGAAATTTCCCGGGAAATGGCAGAAGCATCGTCATTCGAAACCAGGGCTCCTCAACAGCTTCAACTTTAATGCGGGCCATGGCATCGAGTCTGATTCGGGTACTTTTCGGTGAACCCAACTAAAGTAAGTCAAAAAAAAGAAGCGCCACCTTAGCAGGCCCGCTTCTATTTTCAGCAACTATGCTTTTTTCACCACGGAGGTGACGAGCTTATAGCCGACTCCCCGAATCGATTCAATCTGTACGCTCTGCTGATTCATCTCCAGCTTCTTGCGCAAAGAGCTGACATGCACATCCACCGTCCGCTGTCCGCCGATATAGTCGAAGCCCCAGACGATATTCATCAGATCATCCCGTGTCACGACAACTCCGGGCCGTTGAACCAAATAGAGAAGAACCTCAAACTCCTTCGGTCGAAGCGGTATGGATTCCCCGTTCAGCATAACCTCATACTTTTCCGGGTAAATATACAAATCGCCGGCGGTAATGACCTTTTCCCCGGTCGTATTTCTATCCTGCAGCTGCTCCTCGGACATCGTCCTGCGCAGCACCGCCGAGACGCGCGCCAGCAGCTCGGCTACTCCGAAAGGCTTCGTAATATAATCATCCGCGCCGTATTTCAGACCTTGTACGACTTCTTCCTCCGCATTCCGTGCCGTCAAAATGATGACCGGCGTTTTATTGCCCTTCTGACGAAGCTTGGACAGGATTTCAAACCCGTTCAACCCCGGAAGCATAATATCTAGAATGATCAAATCAAAAGCATGCTGAAGTGCGGTCTGCAGCCCTTCACTGCCGTGATCGACCACTTTCGTCTCATACCCGTCTTGAGAAAGATTATAAGAGAGCAGTCTTGCTAACGTAGGCTCGTCTTCAATAACTAAAATTTTTTGCGTCATGGGAATCCCCCGTTTTAGTTTCTAATAAGACAAGCTTATCATAGCCTAGTTTTGTTGGCAAAATGTAAAGTGTTAATTTCATGTAAAAATTTTGCCCCCTGGCATCAAATATTGGGTAAGTTTGCTGAGAAACCTATAGAGCTAGAACTATTGCCAATATACTCCGGTGGGATGCCCCTCCAGCTACCGTTTCAAGCACCAATGTTAAGAAAGCCTTATGGAATCTTGAAAAATCCATAAGGCCTCTATATACAATTAATGAATCACAGGCAGCTCAATGATGAATCGGGTTCCCATCCCCACTTCGCTTTCCACACGAATGGTTCCCTTATGCAGCTCTACCAGATGCTTTACGATGGAGAGACCCAGACCGGTTCCGCCGGAGCTGCGTGATCTGGCTTTATCTACGCGATAGAACCGTTCGAAGATGCGGGGCAAATCTTTTTTGGGAATCCCTATGCCGGTATCGGAGATCGTCATAAGAATCCGCTCGTATTCATCTCCGACAGGATCGATAGGCTCTACCTTCACCTTCACTTTACCGCCTTCCGGCGTATAATTGATCCCGTTGGATAAAAGGTTGATCAAAATCTGCCGCAGCCTGTCCTCATCCGCCTCAATGTACATGTCTTCATCCACCTGCATATCGAGGGAGATCGATTTCTTCATCGCTTCCGTATTCATGACATGGAGGCAGTTGCCGACAAACGTATGCATATGCACCGGAGAGAACTGCAGCGGGATCCGCTTGGACTCAATCTTCGAGAGCTCGAGGATGTCTCCGATCAGCCTGTTCAGCCGCTCACTCTCGTCAAAAATAATCTGCAGGAACGATCTTGCCGTCTCCTTATCGTTCAATGCTCCGGCAAGCAGCGTCTCCGCAAAGCCTTTGACCGCAGCAATCGGCGTTTTGAGCTCGTGGGATACATTGGCGACGAACTCGCTGCGCATCCGTTCCAGACGCCGGACGGCCGTAATGTCATGGAGTACGATCAGCACACCCGCCCACTCCTCTTCGTTCAAAGTGATAGGGATGAGGTTGATCTCTAATATGCGCTCTGACGGGTAATAAAATATCATTTCATCCCGGATCAGCTCCCGGGAATCAATGCATTCCTGAATCAATTGCGTAAACTCATACTGCTGCTTCGCTTCGTCGAATTTTTTGCCCAGCAGCTCCTGCGCGGAGAAGCCGAGGATATCTTCCGCCGATGGGTTCAGCAGCACAATTTTCCCGTCGCGGTCGATCATAACGACCCCGCTGATCATATTCTCGAGGACGCTTTTCAACCGGCTCTCGTCTTCGAGAATCCGGTTCATCTGCAGCTGCAGACTGTCCGCCATCTGGTTAATCGCCTGCCCCAGCTGACCTACCTCGTCCTTTTTCCGAAGGTGCACTCTGGCTTTGTAGTTCATGTTCGTGATCTGATTAGCGACTCTTGTAATCATCTCAATGGGGCGGGTCAGACCATACGCAACCCTGTAGCTGATTAAAGCAGCAATAACGAAAACCGTCAGCAAGCCTATCAGGATGCCATACCAAACCTTGCGGATCGAGGCGTCTACATCCTCCAGACTCATGGCCAGCCGGGCATAGCCTTTGATGCTAGAGCCGTCCTTGACCGGAACGACAACATAGAGCATATTGCGCTGAATCGTTGTGCTGTACCGCATGTCGGAGCCGAACTCCCCGTTTTTGGCCGCCTCGGCTACCTCTTTTCGCGACAAGTGATTTTCCATCTCCTGCGGATTCGAATCCGAATCCCCAAGCACCTTACCATCGGCTCGTATATACGTCACGCGGGCATCGGCAGACTGCTTCAGCTGCTTCGCCAGATCGGTGAAGTATCGCATCTGCTCGATCTCCGTACCTTCCTGCTTCCAATCCAGGGTAAACAAGATCACCTTAAGCTCTCTATCCATATTCGTCTTCAGGGCCTCAATATGAGACTCCTTCAACATCCGTGACATGAACAGTCCGGCTGCCAGCATCGAGGCTCCGATCAGCACAATAAATAGCAAGGTGAGACGAACTCGAAATTTTTGCATAATTCCCTCCGTTTGAGGCTGCTTATCGACTTGCAGGGCCGTTCTATGTGCAGGAGCCGCATGGTCTTACTGCCATGCTGTCCTCCCCGCTATCACTCATTCATTTAATAGACAGTATAGTCAATAGCGTAGCTGTTCAGCAGGAGGAATGCCAGTTAATTTTTTGTAAAGACGAGACTTCTCGTATTTTTTCAGGCACCAGAAGTTCAGGGTTGCAAAAGGCTGCTGGATAAGAATCGACAGTACGACCGGCACCGCCGTTAACGGCTCGAAATAAGCGAGCGCTAGCACCAGGCCTAGTGAAATATTGCGCATTCCAGAGGAATAGGCGACGGTGACGACAATATCATGCCGCTTCATCACGAACATGGACGCAAAGCCGATCAAATAGCAAAAGATAACCATCAGCACAACCAACGGGATGACGACGACCATGTCATGCTTCATTTGGATGACGTAGGGCTGAATAGCCGCCGCGTTGATCGCTACAACCGTCACCATGGCCACTTTGGAGCTGGGAGCACAGAACGGTGCCGACCATTCCTTGAATCTTTGCCGCGACAGCTCGTTCACGATAACCCCCAGAACCGTCGGGACAACGATAATTTTGATCAAATCCATCATGACCTTGAGATGATCGAAACCCACTTCCGCTCCGAAAAACACGGATACCTCGAACGGAATGACGAACGGGCTCAAAGCCGAATCGATCACGATCATGGACAACGCTAACGGAACGCTGCCTTTCGAGAGCCCGATCCAGATCACGGACGATACTCCGAGAGGAATAACCGTGAATAGTACGAATCCCACCACATAAGGCGACTGGGTGCCGAAAAAGGCGCTGCCCAGCGCATAAGACACGATAGGCGCGATAATATGCGCAGCCGTAAAAATAAGCAGCATCGGGATGGGCATGCGGAAGGCCTGCTTAATTTGGCTCCAGCTGCAGCCGGTAGCCATTACGAAGGTCAAGTAGGCGAACAAGTAAGGCGCCCATCCTGTGAGTCCGTTCAGATGCGCAGAAAAAAGAAACCCAAGTATCAAAGATACTGGGACAATTAGAGATAAATATTTTTCTATGATGGCATTAAGCCTTAATCCGAATACTCTCATCTTAGGCGAAAACCGTCTCTTTGAGCAGGGAAAGCTTCTCCAGGGAATTTTTGTCTACTTCCGCATGCAGACTGTTGCCATGGGAGTCCATCGTTACGATAGCGGCGAAGCCTTCGGTTTGAAGATGCCACATTGCCTCCGGAGTACCGAATTCCAGGAAATCGACCCCGTTAACCTTCTTGAAGCATTGAGCGTAATATTGAGCGGCACCGCCGATAGCGTTCAAATAAACTGCGCCATGCTCCTGCAGAGCAGCCAGCGTTTTGGCGCCCATTCCGCCTTTGCCGATAACCATGCGGATGCCGAACTTTTTAATGATCGTACCTTGATAAGGCTCTTCCCGGCTGCTCGTGGTAGGACCTGCCGCTTTCACGTGCCATTCGCCGGCTTCGTCCTTCGCCATGACCGGACCGCAGTGGTAAATCGCAGCGCCGTTCAAGTCGATTGGAGCATCGTGATCCATCAAATATTTGTGCAGCGCATCGCGGCCAGTGTACATTGGTCCGTTAATGATAACGACGTCGCCAACGCGCAGCTGACGAATTTGCTCTTCCGTCACTGGAGTTTGCAGGACAACTTCACGGCGTTCGGACGCTTCTGCACCCGCTGCCGCTTCCTTCTTCATCGAGACGGTCTCGCCCTTCTCGTATACCCATTCCTTGATATCGCCGCTGTTCGCATCCAGCAGAACGCCTTGTCTGCGGAAAGCCCAGCAGTTGTAAGCAACGGAGACGAAGAAGCTTGCAGGCAAACGGTTCATCACGCCCACTTTACAGCCGAGCAAGGATACTTGGCCGCCAAAGCCCATGGTACCGATTCCCAATGTATTTGCTTTTTCCATAATGTAATCTTCCAGCTTCTGGAGATCTTCGATAGGATTCACATCATCCACGCGACGGAACAGCTGCTGCTTGGCCAGCTCATAACCGCTTGTCCGGTCGCCGCCGATGCCCACGCCAATAAAGCCCGCGCTGCAGCCTTGACCTTGTGCTTGATATACCGCATGCAGGATACATTTGCGGATACCGTCCAGGTCGCGGCCTGCCTTGCCGAGCCCTTCCAGCTCAGTCGGAAGACTGTATTGAATGTTCTTATTCTCACAGCCGCCGCCTTTGAGAATCAGCTTGACTTCAATCTCTTCACGTTCCCATTGCTCGAAATGAACGACTGGAGTTCCTGGTCCAAGATTGTCGCCTGTGTTGGAACCGGTCAACGAATCAACGGAGTTCGAACGCAGCTTGCTATCTTTAGTCGCTTGAGCGACAGCTTCTAGAATTTGCTTTTTCATGACAATCTGATTCGCGCCTACAGGGCAATGAATGATGAACGTCGGCATCCCCGTGTCCTGACAGATAGGAGATACGTTGCATTCCGCCATATCGATGTTGTTCCCGATGGTAGATAAGGAAATGGCCGAACGCGTTCCCGCATCCTCGCGCTCCTGAGCCGATTGAATCGCCAATCGGACGTCCGCCGGAAGATTGGTCGATGTCTCGACAATCAGTTTATAGACGCTGTCTTGAAAATGCTGCATGATATAATCCCCTTTCCAAATTAGGCCCTGCTCAATATATACAATGATGCATAAGTATATAATAGCACATTCCGCCAGCTTCAAAAACCGTGAAATGCAGTGCCTGTAAGGCTTCACGTCCCTTTATCCTCCAGAAAGTCGCCTCCCTTAAAGTTTTATTTAGATTTCTAACCTTACAGCAGGAATTTACTAGTGATCATAGAATACTTAACTACACGTAATTAGGAACTTTTGACTATACGTATAAGGAGTCTCACAGCTATGAGAAAACTCGTCATCAGGGCCGTTATATTAAGCATTCTCGGGCTTTGCCTTGTTCTTCCGTCCCTGCAAGCGGCCAAGACTAATGTCCTATATAAGGACCAGGTTGCAGTCATTATGTATCATCATGTGGATGACGACGCCAAAAGCTTCGGCACTATCACCACCAAGCTGTTTCAGGATCAGCTGACCTTTTTGAAAAGCAAAGGCTACCAATTCATTACGCTGAGCCAGTTTAAGGAGTTCATGAACGGGGCCTCCGTGCCGAATAACGCCGTATTGGTCACTTTCGACGATGGCTATGAGAGCTTCTATGTGAACGCTTACCCTATTTTGAAAAGCATGCGGATCCCTGCCGTTAATTTCGTCATAACGAAGGATTTGGAGAATCCGTTAGCCAGCTACATCCCTTCATTATCCCAGGACGAGATTACCGAGATGACGAGCGATACGAATTTCATTGACGCCCAATGTCATACGGATGATTTTCACCATAAGCTGCCCGACGGTTCCGCCGCACTCATCGGCAGGCTGGTCACCAACGGCAAGAAGGAGACGGAAGAAGAATACAAGCAGCGTGTCATTAAGGATACCCAGACCTGCATAACCAAATTAAGCGCGGTGGACCCCGAGCCGCCCGACACTTTAGCTTATCCTTACGGCTTCTATGATGATAAAGCCATTGAATATATCCGCCAAGGCGGAATTAAATACGCATTCACGATCATACCGGAAATGGCGACAAGAGATGTCGATGCGATGAAAATCCCACGAATCAATGCCGGGAACAGTCTGATTACACCCGAGGGTCTTCATAATTCCATTGTTCGCAGCATTGTAGCTCTCACACCGCCAACCAATGAGCTGCCTCTTGTGGAAACGATGGCGCAGCTGGGAGGCAAAGCCACCGTAAACGGGAATACGGTGACCATTCAGTATAAAACCGGCCAGTGGACCGGAACCGTCAACAGCCAGAAGATCGCCGCTGCCGGCAATAATCCGGGCAATACCGCCAAGCCGGTGACGCTGCAGAAGGCGTTATGGACGAAGAATCATCAACTATTTATCACGCTAAAAGATTTGGAAACTGTCATCGGAGCGCAAATCGTGTATAATCCTACTGTACAAAGCTTTTCCGCTCGGCAGACGCCGGTGATAAAGTAGTAAACAGGATAGGATGAGTTGGATGGACAGTCATTTTTTCGCTTATATGTACCGATTGCGTTATATTGAACGCTGGAGCCTCATGCGCAACATCGTTAAGGAGAACGTGGCGGAGCATTCGTTTCATGTCGCTTTGCTGACTCACGTGCTCTGCACCATTGCTAATGAGGAATTCAACCGCAACGTTCCGACCGACCGCATTGTCAGCATGGCCTTGTTCCATGACGCTACGGAAGTGTTCACGGGGGATATCCCGACGCCGGTCAAGCATCATAATCCCAAAATATTATCCAATTTTCGCGACATCGAACAGATGGCGGCAGAGCGCCTGCTGGACATGATACCTCCAAAGCTGAAGCCCGTGTACGAGCCTCTGATCGACGCCAAATCCGCCGGACTGGATCCGGAGCTGAAGCGTTATGTCAAGGCGGCCGATCTGTTAGACGCTTATTTGAAATGCGTGACCGAGCTGTCCGCAGGCAACAAGGAATTCGGTAGCGCCAAGAAGCAAATCGAGCACTCCATTCAGGAGATGAACATGCCGGAAATGGAGTATTTCCTGAAGCATATGGCACCGAGTCTGGAAAAGACGCTGGACGAATTGTCCGAAGAATAATACGCGAAAGCTTGGGGATACCTATCCCTGAGCTTTTTTGACGGCCAGAATTTATAAATTTCGGGGCTCTCCGCAAAGTATCTGAATCAGCTTCGAAGCCAATTCCCCACTTTGTGGGGTTATTTTGCTTGCGTGATCAAGGAAGGAATGAAGAGGACTTGCGCCGAATTCCAGTCGCTGCCCGATGAGCGGAAAGCGCAAGCCTATCATATTCTGGAAGAAGAGGTTGCCTTTTTGAAGCAGGCTATGACCGTATATTATAAGAACAAGCTTCGCAACTCTAATTCAGAACGACTTGAACATGAATGAGTAGACCTGCAAGTAAAATCATCTCACAAAGTGTGGCTCAGGCTTCGAAGCTGAGCCAGGTACTTTGGGGAAGCACCTGAATTGATAAGTTTATAATGTAAAAAAAGCTCAAAGGCCTTACTTGACCTTCGAGCTTTTTTGCCTATCTGCTATTAGCTGGCGTAGAACGGGAATTTCATCAAGGTGACGAGGACAAAGAAAACAATCCCTGCGATCACGCTAACCGATTTGATTTTACCGATATGGTCCTTGATTTTGCTGCCGGATGGATCAGCCAAAGCTTTGCGCATAGCGCTGCCCAGCACTCCGGTTAATGCTCCCAAGGCCAGGAACAATACGACCGCCAGAACCATCCACAGAACGCTGTAATGCTGCTTGCTGACCAAATATCCGCCTGACAACAATCCGATAACCAATGCCAGCTGGCCGGCCCGATTCGCTGCGAACAGCACGCTTAAAAAGCCGAACTGCGCCGAACCGGACAAGGCTTGAACCCGCATGGACAGGAACGGAAACATGAGATAAATCCCCATAAGAATAGCGGACAGCACGTGTAAATATACGAACACTTGTATCATTCGGATGCCCCCATCTGCTTAGTTTAATCCTTTTAATTATACCTGAATTGTCCAATCCTAAGCAAATGTTGGCAGCTGTTTTGGCACATATTTCATCCCTAATTGTGAACGGCAACGCCTTTTTTGGCAGCTCGTTTATCACGCCATTTGGCCAGAATGACGAAAAGGGACGGCACCACAATCAAGGTTAGCAGGGTCGAGTAAATCAAGCCCGAAATGATGGTTATCCCCATCGGCCTCCACAAGTTGCCGCCCATGATGGTCATAGGAAGCAAGCCGCCGATAGCAGTTGCCATTGTTAGCAGGATCGGTCTGAGTCTTGCCTTGCCCGCTTCCGCCACCGCTTCATACAGCGGTAAGCCATGCTCTCTGGCCTGCTCGATAAATTCGATGAGTATAATACCGTTTCGCACCACAATGCCAGCCAAGCTGACCAGCCCCATCAGAGCCATGAACCCGATCGGCGAGTTCGAAAGAAATAATCCGATAACAGCGCCCCCGGCGGCCAAATACACCGTGGAAAGAATGAGAATCGGGATCGATAAGGAGGAGAATTGCATGACCATAATAATGTAAATGAGCAATACAACGACTATAGACAGCTTGCCGATCGAAGCGAAGGCGTCGTTCCTCTCCTCATTCTCGCCTCCGAATTCTACGGTGTACCCCGCCGGAAGCTTATATTGGTTCATGTCGGCCTTCAAATCCTTAACGATTTCGTCAGGTAGCCGGTCCTGTGCATAGCTGCGGACAATGATCGTTCGTGTCTGGTTGCGGTGATGTATCTGCTTCATCATTTTGCTGCTCTGAATATCGCCCAGCTCGCGCACCGTCACGGTTCCGCCGTTTTGCGCAGGGACATACATTTTACCCATCGTGTCTACAGGATTGGCATTCCTTTCCTTGGCGTAAAGGGATACGTCCAACAGCTCCTTGCCCTGCTGCAGCGTCGTAATTTTCAGACCCTCCGTCGCTATTCTCAGCGTCTGGGACAGATCTTTGTCGCTTACCCCGAACAATCTCAGCTTGTCAGGATCCGCCTTGATCTCAATCGTGTTCATATCGACGCCTACATCATCCGAAATGCTCACCGTACCCGGAATACGGGCCAGCATCCCCTTCACCTCTTCCGACAGCTGGCGCAGCTGGTCGAGATCATCGCCGCTGATTCTTACCGCAATAGGGGCTCCTACCGGAGGTCCCTGCTCCAGCTCACGAGGCGTAATTTCCACATCCTTCGGAAACATCGCTTTCAGCTGCTGTCTCCATTCGGTAATTACTTCCTTCGTGCGAATGACCTTCGGGTCGATTTTGACGAATAGCTGCCCTAGCTCGATTCCAGACATGTCGGATTCCGAATAATAGAACCGCGGGGTCGAGCTGCCCGAGTATGCCGATACAAATACGACGCCTTTCTGCTTCTGCATCCAATCGGCCGCTTTACTTAGCGTATATTCCGTCTCCGCGAATACTCTGCCGGTCGGCAGCTTGAAATCGATTAGCATTTCGTCCTTTTCGGCCGGAGGAAAATACTGTACCCCTAGCAGCGGCAGCAATCCGAAGCTGCTTGTTCCGATTAACAGCGCTACAAGCCCTGTTAGTAAAGGCCTTTTTAAAAACTTATAAATCTGCTTGCCATACAGCGCGCTGAGCTTCTGAATCGGTTTGCCTAACAAGCCCGGCGCCGTATTTCCTGTATGTAATGCCTTGCCTCTCTTCAATACCCGTTCCCCAACCCACTGACGAAATATAGGAATGATGGTCAGCGACATCGCCATAGAAGCTGCAAGGGTCAACGTAATAACGACGGGCAGAGGACGAATGAAGCTTCCGATATTGCCTTTCAGGAAAAACAGCGGCATGAATGCAGCGGCAGTGGCAATCGTAGCGGTCAGAATCGAAATGGCTACGTCCCGGCTGCCCTCTAAAGACGCTTTGGCCGGATCGTCGCCCAGCTGAAGACGCCGCTGGATATTATCATTGACTACGATAGCATCATCGACCAGAATCCCAAGAACAATGACAATAGCTACAATCGTGATCTGGTTCAGGTCAATCCCTAGCGCCTCTACAGGAATAAAGCCAACCGTAATCGATATAGGGATCGCAAGCGCTACGATCAGCGAGGTACCGAACGTCAAGCCCAATGAACAGACTACAATAACTACGGCAATCCCTATGAGCAGCTCCCGGCCCAATTCCTTGAATAAATGATCGAGGCTCTCTTTTTGCGAAAACAGCGAGCTTAAGGTCACCTGCTCGGGGAGCTGCGTTTTAAGCTCCGCCACTTTGCTGTCGATTCTCTTTTGCAGAGCCGGAATATCAGCCCCTTTCTCCGCATTAATGACAATATCCAGAGTAGGTTTGCCGTTATGGAGCACGCTGACTTCCGTCTTCTTAGGGCGCTGCTTGACATCCGCTACATCCTTTATTTTCAGGGACTTGCCGTTAGGGAGTCCGAGTAATTCCGTATTGGCGATATCCGCGGCAGACTTCCATTCCCCGCTCAAGTTGACGTAGTAGGATTTGCTGTCTTTATTTACCGTCCCCAAGGGAACTCGGTCATGGCCGTTCAGGAGCGCCTGCGCGACAATGCTCCAAGGCAGATGGAACGTATCCATCTTCTCGGTGTCCAGAACGACGGCCACTTCCTGATCGGGTAAGCCCACAATGTCCACGTTGCTTACTCCACTAATCGTAGCCAGCTGCTTCTTCCAGTTTTCCATCGTCGGTCTGAGCGGCTCCAGCTGATCGGGAGTTTCCACGGTAAAATGCAAGATTTGCTCCGCTATCTTGCTTAAATCATCATTCACTTCCGGCTTATGCGCTTCGGACGGCAGCTCGCTCTCGGCGGACTGTACCTTCTGCTTCAAAGTATCCCAGGCACTTTTAATATCCGTGTCGGCTTTCACCTCTACGTTAATAATGGACACGTTAGCCATAGAAGTGGAGCTGAGAACCGAAATATCGCTCATTTCTTTGATCTTTTCTTCCAGTGGGCGCGTTACGAACTGCTCGACTTTCTCCGGTGACGCTCCTGGATACACAGTCTTCACCAAAGCCACCGTCAGGTCAACCTCCGGATTCTCCCGCTGCTTCAAAGTAAATATATTCACAATACCAATAAGAACAGCCATGATAAAAAACAGCAGCGTCACCTTGCGGTATCGTATCAGCTTGTCGATCATTCCGCGCTCACTTCCGTTTTCATGCCTGGCGGACAATCCGATTTCACGATAGCTTCCGTTATGGCATCGATATATTCCGGACCGCATTGCTTAACGACGAACCATTGATAGGCGACCATCTCGACCATCCCGATTTTGGAAAAGGCGGCTATCTCCAGCTGCTCCTCCGTAAATTGTGGTGCATCTCCTGCTTCCATCATATGCCCTTTAATAATCAGCATCATTTCATAATAAAAGGCGTCCGATATATCTTTAATCTCCTGGGAAGCTACTCCATTACGGTACAAGATCTGTAAAATCGTCCGGTTCTGATAATAGACCGTTAATGCCCGGTGAATCATCCAATAAAACACTCCGTCATCCTCGCAGGATTGGTCCGGGCCGAGCTTGAGCGCCGCTGAAATCTCCTCCAGGCACGATGCGGCGATCTCTCTGAACAAATCCTCCTTGCTTTGAAAATACAAATAAAACGTTCCTTGAGCAACTCCTGCCTCCCGAACAATATCCGAAACCTTCGTCTGATGATAGCCCTGCTCTTCAAAAAGCTTCAGTGCGGCTTCGATCATATTGGATTTCTTGTCCTCTCCCACACTCCATCCCCCTCTTACAAATCAAGCTCTCCATTTATGACTGATGAGTCAGTCATATGTATAATAGCATCATTTTCCAACCTATGCAATGGTGTCCACTTAACGAGTGTCGGCAAAAAAATAACCAGCCAGGGACGAGTCCCCGACTGGTTATTGGATGGATGATAGGCTCTATTCGAGTCCGTTAGCCCGTAACGATTTTGATGACGTTGCGTACGGATTCGGCGGATTTATCCAGAGCTGCTTTCTCTTCCGGAAGCAGTTCCAGCTCAAATATTTTCTCGATGCCGTCGCCGCCGAGCAAAGTAGGTACGCCCATAAACAGGTTTTCGTAGCCATACTCGCCTTCTAGCAGTGCGATGGAAGGAAGGATGCGTTTCTTGTCTTTCACGATGGCTTCCGTCATTTGAACCAAGGAAGCTGCAGGCGCATAGTATGCACTGCCGTTGCCCAACAGGTTGACGATCTCTCCGCCGCCTGTACGGGTACGCTGCACAATAGCTTCAATGCGGTCAGCTGGAATCAGCTTCTCGATAGGAATGCCTCCAACGTTGGAGTAACGAACCAATGGAACCATGTCGTCACCATGGCCGCCTAATACGAAGCCGCGTACGTCCTCAACGGATACATTCAGCTCTTGAGCGATAAATGTGCAGTAGCGGGCCGTATCCAGGACACCGGATTGACCGATGACACGGTTCTTAGGGAAGCCCAAAGTTTGGTAGGCTACGTAAGTCATGGCATCCACAGGGTTACTCAGGATGATCACGATGGAATCCGGGCAGGATTGTTTAACGTTCTCGCAAACGGATCTTACGATGCCTGCGTTCGTGTTCACGAGGTCATCGCGGCTCATGCCAGGCTTGCGGGCGATCCCAGCCGTAATGATCACGATATCGGATCCGGCCGCGTCCTCGTAGCTGGCTGTGCCTACGATGTTGCTGTCAAACCCTTGGACCGGGGAAGCTTCCATCATGTCCAATGCTTTCCCTTTAGTAGGGTTTTCCAAAGGTGCGATGTCCAGCAATACTACGTCACCAAGTTCTTTTTGAGCCAGCATCAACGCCGTAGTCGCACCAGTGAAACCAGCGCCGACAACCGTAATTTTTTTACGCTTGATTCCCATGAGTATAGCCTCCTGAAAGTTTATTTGGTCTTACTTATTCAAAAAGAGTGCTGCCAGGTGAAGGGTTGTACCTTCAGCCGCTGTTGAAAGTATGTTCCTTGATTAGATTAGAAGGTGGGAACACACTTTCAAAGGCGGCACGTAAACTTTTCGGTACAATCCCTGTCCCCTTTTCGCACTTTTGATAAGCAGAATAATGTAACCTTTCCCTCGTCCAGAGTAGAAAGAATGTGCCTCAAAGAATCTGAGGCACACACAATTTTTTTATCTACCTGGTAGCGTGTCGCGGGATGCTTGGCGTCAGCTCAAGCTTCCGGGACAAACGCGGTCCACACACTCGCCATGCTTCCATCCGCTTCTGCCTCTCCTTAGACAACTTTACGTCGTCCAGGGGGCGTAACCCTTGGGGTCCCCCTTACAAAGGGGGATTTAGGGGGTTGGTTCAGGCTCTATCTGGTAGCGTGTCGCGGGATGCTTGGCGTCAGCTCAAGCTTCCGGGACAAACGCGGTCCATACACTTGCCATGCTTCCATCCGCTTCTGCCTCTCCTTAGACAACTTTACGTCGTCCAGGGGGCGTAACCCTTGGGGTCCCCCTTACAAAGGGGGATTTAGGGGGTTGGTTCAGGCTCTATCTGGTAGCGTGTCGCGGGATGCTTGGCGTTAGCTCAAGCTTCCGGGACAAACGCGGTCCATACACTTGCCATGCTTCCATCCACTTTTGCCTCTCCTTAGACAACTTTACGTCGTCCAGGGGGCGTAACCCTTGGGGTCCCCCTTGCGAAGGGGGATTTAGGGGGTTGGTCCCTCTTACTCCATATGAGCGATAACTTGGTTAGCGAACTCGGAGCATTTAACTTCAGTTGCGCCTTCCATCAAACGAGCGAAGTCGTAAGTAACGGTTTTGTTGTTGATAGCTGTTTCCATACCTTTGTAGATCAGGTCAGCAGCTTCTTGCCAGCCCAGGTGCTCAAGCATCATAACGCCGGACAAGATAACGGAACCTGGGTTAACTACGTCCAGACCAGCATACTTCGGAGCCGTACCATGAGTAGCTTCGAAGATAGCGTGTCCTGTTACATAGTTAATGTTAGCTCCTGGAGCGATACCGATACCGCCAACTTGCGCTGCCAAAGCATCGGACAAGTAGTCGCCGTTCAGGTTCAATGTAGCGATAACGTCAAAGTCCGTAGGACGAGTCAATACTTGCTGCAAAGCGATGTCGGCGATAGCATCTTTTACGATGATTTTGCCAGCAGCTTCAGCTTCTTTTTGCGCTTGGTTAGCAGCGTCAGTGCCTTGCTCTGCTTTGATTTTGTCGTATTGTGCCCAAGTGAAGGTTTTGTCGCCGAACTCTTGCTCAGCCAGCTCATAACCCCAGTTTTTGAAGGCACCTTCAGTAAATTTCATGATGTTACCTTTATGTACCAAGGTAACCGTTTTGCGGTTGTGTTGGATTGCATATTCAATAGCGGAGCGAACCAAACGCTTGGATCCTTCGGAGGATACAGGTTTTACACCGATACCGGAAGTTTCAGGGAAACGGATTTTCTTAACGCCCATTTCTTTTTGCAGGAATTCAAGCACTTTTTTAACTTCTGCAGAGCCTGCTTCCCATTCGATACCTGCATAGATATCTTCTGTATTTTCACGGAAAATAACCATGTCAACCAGCTCAGGACGTTTTACCGGGGACGGAACGCCGTTGAAGTAACGAACCGGACGGGAGCAAACGTACAGGTCAAGCTCTTGACGAAGAGCAACGTTCAGGGAGCGGATACCGCCGCCAACTGGTGTTGTCAAAGGTCCTTTAATAGCAACGATATATTCACGAATTGCTGTCAATGTATCAGCTGGCAGCCAGTTGTTGAATTTGTTGAATGCTTTTTCGCCGGCAAATACTTCGTACCAAGCGATTTTCTTTTCGCCTTTGTATGCTTTCTCTACAGCTGCGTCAAGCACGCGTTTGGAAGCTGCCCAAATGTCTGGACCTGTTCCGTCACCTTCGATGAAAGGAATAATAGGGTTGTTAGGAACGTTCAGCTTACCGTTAACAATAGAAATTTTCTCGCCTTCTGTAGGCAGTGCGTAATTTTCGAATTGAGCCATGTTCTTTGTTTGCCTCCTTAAAATGGTGGGTAAGAAAACACAAAATTGAACGGGAGCCGCAGCGCTTGTCCCCGCTCCTCTAGGGATTGGGACAAGCTAACTGCAACAACCCGTTGCTTGCTTAAATAATCTTTATTGATAATCGATTAACGATTTTCAATCGGAATGTATTTTTGGTTAGAAAGGCCTGTGTATTCTGCACGAGGACGAATCAAGCGATTGTTCTCGTATTGCTCTAGGATATGAGCAGTCCATCCGGATGCACGGCTGATCGCGAAGATCGGCGTGAACAAATCGCGAGGGATTTCCAAGGAAGTGTACACGGAAGCGGAGTAGAAGTCAACATTTGGCTTCAAACCTTTTTGTCCGGTAACCATTTCTTCGATTTTGATGGACATGTTGTACCAGTTCATGTTGCCTGTAATTTTACCAAGCTCTTGGGACATTTTTTGCAGGTGCTTTGCACGCGGATCGCCGTTTTTGTAAACGCGGTGACCAAAGCCCATGATTTTTTCTTTGTTTTCAAGCTTAGTGTTGATGTAGTTCTCAACGTTCTCGAAGGTGCCTACTTCTTCAAGCATAGCCATAACCGCTTCGTTCGCACCACCGTGAAGAGGTCCTTTCAAAGCGCCGATAGCCGATGTAACACCGGAATAAATATCGGACAGCGTAGCAACGGTAACGCGAGCTGCGAATGTGGAAGCGTTCAACTCGTGGTCAGCGTGAAGAACAAGCGCTTTATCCAAAGCTTCGATAGCCACTTTATCCGGCTCTTTGCCAGTCAGCATGAACAGGAAGTTTTGCGCAACCGAAGTAGCATCGCTCTTAGGTGCGATCGGTTCTTTGCCTTCACGGATGCGAGCAAAAGCAGCAATGATCGTAGGAATCTGAGCTTGCAATTTAATCGCTTTGCGAAGGTTAGCCTCCGGCGACATATCATTGGCTTCTTTATCATAAAGGGCCAAAGAAGATACTGCCGAACGAAGAGCTGCCATAGAGTTCGTATCCTTTGGATACAATTTGATTTGCTCGATCACTTGGCTTGGAACCGGAGCGTAAGTATTCAGGTCTTTCACCAGTTGAGCCAATTCGGAGCGGTTCGGCAGCTTGCCGTACCACAGCAAATAAGCAACCTCTTCAAAGCTTGCGTTTTCAGCCAAATCATCAATGTCAATCCCACGATAGGTGAGAACACCGTCAATAATGGAGCTGATGGAGGACGTAGTAGCAACAATTCCTTCTAATCCTTTAGTAGCAGTCAAAGCAATCTCTCCTTTGCGATCAAGTTCATATAGTTACTATACCATAGATCATGGTTCTGAAAAAAACGTATCGAAGCATCCCCGACCAAGGGTCTGTACTTGCTTTTATGCGTGCAAGCAAATAACTTATACATGGAAAAGACGTCCATGCATATAAGTGAAGTTGTTCACTTATAGAGAACTTCTATAGTTCTACTATAAATGATTTAACGAACAAAGGAAACAAATTTGGACATAAAAGTTCATTATCAGCACAATAAACATATGCTATCTCTGTATTCACAGGGAATTTCCCATGAGTCAAGAAGTTTCAAAAACCGATACGGCACTGGATTTTAGTCTTTCCAATAATAGCATAATGATTCCTGAAACAACACCTTGTCCAATTGCGGGAGATAAGAGCACTACAGACGCATCCCTCCCCTTTATCGCCTTTATCATAAAGAAGCTTGCCCGGTGCATGAGCTTCACGCATACATTACAAAATCGTCACTGCATGGTATACAGACTCGTTTTTAGTCACCATAGCGAAGTTGTCAGCGTATTAATAAAACGAGTGTAAATTCTTAAAAAAGGATAAAACCAATGAAAAATAAGAAACAAAGAAATGGTAAAAGGTCGATTAAGAAGGATAAATTGGGTGCTTCCAATCGTGCAAATAACAAGACAATCCGGAATCAAAAAAACTTTGGTAAACGACTTAACTATTCCATCAACGAATTGGCATTCCTATCAGACACTTCATCGAATAAATTGCCCCAATCTAAAGAAGATGACTAAACTTATAGCGGCGGGTTATGGCTTTTAGCAAAGCATAACCTGCTCTTTTTATGTCAGTTGTTCCGTTTTAGCAAAAATAGGTACATGCTGTAATGCAGACACCCTATCAATTAGAGTCTCTTAGCATATCATGCTGTATAAACAATGAAAGGAGATGAGAAATTTGGGTGAAACAGGTCTTACCGGATTAACCGGTCTTACTGGACTAACTGGACCTACTGGACCTACTGGACCTACTGGACCTACCGGGCCTACTGGGCCTACTGGGCCTACTGGACCTACTGGGCTAGGTTCTGCCGCAGTCGGTGCTCAGGGTACTGTACCAACCCCAATCACTGCCGCTGGTACCCCAGTTAATGCTGTTTCTATTGTTTTACCTATCACAACTGCTAGTTATAACCAAGCCATTGTTGACGGTATGGTAACCGTAAACCTTAGCTTTACAGCTGTACTCGCTGCTGCATTAAACCCTGTATTCACTGTAACATTACTTCAAGATGGTGCTCCTGTTGCAACAGCAGCTAGTTCTGAGCTTCTTGCCATTACTCTTCTTGGGGCTCTATCGATCAGTCGCTCTATTCCGATTACGTATTTCGCTGCTTCATTAGCTCCCGGGATGCATACCTATGCCATACAGGTGACTGTGAGCGGGGTTACTCTAGCCGTTGGAACCACTGCTAATATCACTTATTCATCTCTCACTGCATCTGCTCACACAGCTCCTTAATATCCGAAAAGTATCCCTACAAAATGGAGCCTTGTGCTTCGAAAATTGCCGCATCCGATATCGTCGGAATGTTATCCGTTCGATTATGGCAGAGTAAACCCTCATTCCCAAAGGAGTGAGGGTTTATTTTTTATAAACAGGAAACAGGTAAAAAAAGCCTCCGCTTTGGCAGAGGAAAAGGATTGAACATTATGGGGTGCTGATATTTTATGATTATTTATGAAAAAAGTGCAAAACTCCTATCACTTCCACTTAAGAAGTGTTCTCGTTCAAGCGAGAAGTCCGTTTTCAGAAACATTTTGCTCCGGAGACAAACGATGGTAAAATAATGTTATTTGAAACTATGAAGCCTACGGAGGAATCCTATGCCTGCTACCCGCAGAATCGGCATCATCGATATCGGTTCCAATTCCATTCGACTTGTCGTATATGAAATCAACGCTTCTCATGCTTATAGAGTAATTGGAGAGTTCAAGCAATCGGCCAGACTGAGCCAACGGATTGACGCCGATAATACACTTTCTCAAGATAACATACAATTTATTGTTAGGATTTTGCTTCATTTTCAAACGATTTGCCGCACCTATCATGTTACAGAAGTACGGGCAGCAGCAACGGCGGCCATACGGAATGCGGCGAATTCCAGGCAAATTATCGATATGATACAGGAACGAAGCGGAATGACCGTCGAGCTGCTGTCCGGAGAGGATGAAGCGCGAATCGGCTTTTTGGGCATGATCCATGCGTTGAACGTTGAGCATGGTCTCCTGGTCGACATCGGCGGTGGCAGTACAGAGGTCTCTTTGTTCCGTAACCGCAAGCTCGAACGAAGCGTATCCTTTCCTTTTGGCGCGGTGAATACTACGGCCCGTTTCGCTTCAGGAAACCTGTTCACCCATGAGCAAATTAACGGCATCCGTCATATGGTCCAGCAAGCTGTCGTAAGCGAGCCCTGGATCATGGAGCATCCGGGGCTTCCAATGATAGGCTTGGGAGGCACGATACGAAGCTTGTGCAAAATCAATCAAAAGAAGCGGAAATACCCGCTTCCGCTTACGCATAACTACGCCATGTCAGCGGAGGATATGAACGAACTCATGCAATGGCTGCCCTCGCTCCCTGCAGATAAAAGAAAAAAGGTCGACGGACTTTCCAAGGACCGGTACGACATCATTGTGCCGGGGCTGACGATCCTGCATACTCTGTATGAAGCCTGCGGAGCAAGCCATTACATCATCAGCGGCGCGGGGCTTAGGGACGGATTGTTTTACGAATCATACCTGTCCAGTCAGCATTCGCCGTACAGCTTGGCCGAACGAAGCGCCCGCAATCTGCTAGGGCTTCATTCCTGCGTTCCTCCGGAGCATCTGGAGCAGGTAGCTGACTTCGCCACGGAGCTGTTCGACGCCCTTCAAGGCTTGCATGGGCTGGACGATAGCAGCCGAACCTGCCTTCGTATCGCGGCGCTGCTTTATCGGATCGGTGTATCGTTCCAGTATTACCAGTTCTCCAAGCACTCCTTTTATATGATCGCCAATTCGAGGCTGGATGGGCTGAGTCATCGGGAAACCTTGCTCTGCGCGGCCATTGCGGCATTCAAAACGAAAGGCAGAACCCAGCAAATCTGCCTTCAATACAAGGAAGTTTTGCAGGAATCCGACTGTGACCTCATCATCAAGCTCGGCACGCTGCTGCAGCTGGCCATTGCGCTGGACAGCTCGGAAACTCAAGTCTTCACTTCCTTGGAGGCGGCCGTTACACCGGATAACAAGCTGCAGCTTCAAGTGAAACAAAAACACGACCCCTCCGTGGAATACGGTGAGGTCGCGGCTTTGCAAAAAGACTTTAAAAAAATATGGGGCCTGAAGCTTACGTTAGATGGAAGTGATGCTTTTTCTTCCATGAGCTGATTTTCATGGCCTCAAATTGGCTTCTCAGCGGTTTTTCCTCATTGACTACCCGTTCATACATTCCATTGGACTGCAGCTGCCTGGCCTTGACGTTATCGTTGAGGCTCAGCTCCAGTATACGTATGAGGGACTCCTGTATATCCTTATCAAATACCGGGCACATCAGCTCAATGCGGCGGGTCAAATTTCTCGTCATCCAGTCCGCGCTGGAGATATAAACCTCCCGGTCTCCGTCGTTCTCAAAATAGATAATGCGCGAATGCTCCAAGAATCGATCCACGATGCTTAAGATGCGAATGTTCTCGCTGAGTCCCGGCACACCGGGACGCAGGCAGCAAACCCCGCGTACGATCAAATCGATCTTAACCCCCGCTTTGGAAGCCTCATACAGCTCATCGACCATCTGTTGATTGGACAAGGAGTTGAATTTGGCGATGATTCGAGCCGGTTTGCCCATCGAGGCATGAGCCGCTTCTCGGCGTATCTTCTCAAACAGCTTATCCTTTAAATCAGTAGGAGCGACGCCGAACGCTTTCCAGTTATGCGGCGCCGAATAGCCTGTCACTTCGTTAAACAGAGCAGAGGCGTCTTCGCCGATGATCGGATGGGAAGTAAACAGGCCGACATCCGTATACAGCTTTGCCGTGTTATCGTTGTAATTGCCTGTGCCGACGTGCACATACCGGCGTAACCCCTCCTGCTCCTGGCGAACGACCAAGGTGATCTTGGCATGGGTCTTCAAGCCGACCAGCCCGTAGACGACATGGCAGCCCGCCTGTTCAAGCATGCGTGCCCAAGCAATATTGCGCTCCTCGTCGAATCTGGCCTTCAGCTCAACGACAACCGTCACCTGCTTACCCGATTCCGCTGCGCTCGCCAACGCCTGGATTAACGGCGAGTTGCCGCTGACCCGGTAGAGCGTCATTTTGATCGCCAGCACTTGGGGATCATAAGCCGCTTGGCAAATAAAGTCCGTCATGGCATCGAACGATTCGTATGGATGGTAGACGAGCACATCCTGCTGTCTTAACGTTTCGAATACGTCATCCGTATCCATCAGCTCCGCTGGATAGACAGGCTCTACCGGCTTGAAGCGAAGATGATCGTAGCCCTTCAAGGAGCCGGACAGCTTCATAAAGTAGGTCAGATCCAAAGGCCCGTCAATTTCAAAGATGTTGTCCGAAATTTCGAACTCCTCCTGCAGCTGATCCAGGGCATAGGGATGAATGCCCTTCTGGACCTCCAAACGGACAGGAGAGCCCCATCTGCGCCGTCTCAGCTCCTTCTCGATCTCTTCGAGCAAATCCTCCGCGCCTTCTTCGTTCAGCGTCAGATCGGCGTTCCGTGTCAGCCTGAAGCCGTTCACGGCAATAGGGATATAGCCGGAGAACAGCGTCTGAATATGCTGCTCGATCAGCTCCTCCAGCAGGACGAACTCATGCTTCTTGCTGTTGGTACGAACCGGAACCTCTATGCAGCGAGATAAATTGGATGGCACTTGAACAATAGCAAAATAAGGCTCGCTGTCCGGATCCTCTCCCTCTTTCATAAGGACGACCGCCAGATAAAGCGCCTGGGTATGAACAAGCGGAAAAGGCCGGCTCTGGTCAACCGCCATAGGAGTCAGCACAGGAAAAATAATCTCATGGAAATATTCATCCATCGCTTTGCGCTGCGTCAAATTCAGATCCTCGTACTCCGTAAACATGATGCCTTCCTTGGCCAGCTGCCGCGATATATCGCGATACGTTTTGTACTGCTCCGCTACCATTTTGGCAGACCGTTTCATGACGCGCTTGAACAAGCCTGCCGGAGTATAGCCTGTGAAATCCTTTTTTACGTAGCCCGCCTTAATCTGGTCCTTGATTCCTGCGACCCGGACACTCATAAACTCATCTAAATTAGACGATACGATCGATAAAAATTTGATTCGTTCCAGGAGCGGCGTCTCCGCATCCTGAGCTTCTTCCAAGACCCGCCAGTTAAATTCAAGCCAGCTTAAATCTCTATTCAAATAATTCGATGATGCTTCTCTTTCTCTTTGCGTCATCTCTTTCATAGGATCACGTAACCTCCATCAGATTTGCCCGTTTTCGAAAATGAAACTATCCGTCTCTTGCAACGGCTTACCGTTTTCATTCTACTTTCTTCATGGTAGTTCGACATTGTCATCGGAGATTAGGTTGTTTGTAAATTTTATGTAAAGACGCGCTATGTATTCCGATTCAGCCTTGTTTTTGAAGCAGCTCATACAGCTCCGGCGCAGCCTTATCGATTCTGGTAGGCTTCCACTCTTTATTCACCCATACGTGCCGCGTTCCGCCGCTGACCAGCAGCTCTTCGCCCCGGCGTATTTCGGAGGCAAACTGCAGCCGCAAATGAGTGAAATCCTCTATTCGGGTACGAATCGTGATCAGATCGTCATACTTCGCGGGCAATCGGAAATTCAGCTCGGCCTCAATAACAGGCAGCAGCAGCCCCAGCTCTTCAATCGTCTGATAAGGCATGCCTAGTGCCCGAATCAGCTCCGTCCTTCCGATTTCAAACCAATTCAAGTAATTGGCATGATAGACGACACCCATCTGGTCCGTTTCCTGATACCGAACTCTAATCGTATGTTCAAACCATGCGGATGGAGTCATGCTTTCCCTCCTACTATGCTATTATGGCCTTTTTAAAAAATTTGGCCTGGTCACGGACTATGCCTTGTTCACCCGCGTGTAACGGATATTACCTGCTTTGCTGATAAAAAAGGAGTGAAACCGATTATAACGTCGACTTCACTCCGGGGTTGAGGCTTGTTGGGAGCAGGCATGTCCCCTCCTGCTGCCTAACAAGCCTCTTTTCTTTTTACAATACGCGGGCACGGCCGGAATAAATGACACCGACCTCAGGATAAATGGATACCTCTGTGCCGTCACTGATTAATCCCAAAGCGCCCTCAACGCCGACGATAACCGGCTTGCTCAAGCTGATACCGACCACTGCCGCATGAGAGGTAATACCGCCGGTTTCCGTGATGATCGCTGCAGCCTTCTCAATAGCCGGCATATATTCTTTATCCGTTGTAAGGGTCACAAGAATACAGCCTTCTACAGCCTTGGCGTTCGCTTCTTCCGGAGTGCGGGCGGTAATAACCTTGCCTGTTGCGATTTGCGTTCCGATGCCTTGACCTTTGGCAATCATTTCGCCAATTTGGTGCACTTTGATCAGGTTCGTAGTTCCGGAGCGGCCTACAGGAACGCCGGCCGTGATAACAACCGTATCGCCCAAGCTGACCAAGCCCGCTTTGACGCTGCTGTCTACGGCAAGCTCGAACAGCTCGTCCGTCGTTTCACATTTTTCACCCTTAACCGGAATGACACCCCATACGAGCGACAAGCGGCGAAGCACCTGTTCATTAGGAGTTACGGCGATAATAGGCGCTTTAGGGCGGTATTTGGATACCATCCGTGCCGTATAGCCGCTCTCTGTGGCCGTCAAGATCGCACGGGCATCAAGATCCATAGCGGAGTTAGCCACAGCCTGGCTGATCGACTCCGTAACCGTTCTTTGTTGAGCATTGCTTTGACGGATAAAGATTTCACGGTGCTCCAGAGCCGTCTCAGCACGCTCGGCAATTTTGGCCATCGTCATAACGGATTCGATCGGATATTTCCCTGCAGCCGTTTCACCGGACAGCATCACTGCATCGGTACCGTCGAAGATCGCATTGGCCACGTCACTTGCTTCCGCACGAGTCGGACGCGGATTGCGCTGCATGGAATCCAGCATCATCGTTGCGGTAATAACCGGCTTCCCGGCTTGGTTACATTTTTTGATCATCGCTTTTTGCACGATCGGCACATCTTCGGCAGGAATCTCAACGCCAAGATCACCACGCGCAACCATCAGGCCGTCGGACACCTCAAGAATCTCATCCAGGTTCTCAACGCCCTCTTGATTCTCGATTTTGGAAATGATCTGGATGTGCGTCGCATTATGACGCTCCAAAATTTCGCGGATTTCGATGACGTCGCTCGCTTTGCGCACGAACGAAGCAGCGATGAAGTCAACTCCCTGCTCGATACCGAAAATAATATCGTTAGCGTCCTTCTCCGTAATCCCCGGAAGATTGATTTTAACGCCTGGGACGTTAACGCCCTTCTTACCGCCTAACAAGCCGCCGTTCACGATACGGCATTTGATTTCCTTACTCGTCAAGTCTACGACTTCCAAGCCGATAAGACCGTCATCGATCAAAATCGTGGAACCGACCTTCACGTCTTTCGGCAAATCTTTATAAGTGACAGAGATACGATCGGCATCGCCCAGCACGTCTTCCGTCGTTAATGTAATGAAGTTATCCTGGATCAATTCGACCTTTTGGTCATCCTTTAATTTACCTGTACGGATTTCCGGGCCTTTCGTGTCAAGCAGAATCGCTACATTCTTTCCAAGCTCCTGACAAGCCTGGCGCACGTTGCGGATCCGGTTGCCGTGCTCTTCGAAATCGCCGTGTGAGAAGTTCAGTCTGCAGACGTTCATTCCGGCATTGATGAGCTTCTTGAACATGTCAAGCGATTCGCTCACCGGACCGATCGTACATACAATTTTGGTTTTACGCATGATTGTGATTACCCTCCTGAATGTAAGTAAACCTACCGATTTTTCTAAATTTCTGATAGCGATCTTCGATTAATTCTTTCTCTGAGAGCTGCATTAACTCCTTCAACTGCTTTATTAAGGTTTCTTTAATGAGCTCAGACTGGCGGACTACATCACGGTGCGCTCCGCCGCGCGGCTCAGGAATGACACCGTCCACGACGCCGAGAGCATGAATATGGTTCGCGGTGATTTTCATCGCCGCCGCTGTTTCCCCTGCTTTGGACGCGTCCTTGTACAGAATCGACGAGGCCGCTTCCGGCGTACTCACCGAATAGATCGCATTTTCCAGCATAAATACGCGGTTCCCTACTCCTAACGCAAGCGCACCGCCGCTGCCGCCTTCGCCGACAACGACACAGAGAATCGGCACACCGAAGGAAGCCATCTCCATCAAGTTTCTGGCGATCGCTTCACTCTGTCCCCGCTCTTCCGCAGCGCCTCCAGGATAAGCCCCCGGAGTGTCGATGAACGTAATGATAGGGCGTTTGAATTTGTTAGCCTGCTGCATCAAACGCAAGCCTTTACGGAAGCCTTCCGGATGCGGCATCCCGAAATGGCGGGCAATGTTATCCTTCGTATCCTTGCCCTTCTGGTGACCGACTACGGTAACGGGAATTCCGTCCAGGCGGGCCAGTCCACCTACAATGGCCAGATCGTCACCGTAATGACGATCACCGTGCAGCTCCATAAAGTCCGTGAAAATATGCTGGATATAATCAAGCGTCGTCGGCCTTTGCGCATGACGGGCAAGCTGCATCTTCTCCGCCGTCGTCAAATTGCTGTAGACCTTCTCGGCTTCCTGCTCGTAGCGCTGCTCCAAACGGGCGATTTCGTCCGAGAAATCGATTTGCTTCTCGGCGCCGAACTTGCGCAGCTCTTCAATCTTGGCTTTCAGCTCCAATAGCGGCTGCTCAAAGGGCAATTCACCGGCCATTTGCCAAATCCCCCTTCACAACATGCAGATCCAGTATCCGGGTCAGCGTGTTTTTCATTTCTTTGCGTACAACTACCATGTCTACCTGCCCATGACTCAAGTTGAACTCCGCCGTCTGGAAATTGTCGGGGAGCTTCTGGCGAATCGTCTGCTCGATGACGCGCTTGCCTGTAAATCCGAATGCTGCTCCGGGCTCGGCAATAATAAAGTCGCCAAGCATCGCAAAGCTGGCCGAAACCCCGCCGAACGTAGGGTCAGTAATGACCGAGATATAAAGGCCGCCCTGCTCATTGAATTGAGCCAAAGCCGCACTTGTCTTGGCCATCTGCATCAGACTGAGAATGCTCTCCTGCATGCGGGCGCCGCCTGATGTAGAGAAAATAATTAACGGATATTGCTTTTGCATCGCATGCTCAATAGCGCTCGTAATTTTCTCGCCGACGACCGAGCCGAGCGAGCCTCCCATGAAGTCAAAGCTCATGACAGCTACAACGACAGGAAAACCGCCGATCGTTCCTTCGCCTGTGATCACCGCATCGTTCATGCCAGTCGCATCGACGGCTTTACGATACTTGCCGACATAATCCGGAAATTCAAGCGGATCCTCCGAGCTCATCTCGGCGTCATATTCAAAAAAGCGGCCTTCATCCATAACCATCTGAATGCGTTCGACCGCGCTGAGTTTGAAGTGATACCCGCATGTGGTACATACCTTCAAGTTTTTGTCCAATTCTTTAGTAAATTGAATCGCAGCGCATTTCGGACATTTGTTCATCAAGCCCTCGGGAATTTCCCGTTTCGGCTTATCCTCCGGCAATAAGTCACCGCCGTCACCTGCTCGTGTGACAGACCTGTCCGCGCTTGGAATGGTAGCATACTTTCTTTTCTTCTGAAACAAATCTATAAATGACACGATTACACCTCGCTTGCGTAGAGTTCAAATGTGATCCATTCGGTTCTTAAGACCTATGCAATATGGAATTCAGCACATCTTGAACTTCTTCAAGTTCACCTTCCGGGACTAAAATTTCAAACTGATTTTTCGTCATGTTTATGGCCCGTACTTGAACCAGAAAGCCCTCTTCCGTCAATTTCTGCTTGATTCTGTCTGCAATTTTTGCTGTAGGAGCTATATAAATAACGGTCCACATGAAAAAAGACCTCCCGAACATAATGCACTAATGATATCATATCTTCTCTTTTCCCCGCAAGAAAGGTTCAAGGCGTCCGCACACGTTTTTATCCTGTGGTGAAAAAAAGAAGAGAAGCCGGGCAGCCCCCGCTTCTGCATATGGTTCAGAAACCCCTGTTCGATCCAGGAATTGTTCGAAGTTTATGGTTCGGAGGTTGCGTCGTCGTCAGCACGGGAGGTGCCGGCTGAAGGGACATCAGACCCGTCCTGTACCGCATTCGACGCAGAAGGAGAGGCTGGAGAAACCGTCGAATGGTCCAGCTCGTCCTGGTGCCGGTGGGCGATGCGGGCAGAAGCCGCTGCAGCTAGTCCCGCCACAAGATCGTCCAGGAATACATGAATGCCTGTCGAGTGATCGTTCAGCTCGCGAATAATGCCCAGCTTCTCTTTGTCCAGATAGCCGAAGCTCGTCAAGCCGATCATGCCGTAGACATGAACGATGCCGAGCGCAAGCGTCTCGTCAACGCCATAAAGAGACTCATCCCGCTCCATGATGGACTGAAGCGGCTCAGGAAGGAGCTTCTTCTCCGCTAGTTCATCAAGCGCAATACCGGTAAACAGCGTATATTGAACCTCGCGTTTTTTCAGAATCGCCAAAACGCTTTCGATGCAATCTTCTTTTTTCAGTTGAGCGTTGTAAGGCAGCTGCAGCTTCAAAACGATATCGGCGATCCTCTCGATCGTAACGCCCCGATTTTCCAACCATTCCACAATGTGCTGATGTGACATGAAACAACGCCTCCTCCATAGCCAGCTAATAACCAAGGGGAATCGTTCCGCTGTCCATTACGCTGGCATAGGGACAAGCTATAAGGATAGCGAACGTATTCCTTACCGTGATTCCGGCGGACCGATTGACGATGCGGCCGGTTCACGCTTAACGTGTCTTATTCGGTCAAGCCGTAAGACAGCCCGGGTTACTAAATGTATGCGGAGGAAGCGCCGATTATTTCACTTTTACCGTATCTTTACCAAGCAGCTCCTCCATCGCTTGAAACAGCTTGGGAGAAGGCTTGACCTTAAATTGATCGCTTAAGCTGATCGTTTTTTGACTCTTCTCGTAATACAAAATGACGGACAGCGGCCCTTCATGCAGCAGCAGCAGCTCCTTGAGACGGGTAAGCACCTGCGGCTGCTCGTGGTCCGCAGAAATTTTGACATACACGCGCTGCGTCCGGACCGGACGGCTGCTCTCACGCTGCTGCGGCCCAGCGGATCCTTGGCTCACTGGCCTGTCGGTTGCAGCAGGAGCCGGGGCAGGCGCGGGGCGGCTCTTGGCCGAGGACGGAACCTGCTGCTGCACATTTCTTGCGGCCGGCTGTTGAGCGGGCCTGCGCACCGCCTTGAACCGGAGGTCCGGGTCGTTCAGCGCAAACAGCTGGTCCGCGAGCAGCTTGACATCCTCATCCCCCTGCTGCAGCTTGGCCCGGACCAGCACCGGCTTGCCCTTCTGCACCAATGGGGCATACTGCTTCCACGCTTCTGGGAACAGAACTACCTCCACCTTGGCTACACGGTCTTCCAGCTCCATGAACGCCATAGGCTGTCCCTTCTTGGTCACTATCGTCTTGCTGGACAGCACCATGCCGGCCACTATGACTTCGCTATGGTCGGGCATTTCCTGGAGGAAATGCAGCGGATCGTGCTCCAGCTGGCGCAGCAGCTCTTCATAATCATCGAGAGGACTGCCGGATATGTACAGACCGAGCAAATCCTTCTCCATTTCCAGCTGCTGGGTCATCGTGAAGGGGCGAATCTCCGGATATTCGACTTCCCAGTTCACCTCTTCGACAAATCCGAACAGGTGCAGCTGCAGATCGTCACGTTCCTTGCGCCATTTGGCCGCAGCCTCGATCGCTTCCTCCAGCATCGCCAGCTGCTGCGCGCGATGCCCCGGAAGCGAATCCGTCGCTCCGCTCTGGATAAGCGATTCAAGCACCCTTTTGTTGCAGACGCGAAGATCTACCCGGCGGCACAGGTCGACCAGGCTCTCGTAAGCGCCGCCGTCCTTGCTCCGCTCCTTCATGATCGAATCGATCGCCTGCGTGCCGACGTTCTTGACAGCGGCCAGTCCGAAGCGTATTGCCGATACGGGCTCCCCGGCATCGTCTGCCGCCTGGGCATCTCCATGCTGCCTTGCTACCGGTGTCATGACGGGTGTAAACGCGATGCTGCTCTCGTTCACGTCCGGGGGCAGTACAGGAATGCCCATGCGGCGGCATTCGTCGACATATTCGGCCACCTTGTTGTGGCTGCCCATCACGGCAGTCAGCATGGACGCCATGAAATGGACGGGATAGTGGGCCTTCAAATACGCCGTCTGGAACGCCAGTACGCCGTAAGCCGTAGCATGAGCCCGGGGGAAGCCGTAGTCGGCGAACCGTACGATCATGTCGTACACCTTGTTCGCCTCCGCTTCGGTGAACCCTTGTGCTACGCTGCCTTTGACGAAGTGGGTGCGCTCCTCATCAAGCACCTCCCGCTTCTTCTTGCTGACCGCCCTTCGCAGCAAATCCGCTTCGCCAAGACTGAAGCCCGCCATCTTCGAAGCGATCTGCATAATCTGCTCCTGATATACGATAATGCCGTACGTATCTCCCAGAATGGGCTCCAGCGTAGGATGAGGATACTCCACCTCCTGCAGCCCGTGCTTGCACTGAATATACTGAGGGATAAATTCCATCGGACCCGGCCTGTACAGCGCCACTACCGAGATGATGTCCTCGAATTGGCTGGGCCGCATCTCCTTCAGCACTCTCCGTATGCCAGGGGACTCCAGCTGGAATACCCCCGTCGTATCGCCGCGGCTCAGCAGCTCATAGGTTGCCGGATCATCCATCGGCACCTTGTGAAAATCGATTTCTACACCCTTCTGCTCCTTCACCCATTGCAGAGTTCGCTCTATAATCGATAGCGTTCTAAGGCCGAGAAAGTCCATCTTGAGCAGGCCGATGGATTCCAGATGCTCCATCGAATATTGGGTCAGCGCCGTCTGCTCGTTGCCTTCCTGTAGCGGCACATACTGCGTCAGCGGCTCCCGCGAGATCACCACGCCCGCCGCGTGCGTCGAGGCGTGACGGGGCATGCCCTCGACCCGCATGGCCAGCTGGAGCAGCTCCGCTGTCTTCGGCTGCTTGGCGGCAAGCGCCTTCAGCTCCGGATTGGCCTCAATGGCTTCCGCCAAGGTTACGCCGAGCTGGTGCGGAATCATTTTAGCTGCCCGGTCCACCTCGTTGTAGGGCAGATTCAGTACGCGGCCGACATCGCGCACCGCCGCCTTGGCCGCCATCGTTCCGAACGTAATGATTTGCGCCACACGGTCAGTACCATACTTGCCTACCACATAATCGATAACCTCGTCGCGGCGGATGTCGTTGAAGTCGATATCGATATCGGGCATCGTAATCCGCTCAGGATTGAGAAACCGCTCGAAGAGAAGATGGTACCGTATCGGGTCGACATCCGTGATCTTCAACACGTAAGCAACCAGGCTTCCGGCCGAAGACCCCCGGCCCGGCCCCGTCACGATGCCATTCTCATGCGCGAACCGGATGAAATCCCATACGATCAGGAAATAATCGGAGAAACCCATCCGGTCGATGATGGACAGCTCATAAGCGAGCCGCTCCTCCACGTCCTTGCGGTAGCTGCCGTCATTCCATTCCGGCAGATGCGCATAACGGGCTTCAAGCCCCTTGCGGCATAATTCGGCAAGATAGCTCCCCGCCGTCGCATGCTCGGGAAGCGGCTCGAAACGCGGCAAGATCGAACGGCCGAATTCGAGCTCCAGATTGCACCGGTCCGCCACAATCCGAGTATTTTCGATCGCTTGCGGCACATGAGCGAACATCCGCTTCATCTCTTCATCGCTTTTCAAATAGAGCTGCGTGGACGGAAATTTCAGCCGTTCCGGATCATCTACCGTCTTGCCCGTTCCAATGCACAGCAATATATCCTGAACCTTCGCATCCTCTTCCCGCACATAATGAACATCATTGGTCACAATGAGGGGAATGCCGGTATCCTTGCTTAATTTCAGCATGCTTTGCATCACTTTCTTTTGCTCCAGCAGCCCGTGATCCTGAAGCTCCAGGAAGAAGTCGTCGCCGAAGATGGCACGGTACCGGTTGGCCGCCTGCATCGCCTCCTCGTACCGCTCATGGAGCAAATGCTGTGAAACCTCGCTGCCAAGGCACGAGCTGGTACAAATAAGCCCTTCCGAATATTGAGCCAAATGCTTGGCGTCGATTCTCGGCTTGTAATGATAGCCCTCCAGATGCCCGATGGAGCACAGCTTCATCAAATTCCGGTAACCCGTCTCGTTCTTCGCCAGCAGAATCAAATGATAGATCGGCTGCTCCTGCCTGCTTCCCTTTTCCTTAATGGAGCCTGCCGTATAATACACCTCACAGCCAATAATCGGCTTGATCCCGTGCTGCTTGCACGCTTTATAAAATGGTATGGCGCCGTACATCACACCGTGATCGGTTAACGCCAACGCTTTCATCCCGAGCCGGGCTGCCTGGCCTACCAGATCGTCGATACGCGCCGCGCCGTCCAACAGGCTGTATTCGCTGTGCACATGCAGATGGACAAAATCACTCACCTGCGCCGCCTCCCTTAATTCTCTGTAAGTCAGCCCTCAAAATCCCCGTCATACGCTTGACATGCCTGCTTATTTGCGGGACCGTTGCTGCTTTTTAGATTGCTTAGTAAAATTTCTCTTTATTTTATCATAATGCGAACACTTGTACCATACATTAGACAAGTAAGGCTTATTCGCTCGCTTGAAACGGGATGAGGAGGAGAACGGAGTGGTTAACTTTTTGACGAAATGCGTGCTGGATTTCTTTATTGCCTTCGGAGTTGTACTGGGCGGTTCCATGCTGGGAGGCATTGCCGCCGTGCTCATGATGGAGCCCCCTACACTAAAAATGCTGCACATTTCCGAGCAAATCAAAATCTGGGCGCTCGTTGCCGCCGTAGGAGGGACGATCGATCCGATCCGCTTCATCGAAAGCAACCTGGCAGAGGGCTACATCTCACCGGCGATCAAACAAATTCTGCTGATTGTATTCGCTTTTATCGGGGCTCAGTCGGGTACCTCTCTCATCTACTGGATATGCAAAGGAGGCGACTCCAATTGAGAGTGCCTCCGTTTGAAAGCTATAAGGGACTGCTGCAATCGACCGGACTTCTCATCTCGGGCATCATTATAGGCAGCGCCCTGTTTCTGAGCATTTATCATCAACAGCTCAATACAATTCTGATTGAAAATCGCGAGCTTATCGCCGAAAACGAAAAGCTGATGCTCGACAACAACACATACAAAAAAACAAGAAATCAGCAAAGTGTGGTTAATCAAATCGATGTCGTCGTGGAGTCGAGTCCCCTAAATCCGTTGGACAAGGTGACGGAGCAGGAGATCGAAAAGCGCGTACGGAATGACCTGGCAGTGATCAAGGGGCAAAAAATTTCCGTTATCGCGGAATCCCCCCACATCTATCAAAGCCTTCTCTCCAAAAAAACGTACCGCGGCATTCTCGACAAGGATTATATGGTGAATATGAAAACGATGCTTCTGATTCAGACGGAGCTGAAGGTATGGGTCGTTGCTGAAGAATTCAAACGGACAACCATGTAGCTTCTTCTTAATGAAGCGTACAAAAACGAAAGACAACCCGCCGCCGGTTCATTGATTTTCAGCCGAAAAATGGGTAAAGTTAGAACAGGTTTGAATGATACGAATATAAGGATGTGCCTTTGCAATGGAACTAACCCAGATCATTTTACCCGCGCTAATCGTCATTACCCTGGCCTTCTCGGTATTTTACAGCTTCCGGTCCAGAAGAAGCCAGGAGCCCAAGCTTCGCGGCATCTACGCTTCCCGAATGAACATCGCCATGGGCCTGATGCTTATCGTCATTGCGATTTCGCAGCTGTTCTTCTTTACGGATTCGAATACCCGCCGCGTATTCGGCATCGTCTGCTTCCTGCTCGGTATGTTCAATCTGTTCGCGGGACTGCGCAATCACAGCCATTTCAGCCGGCAGCAGTAAGCCCATGCTTCCGGTGAATCCGGCTACAGCTGATCGATAAATTGGGTGGTCAGCATGGCTTTGGCAACCAGCGTCTGCGCATGGTAAATTTCCACCTCAATTTTGCCGAACTTGCGGCTGACCTCGATAATTTTGGGAATAATGTGAATCTCGCTGTCGATCTGCACCGGCTTGACGAAATAAGAGGACATGTTGTCCATCACAAGATCGCCCTTCTTGATATCCTGCACAACGTGATACGCCGCCTGGATAACAAGAATCGTGAGCACCCCTTCCGAGACGGTGCCGAGCTGGTTAATCATCTGCGGGGTGATCAGGCCCCGGAACGTCAGCTGACCGTCCTTCGTCCGCTCCTCGCTGAAGCCGGACCAGATCAGGTCCTCGAAGGTCTGCCCGTTCTGTGGCTGCCGCTGAATATGCTGCATCGCTTTGAGCACGTCTTTGCGGCTGATTACTGCGAGCGGCTTGCGGTTTGCATCAACGACAGGCAGCAGGTCGATGCCTTCCCATACCATCATGTGAGCTGCGGAAGCGACCGAGGTATTCGGGCTTGCCGTTAACGGATTGCGCGTCATCAGCTTGTCGATCGTCTGCTCCGGCTCCGCACCGATCAAATCCCGTGAAGTAATCATGCCCACGACGCGGTTCCACTCATCGACTACCGGGAAGCGGCCATGCCCCGTCTGCTCATGCAGCTGCTGCCAATCCTTCAGCGTTTGATGGCCTTTCATGACATAAACCTGCATTTGGGCCGGCACGATATCTTCTATGAGCAGTATTTTCTTCTTAATCAGCCGGTCGTAAATCGCTCTGTTGATCATGGATGCTACCGTAAACGTATCGTAGCTGCTCGAAATGATCGGCAGCTCCAGCTGATCCGCAAGCTTTTTCACATCCTCGCTTGTGGTAAATCCCCCCGTGATCAGAACGCCCGCCCCCTGCTCCAGCGCACACATATGGGCCTTGCTCCGGTTCCCGACGATAAGAAGGCTTCCCGCGTCGATATAACGCATCATGGCGTCCTGCTGCATCGCGCCGATCACGAACTTGTTCAGCGTCTTATGCAATCCTCCGCTTCCTCCGAGCACCTCTCCGTCCACCATATTCACTACTTCACCGAACGTCAGCTTGTCGATATTATCCCGCAGCTTCTTCTCGACGCGCACGGTACCGACTCTTTCCTTGGTGCTGACCAGGCCCAGATTGTCCGCTTCCTTGATCGCCCTGTAAGCGGTTCCTTCGCTGACCTCCATCTTTTCCGCAATTTTTCTTACTGAAATTTTGGTGCCTATCTTCAAGCTTTCGATATATTTTAAGATCTGTTCATGCTTTGTTGACGTCTCCTGCAATATATGGTCCATAACTGTTACACCTCATCCTATCCATTCTGTACTCATCTGTACTATTTCTATTATAGGATTTCCGCGGCCTAAAAAAAAGCCCATATTCTCAAGAACCTCGAACTGGGCAAATGCATAGGATACCGTATATTGAATGGAGGTGCCGCCCATGTATAACCAGCCTGAAGTCCCCCAAATGCAAACCGTATTCCAAATGGACCCCTCGGTCATCCAAACGCTTCAAAGAACTCAGGAACATATTCACGGCTTGTGCAGCAAGTACTTAAACAGACCTGTTCGTGTGCAAACGATTCACGGTCACACCTATGACGGTGTCATCGTGGATACGGATGGCTTTAATGTATACCTGCAGATGATGCCGACCCATGTACGCGGATTTTTCAATCCAGCCTTCGGCGGGTTTAACAACGTGATATTGCCGCTGGTGCTGTATGAGCTGCTTGTCATTTCTCTTCTTTAGTACCCAACCTGATCCGTGCGATAAGCACGGATTTTTATTTACTTATTTCAGGCGCTCCCTAAAATGTACCTGAATCGGATTCGAAGCCTAGCCCCCGTTTTACGGGGTTATTTTTGTTGGCTGTTATCTCTCCGCAAGAAGGCTTCTCTGAATAACAGGGGACCGCTACGTAAACCCTAATCGCAGACTTATGTGGATATCGGGTCGAAATATAGTTTAGCGGCACTTAAGTTAAACCTAACTAAGTTTAAATATACTAATTTTCGAGCCAGGAGTACAATCGTTATAGAACTTAACACATAACTGCGGTGCGGGGGTACCCGAACGCATAACTGGAGGGATTCGTATGAACACACAACGAGTAGCGGTGATTACGGGAGGAGCCAGCGGGATCGGACGTCAAGCCTGCCTGAAATTTGCAAGCAAAGGCGACCGGGTCGTCGTTGCCGATTTTAACGAGCAGGGCGGACAAGAAACGGTCGACCTCATTGCTCAAGCAGGGGGCGAGGCTATTTTTATCAAAGTGGACGTCTCCAAGCAGGAGGAGGTTGAAGCCCTGCTCGATAAGACCGTACAGCACTTCGGACGTGTCGATGTGATGTTCAACAATGCCGGCATCGGCGGGGCCGGTCCTGTTCTGGAACAAAACATGGACTTATATCACCGTACGATCAGCATTAACCAGCATGGGGTAGCCTACGGTATTATCGCAGCGGGCAAGAAAATGAAGGAGCTCGGAATCCGCGGAGTTATTATTAATACCGCTTCCGTCTTCGGTTTCCTTGCTTCCCCAGGGACCTTCGCCTATCACGCTACCAAAGGCGCAGTGATTATGATGAGCAAATCCGCCGCCTTGGAGCTGGCGCCCTACGGCATTCGCGTCGTCGCCATCGCCCCGGGGGCCGTGGATACGCCGATTATTCAAGGCTTTAAGGATAGAGGAATGCTCGATAGTATGCGAGCCAAAGTTATGGGAGGCGAGTTGACGAAGCCGGAAACGGTCGCCAATTCGGTTTACCTGGTCTCGCTGGATGAAGCCGAAGCGATCAACGGCAGTGTCGTGATGGTGGACCAAGGCTACGCATCCTTCAAATAAAACCGCCCACTCAAGAAACCCGGCCGCTTATGCGGTCGGGTTTTTCCATATTAGGGGGATTATTTTTTGAACTGCAGCATTTTGCGCTTTCCTTGGACCATCTGCTCCAGCTGCCATTTTTTCATCCGCTTGACCTTCTCCATTTCCTCTCTGGCTTCCTCATCCACCCCGAGCAGCTCATGCAAATGCGCAGCGATGATCAGCAGAGCAAAAGCGATCCATGCAATGCCGAATACGGTCGGCAGGATAGATTCCGAGCTTAAATCCAGTCTCGGTACCGCGTAAAACAGCATGCCCAGCGCCAAGCCCATCAACACAATATTTTTCGTTCCCTTCAAGTCCCGCTCCTCCCTTTCGTCCCTACTTGTACAATACATTGTATGAGCCCTCCTGCAAAAATAGCACTCTAAACGGACGGACAAGCACAGGTTAATGCAAAAAGCCCCTTATCCGGCAGTGGATAGAGGGCTTGCGAACGCGGCTTGCTTAAGCTGTTCCTTGGGACAGCTTTTTCTTGGGGGTCGGCCGTAGCTTCCTCATGGCTTGTCCGTACACATAAGACAGCAGCCATGGGATAGCCAGGCTTAACACAAATCCGCTCAAAATATACAGATGATAGTCACGCATCGCACCGCTGTCGTTAATGACATGAGTGCGCCAGTAAGTCAGCACTGCGGGATGCATTAAGTAGATGCCGTACGATACGGCTCCTAACGAGAGGAGCCATTTGGTTACCCGCGGCCAATACTGAACCAGCTTACGGCCAATCCAGATAAAGCTCATCCCCGCAAACATCGGATATGTATTAAAAATAACCTCATACCACGTATTATCCAGTGTGATATGCAGCAGCTCCTCAAGCAGGAACAGCCCCATAAAGCTTAAGCCCAAAAGCACGCTTAATGGCAGCACCCAGCCGATATGTCTGCTGATCCACGCGCTGAATGATGCATAATGAATGCCCAGATACCCCCCCAGCGAAAACAAGCTGAAGTAGGTGACACATAACGAAGCGCTGTGCGGCAGCGGTTCGACCCAATGTCCGTAAACGTAGCAAGCGGCTTGAACGGCGATCCCGATCAGGAACAGATTGCTGCGGAAGACCTGCGACACCCGGCACAGCCAGACAAGCAGGGGGAAGATGAGATAGAATTGCACGATAATGATCATGAAATAAAGATGGTAGGAAGCGTCCGCCCACGGCAGCAGATCCAGAAATTCCTTCCCGTCAAAATGCAGCCGGCTCGGGTCGTAAATCCACTGATTATACAAGTAATAAACCACCGACCAGATCAAATAGGGGAACAGCACCTGCTTGACCCGCTTCAAGTAAAAGGTCACCGCCTGCTTCCCGCTCCAATCATCGATATAGCGGTAAAAGAGCACCAGCCCGCTGATGAAAATAAACACCGGCACGGCAAAATTGCTGAACTTGTTAATGGAGAGGTACGCAGCCTGTGAGACGCTTCCGACAGGAAGCTCCACCGTCGCCTCGGAGGTATTATGGATAAATAACACCGCCAATATGGCAAAAGCTCTTACAATATCCAGCTCCAATAACTTTGGTTTTTTTGCAGCCAAACGAAACCCAATCCTTCCGTATCTCCTCAAAAATATCCATGAGTTTATTGATATTGCTATACCTTACCATTGTACCATAAATTAGAGGGATGCTAACAAATCTCGCTCAAAAAACTTAACTTTACGTAAATTAACTTATATTTACTTATAAATCATTGCATTATTCATGCACATTGCCTTATACTATGCTTACAATGAATGAATTTGCATAGAAAGGAGACGGCTCCCATGTACCAGGAAGAGCGATTGATCGGGATCCTGAATCATTTGGAACACCATCAAAGAATCAATATAGAAACCATATGCGAGCTGTTCGATGTGTCCCGGGATACGGCCCGCAGGGATATCATCCGGCTTGAAGAGCAAGGACGCATCCTGCGCACACGCGGCGGCGCCATCCTTCCGACGCTATCGAGCCATGTGGCCAACTACAGCGAGCGGCTGCGAGACGAGGCAACGACGGAATCGAAAAAAGCCATCGGACGCATGGCCGCCACCCTCATCCATAATGGGGATTACCTGCTGCTGGACGCATCGACTACGGTTCAATATGCCGCGGAAAGCCTGCATACGCAAGGACATGTCGTTGTGACGAACTCCATCGATATCGCCGATATTTTGAACCGTAAGGAACATATCGACGTTCACCTTCTCGGCGGGAAGCTCCACCCGGAGCATCGCCTGATTTATGGCGCACGCGCTATGGAAATGCTGAGCGACTACCACGTTCACAAGCTGCTGCTGGGTACCTGCGCCATAACGCATGACGGCCTTTCCAATCCCTACGAGGAGGAAGGCTTTCTCGTCAGAGAAATGATGCGCCGCGCCGATCAGGTCATCCTGCTCGCAGATCATACCAAGTTCGGCAAGCGGCAATTTAACCGGATATCCGGTCTAGAGCCCATCGATATCATCATTACCGATGAGGAACCGTCGGAGGAGATGAAAGAGGCGCTTCACCGGCACGAGATTGACATCATTGTAGCCAAAGGAGAGAACCCGCATGATTAAATTGATTGTCAGCGATTTGGATGGCACGCTGCTGCAAAAAGGCCATCATATTCATGATAGAGACCGCAAAGCCGTACACAAGGCTCTCGAGAGCGGGCTCTCCGTATGCTTCGCGTCCGGACGGATGTACCCGGAAATTCGGCATGTCATGGGCGAGCTTGAGCTGGAAGTACATGCTGTCTCTCAGAATGGAGCTTACGTTCACACGTCGGACCGCCATCTGATTCGGCACGATACGTTCGAAACGTCCCTTATCAAGGAATTGGCCGTCGTGGCCCTGGATTTGCCGCTCATTACCGTCATGTGCGCACCCGATCATTACGTGCTGACGGAGCTGAACGAACGCAACGCCCACATCCAAGCCAACTTGTTGGCTCCCGTGAAAGTAATGCCTCATGCGGTTGAAGCATTGGGTACCGAGCTGATCTGCGGAAAAATTACGTATCTCGGTGATATGAACCAGCTTCTTGTATTGCAAAAGCAGCTGTTAGCCTCTTACGGCGATCAGATTGACGCTTATATCGCCGACGTGGATTGCCTGGATGTTATGCCGCGCCATATTTCCAAGGGAACCGGCTTAAAGGCGCTTCAGCAGCATTTAGGCATCCTTCCCGAGGAAACGGTCTGCATCGGCGATTCCTTCAATGATGTATCCATGTTCGCCACGACACCGCACAGCTTCGCCATGGCCGGCAGTCATCCCGACTTGAGAGCCAAAGCGGCGCGCATCACTGAGAGCGTGGCTGACGCGGTGGAATGGGCGTTACAAGCCTCAACCGGCAACGCCATCGGGAGGGAAGGACGCGGATGAATAAGCTGCTCTGGATCGGCTGCTGCTTCTATTTACTGATCGGATTCACTTCTGTCATAGCCGCCGCCCTGCTGCCTGAGCTTATGATGCATTACGGACGTGATTATGCAGATGGGGGCAATCTGATCTTTGCGCAATTTTTCGGCTTTTTGCTTGGCGTCATCACCCAGCCGTGGTGGTCCAAGCGGTTTGGACGCATTCGTATGCTTTCTTTTACGTTATATTTCATCTGCTTCGGTTATTTTATTATCGGTCTGCTTCCCCCCTGGCCTGTCGTGCTGCTGTGCCTGCCGCTTGTCGGCTTCGGATCGGGGATGATCGAATCCACCGTCGGCGCCCTGATCATCGATGCCATACAAGACAAGAAAGCCGTGGCAATGAGCCGGCTCGAGGTTTTCTTTGGCTCGGGCGCTCTGCTGATGCCTGTCGCTATCAGCCTGCTTATAGCCAATGGACGATGGGAGCTGACTTTCTTCGGCACCTGCTTCCTTTCCCTGCTGCTCGCCTTCGTCTGGTGGCGTTACAGTACCGGGAACCGTCAGATAATTAACATTGGCGAAAGCCTAGAAGCTGAAGCAGCTCCTGCAGCCGTTCCGGCAAAAGGAAATCGCGGCAGTAGGCTCACGTACACCATGCTCATTTGCTGCATTATCGTATTTTTCATTTATGTGGGACTGGAGATGAGCATCGTCAATTTCCTGCCCTCCATCCTTCTTGAATCGATGAATGTCAATGCGGCGGTCGCCTCGCTCAGCGTCAGCCTGTTTTGGGGGACGATGGTCCTCGGCCGGTTCGTCTGCGGTCTGCTCGCCGAGAAATACGGTTATACCCGATACCTGCTTTGGTGTTCGGCAGCGACCGTGGTTGTGCTGATAGGTCTGGCCTTAATGAAGCACCTCGTTGGAGCTTTCATCATGATCCTGTTGATCGGATTGTTCATGTCCGGACTGTTCTCCATCTCGCTGATCTTCAGCAATTCCTTGTTTCCGGGGAGAACGGAACAAACTACAAGCAAGCTCATTGCCGCCAGCGGCATCGGCGGAGCCGCCTTTTCCTGGCTGACCGGCCGTCTGATGGAGCATTCCTCGGTATCGTTCACCTTATGGTTTCTCGTCCTCCTCGGAGTGCTGCTGGTCGCCATGCTGGCTGTTCTATCCAAAATGAAGCCGGCCACTTCCGCGGATTACTCTTCCTGCTGAGAAAGCTCAAAAGCTATGTCTTATAGGCATAGCGAGCTCGAGAAACTCGAAAATCTGAAAAATGGCTTTGGTACCCCGGAGAGGTATCCCCTTCCGGCCGCTCTTGTTCTCGGGAAATATTGATTATAATCGCTATATAGCGGTGATTTCCCGAGAACAGGCGAACGCTATCGCTCCTCCAGGAGATACCCCACCTATCACCTTTCGCATTTTCTGTACGATAGGCTTCTCGACAAACTCAAGCTATGCCTTAAGGGCATAGCCTTTTTGAGCTTTACATTTTAGTTAACAGCTACTACTATTAGGTAATACCTAATATATGAAGGCAATGGATAATCCAGCGTCAGAGCAGGAGGCTTAAGAAATGCTGGTTTGGATGTTAAGACAGGTTATGGCCAGCAGAGGCATATGGAGCGGCGCGGCGCTTGCCCGGCTCTTGAAGGAGAAGGCAGGCTATTCCTTATCCGCTCCATCCATCAGCGCGCTTCTGTCAGGCCAGCCGCGTCAGATGAAGGCGGAAACCTTGGATGCGCTGTGTACGGCGCTCGAATGTACGCCGAACGATTTGTGGGTGTTCACACCTGACAGCCACATTGCAGAGGGAGGGAACTAGCGATGGCCGAGAAAATCATCGTTCCATTCGGCGATCCGATTTTGCGCAAAACGGCGAAGCCGGTTACCGAAATCAATGCCAAATTATTCAAGCTGCTTGATGACATGAAGGACACCTTATATGCGAAGGAGGGCAGGGCCGGTTTAGCCGCTCCCCAAATAGGTATCTTAAAAAGAGTCATCGTAATGGATTGCGGGGACGGCTTGATCGAGCTTATCAATCCCGAAATCATTCGGATGAGGGGTGAACAAACCGGTCCAGAGGCTTGCCTGTCCTTTCCGGAGCATACCGGAATCGTCACACGAGCCCAGTATGTCCAAATAACAACCTGGAACCGGGCGGGGGAAACGGTCACGCTGGAAGGCGAAGGTTATCTGGCCAGATGCATCCAGCATGAAATCGATCATCTGAACGGAGTTCTTTATATCGATCATATTCAAGGCAATGAGCTGTATCACGACCTGACCCGCAAGAGAGTCCCCCTGCTGGATGTCCTCCGGCTATCAAGACAAAGCCTGTAGGAGCTTCGTGACGGCCGGATTCGTCACATCCCCAATGCAGCAAAAAATCACTGTACTTATGCAGAAAGCAGCCTCGCTTCGCATAAGTACAGTGATTTTCTTTTCCCGTTTATGAAGAGGCCGGTTTGCCGAAGGTCTGCACCTCGGTCCATTTTTTCCCGCCGTCCGTAGTTTGATACAGCTTCGTCGGCTGATTATAGGCCCCAACCACGATCCAACCCTGCTTGCCGTCCAGGAAGGAGGCATCTGCATTCGTCCCCGGAAGCTGCTGGCTTCCATTGACCCAAGTGGTTCCGCCATCCTGCGTCGATCCGATCGTTACCGCGCCATAATCTCCACACGGCGGACATTCGCCTGTCAGAAAGGCAACTTGAGCGCTTACGGCTTGCAGCTGGCCAGGCTTGGTTCCCGGCCCTTTCGGTCCAGGCTGTTCGCCAATCTTATAGCCTGGCGCAGGGCCGCCTCCTGCCGTGGAATTGGCCACGACCGTCTTCCAGTTCTTCCCTTCATCCTTGCTGTGAAGCAGCGTATAAGAGGTTTGGCTCATGCCGCTGTCTCCAACCAAAAGCACCCATACATCGCTTGCCTCCGTCGAACGGATAACGGCATTGTTCACTTGACTTACAGTCGAATGCGTCCATACGGGCTTCCATGTCTTGCCCCCGTCCTTGGTCAGCTGTACCTCATAATCCGAATCCTTCATGGTGACAGCCCAGCCCTGGCTTTTGTTGATAAAGAACGGTTCTCCCTTCATATTCGAAGGAACCGGAAGCGCGTTCCACGTCTTCCCCCCGTCCGAAGTGTATTGATTTCCGCTGAAGCCTTCCTGCTCCGATACAAAACGGATACTCTTGCTAATCGGAGCGGATTGGGAAATCACAGTCCATAAGGCGCCGCCGTTGGTAGTCTGTAGCAGTCTACCTTTGGCAGCGGAGCCGGTGTCGCCGGGAGAGCCTCCCGTGCGGACATAAGCCCATCCTCTGGTGCTGTCCAGGAATGAAAACGCCTCAATCTGACCGGGTCCTTGAAATTGCTTCTCCCAGTGCTTTCCCCCATCCTTCGTGTGGAGTATAACCCCGTCTCCACCGGCCCATCCCTCTGTCGGGCTGATAAACTTAATAGAGGCTACGGCTGTCTCCGTAGCATTGGTCTCTGACAGTTGTGCATTTTGGGCGGGCTCCGCCGTCGGGCTTGCCGATGGAGCCGGTGCTTTGTCATCCGTATTGGAGGCTGGCTTGGACTCCTGCTCGCCCGGCGCAGGGGAAGGAGCTGCAGTCGGTGCTGCAGCCGACGGCCCGGACGTATTCACGGATGTGCCGCGGTCCTCGCAGCCTGCCGCAAGGGTAAACAGAACAACAGCCAATATCATCAACAACCATGAAATGTTTGTATGCTTCATACGGTTCTCTCCTCTGCTTGGAAATTGATCGAGCAACAAAATTCTCCGCCTTTTTGTAATCAAGGGCCTTAAAAGACATGAGCTTACAGTGCAGTCGAAGCTGCGCTATAAACCGTCCGCCGGCTCTTTTCCTTAGTATGGACGAAAAAAGAAAAATAATGGTTACAGTTGGGAGCCATTTTTTCATTTTCCTCAACAAAATAAATTCCCAATATTCCATAAGTCTTAAGACCTATTTACCATCATTCTACATGGTTTGCCATTCTTCCTTCAAGTTACGCCAAATTTTTCAAAAGAGGTATTCTCCCCTTTTGCCACTCTATCGAATCCGCTCCATCCAACGAACCTGGTTCAGAGCGTTCCTTGCTATAACCGTACAGTTTCTTTTCACCAAGGGTAAAACGCCCTCATATGATGAAGTAGTTCACTTGATATTTTTGCAAGCTGGCGTAAGGGAAGGAGCTGCCAAAAGTGAAAAGAACGAAGGTCACTATTCAGTTTCTTAGTGCCAGCTTTCCATTGAACGATCCCACGATTGGTTTATGCAGCACCGTAATCAAAAAATGGAAAATCCCGAAGCACACCCTACTCACGCTGCGCTTCGGGTCGGCCGCACATGAAGTTCGCGTCGTTCCAACGGCACTTGCCGGCGTCCTTCAAATCCAAGAGTCCCTGGCAGTCACGTGGGGGCTGTCAAGCCGGGACTCGCTGTGCCTGCAATACAAGGCCGCAGATCAGACCCTTCACATCGGACCGTTGCTTGGCGTTTTGATCAGCCGAGTTTATTCCGGGAATGTCGAAAAGCCGTTCGGTGCCTCCACCTCCTTTTATCGGGAGCTGCACGATACCGGCAGGCTGCTTGGCGCCTCCGTATGCTTTATTACCCCGGATGAGCTGCATGTTCCCCATTCAACGGTCAGAGGCTGGCGTTATACGGACCGATGGGAGCAGAGGGAATTTCCGATGCCTCATGTTATTTATAACCGTCTGACCTCCCGCAAGCTGGAAAACCGTGAACATGTCCAGCAGTTTCTTCAGCATGCCAAAACCGAGCATCATGCCGCTTTGTTCAATGAGAAGTATTTAAACAAGGCCGAGGTATTCGATGCGCTTAACAAAGCAGCCGATCTCCGCAGCTATTTGCCGGAATCTCATTTGCTGCAGCATTATGAAATATTAAAGTCGATGTGCGCCAAGCATCCTGTTGTTTTCCTGAAGCCCGTTACAGGCAGCTTGGGAAAAGGGATCATTCGCGTCGCGAAGCAAACGGATCTATCCTACGCGTGTTATTTCACAAATCTGAACGGCGCCCGCAAGCAATCGTTCAAGTCCTTAAGCCAATTGTTCTTCGCCCTGTCCGGCAAAATCAAACAGCAGCACTATCAAATCCAGCAAGGGCTTGAGCTGATATCCATAGGAGGGTGTCCCGTTGATTTTCGCGCTTTGGTCCAGCGTAACGAGCTTGGACAATGGGAGGTCACTTCCGTTGTCGCCAGAATTGCAGGGCATCAACATTTCGTTTCAAATTTGGCGCGCGGAGGCCGTATGTCAACCGTCAAGGACGCGCTGGCACAGTCCCATTCAGCGGCTGCAGCAGCGGGAGGTGCCTCTTTGCTCAGGCGCGCGGCCCTATCCATCGCCCAAGGAATCGAAACGCATATCAACGCGCATTTTGCAGAGCTCGGCATTGATCTGGCGATCGATACACAAGGCAAGGTCTGGCTTCTTGAGGTAAATTCCAAGCCTTCCAAGGAAGACAATCCTCCTTTACGGACCCAAGGTACGGTTCGTACATCCGTAAAGAGGATCATACAGTACTCCCGATACGCAGCTAAATTTTGACGGATGTTGAGGTGATTCCATGATGACCCCGTCACCCTCACGCTTGTTCGGCATCATGACAACGCAATCCGAAGGGTTTCCCCCTTTTCTGAGCAGGGATTTTTATCGGAAGCTTTGTTTGATCGGCAGCCGTGCCGGAATGACCGTGTTCGTGTTTACCCCGCAAGGGATCCGATGGTCCGAAGGGACGGTCCGCGGCTATTCGTTTGATGCGGCGGCCCGTAGATGGGTCAGCCAGGATTATGCGATGCCTGATGTCGTGTACGACCGCTGTTTCTTTGTGAACCGGAATCAACATGAGGCATACCGCGAGGTGATGCGCACCTTACGGACGCTTCCCTCCCCACTGCTTCTCGGTTATGGCCTGAAGGGCAAGTGGGAAGTCCAGCAGATGCTGGAGCAGGACGGCCGCTTCGGCAGCCATTTGCCGCGAACCGAAGTGATGCGCAGCGTCCAGTCCGCCGCGGAGTGGCTCAAGGCCCGCTCCGAGGTGCTCTTGAAGCCGCAGGCCGGCTCACAGGGCTGCGGCGTGGTGCTCGTGAGACGTGCCGCAGGCCGTAGAGCACAAGCGCGCAAGCACGCTGCCGCGGTGGAGATCACGGCAAACGCCGGTGCGGCGTTTACCGTGATCGGGCGCGACGCGCGTAACGGCCGGGTCGCGCGCAGCTTTGCCGACACGGCTTCGCTTTTACGCTGGCTGCGCCGGTTCACGGCGCAGCGCAGCTATTTACTGCAGCAGTACTTGCCGCTGCATGGCCGCTCAGGCGAAGCGTATGACGTTCGCTCGCTCGTGCAAAAAGACGGCACCGGACAATGGCAGGTGACCGGGATGGCCGTTCGCAAGGGTCAGATAGGCAGCCTGACCTCGAATCTTCACGGCGGAGGGACCGTAGAGCCCGTCAAAGCCTATCTTACCGCTCAATTCGGAAACGCCCGGTCAGACCAAATCTTGAGCGAGATGAAGAAGCTATCCAAGCAGATTCCAGAAGCGTTAGAACAGTCTCACGGGCGGCTTGCCGAGCTGGGTATCGATTTTGGAGTGGATACTTCCGGCCACATTTGGCTTTTGGAGGTTAACTCCAAGCCGGGACGTGCGATTTTCAGCTATTTGCATGACAAGAAAGCTCGCTTCAACGCATTGGCCAATCCGATCCGTTATGCGCGCTATCTGATGCGTCATCATCGGAATAGAGAATCGGGCGGCGAAACGAAACTTAGCGTAAAATCAGCCCCTCTCCCCGGCGAATCTCCCGACCCTGATTCCCCGAACGCCGATCCGACCTGATGTATGGCCTCACAAAGCGAGGCCTTGGATTCGAGACAGATTCAGGTGATTTGCGGGGAGTGCTGAAATTTACAAATTCTGTAGCGTAGAATGCTTTGCTGGCGCAAAGCTTAAGCCACTGCTTACGAAGATAGCTTTGCTGGCGCAAAGCTCTTAGGAGGAAAACCATGAGTTTGACAACTTGCACGATTCATGTGACACAGAGACAAGAAAGAGTCATCTACATGACAAGTGAATTGGCGAGAACCCTCAAGCTGGCGAAAACGAAATCCGTGTCCCTGCATCTAGGATCTAAAAGCGCCTCCACAGGTTTCAAGCTTTTGAAAAAGTCAGGCAACCATTTATATGTACCTATGTCCATCATATCCCAGCTTCGTCTCCCTCGTTTGGGAACCAGCTTGGCTTTATGCAACAATGGCAAGGATATTCGCCTTGGTCCTTTGATAGGGATCCTGACCACAATCTCGTCAACAGGCGCCCCATTCGGGCAGCGCACGGAATTCATCCGTCAATTCATGAAAGTCGGCTCGGATCGTTCCTATTATTTCGCTTTCTCGCCCAGGGATGTGAACTGGTCACAGGAAACCGTAAACGGCACGTTCCAGCGGAAGGATGGCAGCTGGTTCAAGAAAATCGTCCCTCTTCCCGATGTCATCTACAACCGGTTGCCGAGCCGCAAATCCGAAAAGCAGCCGTCGATGAACGCGTTCAAGCAGCGCTTTGTCAAACGGGGCACGCCGCTGTTTAACTGGGCATTTTTCGAGAAATGGGATATCTACAATTTGCTGGAAGGAACCGATGAGTTCAAGTATGTTCCCGAATCACAGCTCAACCCTTCTGCCGCACAGATCAAGGAGATGCTCGAGAAGCACAAATTCATCTATCTGAAACCGACGGCAGGCAGCCTGGGCATCGGGATTTACCGTCTGACGTATAACCCGAAACGCGGATACTATGCCCGTTACCGGCAGGGGGACAAAAACGTGCTTCTCCGCTTCAGCAAATTCGAAGCTTTAATGGCACTGCTTACCCGCAACAGAGGAAGACTTAATCATTATGTCGCTCAGCAAGGGATAAGGCTTATTGAGATCGACAACTGTCCGATCGATTTTCGTTTCCACCTCACCAAAAACATCAACAACCAATGGGTCGTCGCAGGCATCGGAGCCAAAAAAGCCGGCAAAGGCAGCGTGACGACGCATGTGAGAAACGGCGGCCAGCTGTTCACTCCCGAACAGGTGCTGAAGCAAATATTCGGCAGCCGTTCCGGTCAAGTATTGAATAGCGCTAAGGAAACGGCGATCAAGCTGGCTGAAGCGATCGAGCAAAAAAGCCTGCATACCTTGGGCGAGCTAGGCTTTGATATCGGTATCGACCAGAATGAACGAATCTGGATGTTCGAGGCCAACTCTAAACCAGGGCGCTCTATCTTCAAGCATCCCGCCCTCAAGGGAGAAGGCAAGGCGGCACTGCAGTACATTTATGATTACTGCCTCTACCTTAGCCGATTTCGAGCAAGGAGGGATACCTGAGTGGACATGGAATTACACGAAAAACCGCAAAAGCCGACGATGGCCATTCTCACGTATGCCGATGAGAACCGGGTTTTTCGCGGAAATCAGGAAAATTTTATCGATTTGATCCGTACCGGTCAGGAAAAAGGCGTGCTCGTGTACGTCATGACGACTACAGATTTCAAGCTGTTAGGGAAAAAAGCCCTTGGCTATGCCTATAATTTTCAAACGAAGAAGTGGAAAAAGCAGCTGCTTCCGCTTCCTCACGTGATTTATAACCGGATTCCTTACCGCAAGTTTGAGCTTTTGCCGGAAGTGCAGCAGGTGCTCCAAATTTGCATGAGGCACGGAAAAATTCATTTTTTTAATCCGAACTTTTTCAACAAATGGACCTTATTCGAATGGCTTAGTAAATCGAAAAACACGCAGTCTCTGATTCCGGCAACCCAAAAGCTGACGACAAGCGAGGATCTGGAGAGCTTTCTGCAGAAGCATCAAAACCTGTATTTGAAGCCGATTCGCGGAAAAGCAGGCAAAGGCATTATGAAAGTAAGCCAAATTCCCGAGAAAGCGTCCAAAACCCGAAGGTATCAGCTGAGCATTCAAAACAAGACCAAGAGCCATATCTCCCGCTACTCCAACGTTCCGCAGCTGTGGACTCAAATCCGCGAGGCCATAGGCAACAAGGATTATATCATTCAGCAGGGGATCACCTTGGCTAATTACAAACATCGTCCATTCGACCTCAGGGTACTCGTCCAAAAAAACGGTAAGGGACAATGGAGCGTCGCAGGTATCGGCGCCAGACTGGCGGGAAAGCTGAGCATAACGACTCACGTGCCCAGGGGAGGCTCCATTGACGACCCCGCCAAGCTGCTCGATGCCGGCTTCGGATCTGCCACCAGCAAGAAAATTTTAAGTAAAGCCAAAAAGTCGGCCTTGATCCTGGCCAAACAGATTGAAAAAGCGAGCCAGACGATGCTAGGCGAAATGTCGATGGATCTGGGAGTCGATACCAATGGCCAGATCTGGTTTTTCGAGGCCAACTCCAAGCCCATGAAGTTCGACGAGCCTCATATTCGCCAAAAATCTCTAGACAATCTTATCTTGTTCAGTATGTACCTTGCCAACTCAACGATAAAACCTTCACGGCCCGCTGCCGGAACAGCAAAGCGTAAACTAACGGCTGCCCATGAGACCAAAAACTAATACTAGCAAGGAAACGGGCTCCCCCAAGCAATTGGAGGGGCCCTAGTTTTATCCCCACAAAAGCGAGGCCTTAGCTTCGAGGATAATTCAGGCACTTTGCGGGGTGCCCCCAATCATCCCCACAAAAGCGAGGCTTTGGCTTCGAGGTCAATTCAGGTACTTTGCGGGGTGCCCCAATCATCCCCACAAAAGCGAAGCTTTGGCTTCGGGTAAAGACCTCTTCTTAACCAAGAAGAGGTCTATTTGCTATAGAAAAAAGATCGCTTTTCGCCCGGATCTGTCCGGATCGAGACAGCGATCTTTCTTTTGGCCTATTGAAGGTTTTACGTCGGTACACCATCGGTTAAAACTTTGCTGCAAACCGGGCGTACTGTACAAATTTTCTTACGGACGGACGTATTTTCCCTTCCACCGAGAGCGGCGCATTATCGTCTTTGGACGGCTTGGAGTTCACCTCTATCAGCCAGACGCGGCCTTGGGAGTCCAAAGCCAGGTCAATCCCAAGCTCGGCAAAATGTCCGGGTACTTGCGCCTCGATCCCTTTGGCAATCTTAACAGCAGCCCTCCTCAGCTTCAAGTTGCCGCTGGAGGCGTTAGGGTTACCTGATCGTGCCAATGCGTCTTTGACCGTACTCAGAGAGCCGCCGCGGGCCAGATTGGAGACGTAGTGGTGATCGCCGGCAATCCTCGCCACAATTGAGGTAACGCCCCAATTCCCGGTCTCTCCGCGTTGTACGAGCGCCCTGAAATCCACCGGCCGGTCATTCACGGTAAGCAGAGAAATGCCCTGCTGGATTTGATATCGTGTCGCCTTCTTTTTTTGCGTAATGGACGCGTACAAGTCCTCCAGGCTGGAGAAGGTTTTTTTGCGGACTCCGCTTTTGCCTGTGTAATAACAAGCGAAGCTTTCCCCTGAGCTGCGGTTCACCCGAATAATCCCTTTTCCGAGGCTACCTCCGACCGGCTTGAGAAACACGACAGGATATTTGCCGCACATGGTTTTGAGTATAGAGACATTCCGAAGCAAGTGCGATTCAGGCAAAAAGGCGTTCAATCCCTGCTCTTTCTTTAATGCATCAAAGACTTCCATTTTGTTCAAGTATTTATCATTGAAAAATACAAGATCCTTTTGGGCTTTTACGTGCTTGATGAACTGCTGAACGTTCGCCAAATTTTCCGTTTTCCGGGATGTCAGACGGTTATAGATCACATTGGGAAGCGGATAGCTTGATTTTACCCATTTGTTCGTAAACCGCCACCCTCGGATGGTATCACTTTCACCCAGCATATCCTTGGGAGTACAAAAGAAGACTGCCGCTCCGTATTTTTTGCACGTTTCCGTCAGTTCCCGGCAAAACGCAGTATTCACGCCAAACGGTTTATCCGGATTATCCGTAAACACACGGCTGACCATCACGCCGATAAGCGGGCCGATATGAAGCGTACGCGCCTTCGTTTTATAGCGAAGGCATAAGCTTTCGTTGATGGGTAAATTCCATCTGGAAGCAAGAGACTCGCTGACTTGCAGGACGCCGACTTTGGAGGAAGGTACTACCGTAACCTCCTGCCGGTCCATTCCGAAGCATAGTTTCAGAGGAGTATGAAAGGGAATCTTCCATTTTTTCGCTATGGCTTCACTAAGTTTGATAGTCGAACCTTCTGAAGAGACGCCGGAGCTTTGAATTTGTACCTTTACTTTTGTTCTTTTCATGAGAAACCCCTTCCCAGCATCGACTTGCCATAAAGACAGCATTATGCTTGGAACATAACAAACGAACTACTTCATCATATGTGGGCTTTTTCTCCTTGGTGAAAGATTCCGTGCCTTCTCTCCGGATAAAGATTCCCTGCGTCAATTTCCACGCTGCCATTTTACATTTAAACCCATATATAGATGACACATCCCAGAAGTTTCCGCTTGAAATAAGATGGATGGAAATATATAGATGTGTTAATTTATGACAACGCTTTCCTTCCATAATCTCTCCCTCCCGGATACCCTTGGAAGCACTAAACCCGCGCCGTATAAGGAAATGAAGCCCTTTAATGAGAAAATAAAGACCCATTTCCAGCAGCTTTCACCGATTCGGTATTTCCAAATAAATACATCCGTCAGCCGCTTGGCTATATCTACCAGTGAAATGGTTGGACAACCCTTGTTATGATGGTTAAGTAACCCATATTAGGAGAGGTTATGGAACTAAGAGAAGGAGATGGTAATATTGAAGAAAAGAATTATTGGTTTAACGTTAGCAATGTCCCTGGGAATTACAGGAATAGCTTCCGCTAATGCAAGTTATACCACTTCCGAAGCCATTGCCAAATACAACAAGTACATTAATGCGGACAGTTATGTAAAAGATGAATTGTATAATGTAGCGGATTTCCGCAGCAAGTATGCGAATGTCTCTGGTTCTCTCGCTTATCAAATCGTTGACAGAGCCATCTGGTATATGGAAAACGGATACTTCGTTTATGGGCACGGAAACGATGCTTATGGAAAATACGGCTATGAAGATTGCTCCGGCTTCACTCGACTCGTATACGGTGATTTCGGCTTTAACATTACGGGCACATCCGCTAACTATGATTCCGTTGGAACCAAGGTAGCAGGGGTGGGCAAGAAAAAAGTGAATGGAAAATGGCAGCTGACCGGCATTGAGAACCTGCGGATCGGCGATATTCTAACCTGGCAGGAGAAAGACCATATTTCCCACGTTGCCATCTACATGGGGACCAATCGCGACGGTCAGCCGGTCGTTCTCGGAACCCGGGATGACGGTAATCCTACCGGCCTTGGTACCATCGACAGCTGGTCCTACTGGTGGGGAGAGAACTTCCATTCCGCTAGGCGCGTAGTGCCTGACGCAGGCTTTACCGGCATGGCAGGACATAAAATCAATCCTCCAGTGATTCCAAGCTCTTATGTACTCCCGCCTCAAAAAAAGGTTCCTGCTTGGACTGGGCCTAATACCGGATCTAACTCAGGATCTAATTCCGGCTCTAATTCGGGCTCCGGACAACAGCCGCAGCCAACTCCGCCGGCTGAAAATACACAGAAGAAGGAATACGTCGTTACCAAGAACGGATGGGTTTCCTTCAAAGCCTCTGCAAGCTCGAGCTCAGCTACGGTAGGACGTTTGGAGCTGGGGCAAAAAGCGGAACTGATCAAGAAAGCCAACCAATACTGGTATCAAGTAAAATGGAATGGCAAAACGGTTTACATAACGACTAACACCAAATATACACAGGTTGTAAAACAATAGGTTCAACTTTCTTTCAGCCCTCATTCCATCATTTCACACAGCCCTGCGAAGCGCCGCTTAAACCCAAGCGGCGCTTTCTTTTGTCAGGATTCATCCCCTGTTTTGATTAAACCCGCTTCTTTTAATATGCTGCTCACTATTTTCATTTGGTATCGGATACGTTCTTCGAGGGGCAATCTGATTCCCGTTTCTACTGTTATGGCCTTGGCATGCAGCAAACGGTACGCGGCTGAACGGCCCGAACCGGGCAATTTGCGCTGAAGGAGAGAGAACCGTCTCGATCTCCTCTTGATGGATGGATTTATTCGTCGAATGATTCTTTTGGCGGCTGGAATGACCTTGCTTCCCGGATTGACGATTAAGGTTTGTCCCAATGCCTTCGGTTGGATTCGGAACAACCCGTTCGCTTCATGCAAATCCACGTACCAATCCGGACCCTGCTCTCGTGCAAGCCGGAACACCGCTCTAGAGAGCGGATGACGGGCACGCCTTTTGCCATAGCGTCTCGGGAACGTCCGGTTCAGATCCGGAACTCCCCTTATACGCCGCCGAACAGCGATACGATTGACAATAGGAATAATAATCAACCTTCCGCTACGGATATGGATAACATCGCTTCGAAGCTGTTCTAGCAGCTTCTTCGCAGAGAGAAAGCCTGCCCGTTCTGTCCCTTGAACACCTGCCGTTATCATAACCGTGCTTCCCTGCAGCTCTCCGTCGATAATGTAATAAGGCGTCTCGAACTTACTGTTCTTCGCCAGCACATGCTTACTGATTCTCATACTTGTCACCTTCGGATATTGTACAATACGTTGCGGCGGAAGCCGTTGATAGGGACAAATGAACCAACCTGTCTGCATTAGACGGATTAAAAAAAGAAAGCTCCTCTGTCGTTATGACAAAAGAAGCTTTCTTCCCTAACGGTCTTTGTTCCGGTTTAACGCCGTGACGCTTTCGTAAGCGCCGCGGCCCTAAGATGCCGGACAGATTTGACGATATTTCCATACAGATACGGATTGGCATGGTACCTAAATAACTGATATTGAGGCTTGGTATTGGCCTCGAGCAGCCAAATTTTGTGACTTTTATCAATGGCAATGTCCAGTCCCAGCTCCGTAATGTTCGGATAATGCTTCTTCATGGCTCTGGCAATGGTAAAGGATAGCTTCTTGATCCGTTCATCCCACTGGGGGGCGTCCTTTCTTCCGATGCCAAGCGTAAGAGACAGGGCCTGGTGCAGCCGGATGGGCTTTCCGCCGCTGCTGTGGTTTGTAACGAATTGATTTTTGGCCGCTACCTTCCCCATGATTCCAAAAAATCTCCACCTGTTATTAGGTCCGATATGGAGCAGCACCCGGAAATCTACCGGGCTTCCTTTAATCCTGATCAAATCTATCCCTTGCTGAACAATATAGCTTTTGCCCTCCGTCAGCTTATTCAGCTTGTGGGAGGCATCATTTACGTTACGGTATCTGTAGGTCTTTGCAGCTGTCCTGACGATGCAGGCTCCGCCTTCTTCCCGTGATACCTTGATAATGCCTTGTCCCCTCATTCCAAGATCCGGTTTGAGAAAAAGGACCGTATGCTTTTCGATCATTTGAATGAACGTGTCCGCAGAAAACATCTCCGTCTCCGGCAATAGGGAGCGAAGCGCATCTTCACTCCAAAGCGCCTCGTGCTTCAACCATTTTCCGCCGGGATACTTAAGCAAATTTCCTTTCACTGTAGGATCTCCTCCGTGTGATGAGCAGCGGTTGAACGCCAATACATACAACCAGCAATATGACGTTACTTATACTATTCGGCTCCAAAGCAAAGAGTACCTGGCCTGTATCCATATAGGACTGCACACTTTACCTCTAAAAATGGGCTTATAAAGCAAAGACAGATCCAACGGCAGGCTCATATGATATTATGCGGTTCCACTCTTCGAGGGCCCGGCAGACGATTATTTCAACAGAAACGGGGATGGGTCATGAGTACGGACATTACGATCGCCGCGGTCGGAGATTTTTTAATGAAATATCGACTTATTGGCAGCGCCAGAGTCACCGGAGAGAAGCGTTATTCCTTTGACGAGATATTTGAACCGGTTGCTCCCTATTTGCGTGATGCGGATCTAACCATCGGAAATCTTGAAACCACTTTTTCAGGCCCGGAGATCGGGTACACCGTATCGCGAAGAAGCGCCAAAACCGGTTGGCCGCTGTTCAATTGTCCCGATTCCTTTGCGAGCACTTTGAAAAGGCTGGGATTCGACGTACTGACAACGGCAAACAACCATTGTATGGATTGCGGCATTAACGGACTGAAACGAACCCTTAAGGTGCTTGACTCCAAGGGGTTGTCGCATACGGGAACTTTCCGCACGCACAAAGATTCTCAGCAGCTATTGATTAAAAATGTCAAAGGAATCAAAATCGGTATTTTGTCCTATACTAAAACAACCAACCGAATCCCGGTACCAAGCGGTCAATCCTGGGCCGTCAATCGGATTAGTCCAAGCAAAATCATATCCGATATCCGAAGGCTAAAGTCGAGATCGGTGGATCTTATTATCGTATGCATGCACTTCGGAAGAGAATACAGCAAGTATCCGAATGAGGAGCAGAAGCGCTACTTCCAACTACTGTTCAAGCACGGCGCCGATATTATTCTCGGGGCGCATTCCCATGTCATCCAACCGGCTATTTTCCAGGAATCCAGGGATATTACCGGGGTCAAGAAAAAAAGGTACGCCGCTTATTCCTTGGGGAATTTCGTTTCCACCCGATTATACGGAAACGATCATACGCTGACCGGTCTTATTAACCGTCTTCATATTCGAAAGCATGACGATGGAAGAGTACAGATCGTTCAGGCCGATTTTATCCCTACTTGGACTCGCAGCACCAAGATTAAAGGACGTACCGCTTTTCGGGTCGTTCCATTATTAAACACGCTGGAAAAGCATCCAAACCGGAATGGAAACGAAGCGGAGCGCATGTCAAAAATGGTCCATCACTTAAAAAAACATATCCCCAGATACCATCATCAATCGGACTTTAAAATTCTTTAACGCTAGAATCTCACAGTGATGCCTTGTCTCCACAGCGGATTCCGGAACATTGCAGGGATCATCGAACTTATACAGCTGTAAATATGGAAAAAACCTTCCAAGCGGACCGTTTTCCGGGTCCAGGCTTGGAAGGCTTTTATTATTTTATATTCAGGCTAGATTAAGGTACGTGCCCTATTATTTAATTACTCTTCTAGCGAACATAAATTTGTTTTTGTAGTAGCTCGAGTTAATATCCGAAATTTTCACGTCGGATTTGCTGTTGATGTTGTGAATCATTTTACCGTTACCGATATAGATCCCGACGTGGCCTACGTCTTTCATGCTTTTCGAGCTTCCAATGTTACCGAAGAACAGCAGGTCGCCCTTTTGCAGGTTCTTGTAGGAAGTGATTTTTGTTCCTACTTGGGCTTGATGGTCATCGTCTCTATCAACTAGAGTAACTCCAATGTTAGCGAGCTTATAAACGAGAGCCGTAAAACCGGAGCAGTCCGTTTTATATGGAGCGTGGGCCTCTTGGCGTTGTGTCCACGGAACATACTGAACTTTACCCTGCAGAGAAAGCGCCGTTTTAACAACCTTGTCCCGTTTAGCGGCAACAGATAATGTGGACGCCTTGGTGCTCGATACGGTAGATGTTGTTGCGGGAGCTGCGGATACTCCAGTTACACCGATAATCGGGCTAAGTGCCAAAGCACTTGTCAAAACAATTTTCATCAAACGATTCAAAATAAACCTCTCCTTTTTTCGGCCTGCGAGGTTAGCTGACGGATTCGGGTCAAAGGTCAATCACCCTGCCGCTGATGCGGCTTCACCCCAAAGATTGGTTCCCCCGTGCTTCTATTAGCTTCGGCCTTTATTATGATTTTGCCCTATATAACCCAAGCGGCGTTGAAACCGCGTTTCTGGTTTTTTGAGCCACTCTAGTGTAGCATGGGCACCTGGCTATTTCATGGTGCAAATTATTCCATCGGCATACCTGAGCAGCCAGAAAAAGTAGAGGATTGTAAAATATTTCAGCTTGCATAGGGGTTATTCCGCGAAAAAACAGACTTTGGATGTAAATGAAAGGGAGACCGAAATTCCGGCCTCCCCATTAATTTCCTATGAAATTGACAGCTCCAAGTGCAACCTTTTTGAAATTGATGTTTTATCGGGACTGCTGCAGCGAAGTCTGAAGCAGAGAGAACAGCTCACTAAAGCTGCCGATTTGCTCATGGGCTCCCTCCAGCTCCCCTTCTTTACGGAAACCGGCATAATCGCAGCCGATAACCGTTAACCCGTTCTCAAGACCCGCTTCCACATCAGAGGAACGATCCCCGACCATCCAGGCCGTCTTTACGTTATAGGTTTCCAACAGCATGCGGACCAGATCCACCTTGGAACGGGTTCTGAATTCTCCGGCACTGTATAAACCTTCGAATAAAGGTCCCAGCCCTTTATGCTGAATAACATTTTTCACATAAGACTCCAGCCCATTGCTCGCTACGAACAGGCGAACGCCTTGCTCATGCAGCGCCTTCAGCGTATCCGCAACTCCATCGTACAGCCGCCCTTCCCCGCGCAGCAGACCCTGAATTTGATAGTCCAGCAGCAATTCATCCGCTCTGCGGTGCACCTGAACATCCGTATCCGGCATCACCCGCTGCCATATATGCTCGAGCAGCATCCCCAGGCTCCCCAATATTTCGCTCTCCGGCGGCGTAGGTCCCGAATAGGCTCCTTCAGCCCTCAGCTGGTCAAATGTGGCATGGTAAGCCGGCAGAAGCAGCGTTTCCGTCTGGAACAAAGTTCCGTCCAAATCAAATATCATCGCTTCCGGCTTGGATAAAGTCGGTTTCATGGTTAACTCCTCCGAATGCTGTTTTCTTTTTATACATGATCATTGTCAAACGAGGCTTTCCTAAGCATTAAGCTCATAGGGAAGTCATTGCGGACGTGTAAAGGATCCTTTAGACATCATAATTCCAATAATCTCCACGTGTCAATGCAGCCTTGTGAATCCGAGCAATTCATCTCACTTTAAGCATATTTATTGTTTATCAATCCATTCTGGATATGGATGGAACGATGGTTGAACCATACATATGTAATGAAGCGCCTAGTTAACAAAATCCATCAGATTGCGGGTGATGCAAATGGTGAAATTTTGTTCAAAATGTAATGAAAAGATGAGTGACGGAGACATTGTCTGTAAGTATTGCGGAACCTTCTTAAGCTCAACGGATCAAGCCGCATCCCCACCTGACCAAAAAAGCAGCTCTAAAGCGGGTACTATCACATGGATCATTATCATTGTTCTAATCATCGCCGCTATCATATATTATTTTGCCAAATAGAAACTTTGGATTTTGGGCGGCGGTGCCGCTCTCTTTTTTTATGCATGACAAATGCCTATTTCTCTAGGTCAAGTATCACGATTTGTCTCCCGAGCATACATTGTTGGTATCAAAACAAGCAAAGGAGACTATGGCAATGGCTTATATTCCCTATACTTATCCAACCGTTGTGACGGTTCCTATCGGTACCTACAGCACTTGGAGTTACCCATACGGGGGCTGGTATGGCGGCGGTTGGCCGGGAGGTTGGCATGGCGGCTGGCACGGCGGTCATGGCGGTTGGCACGGAGGCTGGCATGGAGACCATGGTGGTTGGCATGGCGGTCATGGAGGCTGGCATGGAGGCCACGGAGGCTGGCATGGCGGTCATGGCGGACATAGGCAAAATCGCTCTAATTCATCTAATCCAACTAATCCAACTAATCCCTCTAATCGTTCTAATCGTTCTAAACGCACTAACCGTTCTAAAGCCAAAAAATCCTGATTCTTCATTTGGGCAAGAAACCACGCATGCTACATGTCAAAAAAGCATCCCGAGCCTGGCAGGCGTCTTTCGGGATGCTTTTGCTATCTGCTCATGCCGCTCCTCTCCTATGGCTAGAACACTTTCTTCGTTCCCCGCTCCGATTTCAATATTTCGACCGCTTCCCGGAACCGTAAAGAATGGACTACCTCTCTTTCCCGTAAATATTTCAATCCGTCCTGTAGATCCACGTCATCCGTCATATCGATAAGCCACTGATACGTAGCCCGCGCCTTCTCCTCTGCGGCAATATCTTCATACAAATCCGCGATAGGGTCTCCCTTCGCCTGTATGTAAGCGGCAGTCCAAGGAACCCCTGAAGCATTCTCATAAAATAGCGCCTTGTCATGGCTTACATAATGGGGATCAAGACCCGCCGCTTTAATTTGCTCTGCGGTCGCGTCCTTCGTGAGCTTGTAAACCATCGTAGCAATCATCTCCAGATGCGCAAACTCCTCGGTAGATATATCCGTCAACAGCCCGATGATTTTATCCGGAATCGTGTAACGCTGATTCATGTAACGCAGCGCGGCTGCAAGCTCCCCGTCCGCTCCCCCGTATTGCTCCAGCAACAGCCTCGCCATATGAGGATCGCACTTGCTTACCCTGACCGGGTATTGCAGTTTTTTCTCATAAATCCACATTTCACTGCTCCTCTCCCTTCGGTTATCGTGCCGCTGCGATTAAACCTGCCAAGGCCACGGCGTATCGATCCATTGCCATGGATATGCAGAGAAGCTCTGCCCATAGCTTTTCAAAGGACCGAACTCCCGTTCAAATTGATGGGCCAGATGCATGCGCTGCTGGGCGCATTGGTTATACTGCTCAAGAGCGCCGTTATCCAGCGGATGGGTATCGAGATACAGCGTAAGCTCCACGAGTACGAAATCAATGGCCTGAAGCTCTTCCAGCATGGCGTAATAATGATCCGGCATTCGTTTGTCTTCCATCGACTGATCCACTCCTTTCCGGCCTATAGTCTCGGTCTCGGTTCATAAGGACTGTAAAGTGCGGGCCATAACGTCCCTTTTTTTAATGCCTCGTGGGGAGACCATTGTGGAAGATTAGGCGGCTGGAACGGAATATACAATTGGGGCGGGGTCGAATATACCTTTTCTCGTATCGGCGGGCAAGGGTCAAAGGGGCCAACGTACGGGCACCATACTTTTTCCTGCGTGAACATGGATGATTGCCTCCTTTATTGAGAAAATCTACTACCAATATTTATACATTGCCGCCTCGTCCATTATGAGTATAAAATGGGAACAAATTCATCAGACCCAGTAAATCGGGGAGAGGGAGTTGAATGTTCTTTGAGGAAAACGCTTGCAATCACTTTGACCGCAGGTCTTGTCGGGTTATCCTCGCTTCTGCCGTTTTCCGGCGGCCAACACGTCTATGCGTCCTCCGCCGCGGGCACCGCATCGACCGTGCTTTCTCAAGGAATGTCCGATCCCGGCGTCGGTACCTTGCAAAGCAATCTCAAAACATTAGGTTATTTTACATACCCGAAAAGCACCGCCTATTTCGGATCCATTACGGCTCAAGCTGTACGCGCTTTTCAACAGGCCTACAGTCTGCCTGTAACCGGTGCCGCCGATGCCGCCACTCAAACCGCCATCTCCCATGCCCTTGTAAAAAAACAAATCGTACAGGATGCCTCCCATTATATGCGGGTGCCTTATGTTTGGGGCGGCGCGACGCCAGACGGCTTCGACTGCTCGGGCTTTATTTACTTTATGTTCAATAAATTCGGGGTTTCGTTAAACCGCACTACCGCTGCGGAGATGGCTGCAATGGGGACCCGTGTATCGCGATCGGGCTTGCAGCCGGGGGATTGGGTGTTCTTTGCGCTGAATGATCCTGGTGTCGTATCTCACGCCGGGATTTATATCGGCAACGGGGAATTTATTTCGGCCACGCGTTCGGCGGGCGTCTACATTCAGAAGCTGGACAGCAGCTATTGGGGACCCAAGTATACGGGGGCTCGGCGGTATTATTGAGCTAAATAAAAAGGAAGGTCGCCTAGGACCTTCCTTTTCATGCAGTTCGGCTGTCCGCTAGTCCAGCTTGATATTGATCTTGAGCAGCCCGACTTTGCGCATCGCCTGATAGACAATGATAAGAACCGGGCCGAAGATAAGCCCTATGACACCGATCAGCTTAAAGCCTATGTACATGCTCATCAATGCGGCTAACGCATTAATCCCCACAGCATCCCCGATAATCTTCGGCTCAATCAGCTTGCGGAAAATCATGATGAACACGAGAAGTATCAAAAGTCCGACTCCTAAATGCATGTTCCCGGCCAAAAAGCTGTACAGAGCCCAGGGGACGAGAACGGCACTCGTGCCGAGAATAGGGAGGATATCGACGACCACTATCAGCAGCGCTACGGCGAGTGGATAATCCACCCGCAAGAAGAGCAAGCCGATAAGGGTCACTATGTAGGTGAGCAGGCTGATCAGCACCTGCGCAAACAAAAATCCAAGCACCGCGCGGCGCAAGTCCTTAAGGACAGCGGTGACCTTCGGCTGCGATAGCTTGTCAAACAGATTCAGAAACGACCGGTATACATTCGGCAAGCCGATCGATATCAAGTACAAGCCGATCACGAACACGACAAAAAAGATGAATAAGTTCGGAATCGTCTTGGCGACATTCAGAGAATAAGCCGATACCGCCGACACGATACCTTTAATGTTATCCGTAATCGTATTAATGCCTGACTCGATCCAGCCTTGAAGCTGCTCCGCTATCCCGGTTGGCAGCGAGTTATAGAACAGCCGCGTCTTCTCCGTCGTATCCTCAATGAACAGCTTCGCATCGTTTAAGTAATCGGGGGCGTACTTCCAGAATTGGATCAGCTCCGACACCATTTTGAACCCGACCAGATAAAAAAATCCGAGCAAAGCGCCTGTAAACAAAGTGCAGGCAATAGAGGCGGCGAACACCCTGTTCATTCTTCCGAGCTTCATCAGCCACTGTACGAGAGGCTCTAAAAATATCGCTATCAGCATTGCCAGCAAAAACGGAAATCCAATGGTAAACAAACCATAGAGCAGCAGGACTCCTATGGCGCAAAACAGAATCGTCCTCAGAGACATAAACGGGCAATTCCCCTTTACCCTTTATTATTAATCTTGAGCTTCTGTCGGCGTGCTTGGTTGTTCCATGCGGGTAATCGTTACCCTCATAATGCGCAGTCGGCGCACCTCCGCGATTTCGAATTCAAATGAACCATGCTTCAGCTTTTTCCCCTTGGCAACAGCCCCTTCCAGCTGGGTAAAGAGCCATCCTCCTATGGAATCTACCTCCTCGTCTTCAATGCCCAGCGACAGCAAGTCATCGAGGTCTTCAAGCAGCACGCGCCCATCGACCGAGTATTGGTTGCCCTTCTTCTCGATACTCGGACGTTCATTCTCATCGAATTCATCGTGAATTTCACCCACGATCTCCTCCAAGATGTCCTCCGTCGTCAGCAGACCTGCCGTTCCTCCATACTCATCCACAATGATGACAAGCTGCGAGTGCTTACGCTGCATAAGCTTTAGCACATGACTGATCTCCATCGATTCCGGAACCATCAGGACGGGGCGGATGAACGATTGCAAATCATGCTCTTCATCGGGGTCAGCCGTCAGTATATCGGTTATGTGCACGAAGCCGATGATCGTATCCTTGTCATAATTGGCTACCGGATAGCGGGTATGCTTGGTCCGGTAAACCGTCTTCAAATTCTCGGCAAACGGCAGATTGGCATAAAGGCACTCCATGTCGGTACGGGGCAGCATAATCTCCCTCGCTACCCGGTCGGAGAATTCGAAAATATTATCGAACAGCGCCATCTCGTCCTTGTCAATATGTCCGCTCTTCGCGCTCTGGTTCATTAAAATTCTTATTTCTTCCTCTGTATGTACGGCATCATGCTCATTCGCAGGCTGAACGCCAATCAAGCGCAGCATACGGTTAGCGGCACCGTTCAACAGCCAAATGGCCGGAAAAAATACTTTGTAGAACGCGAGCAGCGGTCCGGACAGCCACAGAGAAGCCGTTTCCGATTTTTGAATCGCCAAAGATTTGGGAGCGAGCTCCCCTAAGACGATATGCAGGAACGTGATCGTCGCAAACCCGATAAATACGGACAGTGCCGAGCTGTACCAGGCCTTATCCCAATGCAGCAGTGCAAACAAGGGATCGACGATCAGATGGGAAATCGCAGGCTCGCCGAGCCAGCCCAGTCCGAGCGACGCCAACGTGATGCCAAGCTGCGTAGCCGATAAATAGGCATCCAGCTTTTTGGTCACGGCCAGGGCATATTTGGCTCTTCCCACGCCTTCATTCTGCAATTGCTGGAGCCTGGTCGTCCGCACCTTGACCAAAGCGAATTCGGCGGCGACAAAAAATCCGTTTAATAATACGAGCAAAAGCACCAATACCAAATTTAGCACGATCAAACCCCAATCAAAGCCCAAGGAACCTCAATCTCCTTTTTGTGTGATGAGTAAATCGTCTATCCTGTTGCCATTGGATTCAAGGCTGCCATTGGTCAAACCACCGCTTTGCGCTGCTTGAAGTCGATATCCTTATAATACGTATCAACGACCAAAAGGTTGGGACCGCAGCATTGAGCGGCCGGACAATGGCAGTTGACGGAATGGTTCAGCGGATGGTCTTCCCATCTTTGGAACACTTGTTCCAATGTGTCTCTATGAATATTGCCCAGTGCAGGCACATCGGAGAAATCGGTAACGTACACATCGCCTGTGAACAGATTCACGTTCAGCCGGTTACGTCCATCCGGATCGTTGCGTACCGTTACATTAGGTTCCTCCCTAAGTCTTCTGATCATACGCTGATCCTCTTCCCGAGTGCTGCAGGCGTAATAAGGCAGCGTTCCGAACAGCATCCAGAGATTGCGGTCACGGGTATCGAGAAGCTTGTGGATCGCCTTGCGAAAATGCTCCAGGGACAACACCGGCAGGTTCGAGGCAAAGGAGCTTGGATACATCGGATGCACCTCATGGCGCCGGCAGCCCATCTCTACAATAAGCTTATGTATATCGCTAAGCTTCTCATGAGTCCGGTAATTGATCATCGACTCGGCTGACACAAACATACCGCCGCGGCTCAGCTCTATCGTATTTTCGACCATCCGTTCGTACATCTTGGCAGCTGTGCTCCGGGTCACCGTCCGATCTGTGCGGACAAAGCCGACTTGATGGAAATCATCGGCATTCAAATAGTTGAATGAGATATGCATCACGTCCAGATAAGGCGCCAGCATCTCATATCGGGACAAATCCAACGTAAGGTTGGAGTTGATTTGCGACCGCACGCCCCGTTCCCTTGCGTATTTGAGGATCGGTACGATATAATCCCTGACTGTCGCCTCATGATAGCTCGGCTCTCCCCCGGTAATGCTGATGGTCTCCAGATGCTCCACCTGCTCCAGGCGGCGAAGCACCTGGTCAACCGGAATGCGCGGCCCCTCCGTCATGGTCAGCATCTCGCCCACCGCACAATGCTCACACCTCATATTGCACAGGTTGGTCACCGTCAGTTCTACGCTGGTAAGTACGTGCTTGCCATACTTGTGCAGGGAACGAATGGGATCCCACGGATCGTTCTCGGGTGTTATGTCCGGTAGAACGGAGTTCAGTTTATCTATCATCATGTTGAATTTCACACCTGACTGTATAAAGTATTTTTACCACCTATTGTATCGTATGACGCACGAAAATGAAACTAAACGAAGCAATTCCAGCTTTTTCTGGAAATAGGAGCCGCTCTGTACTCCCATTCTGCGTTAAGGACTTTTACACATGCAAAAAACCCGGAGCCCCGGGTTTCTTCTGTCGTATGTATAAGGCTAGCCCATATCCTCATTGACTCCGGTCACCATGATCGATAATTTCTCGGACAAATCCATATCGAAGGGCGCTTTCAGCTCCTGCCCCTCCGCATCCTTCAATATCCGTACAATCGGCCGGTGGGGTACCATTTTGTTAAGCCCGACGACGGTTCCCGTCTCTCCCGTACTCAACGTAACACTAATGCCTATCGGATAAATCGCAATGTTGTCTCGAAACAATTCGATTTTTTTCTTTTCATATAACGTGTCCGTTCCCGCATACAATATTTCCATGGCTTGATGAGGCAGCATCGCTCTCCGGTATACCCTGTGGGTTGTCATGGCGTCATAGGAATCCACCATACCTATCCATCGGGCGTAATCATGAATATCTCTGCCTGTGATGCCTCTAGGGTACCCGCTTCCATCCAGCCGTTCATGATGCTGAAATGCGCAGTGAGCGGTGATCAAAGGAATATTCGGCTCTTCCTTCAGCAGCTGAAAGCCGTACTCGGTATGCTTCTTCACCTGTGTGAACTCGCTGTCGGTCAGCTTGCCGTTCTTGCGCAGCAGCTCCAGCGGAATCTGGGTTTTGCCGATATCATGCAGAAGAGCGCCCAGTCCAAGTGTGGTCAGCTCCTCCCGGCCATAGCCGTGTGCCATTCCGAGCAGCGTCGTATAGATGCATACATTCAATGAATGCTGAAATAAGTAATCATCCATGACACTGATGTTCGTCAGCATGATCATTGCGCCTTCATGACTGCTTAAATCATCTATGATCATCTTCATCACGTTGCTGAACGTTTTGCCCAAGCGTCTGTCGTTAGCCGTCTTGCTTCGCACGGAGGACTCCATCATGCCGCGAAAGGAAGTCCTGATTTCGGAAGTCGCTTTTAATCTCGTTTCTTCGGAGATCATCTCCGGAATCGTGATGTCATTGGTTCTCGGGTCATCTATATATACGAAATCAATACCATGTTCGCTTAACCGCTGGATCAATTTTTGTGATAATTCGACACGCTCTCCGAGAAGAGTAATTCCCTCTTCATTGTAAATCCTTCTCCCGAGCTTCATACCCGGACGAACCATATTGAGCGGAAGCAAACGCATGATTAAACCACGTCTTCTTTCTATAAAAGTAAAGATAGTTTCTATGACCTAGAGTAAAGGATTCATCGAAAAGAAGCAACATATTTCGACTTTTTTTCGAGGATTTACGATCTTCTTCCGCATGATTTTCACTATTTGTTAAGGAATTATTAAGATTCTCCACACCCTTTAAGTTAGTATTGTAGGACATCCCTGAACAGGCTAAAATAGAATAGGTTCTCACAAACAAAGTAGGAGGCAATTATGTTAAGTTATTGGGTTTCAATTATTATGGGAATTGTTGAAGGGCTTACCGAGTTTTTGCCCGTGTCCTCCACCGGACATCTGATTTTGACGCAAGCGCTCCTTGGTATACCTGAAGACAATGCCATATTGAAAACGTTCGAGGTTGTCATTCAGCTCGGCGCCATATTGGCTGTGGTCGTCATTTACTGGAACCGAATTCTGCTTCTTTTTGGATTGAAAAAGGACCCGAGCCGGGCAGGCAGGAAGAAGCTGAACCTGCTTCATATCCTGATCGGTATTTTGCCGGCGGGCATTGCCGGCTTGCTGCTTAACGATTGGGTTGACGAGCATCTTTTCTCTCCGAAAACCGTCATATTAAGCCTCGTTGTCGGCGGCGTGCTCTTTATCATAGCGGAAAAGTCATCCACGCCCAAATCGGCGCAGGAGCTGGACGATATTACTTACAAACAGGCGTTTTATATTGGTTTATACCAAATATTGGCCGTCATTTGGCCAGGCTTCTCCCGTTCCGGCGCAACCATAGCAGGGGGCATGCTATCCGGTGTCAGCCGCGGGGCTTCCGCCGACTTTACCTTTATATTGGCGATACCGCTGATGTTCGCAGCCTCCGGTCTGTCCTTACTAAAAGCATACAAGCTGTTTACGCCGGATCTTATCGGATTTTTTGTCGTCGGCTTCGTCGTATCATTTATCGTCGCGCTGCTTGCGGTCGTTACGTTTATCAAGCTCGTCTCCAAATTGAAGCTCACCTATTTTGCTTACTACCGTTTTGTACTGGCCGCACTTTTTGCCATTTATCTTTACTTACTGTAAGCTTACCCACAATAAAAAGACTGTTGAAGCCAAATAGGCTCAACAGTCTTTTTGTTCGAGCGGCCTGCAGGCGAACCAGTGCTTGTCGTATCCTGCAGCAATGGCGTCAGGATTATTCAGCTCCTCCTGCATGATGTCCCGCAAAAATTCCGGCAAGAAATAGTGCACGTTCGTTCCTTTGGATAAGGACAAGTATCCGATTCCGAAGGAGAACATATCCACTGTCCCTACCGTATACGCCCGGCTCAGCTCCAGCGGTTCTTCCCCGACACGCACCTGACGAATCTTGGCGAGTGGAGGGCCGTCCGCATCGTATTCCACCGTCATCCCATCAAGGTTCAGCATGCCGAGCACTTTACATCGAAATCCGAAGCCGTAGATGGGCTTCTCCATAAATTCGGGCAGCAGCGACTCCTCCAGAGCCTGCAAGATTTGTTCGCCGGTTAGCGTCATGCGGCACGGATTGATCGGCGAGGGGCATATGTCCAGCAGCCTGCCTGCGGTTACCGTCCCCCGCTCCAGCCCTTCCAGGAATTGCCCTGCATTCACGATACCGATCTCGGCACCCGCCCACCGTCGAAGCGCTGAGGCAAGCATGCTGCCGAGAGGAGCCTCTTCGTACCAATGGGCAGCGAGCGGCCGCTCCAAATAGGCGACTTGCCGATTTAGCGTCTTGCCGGCCTCAATCTCGAACGTCCTTATCGCTGCAGCAAGCTTAGAATCATACGGCTCCGCCTCGATCTTGCGCACAACCCCTTCTGCTTGAGTCAGCTTGCGGGTACGAGGATCCAGCTGGAGATCCACCACGCCGATGTATCCCCCGAATTTGCCTGCACCGCATACGAGCGTTCCTCCGATACGAAGGGGCTGCTCAAGCAAGTGATGGCTGTGTCCGCCCAAGATAACGTCAATCCCGGGAATGTCCCCGGCGATTCTTTGATCTGTCGACAGACCGAGATGAGACATGAGGATCAGAACGTCAACCTGCGGCCGAAGTTGCTGGACCCAATGCCGGATAACACCGACGGGCTCCTGGATATCCCAGCCGAGCAGCCTGTAAAACTGCTCATAATAGGCGGTCGCCCCGATCAACCCGATCTTGATGCCGCCCTTATCCAGTATATGGCAAGGCGCAGCCCAATCGGGAATGTCTCCGGTCACAGCATCCAACAGATTGGCGCAAACGACCTTGATATCCGGATATTGACGATATAATTGCGCCAGCGCCTCCTTGGTAAAGGTTAGACCTTCATTGTTGCCGAGCGTGACCGCTTCATACCCCGTGGCTGCCATGACCTCCAGGTTATAGCTGCCGGCGCTCGCCTCCGTTTCGGGGCGCATGCGGTCCAAATGATCCCCAATATCCAGCGTCAGCGTATGCTCCTCGCCGGCTGAAGCGCGAAGCTCCTGAACGGCTGCGGCGATTTGGGGCATCTGCTCATAATGGCTGTGAATATCGTTGGAATGAATGATTCTTAGCCGCAAATGCGGTGAATCCATTGCTGCACCCCTCCTTGTATCCTGCTACAGCTTTACCTTCTTTATCTGCGCTTTAATTCCTCTATGCTAATCTTGTTCTTAAACCCATAGGATGCTTCATGAACCGTTGAGTTGTATTCGAATCGGATGGAGACAACACTCTTCACATTCAGGCACTCACTGCTCCCGTCCGGCACGTACAGTCGTATCGGAAACCCTTTTTGCAGCGGCTTGCCGTCCTGCTCATAGAGAAACGCTGCACGGTCCAGCTGCTCCCAAGGGATCGACGCTTGAAACTCATCGGCCGCTTCCACCTTCATGACAACAGGCTCGCGATCCGTTACCGCCTCCCGCCGCTTCATCCAGGCCTCATACCAGGACTTCAGTTCAAAAGCGAGCCCTTCAACGCCAGGCACACGTTCCCCAATCGGAAAATGGACAGGTGCCAAGGAGCACAGTTCCGCTACCGTGAATTGCTCTGTTCCGCCGATTTCATCATATAATGTAATCTTCATTTCAATCCCTCTCCATCTTCCATAATGGCCCTTGTATGTACAGGAAACCCTTCTATTATATCACTATCTTATGATATTATGGTATGCTGGAATAAAACGTTGGAGTGATGCGAATGAAGCTGCAAATATTCGTTTTTGCAGGGCTGGCCGAGCAGCTGGGCGGCTCTGTGTTGACCATGGAATGGAAGCCTGAAGCCGTTGTGACTCCAGCCCTCATCAAACAACGGCTGGCAGACACACATCCCGAAGCCGCTCAAGCCTTGGGACAAGCCTTTGTAGCCGTTAATCACAGCTATGCTCCGGACGATCAGCTTATTAGCGCGCAGGATGAAATAGCTTTGATCCCTCCTGTATCGGGGGGTCAGCCGAAGCTCGTCGAAATCACTTACGAGCCTATCTCCATCGAGAAGGTTACCGCAAAGGTTCTGCATCCCAATCATGGAGCAGCCCTTACTTTTACAGGAACGACAAGAGAATGGACTCACGGCAAAAAAACATGCCTGCTTGAATATTCCGCCTACGAGCCTATGGCTCTGAAAACTATGGAACAAATCACCCGGGAGATCCATGAGCGCTGGAACGGTACCCTATGCGCCATTACTCACCGGCTCGGCAAAGTGGATGTCGGTGAAATCAGCGTCGTGATCTCCGTATCTTCGCCGCATCGAGAGGCTGCGTACGAAGCGAGCCGATATGCCATCGAACGCCTCAAGCAAATCGTTCCAATCTGGAAAAAAGAAATATGGGAGGATGGTTCTGAATGGAAAGGACATCAGCTAGGGCCATGGAACCCTTTAGGATAAGGAGAGAAACCACCGATGAGCAATACCGATCATAACCGTGAATCTATCCCCCCTCAAGCTGCGGAGCGCTATTCGCGGCAGCTATTGTTTGGCCCCATTGGCGAGCAAGGTCAGGCCCGGCTGATGCAAGCCCGGGTGGCTATCGTCGGGATGGGCGCATTGGGAACCGTACTGGCCAATCACATGGTGCGCGCCGGTGTCGGCTTCGTCCGTATCATCGACAGGGATTTCGTTGAGGCGAGCAACCTTCAGCGTCAAATGCTCTATGATGAAGCCGACGCTGCTTCCTCAGAGCCAAAGGCGATGGCTGCGGCGCGCAGGCTTCAGCAGATTAATTCGCTTGTCACGATTGAACCCGTGGTCGCCGACCTCCATCCTGCCAACGCCGAATCGCTGCTTACCGACGTCGATTTGATCCTGGATGGCACGGACAACTTTGCCGTCCGTTTCCTGATCAATGATGTCAGCCTGAAGCATCGCATCCCTTGGATTTACGGCGGCGCTGTCAGCTCCCGAGGAGTATCCATGACGATCGTGCCTGGTGAAACTCCTTGCCTGCGCTGCATGTTCGGGCAGGCACCCGCCCAAGGAACGACAGAGACCTGCGATACAGCGGGAGTGATCGGACCTATTATTCATACGGTAGCCTCCCACCAGGCTGCAGAGGCCTTCAAGCTGCTCGTTGGCGCCCACGCCCAGCTGAACCGCAAGATGGTCCACTGGGACTTATGGTACAACCAGCACGCTGCCGTGGACGTGAGCAAAGCGCGTAAAACGGACTGTCCAGCCTGCGGGCATGGTCACTATGACTATTTGCAGCAGGAGGTCGAAGAGGACACGATTCAAACCTTATGCGGACGTAATTCCGTCCAAATTCAACCGGTTCGATCCGGTACCTTCCATTTGTCCGACTGGGCCGAAAAATGGCGCCCGCTCGGGCGTATTGAGCTCAATCCGTTCCTTTTAAAGTTTTACCCGAACGACTCATTGACCTTGGTCCTTTTCTCTGATGGCCGATTGATAGTTCAAGGGACGGATGATCCCGTCATGGCCAAGAGCTTATATAGTCGATATATAGGAATGTAGTTGTGATATTTTTCACCGTTTCTCCCTTTTTTGTGACAAAATGCTCATATTTCGGTTGCCAATATAATACATTCTTGATACCATAACTTTATACTAGTTAGCTTATACGTACACTGTGATTGGGAGAGACGGCTATGAGAATTTCTGTCATGGATTTACAGGTTGGTGATCGAACCGGCTCAGACGTTTTTAATTGGAACGGGCTCCTTGTTGTATCCGCGCACACCGTGTTAAATGCCGATGATATTGACAAACTTCAACTGCACAACATCGATTATGTCGACATCATGATGCGACAAGCAGAGCACAGCACGGAGAAGCAGCTTCAGCCAGCCCTTTCCGAGCCAACTCAGACATTAGCTCAAACAGCTGCTTATGAAGAAGCGGTAAGTGGAATCAAGGATTTGTTCAATCAGATAACCGCTCAGGGCAAAATTGAAGAAAAACAAGTGGAGCAATGCTTTGCACCCCTTGCCAATCATTTTATCGAGCAAAAAGATGTCGTCTCTTTATTATTAACATTGAACAATAAAGATGATTACACCTACCAGCATAGTGTCCAAGTAGGCATGATCTCTTATTATATAGCCAAGTGGCTAGGTCAAACGGAGGAGGAGGCACTCTATGCTGGCAAGGCCGGTTATTTGCATGACCTTGGCAAAAGCCGCATCGACAATGCCATCCTCCAAAAGCCGGGGTTTCTGACGAAAGATGAATTCGAGCAGGTCAAGAAACACGCCGAGTACGGCCACGAAATGATCCTTGCGTCCGGGCTTCCTGAGCCTATTGCCTTGGCCGCTCTGCAGCATCATGAACGTTTGGACGGGACAGGCTATCCAGCCAGGCTACGAGGCCAGGACATTCATCCTCTTGCCAGAATCGTAGCGGTAGCTGATGTTTACAGCGCCATGATCTCGCATAGGGTCTATCAGGAAAAGCAGGATTTGCTGCATGTGCTTAAAGAACTGCACCGGCTCAGCTTCGGCAAGCTGGATCCTAAGATTACCCAAGTATTTATCCGTAACATGATTCCTAACTTCATTAATAAAAGAATTCTGCTTACCAATGGTGAAAACGGTATCATTATTATGACGCATCCTACAGACTTTTTTCGGCCATTGATTCAGGTTGGCGAACAATTTATTAACCTGTCGGAGCATCCTCAATTGGAGATTCAGGAAATCTATATGTAAATGACCTATAGTTCTTTCCAAGAACTAATGATAGACATTGCTTCGTTGTGGATAGGTAGTCCCCGACTGCAGGACATCGCTGCTTCCTTCGCTTTAATGCTTTAATGGGTGTACACTGTTCAGCACAGTAAAATGAGCCATTCCCGTTTGGGAATGCGCTCATTTTTTGTTATATAAGGCTTTCCAACCACTGAAAATAACAAACGTTCTTTCCGAGCACATTATTTAGCTGAATACTCTTTTTCCATAAAAAATATTTATCAATATTATTTTTAATATCAAATGCATTTATTTTTATATCATGTTAGCATTCGAAATGTACCCAAAATGATTAAGAAAGGCAGGAATGAAAGTATGAAGTATAAGGTTGAAACTCTTCCCAGCTATCGTATTGCATACATGAGACAAATCGGCCCCTATGGTCCATCCAATGCTCTGACTATGGAGAAATTAAAGCAGTGGGCTAAGGAGAACCATTTGCTTACAGGATCCGCGATCATTCTCGGAATACCACAGGATAACCCGGAAACCACCCTTCCTGAAGCATGCAGATATGATGCATGCATCGTCATTTCAAATGATTATGAAGCGGATCATTCCGTTGCCGTAACTGAACTTTCTGGCGGACCCTATGTTGTTTTTCAAATTGAACATACTGCTGAAGATATTCAAAAAGCATGGATTGATATTTTTTCCACTTTACAAAAGAGCGGCTACCAAATAGACCATAAGCCGATTCTAGAACGATATACCGGTGCTATGGTTCATAATGAATTTTGTGAAATCTGCGTGCCGATCATAGCAGCACATTGAGGATATCATGCACGGTATCCCATTCATTGCTTCATTCTTTGATTGGAACCCCGCCTGGGTATTTGTCATATGTTATAATTGGTTTCCCAATTTGTGACAAAGGGGTTAGCAGCACATGAATAGATTTGTGTACTATGGCTATCCGCAAGCCTATGCCTCATTCCCGGCTCCGCATTATTATCGAAATGAAGATGTTCAGCGCAAGGACACTCTGGTATTACCGAAAAATATAACGTATACGACAACTGTGGAACCTAAATTTATCGAGCATTTGATTCAACACAAAGGGTTAATGGTTAGCATCACGACAACTGTGGGCAAATTGGTAGGTACTCTGGACGATGTTTTCATCGATCACGTAGCCCTTGTAGTTCATGGAAAAAAGCATCACATTCGATTGTGCGAAATCGTTTATTTTGAAAAAGCAGTGGAGAAATAAGCTATGCTGGAATCAGTGAGGTTAATTTGAAGAAGAGAGAATAAAAAATACGTGTCCGAACGACTTGGACATTGAATGTCAAAGTCACTGCGGACACGTATCTGTACATTACTCGTAAGATCGAGGATAACCTTGATCCAGTCAATACTGGGTTAACCGATAGAACCTTCCATCTCGAACTTGATGAGACGGTTCATCTCTACGGCATATTCCATTGGAAGTTCTTTCGTGAACGGCTCGATAAAGCCCATTACGATCATTTGGGTAGCTTCCGCTTCCGTCAAGCCGCGGCTCATCAGATAGAACAATTGATCCTCGGACACCTTGGATACGGTAGCTTCGTGCTCCAGCGTAATGTTGTCGTTCATGATTTCGTTGTATGGGATGGTATCCGAAGTCGATTCCTTATCCATAATCAAAGTATCGCATTTGATGTTAGCCTTGGAGCCTGCGGAGTTGCGTCCGAAGGATGCCAAGCCGCGGTAAGTTACTTTACCGCCATGCTTACTGATCGATTTGGATACGATTGTCGACGTGGTTTCAGGCGCCAGGTGAGTCATTTTTGCACCTGCGTCCTGATGCTGCCCACGGCCTGCAACAGCGATAGAGAGCACCATACCCTTAGCACCGCGGCCTTTCAATACAACCGCAGGATATTTCATCGTCAGCTTGGAACCGATGTTACCGTCAACCCATTCCATGGTCGCATTTTCTTCCGCCACGGCACGCTTGGTAACGAGGTTGTAAATGTTAGGCGCCCAGTTCTGAATCGTTGTATAACGGGCACGGGAGTTTTTCTTACAAATGATCTCAACAACCGCACTGTGCAGGGAGTTCGTGCTGTAAATAGGAGCCGTACATCCTTCTACATAGTGAACGAAGCTGTCTTCATCAGTAATGATCAGCGTGCGCTCGAATTGTCCCATATTCTCGGAGTTAATACGGAAGTAAGCTTGCAGCGGAATTTCCACTTTCACGCCTTTTGGTACATAGATGAAGCTTCCGCCGGACCAAACCGCGCTGTTCAGAGCCGCGAATTTGTTGTCGCTAGGAGGAACAACGGTACCGAAATATTCTTTGAACAATTCAGGGAATTCTCTCAAAGCCGTATCGGTATCGGTGAAGATAACGCCCTGATCCTCCAAGTCTTTCTGCATGCTGTGGTATACAACCTCAGACTCGTACTGAGCGGATACGCCGGCCAAAAACTTTTGCTCCGCTTCAGGAATACCGAGCTTATCGAACGTTTCTTTAATCTCCGTAGGAACCTCTTCCCACGTTTTGCCTTGCTTCTCGGACGGTTTTACATAGTACTGGATATCATTGAAATCCAGATCGTCCAGGTTGCCACCCCAACGAGGCATAGCCATTTTCTCAAATTGCTCCAACGATTTCAGACGAAAATCGAGCATCCACTCCGGCTCGCCTTTCATTCTGGAAATCTCGGCAACGATCTCGCGAGTCAAGCCTTTTCCTGTTTGGAAAACCGCTTTATGCTCATCGCGAAAACCATATTTATAATCTTCCATCTCCGGCATTTTCTTTGCCATTGTTCGCCAACCTCCTTAAGTTCAGGTCACCCCAAACTAATGCTTATTGTGAGCCTGTTCGATTCCTTTGCGCAGCGCATTCCATGCAAGTGTAGCGCATTTGATTCTTGCCGGAAACTTATTCACACCGGACAGGGCTTCGATATCCTCGTACTCAAATTCCACCGATTCACCCTTCATTAGTCCGGAAAACTTCTCTGCCATCTCCAATGCTTCCTCGAGCGTCTTGCCTTTAACGGCATCCGTCATCATAGAAGCGGAAGAAAGGCTGATCGAGCAGCCTTCTCCCACGAACTTGGCGGCTTTGACGATACCGTCTTCCACCTGCATTTGCAGTTGAATTTTATCACCGCACGTAGGATTGTTCAAGTCGATCGTTACGGCTTCATCATCCAGCGTGCCGCGATTGCGCGGATTTTTATAATGATCCATAATGACTCTGCGGTATAAATCATCCAATTGCATGACCGAAGTACTCCTTTGTTTTGATTAGTGAAGCCACCAACCGGTCAATGTCATCTTCTGTGTTATAAAGATAGAAGCTGGCGCGGGCCGTAGCCGAAACGTTCAGCCACCGCATTAGCGGTTGGCAGCAATGATGTCCTGCGCGAACGGCAATGCCGTCGGCATCCAATACTGTCGCAACGTCGTGAGGATGAACGTCCCCAAGGTTAAAAGTAACCGTACCGGCACGATGGCTTCTCGGTCCGTATATCGTTAGGTCCTCAATTTCGGACATACGTTCGATCGCATAAGCCGTCAGCTGCTGCTCATGGCGGAAGATTTCATCCATCCCGATGCTTTCCAGAAAATCGATCGCCGCTCCCAAACCAACGGCTCCGGCAATAATAGGCGTGCCGCCCTCGAACTTCCACGGAAGCTCCTTCCAGGTGGAATCGTACAAATCCACATGATCGATCATTTCGCCGCCGAACTCGATCGGCTCCATGGTCTCAAGAAGCGATTTCTTGCCGTACAATACGCCGATTCCTGTAGGAGCGCACATTTTGTGACCGGACAATGCATAAAAATCACAATCCAGGTCCTGCACATCCACCTTCAAGTGAGGAGTGCTTTGGGCCCCGTCCACTACCATCACGGCTCCGTGACGATGCGCAATCGCCGCAATTTCCTTCACAGGGTTTACAACGCCCAGAACGTTGGAAACATAAGTAACAGCAACCACTTTCGCCCGGTCGGTAATAGTGGCCTCTACATCCTCCAGACGAATGGATCCGTCCGGTTGAAGCGGAATATATTTCAAGACAGCGCCGGTAGCTTTCGCTACTTGCTGCCATGGTATGAGATTGCTGTGATGCTCCATAGGAGTAAGGACGATCTCGTCGCCCTCGCCGCAGACGGCGCGGGCATAGCTGGATGCAGCCAAATTCAAGGCCGATGTCGTACCGCGGGTGAAAATAATCTCCTGCGTCGATTTGGCATTAATGAATTTAGCCACTTTCTCCCGAGCGCCTTCGTACGCGTCAGTAGCGCGGGAGCCCAGCGTATGGACTCCACGATGCACATTAGCGTTATCCCACTCGTAATAATGCTTGACGGCTTCGATTACGGATACTGGTTTCTGTGAAGTGGCTGCGGAATCCAGATATACCAGCGGATGCCCGTTCACTTCCTGCTGCAGGATGGGAAATAGTTTCCGAATCTCCGACGTCTTCATTGTCCGAGCTTCCTTTCTACAAGGCTTTGCAGCTGGGATTGAACCTTCTCCATTGGAATCTCGGAAACAACAGGAGCCAGGAAGCCATAAATGACCAGGCGCTGTGCTTCTTCACGAGTAATACCGCGGGACATCAAATAGTGGATTTGCTCCGGATTTACTTGTCCTACGCTCGCTGCGTGACCTGCTTTTACATCGTCTTCGTCGATAAGCAGGATAGGGTTCGCGTCCCCGCGGGCTTTCGGACTCAGCATAAGCACTTTCTCCGTTTGCTGCCCGTTAGCTCCCGTTGCCGCTTTTTCGATCTTGGTAATGCCGTTGATGATCGCAGTGGACTCGTCGCGCATAACGGCGCGAGTGATCATATCACTGCTCGAGTTTTTGCCGAAGTGAACCGCTCTTGTCGTTACGTTCAGCTTCTGATCGTTGGTTCCGACGCAGATGATTTTTGCATCCGAATTGGAGCCGTTGCCTTTCAGAATGGAGGTCGTATCAGACATAGCATTGCCATAGTTCATTTCGCCGATAACCCAGTTGATGGTAGCATCATTTTCCACGACAGCACGGCGGTAAGTCAGATCCGTGATCGAATCGTTCAGGTTGTGTACCGAAGCAAAATTCACGGTAGCGCCCGGCTTCACGATAACTTCTACTACGCCGTTTTGAACCAGGTTGTTCAAATTGCCTTCGGAAACGAAGTTATCAACATAAGTTACCGATGCGTTCTCCTCGGCAACGATCAGGACATGCGGCGAGAAGGTTGCATCCGCATCGTCTGTTAAGAACAACGCTTGAACCGGCACTTCCACCTGTACATTTTTAGGAACGTACAAGAACACGCCGCCGCTCCAAATAGCGGTATGAAGAGCAGTGACCTGGTTTTCGTCCTTGGCTACTGCCTTACCAAAATGGCTTTTTACCAGGTCGGAATGCAGCTTCAGAGCCTCTTCAAGGCTTGTAAAAATCACACCTTGTTTAGCGAGCTCTTCCGAAGCTTTGTGATATACGATGCTTGCGTTTTTTTGCACAAGCAGATTTTCGGGATTTTCATTTTGCAGCAATGCTTTGGCCGATTCCGGCAGCTGCTCCAATGTAGTCAATGCCGCTTCCGCTTTATAGCTTCCGTAGGAACGCAGGTTCCAGCGGTCGATTCTCGTTTTTTCCAATTTCGGTAATTCCAATGATCCGGCCAGCTCCAGCGCTTCAGCGCGAAGGTTGGTCATCCATTCAGGCTCTTGTCTCGATTGGGACAGCTCCACGATGGCTTGGCGATCGATTGGAAGAATGGTTTGTGTACTCATAGATATATTCCTCCGTCGTGGACTTATTTTAGAATTTTGGAGCTGTCGTGTTCATTGGAACTTTGAATTCTTCCTCTTCTTGACCTACCGTCTCATCAACGATACCGAGCTCTTCCTTGATCCAGTCGTAGCCTTCGTTCTCCAGACGCTGAGCCAGCTCAGGACCGCCGGATTTTACGATACGGCCTTGCATCATTACGTGTACGAAGTCAGGCTTGATGTAGTTGAGCAAACGCTGATAGTGAGTGATGATCAGGAAGCCGCGGTCTTCGGAACGCATAGCGTTTACGCCGTTAGCTACGATACGAAGGGCGTCGATATCCAAACCGGAGTCGATCTCATCAAGTATAACAATGCTTGGCTCAAGCATCATCATTTGCAAAATTTCATTCCGTTTTTTCTCACCGCCGGAGAAGCCTTCGTTCAAATAACGGTGCATGAACTCAGGGTTCATTTCAAGCTCTTTCATTTTCGCTTCCATCAAGCGGATGAACTTGATCAGAGAAATTTCATTGCCTTCACCGCGGCGCGCGTTAATGGCACTACGGAGGAAGTCTGCATTAGTTACGCCCGCAATTTCACTTGGATATTGCATGGCAAGGAACAAACCTGCTCTTGCTCTCTCATCCACGGCCATTTCCAAAACATCGTCGCCGTTCAGGGAAATCGAGCCATCCGTTACTTCATATTTCGGATGTCCCATGATGGTGGAAGCCAGCGTACTTTTACCGGTACCGTTAGGACCCATTACCGCGTGAACTTCTCCGCCTTTGATTTTCAGGCTTAACCCTTTCAAAATCTCTTTGCCTTCGACAGTTGCCTTCAAACCGTCTATAATAAATTCCGGTGCATTTGCCATTGTATTCTTCCTCCATTTTGAAATGAATCGTTAGATATTGTAATTCTTAGTTAATAATCATTCTAAATTGATTATCAATGATTCTCAATGTTACTATATTATATCTTACCGGGGCAAATCAATAAAGACCCATTTAGCTCATTTTTATACGGTTATGTTTCATAAGCCCGCGGGAGCCTATCCTAGCCTAAGGCAGATTTAATATTTCTCACCGCTTCTTGGAAATCTTCGTCATTCAGGACCGCACTGCGCCCTACTCCGTCAAGACGGGAGCTGTTCAGTTCAATCCAGGATTTGCAGCCGCTATATTCAGCCAGTAACGGCAGCCGGACGGGTTCAGCAAGCTCGTACACTCGAAGCAGCATGACATGCAAAGGCTGTGTTCGTTTCCACTTCAGTCTTTCCTCGGCGAACGAATCCGTCCATAGATGAAAAGCCGCCAGCTTATCAAGCTGCTCCTGATTCTCTACTAATATGTCTTCAGCAAGCTCGGCGTAACAACGAATCGTCACCTCCGTATCCTCAACACTCCAATGCTCCAGGGTCTTGTCCAGCACTGGCTGGTCTTCCGCCTTGATCCACTGTTTTTTTTGATGCTCATATGTAGGAAACAGATAGAAGCTGTCGCTCTGCACTTGAAAGTGCCTTGTTTCTTCCCGAATGCCGCCTTTGCGCATAATGAGAATTTGCCTTCCGCTTCGCAACGCTTCCACTGCAACCGCCCATTCTTTTAAAGCTGCAGGTGGGGTACTCACTATGTTCCATCCTTTCCTGTTATAGCCTCATTTAATCTTGCTGTCTTGATGAAATCGTATAATGAAAAAGACTTCTAAAGGTATAATTATAAGATTTCATTTCCGTTCAAGCAACTGTTGCCAGGCATAAAAGAAGTGAAAAAACGCGAACCTATACCTGCGTACACAAACTCACTTCAAGGAGGATGAAGCATATGAGAGAAGGACTCATTCCTACTGTATTGGGTACGGCTGTAACGGCTTCAGGTGTAGCGCTGCGGGGAAAATATCCGATGGCTGCGGCGGCGGTCGCCGGATTCGGACTTGCACATGTCGTATTGGGTGCAATTGATTTGGTGGAGCACCGCCGCGGCAGAATAGGATAACCGGCTTCAGATCAGGCAAAAAAACCTAGCGTCACGTTAGGTTTTTTTGTTCTATATTTTATTATTGTAAAGACTTTATTCCATGCTCCTGCACATTGCGTATGATCTGCAAAGCTTCTGAACGGGTCAGCCCTTCCTGTCCTGCGAATCCTGCAGCGCCGTTATCGGTTCTTCCTTCCGCGTATGATTTCGAGAGCAAGTAACCGATCGCTACATCCTTAAGCAACGGCTCTCCGTCGGCTGCCGCAACAATTTCCGCCATAGATTCTCTTGTGATCATTTGGCTCCTTGCCGCCCGGTTCTCTGCCCCCTTCACGGGATATTTATGCTCAACGGCAAAGGTGTACAGGCTGTCCGACCATCCCGCTCCTGAATTGGAATCCGTTTTGTGCCCGAAGGCCTTAAGCAGCATACTCAAGAACTCTTCCTCGCTAACCTGACGATCTGGCTGGAACTTCCCGTCTGCGTAACCGTCGACAATCCCTTTCGCTATGCCCCATTTTACCGTGGACTCCGACCAATGGCCTGCTATGTCGGGGAATTGGATTTCGGAAGGCTTCTGGTTCGGCTCTCCTTTATTTCCGGTATCGGCAGGAACGGTGGCTTCCGGGGCTGAAGGTCTGGAGGATGGCTTTTCTTTATCATCCGGTTCGACAGACGCCTTGTTAATATAGAAGAATTTTACATCATATTTCAGCTCCGCTGCCTCATCAGAGGAAGTTTTCAAACCGGTAACCTTCACTGTAAACACATCGCCATCACGAATTTTGTCCAGCTCTTTGGGTTGAAAATGAATCCGGTCTCCCCAATTAACACCCAATTGAAGATTCAAGTACAAGCGGTGTGAATCGTCCGTGCTTCGAGAAGTCCATTTGTATTGATCCGATTGGCGCGTTAACTCCACATAAACTTCATCTTTTATTTGTGAGAAAGAAGCAGAACTCAGCATGATGGTCCAGGCTTGATTTTCTCTAAACACATCTGCAGGAAAATAGCCTTGGGCTGGGTAGGGAATGTACGAATAATTAAAAACATCTCGGCTGCTGAGATCCGTAAAGTCCAATACGGTATAATAGGCCTGATTATCTCTTGAGGCTAATCCTATGCCGATTTTTTTCAAATAAGGGTCTAGCAGCTGAAGATTGGGACCGGTGGTTAATCTATCTTTGCCATACCCACTTTTGTCAGCTCCGTAATATTCCTCTTTAAACAGGTCAAAAATAGAGCCGCCCATATATCTATCTATTGCCTTAGCTGCTTTATTTCCTCTTGAAGCATCTACTGTGATCACGTTGCTGTTTCTGGCCGAGGATCGGGCAATATAGTAAAAATCATTATCCATATTCTTCGGTTGTTTGGGTTCTTGAGTAAGATTTCCGTAAACAGCTGCACTGATTACAGCTCCGTATTGTGCAGATCTTGAAAAACCCTCTTCCAGCTCCAGATTATCCGGCAGCCCGCTAATATATCGATAAAAATTAGCTCTTGCCAAGCCGCCTCTCAAATAGCTGATGTTCACTTTTCCCGGACTGTACTTCTCTGTGCTTATGACGGGGATTTCATCGTATACCTGGCCCTGGTAGCCTTCCGGATTGTAAGTGGCCCATTTACTTTCAATGGATTCCTTAGTTCTAACTGGTAGTCCCGAATCTACTGTTTGAGCGTAACCTACTGCCGACATTGTACAAGCGAAGCTTGCTCCAAGCAGCAGGCTGGCAATAATTCTTTTTTTCACCTGAATCCATCCTTCCCATGAAAAATTCTGTTATTGTAAAGACTTTATACTGTGCTACTGCACGCCCTTCACGGGATATTTGTGCTCAAGAGCAAAGGTATACAGGCTGTCCGACCATCCCGCTCCTGAATTGGAATCCGTTTTGTGCCCAAATGCTTTAATCAGCATGCTTAAAAACTCTTCCTTACTAACCTGGTTATCGGGATGGAACTTCCCGTCTGCATAACCGTCCCATGCCTAGCAGAAAGCCAACAACTTGCTTTCGGTTCAATCCTCTCCACCTCCGTTTCTTTATATGGTTTATTTTCCATTTTTTATCATATCATTTTTTTATACCTTTAGACACTGCATTGGCTTCGATGCCGATTCAGGTACTGTAAGGAGAATTGGAATAAAAAAAGCACACTGCTCTAGCAGAATGCTCAACCATAACCTATTAAATTGTTTGTTTAGCGGCCGGAGTTCACATAAAATTTGGAGGCTTCATGAATTCTATCGTATTGCTGTTGATTCGCTTTCATGGGATTGGCGGCCACAGGCTGGTCTTCGTCCGCGTACATTCCGAGGGCCAATACGATACTTAGCGCAGCAGCGCCGCAAAGAATTCGAAGCAGAATATTCATAAGGGAGCCATACCTCCTAGTCATGCCGTCGTTATTGATCTGATATCATTGTAAAAATCATGCATTATGGGGATATTATCGGAGCATGAATTTTTTGTAAAAAAGCCGTCTTAAGAATAAATGCAAATTATTCCGATTTATATATAAGGAATTAACATGAGAGAGTCTATTCCAACCCCGCACAATTTGCTATACTATGGGATGATAGTTTTACGGACTACCGCAAGGCTTATTCCTGCTTTACACAACGGAAGCGATGCACAAAAAGCCAGTTTGCGCAGTAATTTCCATACATGCATTTGAAGCCGGTTTTGCTCTCGCAAAACTTTAATAAAACCTTAAGGAGGCATCATACACCCATGACTTCATATCACGCGTTAACGGAAGCCGAAGCGGTGGAATACGCAAGAGGTATTCCCAACCTGTTCACTGCAGGCAGCGAACTAACGAGCAAAGAGATCGGCGACGGCAATCTTAATCTCGTGTTCCATATTACGGAGCCGTCCACCGGCAAAAGTATTATTTTGAAGCAGGCCCTCCCTTATGCCAAAGTCGTTGGGGAATCCTGGCCTCTCTCTCTGGACCGCGCAAGAATTGAGAGCGAAGCGTTGATGATCCAGGAGTCGCTCTGCCCGGACCTCGTCCCTCATGTGTTTGTATACGATAAGGACCTGGCTTTGACGGTGATGGAGGATCTGAGCGATCATGTCATTATGCGCAGAGGGCTGATCGAAGGCAACCGCTATCCGCTGTTCGCCGGTCATATCGGCCGTTTTTTGGCCCACACGTTGTTTTACACTTCCGATCTAGGAATGAACCAGCAGGACAAGAAATTGCGTGTTCAGCAGTTTATTAATCCGGATTTGTGCAAAATTACCGAGGATCTGATCTTCGACGACCCGTACCGGAATGCCGATACGAACGATGTGCCCCCTGCTATTCAAGACGCCGTAGAAGCGATCTGGAACGACCAGGAGCTGCATCTGGAGGTGGCGATTTTGCGCAACGGCTTTTTGACCAAAGCCCAGGCGCTGCTGCACGGCGACTTGCATACCGGCAGTATTTTTATCAAGCCGGACTCCACGAAGGTTATCGACCCTGAATTTGCCTATTACGGGCCGATGGGCTTCGATATCGGAGCTGTGTTCGCGAACCTGCTGCTGAACTTCGCCGCTCAAGAGGGCTGGAGCAAGGACGAAGCGTCGCGCAAGGATTACCGCACCTATTTGACGGACACCATCAAAGAAAGCTGGACTGTATTCGAGCAAGAATTCCGCAGGCTGTGGAATGAGCACGGCGTCGATCGCGTATCCAAAACGCCGGGCTACCAAGACTGGTACATGCAGCAGCTTCTGCAGGATGCTATCGGCTATACGGGAAGCAAGACGGTTCGCCGGGTTCATGGATTAGCCCAAGTGGCGGATATTAACAAGCTGGAGGATGCGGCAGCCAAAGAACGCGCTCAGCGCATCGCGCTGCGGATCGGGACTGCGCTGATCAAGCATCACCGCAAAGCCCAATCCATCGACGAATTGATCGATATCGCGTGGAAGGCCGTACAATAATACGAGTCTAGCTATACCAAAGGAGATAACTACATGAGTACAACAGAGAAGCAAACGGCGGATTGGCTGCAATCGGTTCGTTGGAATTCGGCGGAAAACCGTCTCGAGCTGCTGGATCAAAGGCTGCTTCCGGATGAGATCGTTTATCTGGAGCTGACGACATCGGAGCAGGTTTGGGATGCGATCAAGCAGCTTGCGGTACGCGGAGCGCCGGCGATCGGTATCTCGGCCGCCTATGGCGTGTACCTCGGCGTCCGCGGCGTGAGCGGAGGCCGTGAGGAGCTGCTTGACGCTGCGGTCAAGCAGTGCGAATATCTCGCGACGTCGCGCCCGACGGCGGTGAATTTGTTCTGGGCGCTCGACCGCATGAAGCTGCGCACCCAGGAGCTCGCTTCCGCCGGCACGGAGCCGGAAGCGTTGAAGCAAGCGCTGCTGGATGAAGCGAAGCTCATCCAGAGCGAAGACGAGGAGACGTGCCGCCTCATCGGCGAGCACGCGCTGTCCTTGTTCGAGGACGGCATGGGCGTCCTCACGCACTGCAACGCGGGCGGCCTTGCCACAGCCCGCTACGGCACCGCCCTTGCGCCGATGTATTTGGCGCAGGAGCGCGGCATCGGCCTCAAGGTGTTCGCCGATGAGACGCGCCCGGTGCTGCAAGGCGCCCGGCTGACGGCGTTCGAGCTGCAGCAGGCCGGTGTCGATGTCACGCTCATTTGCGACAATATGGCCGGCGCCGTCATGAGCAAGGGCTGGGTGCAGGCCGTCATCGTCGGTACGGACCGCGTGTCGGCGAACGGCGACGTGGCCAACAAGATCGGCACCTATAGCGTTGCCGTACTAGCCAAGGCTCACGGCATTCCGTTCTATGTCGCCTGCCCGATGTCGACCATCGACTTGAACACGCCTACCGGCGCGGATATCCCGATTGAAGAGCGGCATGAAGACGAAATCACGCAAGGCTTCGGAAAACGGACCGCACCGAAAGGCATCAAGGTATACAACCCTGCGTTCGATGTGACCCCTAACGAATACGTGACCGCTATTATTACGGAAAAAGGGATCGTTCGCGCACCGTTCCAGGAAAACTTGAAAAAGCTGTTCGAGGAGTAATCCTCCAACCAACCATATACCAGAGCCGGAATCCTTCGACAGGATTTCGGCTTTTTTCGCACTCTTTTTCGGCAAGCTTCCTTCAATCGACCTGTTTTTTCCGTGCATTAATCTCCCCTTAAGTTTAAATTCACATTTTTTTCACAAACCGTTGATAAAGTTAGAAAGCAGCAAGGTAGAAAAGCTGAAATGTCGGAAAGGAGAAGCAAGAATGGGATTACTGCGCAGTAAAAAATGGATAGCCGTCATCATCGGGCTGGCTCTTTGCGGTGGCGGTACATATTATTATTTGTCCAATAACACCAAAAAACCGGCTGCCAGCGCACAGGAAAAGGTAGCGGAGATTAAGAAGGGCGCCATTACGTCCTCCGTATCAGGTACTTCTCAATTTGAAGCGCGTGATGTCCAAAATATTATTGCTCCTGTAGAAGGAACGATCAAAACGATGAATTTGACCCGCAATCAGCAGGTCAAAAAGGGAGATGTCCTGTTCGTTATCTCCGACTTGAGTCTGGAAGCGAATCTGCAGGAAGCTCAAGTCAACCTGCAGCAGCAGGAGAAGGACCTCGCCGATTTGAGAACTCAGCAGAACAGCCTGAATATCTACGCCCCGATCAGCGGCACGCTGACATTAACCTCCAATCTGGATGTCGGCTCCAACGTGAGCAAGAACGGCCGTATTGGAACGATATCGGATATTTCGTCGATGACGACCAAGCTCCCGTTCCTGCTGGAGGATGCGGTTCAGCTCAAGAAGGGCGACACCATAGACCTGACCATTGACGGCTTCAACCTGACCAAAACCGCCGTCGTCGAATCCGTAGGACAACAGCCGAAAGGCGATGCAAACGGCAGCAAATTGCTCGATGTGGAAATATCCGTGAAAAATGACGGCACCCTCGGCGCAGGCATGAAGGTCAAAGGAAGCGCTGTACTAGGCGGCAGAACAGCTCAATCCACCGATAAAGGCACCCTGGATTTTGTGAAGGTGGAAAGCGTCCTCTCCGCAGCCAGCGGTATCGTGAACAACGTCAATATCAAAACCGGCAATTACGTCAATAAAGGAGACCTTATCGTCTCCATTACGAACGACACGCTGCAAAACGATATTTTGAACAAGCAGGCGGCGATCGAGAGACAGAAGATTACCATCAAAAACTATCAGGACAAGCTGGACCAATTAACGGTTACCGCTCCGTTTGACGGCATCTTCTCCACGGACTTCGCCAACAAAAAGACCAACGTGCTTGCGAGCTACCCTGCAGGCTCGACCATTGAGGCGAATACGCAGCTTGGCGCCGTAGCCAACCTCGATTATATGCAGCTTCCCGTACAAGTCGACGAGCTCGATCTGCCTAATGTGAAGGTCGGCATGAAAGCGACGGTGAAGGTGGACTCGATTTCAAACAAAATCTATGAAGGCGAAGTCAATCAGGTCTCTACGGTCGGTACGACCACAAACGGCGTGACCTTCTTCGATGTCGGCATCTCCGTCAAGAATGACGGGCAGCTGCGTAACGGAATGACGGCCACTGCCGAGATCATTACGCAGGACAAGAAAGATATTTTGCTGCTTCCAATCGAGGCCCTTCAGCAGCAGCAGGGCAAACGTTACGTAACGCTGATGAATGCGGACGGAACGAAGGAAGAGAAGCATGAGATCAAGATCGGTATCCGCAACAAACTGTATATCGAAGTTACCGACGGGTTGAAGGAAGGCGACAAGGTCGTGATTCCGGTCACCAAGAAAAACAATACGGCGACGCAAGCCGATATCGATAAAATTCGTCAGCAGTTCCAGCAAGGCGGAGGCGCAGGCGGTGCAGGTGGTGCCGGCGGCGCAGGCGGTGTGCAGTTTATCCAAAGAGGAGGAACCGGCGGGAATAGCGGCGGCGGTGGCGGCGGCCGTTAAGCAATAGCATGGAAAGGAGGATCTCCCTATGGAAGCTATCATTGAATTGAAAGACATCACGAAATCATACGAGCGAGGTGCAGAGAAGCTGCAAATCCTCAAAGGTGTATCAATGACGGTCACAACGGGTGATTTTGTGGCCATTGTCGGTCCCAGCGGATCGGGTAAATCCACGCTCATGAACACGATCGGCCTGCTGGACGTTCCTACCTCCGGCTCCTACAAGCTGGACGGCGTAGCCACGGAGAAGATGAGCGACAATCAATTGGCCGAGTTTCGCAATAAAAAGATCGGCTTTATCTTTCAGCAGTTTAATCTGCTGCCCAAGTTGAACGCCATTGAGAATGTTGAGCTGCCCATGATCTATGCAGGAGTCAGCAAAAAAGTCCGGCGGGAAAAGGCGCAGGAAATGCTGGAGCTGCTCGGCATGGGTACCCGCGGCCACCACAAGCCGAGCGAGCTCTCGGGCGGTCAGCAGCAGCGTGTTGCGATCGCGCGAGCCTTATCCATCTCCCCCTCGCTACTGCTGGCGGACGAACCGACCGGGGCCTTGGATTCAAAGACCGGCAACGAAGTGCTGGAGCTGATGATCAGGCTGAACGATCAAGGCAATACCATCGTACTGATTACCCATGATAATCATATAGCCGAGAACGCAAGACGGGTAATCTCTATCCGTGACGGAGAGATTGTCCGGGACGAACGGCTTCGTCCTCTTCCCTCGCAGCCTGCTGAAATCAAGCACGCAGTAGAGGTGATGAGATGAAGCTGCCCGAACTTATTTATATGGCGATGCGTACCGTCGTGAACAATCCGATGCGTACCCTGCTGACCATGCTCGGGGTTATTATCGGCGTCAGCTCGGTCGTAACTCTCGTCTCTATCGGACAAGGGACTTCAGCAGCCATTGAAAAGCAATATGAAGCACTCGGAACGAACCTGATCGTCGTTAACGTCATGGGCGTCGGACGCGCAACCCAGCTGGATTATAACGATCTGATGCAGCTGGAGCAGCTTCCCGAAATTCAGACAATTGCCCCGACGATCGTCAAGGGAAGCTCCAATATTAAATACGACCACACGCAGGAGAAATACACTGTGGTGGGTACGAATGAAAATTATTTAAGCCTTATGAAGGGCGAGGTCGCCTCCGGCCGGTTTATCGCTGCGGCAGATCTCGATTTCCGCAATCAAATAGCCGTATTAGGCTCCACGGTAGCTCAAAAATATTTCGGGAATCTGGACCCGGTCGGGGAAGACATCAACATTGACGGTATCGTCTTCACCGTTGCCGGTGTTCTTAAGGAAAAGGGCTCCAATATTGGCGGGGGCGTATCGCTGGACGATTCCGTCTTCGTCCCGCTGGTTACCGCTCAAAGGTCATTCAAGCTCGGAAACATCCGTACGACCTATTTGGAGGCGCCTACGAAAGAACAGCTGGCCCAGGCCCAAACTACGATTACGCAGTATTTGACGTATAAATTCAAATCGGACTCCGGATTCCAGGTAATGAACCAGGATGAGCTGATGAAAGCCCGTGTCGCTGCGTCGAGTTCCTTGAACAATCAGCTGATCAGCGTAGCCTGCATTTCGCTGCTCGTCGGCGGCATCGGGATTATGAACATTATGCTCGTCACTGTCAGCGAACGGACGCGGGAGATCGGCATCCGCAAATCTATCGGAGCCAAACGCCGCAATATTCTGATGCAATTTCTGATCGAAGCGACGGTCATCAGCGGCCTCGGCGGCATTATCGGACTGCTGCTCGGCTGCGGACTTTCGCTCGCCTGGCCTTATTTCAACCCGAAACAGGAGACCCAGCTGTCGTTCGAGGTCGGGCTGTACTCGTTCTTGTTCTCGGTAGCCGTTGGCATGATCTTCGGTCTATATCCGGCGAACAAAGCTTCCAAGCTCCGTCCGATCGACGCCCTTCGTACCGACTGACAAGTGCTACAGATAACGAAACATGGGAGGAGAATTCTGTTGAAAGACAAATCCAAGAAGCCGCCGTTCAGAGCGAGAAAAACAACGTTACTTTGCACGCTCGCCGTTTGCACCGCGTTAATGGCCAACGTTCCGTTGGCTTCTGCCGGCAAACCGGGAGTGTTTATTGCGAACGATACCTACTTTACATTGGAGAACGCCACCTTCACTGCGGGTTCTGAATCGTCCGCGCTGCAATTTTCTATCAAAATGCACAACGGCAGCGAAGGTGCGGTAGATTTTAACGGTTATGGCGTTCAAATTATTGACGAACAAGGCAGCAGCTACCCTGCCAAGCTGACAAGCAAGCAGAATGCCCGCGTTAGCCCGGGTCAGGAGCAGCAATACAGCTTCGTTTCCCAGCTCGGAAAAAATGCCTCCGCACAAAATCTGAAGGTTCAGCTGTTCGCATGGGATTCGGGCTCTTCGACCTTTACCCGTACCATAGGCGAGCTTCCTGTATCCTCTGCGGTATCCAGCGAGCTCGATCCTGCCAAGCTGATGCTCATTTCGTTGAAGGATGTTGACTCCTCTTACAGCCAGGATGCCTTGGTCGCCATGCGGCTTGGCCAAAGCTATCCGGTGACGGAGAACGGGGTCCAATATTTGTTCACCGACCTGTATGTCCGAAATGCAGGATCATCGAACTTCCAGCTCCCATCCGGACTGCAATTCAGACTGAAGGGCAGCGATTCTATAACCTATACCGCCTCCCTGGTCAACGGCGGACAAGACACGTTGATCCCGGATAAGCTGACAAAGGTGAGACTCCGTACACCGGTGCCGGCTTCCTTCGATGCTAATTCCTATGCTCTGGAAGCCTTCTATACGGAGGATTCTGTGGACCGCGTGGCCGGCAGCGTCCCTTTAACCGGCACAATTGCCACTGTGGCGCTTGGAACTGAACAGCCTTATTCGCTGTATGGTACGGACAAAGGCTTAAAAATCAAAGCCGAGCAAGCAACGTCTACAAGACAAAATGACGGCTTCCTTGTCCAAAGCACCGTGACCCTGCGCAATGACGGCAGCGAGGTTCTTGCACTGCCTGCATTATCAGCCACCTATTTGCTTGATTCGGAGACCTTGGCCGCTTCGGTGCAGGATAAATCCGTAACCACCGGATTTTTGGCTCCGGGCCAGTCCGCTACTTATAATTTTTCCGTGCTGGTACCTGGCGGGATCGATCCTGCCTCCGTCAAGCTGGCTTTGATGGAATCGCCGGGCAGTACCTCCTCCGGTTCCAGTTCAAATTCAAGCTCGAATAACGGAACGGGCAATTCCAGTACGAGCAGCTCAAAAGCATCGACAAGCTCTACGACAGCCAACAGCTCAAGCACGGCCGGAGCAGCCAATGAATCAACGAATACGAATTCATCCAGCAGCAGCAACAGTAACAGCAGTTCCAGCAAAAGCAGTGTCAGCACTGTCAATGTCAACAGCTATCCTGTTATGATCATTGATCTGAAGGGTATTCAGCAAACCAACAGCGCAGTGGTGCAGGCGAAGCCTTATCAAATGGGTACTCCGCTGAGCCTGGCGCCGAACGGCTTGATTGACAAGAACCTGGAAATTTCGCTTGTGGAGCTGCACATGCACGAGAACACGGATTACGGCTATAAAACAGCGATCGCCAAATATAAAATTACGAACAAAGGCAATGGAACGCTGCCTACTCCGGATATCGGCACCGAGCTGGTGAATGAATGGGGCGAATCGTTCTCCGGGGTGAAGCAATCCTCCTCGGCTGCTACGATTATGCCTAACACCAGCTATGTCGTCAGTTACTCCTATATGATTCCGACCGATGTAACCGGGCAAAGCCTTGCCTTGAACGTCATAGATCCGAAGTCCGCCGCTCCTAACAAGCTGTCTATCGGTTCGTTCCAGGTTGCCGTCCAAAGCGAATCGAACGATAAGGTCATCAGCTTCTATCCGTTCGAGGTCTCCTTCGACGCCTACAGCATCGCAACCTTGTACAATAGCGGATACGTATATCAGCTGAGTCTGGACCTTAACATCACCCGTAAGGACCCTGTCATTGTGGATCAGAACTTCTCCAAAATGGAGTTTGACCTCGTAGACGGACAAGGACGTATCCTGGGCTCCACCTCGGCCAGCTTTACAGGCACAGAGAAGCTCGTTAGCGGCAATCAAAAAATCAGCTTCTCCAATATTAAGACCGAGGCGTTCGATAATAAGCTGAGCATCAATGTGTATGAAACCATTGAAACGCCTTCCGGCACGGCCAAACGCCTTGTGAAGCAGCTGACACAGGATTGGGGCAATTAATGCCATATACCCGATGGGCAAGCTTGGTAACACCATAGCACTACCCAAGATAATCCCTCGTATGCAGTAAAAAGCCACCCCTTTCCCCTTATGCGAATGATACTTGCATAAGGAGACGGGGTGGTTTTCTTTTATCCATTATCGCATGTCGACCAGGAAAGTTTTGATTTCATACGGCTTCAGTGGCAGCTTATGAATCGCTGCTTGAACAGGGTCGCCTATCGGACGCTCCATCAGATCGCACTCCTGCCAGCTTTGAACGTTATAATCGCTCGATAGCTGTATCGTTCCTCTTTGCCCGGCAAACTCATGGAAGCGCAGCACGACCCGGCCGCCATCCTCCGCTTGCTTCACGGCATCGATATGAACATGACCTCCTGTGATACGGAACAGTGAGCCCGGCACCTTGGCTTCTCCCGCCTGAGTCTGCATCGGTGCGTTCAAATCCCATGCTTCTTCTACCGTTCTGCCGGTCATCCAGTCCCCGGTATGCGGCATAAGGGAATAAGTAAAGCTGTGCTCTCCCTGATCGGCCTGCGGATCGGGAACCAGCGCCGATTTCAACAGCGTTAATCGAATGACGTGGTCCTTAATGTCGTATCCATACTTGCAATCGTTCATCAGGCTGACGCCATAGCCTCGCTCCGACAAATCGGCCCATTGATGCCCAACCACTTCGAACATCGCATAATCCCAGCTCGTATTCCAGTGGGTAGGCCGCTTGACGTTCCCGAACTGAATATCATAGGTCGCCTCGGTTGAGCGCACCTCCACAGGGAACGCCGTCTTCAGCAGCTTCCGCTGCTCGTGCCAGTCAACCATTGTTTTGAAATCCATCCGCCGGGAATGAGCATACACTATCAGCTCCTGCTCTATGGTCGAGGCTTTATAGCTCCAGACAAACCGGACGACCGCACGAACCGCTCCCTTTTCAACGAGCTCTACAGATTGGAGTGAGCAAACTTCTTCCATTTTTTGCGCATAAAAAATATCGATGTCCCACGCCTCATGCCGCCCCTTCGGTTTATCCTCAAACACCTGTAGCACGTTGCCCTTCGCTCCTTCAGCCAGCACTTCGCGCTCTGCCGCTTTGTCCCAGATGGAAATTAATTGCCCGTTGTCATTCCATTGCAGGTTATAAAACGGCGTATCGATACCCTTTTCTTCCATGACAAAAGGTTCGGTTATCTTGTCTGCGGAAGCGCCGCGGCCTGGAATCCACCGAATGGCGGAGTGCCCGAGCGGAGGCACATTCTCGACCTGTACCCACCAGCCTGCCTTATCCCGCTGGCCTTCCAGCATACGGCCCGAGCAGTCCACCCAGCTTCCCTGTGCGCCCTGATCCGTCAGATTATCCGCTGAGATAAAGACTAGACCGCTGCGCTCCCAGCCTGCACTATTCCATACAGTGACCGTCGTTTGACCGGCCTGCTCCACTTCTGCAACAAGCCCTGCCGCGGCTTGCATGTAAGCCTTTTGGATTCTGTTCTCGGCCTCCTCGTATTCGATTCTGGAATCCTCATACACCTCATGAATGGAGGAACCAGGAATAATATCGTGGAATTGGTTGCGCAGCACGATTTTCCATGCCTCCGCCAGCTCATTCCGGGCATAGACGGACCAGTCCCCTTGAGCCAGGCTGCCCATCACCCCCATCCATTCCGCCTCCCTGCTGAACAGCTCCAGCTTGCGATTCATCAGCTTATTGTAGGCTTGGCTGGTATACGTGCCCCGGTGCAGCTCCAAATACAGCTCTCCGTCCCATGTATGGACATATTCCTTCGTATCGGCAACCGTTTGCTGAAGGGCTTCGAAATACTCGTCAACCCGTCCCGTCGTCACTTGAGGAATACCCGGCAGCTCATGAAGCCTTCTTCTCAGCTCGAGCATTTCCCGGTTCACTCCGCCTCCCCCGTCTCCGTAACCGTATGAAAGCAGCAGCTCCCGGTTGATCGGCTTATCCCGGTACGTTTCCCATATGCCTTTGACTGTACGGGCAGTCACTTCCCCGTTGTAGGTGTACAGCCACCCTCCGGCATTGTCCGGCGTTGTAATGAAATGAGTCAATATTTCTGTCCCGTCCATGCCTCGCCATCGAAACGTATCATGCGGCATCCGGTTATATTGGTTCCAGCTGATTTTGGTCGTCATGAACGTGGAAATTCCTGATTTGCGCAGGATTTGCGGCAGCGCCCAGCTATAACCGAAGACGTCGGGAAGCCATAGATAGGTACACTCCACACCGAATTCTTCCTTCAAAAACCGGGTTCCGTACAAAAGCTGGCGCACGATCGATTCTCCGGAGGTCAAGTTGCAATCCGCCTCCAGCCACATGCCGCCGCCTGCTTCCCATTGGCCTTGGCCGACCTTTTCTTTGATTTGGGCATAAATATCCGGATAATCATTTTTGATATAATCGTACAGCTGCGGCATTGTTTGCAGGAATATGTAATCCGGAAACTGCTCCATCAGGCGAAGAACGGTAGAGAAGGAGCGTGCCGCCTTTTCCCGCGTATGCTTCAATCTCCACAGCCAGGCCACATCAATATGGGTATGTCCGATGCACCGAACTGTCACGGGGTGGTGCTTAGGCAGCTTCTGTACCGCTTCTCGAAGGCTTGCCACCGCGGCGGTTACAGATGCATAGAAATTCTCCGAGCCCGGTTTTGACCAGTCGAGCAGTAAAAAGGCCTGATCCACAGCAGACAGCAGCATGACACCCTCCGGGGCATGCTCATCCAGCTCCCGCACCACCTGCAGCATGGCCAGGGCCGTATAATAAAGATCATCAGCGTCCTCATCCAGCCAGCACAGCTCCGCCTGCTTCAGCTGATGCTCCTGCACCGTGTTCGGCAGGTACCCCCCCATGCCGGACCATAACCGGAAACAAAGCTGAAGCACAGCCCCGGCATCGTGACCCTGAAAAAATACTTCCTTATGATTGCCGTCCACCCCCTGATAGGGCTCGCCATTGACATACAGCAGCGATTCAAATCCGGAGTTGTTCCCCCCGCCCGTTCTGCCAAAATCAAACCGCCCCAGCACCCTGCGTCCTTGCCATGCTTCAGGTATTTCCGTCTCCGCAGCAAGCCAGAGATAACGGTCGCTTCCTTCCCAGCGATCGCCGATCCGCATAGTCCCTGCTTCCTTATTCTGCGATAACGGCCATGGCGGCCGCTCTCCCGTCCGTCCTTCCCGATCCTCCAAGCTATCGAAGGCTTCGATTCTCCGGCGGTCTCTATATCGAAATTCCGACAGCTCGCGCAAACGCTCTTGCAGCTTTTCCAATGTAAACAGCATGTTGATGCCTCCTTGATTTCGGATGAAATAACACGTGTTATATCCTATCAAAAAAAATTATGTCAGCCGTCCGACGCTTTCTCTCTCTTCCAGCATCGCTTTTACCCAAATGCCGCTTTTATCCTCCATCCCGCGGCGCCCTTCGACATATTCGAGGAGTCTTTGCGCGGCCAGCCGCCCCATCTCCCGATAAGGTACTTCAATGGAGGTAATAGCCGGGAACAAATGCTGGTTGATTCGTTCTGTATTATCGCATGCCATAAGATGGATGTCTTTGCCCGGCTGCATCCCGAGCATCTGAGCGGCACGGCTGACGTATACCGCTCCGCGGGACCAGTTCGTCAGCAAGACTCTGGATAAGGGCTGAAATTCCCGGGTCCACTGTGTCCAGAACTGCGCCCTCTCAATCCAGGGCCCATCCGTTTCAGTGAAAATGAGAGGCTCCACGCCATGAGAGGCAGCCCATCCTTCATAAGCCTTACGCCGTTCCTGATCCCCCCAGCCAAGCGGAGTAGGATGGCGGAGCTCCAGATAGGCAGGCATCAGCTTCGTTCGTTCCCACATGAAATCCAATGCGCGATGAACGCTCTCCTCGTAATCCATCAACACGGAAGGAATACCGGAGTGATCGTGATACCCCTCTACGGAAACGTAAGGCAGCTGATATTGATGGACGGTCTGCACCCATTCCTCATCCACCCGATGCGGCCGGTCCAATGCCATGATTCCATCAATACGGCGCTGTAAAAATAAATCCAGCATACTCTCCTGTCTTTGCTGTGAGCTGCCTGACGGGTATAACAGCACGTGGTACCCCTGGCTTGCGCAAACCTCCTGCATTCCCTCAAGCACCTGCAAAAACATCGGATTCGAAACATTCCCGTATGCGGCCAAGCAATGGCTTCTCCCGGTTTTCATTCCGCGCGCTTGCGCATCCACCTGATAATTCAGCTCCCGGATGACTTCCAGCACCAATTTGCGCTTCTCCTCGCTCACACCGATGCCCGGCGTTCCGTTCAATACGGCGGACACGACGCTTCGGGATACGCCTGCCCGTTTTGCTACGTCAAAGCTGGTTACTCTTTTGTTCATGTATGGCACCTCAAACCAAAAATAACACGTGTTATGCCAAAAAGCAACAGGTATCTTTCAAGTTTTTTCCTGCATGAAGGCTTGCATGTTTCTCCGAAAATTTTCATAAAGGATGGAAGTATCATCCATACTATAGAAACAACTACCGTGATACGGAGGCACTGGGCTCATGGCACATCTTCGGAACAAAATGCTGCTTCTCGCTGCACTGATCATCACTATCGTCTCGTCTGTACGTACCTCACCTGCGGCTGCCGATCTCCCTTCGCCTAAGCAGAACAAGGATTCGGAGCACGTCAGCTCTACCTATCTGCTCCAGGCTGTCAAAGCCGACCTCACGGGAGATTCCATTCCGGATGCCATCACGCTTAGCGGCACCAATCAGAGTCCCTCCTCCGGTTATTATGATAAGTTGAACATCCGTGTCCTGATTTCTTCTGAAACGAGACCTATGGATATTGCCTTGCCGGGCGGTTACAATCCCTCTATACAATTGCTCGATGTCAACGGAGACAGGATCAACGATATTTGTGTATATGTCTCTCCCGACAGTCAAGGCGGGTCTCCGTCAATAGTCCTATACACGATTCAGGATCAGCAGCCTGTTGCATTGCCTTTGCCCCCTCCGCTTGCATTAAAAGGGGTGCTCAAGGATCATTATAAGGTGCCGGTGATGATTCAAAATACGAATGAGACGTACATGCTGGAGCTCTCCGAACGAAAATCGCTCTACGAAGCTATGGGCTATTATCAAAACGGACGGCTGCTTCAGCCAGCCAGCATCATAAGCAGCGGGTTTCATAAGCTGGAGCCGGTCGACCGGGACACGGACGGTATCTGGGAGATGAAAGGAATCCAGCACATCGCGATGCTATCTAACGACAACACGATTGCCATTGCGGAATCCTTATGGAAGTGGCGTTACGGACACTGGACCCTGGTCTATGCCAAAATCATAAGCGCCTCCTAAACGGCGAACGCAAAAAACCAAGCAGCTCCTTTAAGCCGCTTGGTTTTCTCTCATGCCAGCATCATTTGCTTGAACTGCTGCATCGCAATGTAGTATCTGAACTTATTAAGGTCACCGGAGGAAATGCTCTCGATTTCCGCACCATAGCGAATCGTCTTTTCCAAAATATGCGCGTACCGCACGACAAGCTTTAAATGAATGCTCTCCTCATCGCAAAACATCGTGCTATCGTAAACCTCATGCATTTTTATGGAAAAATCGTTAATTTCAAAGCCTATGCCAAACCGGCTTACATCGACAACCCGCACCGCCGTCGTTTTGAAATCCTCGCTGATGGTGGCAAAGGTGTTCAGTTTGTACCTTGTATATTTTACCTGCCCTTCATTCAGCCATTCATCGAATACTTTTTGGGGCTTTGCCTTAATATGAAAAAGTTCCGAATCCGCCGGTACCAGCAAAATTTTGGAGTTGTTATTGTGCAATATTCTCATATTTTGACGTCGTTTGAAATCAAAGCACAGCACGTCATCGCCATCGGCGAGCTTCGTGTCCGCTTCAATCCCAACCTCCATAAACTCCTCTTGTTCATACCCGACATGCGCTTGATAAACTTTTCCTTTATGCAGCAATTGAATGTTCTTCATGGGATCATCTCCTTAGAGTTTTGCCAAGCAAAAACGGACTTCGTAAGCAAAACTAATCTGTCGACAAACCATGGAAATTCAGAGATGCTGAAAATCCGGTTTTCGTCAATCCGACTTTTAGCTTGCATTTCGCATCTCGCTAAATCTGGATGTGGTGGTTATAGTTCTACTATAGGAGATAAACTTTTAAAAAGTTTAAGGCAATTATTAGGAGACTATTAGATTTCTTGTCTAATTTTGTCGAATGATAGGATGTACAGCCAAATCTTGTTGAAACCATTTTAACTCTATTAACCGTCCTGCTGCAAAACCTATCATTTTTCAGAAAATGTACATATTCCCCAAAAGAAGGGGCAACTTCGGATAGGAATTTCTGTACGCGATTCACTGTGACAAAATAAAAACAAGCCCTTCATCAACGAAGGACTTGTTGTGTTTTGAATGGGGTTTAATGTTCCATGTGATCTTCCGGCTGTGCAGCCTTGACGGTCAGGCCGCCGTCTACCATAAGCAAATGTCCGTTAACCTGCATCGCTTCATCGGAAGCGAGGAATACCACGGCGTCGCCAATCTGGCGAGCCGTGCCCAGACGTTTCATCGGGTTCGCTTCAATTTCTTTGGCGCGAATAGCCGGATCCGCCAGGAAGTCGGTACACATATCCGTATCTACGGTGCTTGGCCCGACGGCATTGATGTTAATGTTATACTTGCCGAGCTCGATCGCCATCCCTTTGGTCAGCATGTGAGCCGCCGCTTTGGACGATTGATAGTGCGGAATGACCGGACTTGTTACGACAAGGCTGGCTGTCGAAAGAACATTGACAATTTTGCCGTAACGCTTCGGAATCATCTTCTCGGCAGCCAATTGGGAGCACATGAAAATGGATTTTACATTCGTTGCGAACGTGCGGTCCCAAGTCTCCTCCGTCACTTTCATGAATGGCTCGAACGGGGCGACCCCTGCGTTGTTAACCAGGATTTCAACGTCTCCGAGCTGCTCCTCCACTTGCTTAAACATCGCTTCCACTTGAGCCTTACTGCCTACATCCGCCTGGACAACGATCGATTTGCAGCCCAAAGCCTCGATTTGTTCCTTTACCTTCTCCGCCAGTTCGCGCGAACGGTCGGACGTATAGTTAACCGCTACATGAGCGCCTTCTTCTGCCAAACGAATGGCGATCGCTTCGCCGATCCCGCGGCTGCCCCCAGTGACCAGAGCGACCTTCCCTTTTAACCTTGCCAAATTCCGCTTCCTCCTTCGTGATGCCACGTATATCTATTAGAGAGATGGTCCGATTCGGTTGATGCTGAACTCCGTATGGCCGAGCACTTCCGCTTTCGTGAGCTTCCCGTTCGCTACGGCTTTGATCTCATCCCAGATGATGTTACCGGCGTCTTCCAAGCTCAATGTGCCTTCCAGCATGTCGCTGACATCGACGTCCATATTATCGCTCATACGCTGGAACATCCGCTTGTTGCCGGTAATTTTGATGACCGGGATTACGGCTGAGCCTGTCGGCGTACCACGTCCTGTCGTAAAGCAGACCAGATGCGCTCCGCCTGCTGCCATACCGGACACACACTCAATGTCGTTACCAGGGGAATCCATGAAGTACAGACCATGCTTAGGAAGCTGCTCTGCATATTCTACAACCCCTTTGATCGGAGCTGTGCCGCATTTGCTGATGCAGCCCAAGGATTTCTCTTCAATCGTCGTCAAACCGCCGGCAATATTGCCCGGGCTCGGATTACCGCCGCGCATGTCGGCCCCCATCCGCTCTACCTCTTTCTCGAAGCGGTCCACGATGTGGTACAGCTGCTTCTCGGTTTCCGGAGTCGCACAGCGGGAAGCGAGTACATGCTCCGCTCCGATAATCTCGGTCGTTTCGCCGATAACGACGCCGCCGCCGTGCTGGATCAGCGTATCTGCCGCCGCACCGAGCGCCGGGTTGGAAGCCAGACCGGATGTGGCGTCGGAGCCGCCGCATTTTACGCCGATGATCAGCTCGCTGAACGGAATCGGCTCAGGCTGCATAGCGTCCAATTGGGCGCGCATTTTTTTGGCAAGCTCTGCGCCATGCTGAATGGCCTTGACGGAACCGCCGACCGACTGAATGTCGAACACTTCTACCAGCTTGCCGGTAGGACGGATAGCGTCCGCCAATTCGTTGGGGTCGATAACCTCACAGCCCAAGCTGATAATGATAACGCCGCCGACGTTCGGGTTTTTGCCTGTGCCCGCCAGCACCTCGAACGTGCGCTCTTTGTCGGCGCCGATTTGGCTGCAGCCATGCTGATGCGGAATCGCTACCGTGTCGGGTACCATTTGGTTGATGCGGCTGCAAACTTGGTTCGCGCAAATGACCGTAGGAATAATCAGCAGGTGATTGCGGATCCCTACGTCGCCGTTCGGTCTTCTGTAACCCATCATGTGATCCATGTTTTTTCCTCCTAAAAGTTTTTCGTAAGAAAAACTATCTTCGTAAGCATTAACTGAGTTTTGCGCAGCAAAACTATCTTCGTAAGCGTAGGCTAAGTTTTTCGTAAGAAAAACTATCTTCGTAAGCATTTGCTGAGTTTTGCGGAGCAAAACTATCTTCGTAAGCATAAGCTAAGTTTTTCGTAAGAAAAACTATCTTCGTAAGCATTAACTGAGTTTTGCGCAGCAAAACTATCTTCGTAAGCGTAGGCTAAGTTTTTCGTAAGAAAA
>NZ_JADBDR010000001.1:1006946-1308437 GCF_014873645.1 Paenibacillus sp. OAS669
AGAAAAACTATCTTCGTAAGCATAAGCTGAGTTTTGCGGAGCAAAACTATCTTCGTAAGCATTGCTGATTTTAGTAATTAAGCTTTTGCGGCTTGGTCTCCGCGACCGCGAATGCCTTCCACATTGTGAACGTGCACATGCTGGCCTGCTTTGATATCCGCCGTAGTACGTCCGATTACTTCGCCGTATTTGCGAATATCAGTACCTTGGGCTATGTCTTCGATAGCAATTTTGTGACCGAAAGGCACCGCATCCAACAAAACGACCTCGCGAACTTGTTCCTGTACGCGGTAACTAATCTTTTGCCCTTTTTCCAGGTCCTTGATCGCCGTTGCTACGTGATCCTTGGCGTCCATGACCAGAGCGTCGGCGCCTGCTTCTATTTGATGTCCTGCCATTGTTTAACCTCCTCCGAGCTTTCCAAAGGAAAGCTATCTTCGTAAGCGTTACTGAGCTTTTCGTAGAAAAGCTATCTTCGTAAGCATTAGCTGAGCTTTCCGAAGGAAAACTTTCTTCGTAAGCATTAGCTGAGTTTTCCGAAGGAAAACTTTCTTCGTAAGCGTTACTGAGCTTTTCGTAGAAAAGCTATCTTCGTAAGCATTAGCTGAGCTTTCTAGGAAAGCTTCACCTCTAACTTTATTAAACTCGCTCGGCTACCATTTTGTTCGTCAACGAGCCCAGCTTTTCGATCTCGATCGTAACTACATCGCCGTCTTTTAAGTAAACGCGTTTGTCCTCAGGTAATCCAAGCACAACGCCTTCCGGGGTTCCTGTCAAAATAATGTCGCCTGGAACCAGAGTCATATGTTGGGAGATGTAGCTTACGATCTCGTCACAGTAGAAGATCATATCGGAAGTGTTCGAGTTTTGACGCACTTCGCCGTTCACGATGCAGCGAATGGACAAGTCGTTCGGATTGCCCACTTCGTCTGCCGTTACGAGGTATGGTCCCAACGGGCTGAAGCCGTCGCAGCTTTTGCCGAGCAGCCATTGTTGTGTGCGCATTTGCAAGTCGCGTGCGGATAAATCGTTCACGTTGCAATAACCGAATACATGGTCCAGTGCGTTTTCCTTGGATACGTACTTAGCTTCTTTACCGATAACGATCACAAGCTCCGCCTCGTAGTCCACTTGGTCGGTTACTTTCACCGGAAGAGGCACATCGGCGCCATGGCCGGTCAAGGTGTTGTTGAATTTATTGAACAGGATCGGATATTGCGGAATCGGTGCGTTCGTCTCTTCCGCATGCTTGCGGTAGTTCAACCCGACGCAGATGATTTTGTTGGGATGCGTAACGCAAGGACCCAGCTTCAGATCAGATTCATTCAAAATATATCCGGCAGTGCCGCCCGCAGCAGCAGCGGATAACGCTTGATCGACATAAGCTTGCAAGGAAGCAACGGCAGGCGCTCCCCCGTTAATGACTCCATGCACGTTTTGCGGTACGGATTGACCAGGGGCCGCCGGAACCGCCTGCAGAGCAGCGGAAATATGTACGACTCCTTGCTCCGTTTTGACGCCAAGCTTTTGCTGGCCATTTTCGATAAAAGTAAGAAGCTTCATCAGATATACCTCCAAAAAATAATATGGTTATGAGTGCTAATAATTTATAAATTTAAGCGTTCTTGCCGAAAACAACACCGCCGTCAATATAGAGCGGTGAGCCCATCATGAATTTGGATTCGTCGGAAGCAAGGAACAGGGCCGCCTTGGCTACATCCTCCGGTCTGCCCAGGTCGCCGCTTAATTGACGGGTTTTGAGGGACGCGTAGGCTTCTTCTTCGTTGTCGTATGATTTTTTCAAATAATCCTCAACGAAAGGAGTCAGAATCGTGCCCGGAAGCAGCGCGTTGCAGCGGATTTGGTACGGAGCGTAGTCCACTTGCATGGATTTCGTCAAAGCAAGCACCGCGCCCTTGGTAGCCGAATACGAAGCACGGCGGGCCAGACCGATTTCGGCAATGCAGGAAGACATGTTAATAATAGACCCGCTGCGCGCCTCCATCATGTGAGGGAGCACATATTTACAAGGCAGGAATACACCGCGAATGTTGATGTTGATGACGCGGTCCCACGCTTCCGGCTCCACCTCATGGATCGCCCCTACACCGCTGACGCCCGCGTTGTTAAACAATACGTCAATGCGCCCAAACTGAGCGATAGCTTGATCGACCATGGCCTTCACAGACTCCGGATTCGTTACGTCCGCTTGAATGAACACTGCCTTGCCGCCGGCTTTCGTGATCATGTCAACGGTCTCCAGGCCTTTTTCCTCCACCAGATCGTTCACGATAACGATAGCGCCTTCTTTTGCAAACAAGAGCGCAGAGCTTTGACCGATACCCGATCCGGAACCGGTGATCAGCGTAATTTTGTTTTCCAATCTCATCTTCGGCACATCCTTCCAAATGTTTGGTTAATTGCATGTCCCCTGGGACAGCCGGTCAGCCAAAGCGCAAATTTCCCGCCTTGCCAGCTCCCGCTTCTGCTCCCATTCATGCTGGAACATGGAGCAGCTTATAGCCGCAATGACACTCCCCTGAGCATCGCGCACCGGCGCGGCGACACAGCAAAAGCCCATGACGGCTTCCTGAAGATCGCTGGCGTAGCCTTCTCCCCGGATTTGCTCCAGCTGCTTCAGCAGATCGGACCGCGATTTGATCGTATGCGGAGTCAACCCTTGCTGCAGCTCCTCTGCGGGATACAGCGTCTCGACGGCGGCAGGCTCCAGATGGGCAAGCATAACCTTGCCCAATGCCGTAGCGTGCGCAGGCAGCTTCATTCCCGGCTCGGAAGCCAGTCTCACGGGAGACGGCATTTCCTCCTTGGCCAGATACAGCACGTCGCTCTGCTCCAGCCTTGCGAGCTGGATCGTTTCCTGAATCGTATGTTTGGTAACCGATGCCTCCTTGCGGAACCGATCGATCAGGCTGAATTGTTTAAAATAAATGTTTCCGATAAAGCCTAGCTTAGAGCCCAGCGAATAGGTCGCTTCCGGCTCTCGGACAACCCATTCCAGCGCCTCCATCGTATTCAGCAGCGAGAACATGGAGCTTTTATTAATGCCAAGCTGTCTGGACAAATCGATCAGCTTCAGCTTGGAAGGCTGTAGGGATATCGCCTGAAGGACAACATCGGCTTTCTCTAGAGCAGGTACCCAATATTTCTTTTCCATGCGTCCTCCTGCAAGCTTACACTTCACAAGCGACTACTGCTTTTTCAAAATAGTGCTTGTTTCATTTGGTTTAATATACAAAACCAAGGTTTTGTATATTTGACAATTTCATCGTACAACGGGGAGTACGATATGTCAACGGATTTTTGCCCCCTCCATAACAAAGCGAAAACCCGCTCCAAGCCTATAGGAGCTTGTGTTGAGGCTTCGGGTTCACTGGAGCAAACTGGTGTTAGAAACAGCCTGGAGAAGGGCGGCTTCAAGTTGATGAGAAACCACTTTGGAGAAGATCCCGAAATATGAAAAAAAAGGATTGAGCAGCCCCTAGCACTGCTCAATCCTTCGATAGCTCATCCCCTGACGAGATGATCTGTATGTTTACTTGATAATGACCGCGTATACCTTGCCAGGTCCGTGAATCCCGATCGTAAGGTCGTTCTCAATGTCGGCGCTTCGGCTCGGCCCTGTAATCAAATTCAGCGAGGAAGCATAGTCGCTTCCATTAGCCTTGCCTGCCGTAATGCCGCTAAACGCTTCGCCCATACGGGTAACCAGCTGATCCGCGCGGAATACCGCGAACAGGATATCCGTCAGCAGGCTGACGGAGCGGCCCCGCTGCGGCGAGCATTGCAGAGCCAGCGTACTGGTATTGGCAATGGCATAATCAGGCCATATCATGCCGAGCTGGCAGCGCTCCGTGCGCTTCAGCAGCTCGCTGCGCTTCGCCCAGTTGGAGCTGGCTTCTGCCTCGCTCGCCGATTCCTTCCCGGCGGACTCGATCTCCTTCCAAGGAACGACGGTTACTCCGGCTTCCGCCAAAGCTTCATCCAGACCGAGCGCGATCAGGCCCTCATGCTCCCAGCGGGAAACATGCGTAACGTTCAGCTCGGCCGCAATTTCCTTAAGCCATGCGCCTATGGCGGTCTTGGCCTCCGCTTCCTCAACAACCAGCACCTTGCCGGTTAAGGCCGTCCAGTTCTGAATGAAAAGCTCAATCTTCTCATCGGTCGTACGTTCGATCTCTTTATAGAACTCCGGAGCGCCGCGGAACGGCCGCTCTGGAGGAGTACTTGGCGGCGCTTTGCGTCCTAATCGCGACGAAATATTCGCGATGAAGGCATCCCGCCCGTGCATTTGTCCTGGCTTAACGCTCATGAGGCTTACCTCCCTTATTCACCGGAGCTTTAGGAGCTTCCGCGACGACCGGAGCGTTCTTCAGCTCCTGCTGCAGCGCCTCCCACCGGTCGCGGAACGACTGCTTCGGCTTCATCGGGAAGAAGCGCGACTGTGTCCAGCCGGACATCGGTCCCGGGCCTTTCTTGATGAAGCCTTTGCTGATGAACGGCTTCTGCAGATAATAGGCGGATTTGGTCGCCATTTTGTACAAGGTCACGTTCCCGAACGCCGTCTGGAACGACTTGAACGCGGCGCGCTCGGCAAGCGGGGTCAGCCCCATCTTGACCTTGCGGGCGCGCAGCTGCACGAGCATATCGTGCAGCGGGATCTTGACCGGGCATGCCTCGTAGCATGCCCCGCACAGACTGGAAGCGTAGGCCAGCTGGCCCGCTTCCTTCATGTCCTGCTGCAGCAGCGGCGTCAATACGGCCCCGATAGGGCCGCTGTATACGCTGCCGTAGGTGTGCCCGCCCACGTGACGGTACACGGGGCACGCGTTCAAACAGGCTGCACAGCGGATGCAGTGCAGCACCTCCTGGAACACCGGATCGCCGAGCTGCGCCGAGCGTCCGTTGTCCAGGACGATGAGATGGAGCTCCTCCGGTCCGTCGAGCTCTCCTTCGCGGCGCGGGCCGGTAATCATCGACGTATACGTCGTCAGCTTCTGGCCCGTTGCGCTGCGCGCGAGCAGGTTCAGGACGACCTCCAGGTCGTCATAGGTCGGCACGAGCCGCTCCATTCCCATAATGACGACATGGGATTTAGGAATCGTGCTGACCATCCGCCCGTTCCCTTCATTGGAGACGAGCGTGATCGAGCCGGACTCGGCAACGCCGAAGTTACAGCCCGTCAAGCCGATATCCGCCTCAAGGAAGTAGTTGCGAAGCCGCTGCCTGGCGTAGTTCGCAAGCACCTTCGTCTCCGGCGGAAACTGCTCGCCCGACTCGTTATTGAACAGATCGGCGATCTGCTGCTTGTTCTTATGAATCGCAGGGATGATCAAATGGGAAGGCGTTTCCTTGGCCAGCTGCAGAATATACTCGCCCAAGTCGGTCTCGATCGCCTCGATGCCGCGCTCCTCCAGATGATGATTCAGATGGATTTCTTCCGATACCATCGATTTCCCTTTGGCAACCAGCTTCGCCTTGCGCTCCTCGGCAAGCTTCATGAACACCTTGACCGCTTCATCCGCCGTCTGGCAGAAATAGACATGTCCGCCCGCTTTGGTGACATTGTCCGTGAACTGGGTTAAATAATAATCCAGGTTCTCCACGACATGCTTCCGGATCTGCTTGCCGCGTTCGCGCCACTCCTCCCAATGTCCGAAGTCGTCCATCGCCTTCAGCTTGGCGGTCTTCAGCTTATCGGTAGTGAATGCAACCGCTTTGCGAAGGAATTCGTCGGCAAGCGCTTCCTCTGTTCTCTTTTTCAATCCCGTCCCGATCAATTGCTTCTCATCGACCTGACTCACCGTTCTTCACTCCTTCCTCCAGCAGCTGCGCAATATGCATTACGCGAATCGGCTTGTTGTCTTTATTCAAACGGCCTCCGATATTCATCAGACAGCCCATATCCGAACCAACCAGCACACTGGCCCCTGTAGAGCACACATGGCCCGCTTTTTCACAGACCATCGCCTCCGACATATCCGCCATCTTCACGGCAAAGGTACCGCCGAAGCCGCAGCAGTCTTCTTTTCTCGGAAGCTCGATCAGCTCTAGGCCCTTCACTTCCGCCATCAGCTTACCCGGCTCTTCCTTCACACCCAGGAATCGCGTCGCATGACAGGAGGCATGGTATGTGACCTTCTCGTTGAATACGGCTCCCAAATCGGTCACGCCGAGCACATTCACAAGGAACTGCGAAAACTCGTACATTTTACCGATCAAATCTTCCGCTTTCTTCTTCCATTCGGGCTCATTCTCGAACAGCTGCGGATAGTAGTGATGAACCATCCCGGTACAGGAGCCGGACGGGGATACAACATAATCGCTGTGCTCGAAGGCCCGGATCAAGCCGCGAGCCACTTCCCGCGCTTCATCCTGATAGCCGCTGTTGAAGGCAGGCTGTCCGCAGCACACTTGAGCTTGCGGGAAGTCCACCTCACAGCCGTAACGGTGCAGCAAACGGACAACGCTTTCTCCAACCTCCGGATACAACTGATCCGCCAGGCAAGTAATGAATAAAGAGACACGCATGGGGTACCCTTCCTTTAGCTATAATTTGTAGTTTCACTCTTATGTTATCAGGTTATCAGATAAGTTCGATTTTGAAAAGCCTTATTTATAGTACAGCCGCCGGTTCATCATTCATACCGTCCTCAACATAACCCAACAAGGGGGCGGGTCTGATGAAAACTACAAAGCTGGAAGGATCAACCAACTACCTCCGGTGGAGCATCCCCCTCCAACCAGACTTCCAAAGCAGGCTATGCTGCCCAAAGCCCTTCTATAAATCATGTCAAAAAAGCCGCCTCCCCCCAATAGGCCTTGCTTTCCTTCGGCCTCTCTTATCCGGGATCGGCAGCTTATACTGCACCGTACTTATCAGCGTATTTTACCAGCCAAATGCCGACGGTTCTCTAGTCTTTGTAAGAACCGCTAACCTGAGGAGACTTATATTTTTGCGCATGATTGATAATCAGATGGACCTCCACTTCCTCCAGCGTATTCTCATTCAAAGGAAATTGGCCGTCCACCTGAATCGACCGCCACTTGTCCGGGTGACGCTTATAATACAGTTGACCAAGATGCATCACATCCGCATGCAGGGCGAGCCCTTTTTTGTAATATTCCATCAGCTCCCTGCGGATTGTCTGTTCGGCCAGATGCTGGATTTCCTCCAACGGCTTCTCCTCCGCCAGCTCCATCAGAGTTCCTTTGACCTTCAGCTTCGCCTTGAAACGAGGGATGCCTTTGCCTCGATCGAGAATCTCGATCTTATGCCTCGCATCCTTTACCTCCAGTGTAGCAATAGTCGTATGCTGTTCCGACTGGACCGTCAGCGGGGACGCTTCATAAGCTGACTGCATCCAGCGGCCGAGCATAATGTCGCTCATTTTCATCCAACCCACGTACCGGGTTCCGTTAAAAATAAACCCTCCCGACTTTTTCAGGATGCCCATCGGCTTATTTTGTTCCATCCACGTTTTCTCGGTTAACTCCACGGAAGGTATGATGACCGTCGAGGAAGGCTCCAGCATGCCAGCTACGATTTCATTGACGTAATAAGGCTTTAAGTTCGACAGCTGCGCATAGTTTTGTTCGGGATTACCCAGGATGCTGTCGAGCGTGCTTCGGTCAAAAAACGACTTGGCGGAGAGAAGATCGTACATTTTCTCCTTGGTGCCGTAAAACCATTTGGTATACCTGGTCTCCTTATTGCGGTTGGTGAAATCGAATACCTTCTTCAGCATTTGCTCCTTCAGCACGTTTTCCGTCAGTATCAGGTAATTGACATGCCCGAGAAACATCGTTCCCTGGCCTGACGCGATCAGATCGCTTATGGCGGCAAGTACGGTCTCGCCCTTCCCCCTCCCAACCCAGTTTCGAACCGAATCGTTCTGCTGCTCCTGCTTCGCAATGGAAGAGAAGTTGATCATTTGTCCATACACGACAAATTTATCGTCCTCATAATCGACGCCCAACCCTACGATATAATTCAACCTCTGCACCTCTTCCGCATCCCAGCATCCTGTGAGCAGGAGAAAGGTGATGGAGATCAGCAAGCATTGACGGAGCCGTTTGAAGCCAGTGCGCTTCAAGAGCCTTCCTCCCCTTTCGAGCCGGAGGTTTCGCCGACGATGTCCAAGCTGTTTTTCCGGAACGGTAAGCGGATGAATTTCAGCAGGCTTTCTTTTCTTCCGTATTTTTCATAGCTGAAATAAGGCACACCGAACGATTGCGTATTAATGGCGTATACCAGCATATAGAACAAGGCGATGATGGTGCCGTAAATACCGCATAGCGCAGACAAAATCAGGACGAACAGCCGCATGATCCTCGTCGTGCTCTGCAAATTCAAGTTCACGAGGGTAGACCCGGACACAATAGCCACCGCAGCGAGAAACGTCATACTCGGAGACAATATGCCTGCCCTCAAAGCCGCATCCCCGATAATAATCCCGCCTACGACCGTAATCGTCGAGCCGGTCGCTCTCGGCAGGCGGGCTCCCGCCTCCCTCAGCAAATCGAGCAGGAACAGGCTGAGCAGCATTTCAACAAAAGCGGAAATAGGCAGCCCCAGACGCGAAATTCCTATGGTAGCAAGCAGCTGGAACGGAATTTGATCCTGGTTGTACATCAGCAATGAGATAAAGACCCCAGGGGAAAAGACGGCGATAAAAGCCGCGATGATCCGCAGCATCCGATTGGCGATAGCCACATGATAATTAAAGTAGGAATCCTCCGAGCTGATAAACAGCTCCGTCAGGGAGACTGGCGCTATCATAGCCGTAGGCGTACCTTCCATAAACACGAGAAATTTGCCCCGCATCAGCCGTTCGGCTGCATAATCCGGCTTCCCTGTGAAATTAGTCAACGGAAGAACCGTATAGCGATTGCCTGTGACCGCATCCTCCAGCCTGGCATTCCCCCCGACAAGAACCGTTTGTGCCAGATTCTCCAGACGCTGTTGAATAATAGAAAGGGAAACCTCCGGCACGCGGCCTTTAAAATAAAGCAAAGCCACGCGTGTGCGAGTCGTGCCGTGGGAATAGTAATATTTTACGCTTAAATCGGTGGTGGCAAGCCGCTTCCGGATTAAAGCGATATTCGTGTCCAGCTCCTCGACAAACCCGTCCCGCGCTCCGCGTATGGAGGGCTCGAGAGCAGATTCCTCCGGATCCCTCCGGGGGACACTAGCCAGGTTCACGCTGTACAGCTCCCCCCTGCGTTCCAAATACAAGAACAGCTGGCCGCTGAAAATAAGCGAAGCATAGTCCGCAAGCTTCATTTGAGCTTCCTGAAGCAGCGCTGCGCCTGTTTCGTTCATCAGCTTGTCCAGCTCCCTGCCTTCGCCGGACAAAGAACGAGTCAGCTCCGGAGTGAAGTATTCACGCAAACGGGTCGTATCCACGAGATTCGGCTGATAAAGCATTACCGCCTTCGATTCCGATAAGCCCAGCTTCTCGGTACATATATCTTCGCAGTCGCGAAACGCGAGGCTCAGTCTATCCAGCACATTCCCTTCCGTCACGTAGACCCGCTCCTTTCCGTCCTTTTCATCCATGCAAGCAGCGCAACACCCAGACTGACGAACAAGATGATCGTAATCGCTCCGATAAAGTACCATTGATTCAACAGCCTTACGAACTCCTTATCTGAATGTGGAATCAGCACAAATACGGTCATAAGAGCCGCAATGATGACGACCGTAACGAGAGAGGCTGTTTTTTTCGCCTTATGGCCGATCAGCGATTCCTTAACGAGAAGGATCGACATCGACAGCCGGACAAATGCGCCGGAAAGCCATTGAAAGATCGATAAAAAGTCAACATGCTCCACATAATGACCGATCCTTACCAGCCGCCACTCCTCATAGGCCGGGAACCTCAGCTTCGCCGCCTCATCCGGCCCGAACTCCGCAATCGCCCCGAGGAGCGGCCCTATTGTTAATCCAACAAGTGCCCATAGGGTGAACAGCAGATGGCGAAATTTTACTTTCTCCTTCATATGATGCTGCAGCAGAAGCACCAGAGCGATCTCCACCATCCCGCCGCCCACGACAAAAATGCACTTCAGCACGGGATCCCACCCATTTTCCAATAGAGGGAGCAAATACTTGTAATGCTTGCGCGGGATATTCGCCGTACCCACAAACATGCCGAATAAGACAACGAGGGGCAGCAGAAAAATACCGCATCTCGCAATCGTCTGTATGCCGGAATAAGCCGCCCAGATGCATGCGCCCATCAAGAGAAGGGTAATAAACCACGTCGGGGTATCGGGAAGAAACATGCTCTTCACCCAGCCGACCGTATCTACGATGGTTACCGTCCCGAGCACAAAGACATAAATCAGAACGGGAACGCGCAAAAGCAAGGAAAGGAACGCTCCGTATTTCTGCCTCACCCATGAAAAGATCGGAGCCATGCTAGTGCTTTTCATCACATAGACAAGCAGCGGAAGCCAGCAGGTTATAAGCAGGCCTGCGATGAAAACGGAGATCCATGCGCTTCGTCCTCCGATTCCGAGCAGGAACGGTATCACAATGACGTGATCCATAAGTCCGGAGGAAAGCATAAAAAGGGTAACAAGCTGGTGCAGATTCAGCACTTTCTGGTTAGCATCCATATTCGAACCACCGACAGCTTCCATATTGTTTTGAAAATAAGGACAAGTTAGCCGTATTATTCCTCCGTTGGTACTTTCTATTCCTGTTATTTGGAAATGAAAAAAAGCTTCCCCTGCCCGCATTATAGCGGCAAGAAAAGCCTTCCCTTAAATGTAGGAAAAAGTGGCCAGCCCTATTTTTTCAAAAATTTCAATAGCACCTGCTCTACATGAAATAAATGATGCCGCATCGCTTCCTGAGCTCCAGCCGGATCCCGGTTAAGAATAGCCTGATAGATCGCCTTATGCTCCTTCAGCAGCTGCTTGGAGACGGTTTTGCTGGAATACATTTGCAGTCTTCTGGTTTCCCGGATAGCCGTCTGCATTTGAGTCGAGATGGAGTCGATCATACGTTCCATAATGGAATTATGTGTCGCCTGCGCCAAAGTCAGATGGAACAGCATATCGGAACGTTCCCCTTCCTCTTCATTGCCCAGGAAATCTTCCATATTGCGCAGCACTGCCTCAAATTTGGCGATATCCTCGTCCGTCCGCTTCTCCGCAGCCAAGGCTGCATTGGAAATTTCGAGCGCCTTCCTCGCCTCGATTAATTCGATCACCGTCTCACGGCTCATGAGCAGCGAATCGAATACCGGAAGATCGACATCCTGTGCTTCAATGCTTCGTACATAGCTGCCCTCTCCCTGATGGATTTCGACCAGCCCCATCGCCTTCAACGCGCTGAGCGCTTCCCTCACGGTTGATCTTCCGACCTGAAAGCGCTCGGACAGCTCTTTGGCCGACGGAAGCTTTTGTCCCGGCGTCAAGGCTCCGCTGACAATCTGCTCCTTGATTTGATCCGCTATGACTTCATATATTTTACGCGACGATATTTTTTGAATTTCCAAATCGGCCGCCCCCTATTAACGAAAGTTTCCGTTCCTTATCCCACGTTTATTATACCCATCCCGATGCATAATGCCAATTGTTCCCTAAATCTTACTCTATCGAGGCCAGTTTTAAGCCGTTTTCTATCCTAATCCTGTGCTAACAGGCCCGCTCCACCTTGCCAACCGTAATTGTGCTATTGGATGAAGCCAAGCCATTAGATAAAGCCCTTGGCTGATTGACGATACAGCCCCGGCGTCATGCCCACCGACTTGCGGAACAGCCTGATGAAATAATTGTAGTCGCTGAAGCCGACCTGAGCGGCGACCTCGGGAACCGGCAGCGCACTTCCGGTCAGAAGCCGTTTGGCCGCCTCCATTCTAAGCGCGTGGTGGTATTGCAGAGGGCTAAGCCCGGTATGCCTTTTTAAGCAGCGAGCCGCATAATCAAAGTTAAAATGAAGCTCCTCCGCCATGCGGGCGGCCTGAAACGGCTCCGTGACGCGTTCCTCCAGATAAACCTTGACCTGTTCCGAGATGAGATAGGACCGGGTCGACCTGCGCTGCTCGCGAACCCCCGCCTGGATTACCGAGAGCAGCCTCCCTAATACGACCTGCAGGTCTACGGCATGCTCCTGCGTCAGACTTTCCCGCAGCCGGAGCATCTCATTCAGGACGGGGATCAGCGGCTTTCGGTCCACCGGCCCGTATTTAGGCAAGAACAAGTATTGCTCCGCCGGCGTCAGATCGCTGTCCGTCCCCCTGCGGACGAGTGTCGACCAAGGGATATGCTTCTCCGGAAGCTGCGCCACGCCCCGTTGGTGGCGGAAGTGAAGCCAGTACAGCTCCGTCTCCTCCGTGCAGGGACGATGTCCGAAATGCGTCCTTCCGGGCTCAAGCAGCAGCATTTGGCCAGCCTCAATGTCGTAGGGAACCCCATCCTCGGTCATATACAAGGTTCCGCTGCAAACGATGATGAGGTCATACACCTCAAACGACCGCTCGAAGTGCTGCATGCCTTTCTTCCATATCGAAAATCCCGCCGTTAAAAACTGGGGCAGCGGAGGTATGGGCAGCTGTAAGATATCCATCGGTTTCCTCCCGGCAGCAAGCCTTCACGTCCTTCTTGCTCTTAGTGTAGTGCACCGGGCCGCCAAATTCAATCAGCAGATTCGGTCGAAAATGTGCTATAAATGGTCGTGCACCTACCTATATCCGCGGCAGCGCTATCCTATATAGTGAAGACATGTAATCGCTATCAGGTTATCTCATACAAGCTACTACTTATCTCAAAGGAGCGTGCAGTGTCCATGCGTTTTCGCCAGGTTCATCTGGATTTTCACACTTCGGAAGCCATACCCCATATCGGCAGGCAATTTTCCAAGCAGCAATTTCAGGAGATGCTCCAAAGGGGCCGGGTCGATTCGATCACGGTGTTCTCCAAATGCCATCACGGCTGGGCCTATCATCCGTCGGAGGCGAATGAAACCCACCCCGGACTTGACTTTGACTTGCTCGGCGCCATGATTGAAGCGGCTCATGAGATCAACGTCAAAACGCCGGTCTACCTCTCTGCAGGACTGGACGAGAAGCTGGCGCGCCGCCATCCCGAATGGCTGATCCGCGACATTAACGATAACACGAATTGGGTAGACGGCTTTATGAAGCCGGGCTACCATCAGCTTTGCTTTAATACGCCCTACCTGGACATTCTGGTGCGTCAGGTGGAGGAAGTCGTTCGCACCTATGACGCCGACGGCATCTTCCTGGACATTGTAGGGGTGCGCCAATGCTACTGCCACTCCTGCGTCCGCACGCTTCGCAGCGAGGGCCAGGATCCCCGTGACAAGGACGCTGTCCTCGCACTTGGGGAACGGATCTACGCCAGCTATACCGCCCGGATTCGCGAAGCGATAGACAGCATCAAGCCCGGTCTGCCCGTCTTTCACAATGGAGGGCATATTCGGCGGGGAAGACGGGATCTGGCCGGGATGAACTCGCATCTGGAGCTGGAGTCTCTGCCGACCGGAGGCTGGGGCTACGATCACTTCCCGCTCTCCGCCAGGTACGCGCAGGGACTCGGTATGGATTACCTTGGCATGACAGGCAAGTTTCATACGACTTGGGGGGAATTCGGCGGCTACAAGCACCCGAATGCGCTTCGGTATGAGACTGCTCTGAGCATAGCGAACGGAGCGCGCTGCTCGATCGGGGATCAGCTCCATCCGGAGGGCTTCATGGACCCGGCCACCTATGAGCTGATCGGTGCCGCCTACCGAGAGGTGGAGAGCAAGGAAGCATGGTGCACCGGCACAGCAAGTGTAGCCGACGTGGCTTTGCTCTCCTATGAGGCCGCCGCCTCGCAAAAGGAAGAAAAGCGCGGCGACCGTACGGGAACCTCGGATGCAGGCGCGGTGCGAATGCTTCTCGAAGGGAAGCTTTTGTTCGACGTTATCGATCTGGAGCATGACTTTACGCGATACAAAGTCGTCATACTGCCCGATCAAATTACAATTACACCGGCTCTGCAAGCCAAATTGAACGACTTCTTCGCGCAAGGCGGCAAGGTGTTCGCCACGGGACGTTCAGGCTTGAGTGAGACCGGTGACTCCTTCGCCATCGATCTTGGGGTTGAATGGGAGCAAGTGAATCCTTACCGGCCGGATTACTTCCGGCCGCACTTCGAGCTGAACAGCCTGCACAACGCCGCCTTCGTCTTCTACTCCGAGGGGCAGCAGGTCCGTCTGACGGCCGGAACCGTACTGGGGCATCGGGAGAATCCTTACTTTAACCGGGATGTGTTCACCTTCTGCTCCCATCAGCATACGCCGAGCGCCCTTCAGGATAACGGTCCGGGGATGGTCGAGAGTGCGAACGGCATCTATTTCGCCTGGAACGTGTTCGCCGATTACGCCGATAAAGGAAGCCTTGCCCTTAAGGAATGCGTACTGTACGCCTTAAACCGGCTGTTGCCGGATAGAACGCTGCGAACCAATCTTCCTGCACAAGGAATCGTCACTCTGATGGAGCAGCCTGCCGAGCAGCGCTATGTCAATCATCTGCTCTATGCGACTCCGGTAAAACGCGGCTCGGGAGTCGAAGTGATCGAGGATTTGATCCCTCTCTATGATATCTCCGTCTCGCTAAAGCTGGGCAAGCCGATTCGCAGGGTTTATCTCGCTCCGCAAATGGAGGAGCTGCCTTTTGAAACAGACGGCGATACCATCAGCTATACGGTACCGAAACTGGAATACCACCAGATGGTCGTATTGGAAGGCTAGCCGTAAAGCCAACAAGGTGTCTGCTATCCGCGCAGGCACCTTGTTTCATACGCTTTTATTTTGCGGCTAATCCAGCCGGGGAAGATCTTCCTTCGCCGGTCCTTCAATCACATCGCCCCGGAAGGAATAACGCGACCCATGGCATGGACAATCCCATGTCCGCTCCGCATCATTCCATTCCACCTCGCACCCCATATGCTTGCAAGTGGTATCTACGATATACAGCTTCCCGTTCGCTTCCCGGTAAGCCCCGGCTCTTTTGCCATTCACTTGTACGACAGACCCTTCCCCAGGCTCCAATTCCTCCGGATGTCTTCGTACCAGCTCAAGCTTGCCCGCGGCCAGGTTAACCGCTACGTTAGCATTTTGAGATATGAAGGTTTTCAGGCTCGGATCGGCATGAAACCGACGGGGAGTGAACACTTCTTCATAAGGGCTCTTCTCGCCTGTAATGAGCTTCGTATTCAGTATCGCGGACGCAATGCTGTTCGTCATCCCCCATTTACGGAAGCCGGTAGCAATCAGATGGTTGGGAACATCAGGCCATTGTAGCCCGATGTAGGGCATTTTATCCAAAGTATAAATATCCTGGGCGGACCACCGGTACAAAATCTCCCGGATTCCGAACGATTGCTGGCCGAACCTCTGAAGATTCTCATAGTACTGGAAGGTGCACTGTCCTTGCCCGGTCTTGTGCCCTTCACCGCCTATGAGAACGGCAGGCTCGCCGTCGATGAGCAGGGGTCTTAGCGACCGCTTCGGATTCTCCGCACTGAGGTACATCCCTCCGGGGTACGGATTCTTGGTGCGTACGGCAAGCACGTAAGACCGCTCTGCGTGGAGACGGGCAAAATAAAATCCCTTCATATCCTGGTACGGAAAATGAGTGGCGCTGACTACATAATGACAGGAGACTTGGGGTCCCTGCTTCGTCTTCACAACCGCGGGCTTCTCCAAGGTCGACTCGATCACTGTGGTCTCCTCGTATAGATGTCCCCCCATCCGGATAATCTCCTCCGCCAGCTTGACCAGAAACGGAACCGGATTGAAACGGGCCTGACGGTTCATAATGACGGCCGCCTTGGTTGCAAAAGGAAGCGGTGCGGAGGAGACGATTTCTCCCGGAATCCCCAGCTTCTCATAAGCCTTGTATTCATTCTCAATCTTCTGAACGTAATCCTCTTGGCTCGTATAGACGTAAGCATCCTCTTCACTGAACTGGCAATCGATATTCAGTTCGGTGACGGTATCCTTCACAAACGTGATAGCCTCTTGGTTGGCTTCATAATACAGGCGAGCCTTCTCCAGCCCGAAGTGGGAGATGAACTCGTCATAGATCAGATCATGCTGGGCCGTCACTTTGGCGGTGGTCGAGCCTGTGGTCCCTTGGAGAATACGGCCTGCGTTCAGGACGACGACCTTCATGCCCCGCTTGGCCAGCAAATAAGCGGTTGTGATTCCGGTTATTCCCCCTCCGATGACTGCGACATCCGCTTGCATATTTTCAGTTAGCTCCGGGAAGCGGGGAACATTCATGGAGCGAAGCCAGTAAGAATCGGGGAATTGCGGCAGGCCGCCGGCGGAGGACTCTCTATGCAAAGTCATGGTACAATTACTCCTTATTTCCAATTTTGTTGCATAGGTTGTCCTGGACCTGCAGATTCTATTCCTTTCATAGGCCTAATGATGAGATCGAATTTGTTTGCGGTACTGCAGCGGGGTCATATGCGCACATTTTTTAAACACCCGGTTGAAATGTCCTACCTGCTTGTAGCCTACGGTCTCCGCAATGGCAATAATTTTCTCGTCCGTCTCTGCCAGAAGCCGCTGCGCTTCCTTGACCCGGGCCATCTGGATATATTCCACGACGCCGACCCCGGTCAGCCTTTTGAACATGCGGCAAAGATAATAAGGGCTTATGTAAAACTGCTCGGAGAGCTTGGCAATCGTAATGTCCTCCATATAATGCTTCCTCATATAACGGGCCGCTTGCGTAATCTTGCCATGAAGCGGATTGGACGGGTCGGATTCGCGCTCATGGTGGTCTCCCCAACGGCATATCATAAGCAGCAGCTCGCTGAGCAGCGCCCTAACGAACATCGAATAGCCGGTCGAGCCGTTCTTTAATTCATGCTTCATTTTGAACATCAGGCTTTTTACGGCGTCCTGCTCGTCCCGGCTCAGCTTCATCACCCCGGAACCGCAAGGAAAAGGCAGGACGGCAGGCTCATCTTCCATGGGATGATTGATAAAGTCTTCCGTAAAGTTGATAAGAAGCCTTTCGTGGCCGGGATTGCCCCGATCTGCGGTATGATGCAGCTCATTTTTGTTGATGATGACCAAATCTCCTTTTTGCGCTGCCAGCACACGGTCCTGAATGAAATAATTGCGCTCGCCGGAGAGTAGAAAGTAAATCTCATAGTGCTTTTCATGAACATGGCTTTTTTTCTGATCATACGGATGTTTGCGCAGCAGGTGGCTGAAATGAAATGTTCGGCGCGCATTGTTGTACTGGAACAAGGTGTACTCTTGCATTTCTGGATACCCCTTTCCACAAAGGCCGTTTTTCGCAATATAAGTGAAGAATGCCGGTTTTGAGCAATTTACTGGCAAGAAAACTATTACCGATTGCATTACACTAATGAAAACCCTTTCAAATACTCATGTAGAGGTGAAATTATGCGCGCAAAAGCTAACATTATGATGGCAGGCTGCCTGGTCCTTACCAGCTGGCTTGCGGGATGCTCCAATAATCAACCGGCAGACAAGCCGGCGGAACCAGCCGTCGATTTGAGCCAGCCTGCGGAGCTTGTATTTTACTCCAATAGCGGGGACACGGTAGAAAGCTTCGACGACCGGTTCGGCAACGCGATCCGCAAAAAATTTCCTCAATATAAAATTACGTACCTGCAAAAGACAAAGGGTCAAACGTTGGATGAGCTGATGGCCGCCAATGCGCCGATTGATATTTACTGGGAATCGGTCGGACAGTTCGTCAGCGGATTGATAAAGTACAAGCTGGAGTATGATATGACCCCGCTTATCCAAAAAAACAATGTGGACTTAAGCCGCTTTGAGCCGACGACCATAGAGGCTATGAAGGCGATTTCGAATGGCGGGATGTACGGCCTTCCCGTATCCAATAATAATATGGCGCTCTTTTATAACAAGGATATCTTCGATCGCTTTGGAGTTCCGTATCCTAAAGACGGCATGACATGGGACGACGTGGTCGAGCTGAACAAGAAGCTTACACGTACCGATAACGGCAAAGCCTACCTTGGCTTCGGCATGTCCAACATTCATTATTTCCGGCTTAACTCCTTCTCCATTCCCTATGTAGACCCTAAGACCGAAAAGGCCACCATTACCGATCCCCGCTGGAAAACGATCTATGAATCGGCCATATTAAGGCCTGCACAGCTGGAAGGGTTCCAGGCGAGCATCGAAAGCAGAAACCTGCTGCCTGAGGCGGATACGATGTTCTGGAAGGATCAAACGGTTGCCATGTATGGCTACCAGTCCTACTTGTTCGTGCAAAAGGATTTGTCCAATCTGAATTGGGACATGGTCTCCTACCCGACCTTTAAAGAGCTGCCCGGGGTAGGATCGCAATCTTATCCTACGTATTTCAGCATTACGAACACAAGCAAGTATAAGGAGCAGGCCATGGAGGTCATCAAGTATTTGATATCGGTGGAATTCCAGACCGAGCTGTCCAAGAAGGGCATTATGACCGTCTTGACCGATAAAAACGTCCAGAGCGTGTTCGGCCAAGCGGGATATGCTAAAGATAAGAACCTGAAATCGGTATTCTTCAACCAATTCGCCCCGATATCTCCCAAAACGTTATATGACGCCGAAGCCGAAAAAGGATTCCGCGCTCCGCTCATTCCGCTGGCCCAGGGCAAGAAGGATATCAACACCGCATTCCGCGAGATAGAGGAGAGTGTCGCCAAAACCATCGCCGATATGAAAAAATAAAACCGTTACTCGGAAGAAGGGGCCCTCCGCATAGCCGGAAGGCCCTTTCTATTTCGTTAAGCGGGCTTGCACACAAGCACTCTGCCTCCATGAGGCTCCATACGAATGCGAAGCTCCCCGCTGAACTCGCCAAGCTCCTCATCCGTCCAATAATCGCTTACCCGGTAGGTGCCTTCAAGCGCAGCACGCATCTCCTTGCCTTCATCCTCCCAGTTGAAAAGACACAGCGTCAGGCGATCCTCCTGCTGAATTCTGCCCACGGTAAAGGTCGTGTCATCGAAGCGAGCCGCTTGGCCGGTATCGGCGATAAGCTTCTTCAATACCCGGATATTGGACTCTGAGAGCTGGTACAGCAAATCACCGCTTAGAATCATGCCGCCGGAAGCCGCGATAAATGCCTTATGAAACTCAAACTCCTGCTCGGTCAGCGTCGATTTCTTGATGACGACCTCCCCATTTTTTCGACCGGTCAAATCCAGGCTCTCCAGAACGATGACGTCAGGATCGTTATACCATAGCGTATCATGCTGCCAATTGCGGTAAAACAGCTCCCGGGCGTTGTTCGAAACATGCTTCCAGTCTCTGAAAATATCATTTGTCACCCGATTGCCGTGAATCAGTCCGAGAATCGGCCAGAACGGCGCATTGCAGCCCAAGATGAAGCTATCATGCCCCACCTCATCAACGATGGCCTTCATCCCCTGGCGGAACGCTTCCACCCTTGTCGCCTTCGGATCGTAACGGACTCCTCCCGGCAGGCAGCCGTAGGCCAGGAAATCCAGCTTGAAGTAACGTATTCCCCACTCGTCATGCATGACCCTGGAAATATGCCGCAAATAGTTCTGCACTTCAGGGTGGGTTCCGTCCAGCATATACCATTCGCGCTTGCGCCCGATTTCGTTAAACGGATTGCCTTCCTCGTCACGTACGAGCCAATCCGGATGTTCCTTGAACAGGTTCGATTCCGTGCTCACGATAAATGGAGAAATGTAGCCTGCCGCTTCCACCCCTTCCGCTCTTATCCCTTCGCAGATCGTTTTCATATCCGCGCCTAGGGAAGCCCTCGGAATGAGCCAGTCCCCGTTATGCGCCTCGTATCCCCCATCGATTTGAATCCGCTTCAGCTCGGGGATCCGCTCGGCAATGCCGCGGGCATTCTCGTACAAGCCCAGAGCATTCATCGGCCGTAAGCAGTAATAAGAGCACCAGCCGCTCGGGATTTCGGGATATGTTTTCCGCGGATGATTGCTTTGAATGTCTCCGGCGAGCCGTTCATACAGCGTATGAAGGTCCGGGCTGCTAATAGCGATAAACGACTCCAGCTCCCAGGATTGCATTGGCTCCAAGGCTAGCCCTTCGGTATCCATCACAATTTCCATATAATTGTCCTTAAAGCGAAACTCCCCTACAAAACGGTTGCATGAAGTAAACGCCAGCAGGATAGGGTCCTGATGCTCCGGCGACAACTGTATCAGATTGTACACCGTCCACAAATGCTCGTTAAACCGCGTTCTTGGCAGCCGGAAAAAGTCCCAATCCGTCCCGTAGGCTCCTAATAATTGGGGAGATGCCAGCGTCCCTTCGTATTGGCACAGCATCATAAAGCCCTCTCCATAAAAAGGTGTCTCCGGCTTCAATGCCAGCTCGCCGGCGAACAGAACCGCCTCCTGGATTCGAAGCGGTTGATTCGAGGTGTTGACCACCCTGGCCTTCAGCCTGTCTCCATGCCATTCCTGTTCTATTCGCACATCCGTCTCTGCCGCCACCGTGCCATCCGATAAGCGGATGCTTGAACCGCTTGTTTTGATAACGCTTTCAATCAACATGAAATGAATTCCCTCCTCTTAATCGATGCCCCCATACTCGTATACCGCTCTCATTTTACCGCATGCACCATTGGATTTGTATGTTATTATTTATGATATTCCTGTAAAAATCTGAGGTGGTCTTATGATAGTTTCATTAATTGCAGCCATGGCCAAAAACCGCGTGATCGGTCGTGACGCGGATATCCCTTGGCATATTCCCGGCGAGCAAAAACGGTTTAAAGAGCTGACTATGGGGAAAACGATGATTATGGGGCGGTTAACGTACGAATCCATTGGCAAGCCTTTGCCGGGACGAAATACCATTGTCATTTCCAAATCAAAGCATATCGAGCTGGACCGCTGCACTACGGTCTCTTCCCTGCAGGATGCCCTCGGTCTTGTTCGGGATCAGGATGAGGTGTTCGTCGTCGGCGGCGGGCAAATCTACGCCGAAGCGATGCCGCTGGCCGATACCATCTATCTGACCGTTCTTGATGAAGAGGTCCCCGGTAATATATATTTCCCGCCGTTTGATCCCGATGATTTCATTGTCACCTATGAGCAGCATGTGGACGCCTCTATCCCTTACACCAATTATACGTTGGTGAGGAAAAAAACGGTGTAATCCCCTGCACTGCAGCAATACCCGCATGCCTTCTCAGAAGGCTGCGGGTATTGTTATTAGTTCAAAAAGTATTCCTAGCAGCAGCGGGATACTTTGCCGCCTTTGGCATTGTAGCGCGCTTCCTGCGCTTCACGGAAAAATTGCTCCCTCGTTTGTACCGGTTCGTCCGGATGGCATTCCTGCATATGCTCAACATATCGCTCATAATTAGGCATCCCTACCAGCAGATCGAGAAACTGATTCCGGTATTTCAGCACTTCCTTCACTGCCTCAAACATATTTAGGCACCTCCCCGCCGGATTGACCGCCCCGCTCCACATACGGCGCTTCCACCAACGGAGCCGGCTTATGGTTCAGCACCCGGAACCACACCCGGATGGAGGAGATCAGGACAGCGATAACGATAAGCATGAACAAGCCGCACAGAATGGCATCCAAATAGTCGCTTGTAATGATCTGCTGCATTTGCGCCGGGTTTTTGGCCGGCGCCAGCAGCTTGCCGCTGTTCAATGCATCCTTGTAAAGCCGGGCATGCGACAGGAAGCCGATATTGGTCGCCTTATGAAACAGCTTCTGCCAGCCTGCACTTAAAGTAACGATTAGCAGCCAGGCCGTCGGCAGCAACGTAACCCATGCATATTTCTTTTTCCCCATTTTGAACAAGATCGTCGTGCCGAGCAGAAGCGCCATACCGGCGAGCATTTGGTTGGCGATTCCGAACAATGCCCATAAGGAGTTGATGCCTCCGAGCGGATCGATAACTCCTTGATACAGGAAGTACCCCCAGCCTGCGACACAGATGGCAGTCGCCACGACATTGCCGGCCATCGACTCTGTATTGCCGAGAGGTTTAACGACGCTGCCGAGAATTTCCTGGATCATGAAGCGTCCGACCCGGGTTCCCGCATCAATCGTCGTCAGGATGAACAACGCTTCGAACAGAATGGCAAAGTGATACCAAAAGGCCATTAAGGCTTTACCGCCAATGACATTGGATAGGATGTGGGCCATCCCGATAGCGAACGTAGGAGCGCCGCCTGTACGGGAAATAATGGTGCTTTCGCCGACATCCTTGGCCATGGTGGTCAAATCGTCAGGTGTAATCGTGAAGCCCCAGGAGCTGATTGTTGCCGCTGCCTTCACCGCATCGGTTCCGATAGCTGCAGCCGGGCTGTTAATGGCAAAATAGGTGCCTGGCGTAATGACACAAGCGGCAATCAACGCCATAATCGCTACGAAGGATTCCATCAGCATGGCGCCATAACCGATCGGACGGGCATGGGATTCGCGCTCCAGCATCTTCGGTGTCGTTCCGGAGGAAACCAGCGCATGGAAACCGGAGACGGCGCCGCAAGCAATCGTAATAAACAGAAACGGGAACAGGTTGCCGGCGAATACAGGCCCGGTTCCATCCAAAAATTTCGTCGTCGCCGGCATCGCAAGATCGGGCATAACGACAAGAATACCAAGCGCAAGACCCGCAATCGTGCCGATCTTCAAGAACGTGCTCAAGTAGTCGCGCGGCGCTAGAAGCAGCCATACCGGAATGGCGGACGCGATAAAGCCGTAAGCAATCATCATCAGGGCGATTGTCTCGCCGCTAAAGCTGAACATGGCGGATAACGCCGGGCTCTCAGCTACGTATTTCCCTGCAATAAGCGACGCCAGGAGGAGAATTACTCCCATGATGGAGGCCTCCAATACGCGTCCCGGACGAATAAAGCGCATGTACAATCCCATGAGTATGGCAATCGGAATCGTCGCTGCAATAGTAAACATGCCCCACGGACTTCCGATCAATGCTTTAACAACGACGAGCGCAAGAACGGCCAGCAGAATGACCATGATGCCAAGAATCCCTATCATAGCGATGATACCGGTTACAGAGCCGAGCTCGTCCTTGATCATTTCGCCGAGCGACTTCCCGTTACGCCGTGTGGAAGCAAACAGGATGACAAAATCCTGAACGGCTCCGCCCAAAATAACCCCGATAATAATCCACAGCGTTCCGGGCAAATAGCCCATCTGGGCTGCCAATACCGGCCCGACAAGCGGCCCCGCTCCGGCTATTGCCGCAAAATGATGGCCGAACAGCACCCACTTATTCGTCGGCACATAATCCTTGCCGTCATTTTTGATCTCGGCAGGCGTTTTTCGGTTATCGTCCAATCCGAACACTTTATTAGCAAGAAATTTGCTGTAGAAGCGATAGGCCACCGCATAAAAAGCAACCGCCGCCACCACGAGCCAAATGGCATTGATCGATTCTCCCCTGTTCAAAGCCAGCGCGGCAAAGCCGAAAGCCCCCAGTATAGAAATAAGCCCCCATACCACGATGGATTTTATGCCTTTAGCCATAAGGATACCCCTCCATAATCGAACAAAAAATTTGAACATGATGCGTATGATAACGCTTGCATGTAGTATAGCTCGATTTATTTTCCGTGAATACCGTTATGACGCATCATGTTCAAAATCATGCTCAAGATGTTAAATTTCCAGCTTCAAACGCAGGTCCTTTACATAGTTGCGGCTGACGGGAACCAAGCTTTGCCGGGAGTCATTCATCATGACGTTATAGGCTCCATTAACCCAGGATTTCAACTCCGCTATCGCTTCCATATGGATCAGATAGCTTTTGTGACAGCGGAAAAAGCCGTAAGGGAGCAGCTTCTCCTCCAAATCCTGAAGCGTATAAGCGGCATCATAAACATGATCTGTCGTATGCACCTGGACATGCTTGCCTTCCTTGCTTATATATACGATGTCCTTCGGCGAAACATACTTGATTCCGCCCTCTACCTCCAATGCAAGCTTGACGCATGCCGGCTGTGCGGGCCGAGCCGTTTCTGCCGGTGCTTTGACCCTTGGTCCCTGCTCCGCCCGGCGCAGCTCCTTGAATACACTAAAGACATCCCTATCGTCATAGGGCTTCAAAATATAATGAAACGCGCGCAGCCGGAACGCTTCGACGGCATATTGATCGTAAGCGGTCGAGAACACGATCTTGACCTGCGGATTCAGCTCCGCTATGACCTGGGCCACTTGAAGCCCGTTCAAATCCGGCATTTCCATATCCAGAAACAGCACATCCGGCGAGAATTCCTTCACCTTCTTGATCGCATCCATGCCCCCGGCCGCTTGAATCACGCGATCCACATCGTCCACTTGTTCGATCAGGTAGGCTAATTCCTCTCGGGCCGGCGCTTCATCATCGGCAATGACTATTGTCCATCCCATGTTTGTCTCCTCACCTTGAAGCTGATTTTCGTTCCTTCATTGGGCTTGCTTTCAATGTCCAGCGCATGCTCCATCCCGTAATGATATCGAAGCCGCTGTTCAATATTGCTTAGCGCTATTCCTGCATGCTCCTCTCCCTGCTGTGGACCGGACTGCATCCCGATTCCATTATCCTCTACCGTAACGAGAATCCCGGGCTCGTCTCCTTCCGTCACGTTCTTGATGGACAGCTTAACGATACCGGGCCTGCTTGAATGCTTGAGTCCGTGTACAAGAGCGTTCTCAACCAGCGGCTGTATAGAAAATGGGGGAATCAACTCATCCTGTACCTGCTCGTCTATATCCGTCACAAAATGCAGCCGGTCGCCCAGCCTCGCTTTGGTCAACGTCAAATAAGCGGTTACCATCTCCAGCTCATCGCGAATCGGAACCAGCGTTTTGCTGTTGTTATTCATGTTGTTTCTCATCCATTTGGACAGATGCATGACCAGCTGCCTTGCATCGTCCGGCCTGGTGCGGATATACGACTTGACCGTGTTCAATACATTGAACAGAAAATGAGGGCTCATTTGAGCCTGCAAGGATCGAATCTCAGCATCCGCCAGCAGCTGGGAATGGCGTTCCGCCTCCACGAACGTATATTGCTGAGACAGCAGCTGTGCCAACGATTTCAGCATTCTGCGGCGGGAAGGGCTATCGTCCTGCTGTCTCGGATAAAACAAGCGAAAGAACCCGATAGGCTTGTTCCTCTGCGACTCGATAGGCAGGTCGATCCAATAAGGCGTTCTTCGGCCTTCCATCACCTGCTCTTTTCCGTTTTTGTAGAAAAAAGCGCCCACCGCCAGCGTTTCCTCGTGAAGAATAACGGTAATGGCCTGAATGGCCTTATCCGTATCCAATTTCCACAGCGGCATCGTCATATCGGCGATATGCAGCGCCTTTCGTGCATGCTCGTTACCGATCCGGTCCTCTTCGCTTTCTATGGTGTTGTGCACCATGAAAAACATCGCCACTCCCGTACTGTTGGCTATCGTTTGCGGGATCCCGATAAGCAGAACCAGCCCCAAAGCCTCGTCCCAAGGCCTGGAAAGCAGCAGGATCAGCGCCATTTGAAGCAATTCTCCCACCAGCCCGACGATAAACGCCAATGCCACCGAAGACATATTGCGGAATCTTCTTTTTAAGGCATTCCGGCACAAGCCGCCTAGCAAGCCTTGCAGGACAGGAGCCAAGCCGCAGGCTACCGCCACAAAGCCTCCCAAGGAAAAGCGGTGCAGACCGGCAACGGCTCCGACGATCACGCCGCTTTTGACGCCTCCAAGCAGCCCGGCGATCATAACGCCAACCGTACGAGAATTGGCTATAGCCGCCGACGGAGCGACACTTTCTATCCAAGGAGCCGGCTGATAAGCATATTGGGAGACCTCCACTCCCGAATAGGTGCCAAGAATGGAATATAAGCTGAAAAAAACAAGAAAACGCCAATGATTGCGTTTATCGCCTTGATAGCTCATGTAGCTTCTCATCCATTTGCTCCGCGAAAAGACGAAAGCGGTCGCAATAAGAAATCCGACGCGTTCGAGCATATCGACCAGTAAGTGAAACATAAGCTAGCTCCTTATTGGATATGTAGACTGCCCTCCTATTATACATCGTTCCCGCTCCTCTTAAACTAGCTGTTTCAACAACGATATGGCCCCAACAAAGCAGGGCGAGTCTATTGAGAAGGTTATAGAGCTTGAACTATTGCCGGTATACTCCCGTGTTGGTGGGCAGCCCCGAATTGATGTATCTCTATGGTCAACAAAAAAAGCCGCCCCATCGGGTCGGCTGCCGTCCTGTGCTTCTAAAAATCGCTTTACTTTACGACTACGATATCCTCCTCGATATCAGGACGCCATTCCATAGAGTCAAAAGAGATCCAATCGACATGAACTAATCCAATCAAGGAAGCAAATTGATGCGCAGGAGGAATGTCGCCGAAAATGGCATCTTCATGCTCATTAATAAAAACGGATTCCAAATCCTCCAAAGACGTTTCTTGATCCATAACCAATTCTTTGATGACGCGAATGTCGTAAAGATTTCTCTTCACTTCGATTTCATCCGTCCAATCACATTGGTAATCAAACACAAGCTCTGCTTTTTTGAATATTTTCAATTCCCAGCCATGATCTTCCGCATAAATATAATGGACCAAAAGGCCAGGGTTATAGGAAACAATCGCTTCATCCGCCTGAAAGGGCTCTCCGTCAATCACAAACGTAACCCAGCCGTTGGTCTCTTCAAATACATATCCTTTTTTTCCGGTTTGGTTGAGGAGCCTGATCACTTCATCTCTATCAGCCGTTTTCAAATGATAGCTTTCGCTAAATTCGCTCATGCGGACACCTTCTTTTTTTGAGGGATAGAAACCTACTCTATCATTCGACATAGAAAAATGATTTCCTTCGGGCAGAATAGCTCAATAGGGAAGTAAAACAGTACTAAAAAACCTGCAGAACGAATTCTGCAGGCTGCTCTATAGCTGCGTTATTACCTGAATATGCGTTATCTCATTCTCAGAACCGCATCCCGGCCAATCATACCCGGAACGATTCCCAGTTCCTCCGCTTCGTAGGTTACAGATTCCAGAGGGGCGTTAAGCAGTTCCTCGATGGTCCGTACTCCAGTCGCCCTTCCGGCTATAATACGCCGATCTTTCAGCCGCTCGTTCAGCAGCCCGACGTCCAAGGCTCCGCACATAATGTAGCCCTTATCCGTAGTAACCGCCAGCAAGGTGGTCTTGGGAAGCTTAACCTCAATAGCCAGAGCGGTGAAGCCGTCTAGTGAAACGGGTTCCATGCGCATCATCGTCAGCAACTCCTTCTCATTCAGCACTGTAGGTTATTGTATGTGACTGCCCGCCCGCTTGTGAGTCAAATGGAGCGATTATCCAAAATTTCAACAAAATATGCTTTCACTGAAATTTTGTCTACTTTCGATGCTCAAAAAATGGTATAGTTAGTTTGTTATAGGTCTAAAGGAGGGGCATCCATGAAGTCCGATCAAAACCGAATCGGCAAACGCAGATTCCTTTTTAATGTAGACATTCTCATCGAAGACGAGACTAATGGGCGTGCTCTGGAGAGGCTGCTTCACTTGCTAAATGGAGATGACATCGAGGATTACCAAATTAAAGAAGGGGTTGAATTAGGTAAGATTATTGAACAAGCCCTGCGGGAAGCGAACAGTCAACCCAAGGAAAAGCCGGTTGAGCCCGCCAAGGAGCCGAAGCCATCGCCTGCCAAACCCAAGGAACAGAGTGTTCCTCCGAAGGCGGATCCGCATCAAGCGATCTGGGATCAACTCCAGCAATTTAAGCAAAACAATTCTCTGGTTAGACTTAGTGTCGTTAAGGGAAAGGGAGTCAAGCTCAACATTCCCTGTCGTATCCTGAATTTCGACCCGCCAACTGAAAATGTTTCGGTCTATCATGTCGATGAAAAACAAGTCTATTTGTTTAAAATTAATGAAATTGACGATTTCTCCATCACCTAATATGGACAATTGAGAAAGCGTTTCAATCCGGGGTTTAGTCGGCTTTAAGCCATTCTCCTCCCCCATCTTTGATTGTGATGTTAACGTGAACAAAAAGCGAGCTTTAGGGGAAACCCAAAAGCTCGCTTATTCGTTAATCCGGCTGGCGGTCGACGCAGCCGCAGACTGAGGCTCATGCAGATCAAGCAGCAAAGCCTCTGCCTGATCCGCGCTCAAGGGAGGGCTGAACCAGTACCCTTGAATTTCATTGCAATGGTTATGATGAAGGAAGCCGAGCTGCTCCTCCGTTTCGACTCCCTCGGCAATAACCTTGAGATTCATATGCCGGGTCATCGAGATGATGGATGCCACAATAGCGGCATCGTTCGGATCTGTCATAATGTCCCGAACGAAAGACTGGTCGATCTTCAGCTTATCGATCGGAAACCGTTTCAAATAGGATAGCGAGCTGTAGCCGGTCCCGAAATCATCAATACTGATCTTGACGCCGAGAGACTTGAGCTCCAGCAGCAAGCCCGTTGCATAGTCCACGTCCATCGTGCTGCTTTCGGTAATTTCCAGCTCAAGGTACGAAGGATCAAGCCCCGTATTGTTGAGCACCTCAGCCACTTTATCGCGGAGGTTATGCTGAAGAAACTGGCGCGTCGAAAGATTAACGGAGACGGGAATATGAGCGAGCCCCTGCTTTTGCCACATCTTGTTTTGCCTGCACGCTTCCTGCAGCACCCACTCTCCTATCGGGATAATCATCCCGCTTTCCTCCGTAAAAGGGATGAAGTCCATAGGAGGGATAACTCCCTTCTCCGGATGATTCCACCGGATCAACGCTTCGAAGCCTACGATAGCTCCCGTTTTGATATCCATCTGCGGCTGGTATTTCAATTCGAATTCATTTTGGTTTAGCGCTTTTCTTAATTCACTTTCAAGAGTCAGCCTTTGCAAGGAAACGGCCTTCATAGCCGAATGGAACACTTGAATATTGTTTTTCCCCTTATCCTTAGCCCGGGTTAATGCAATATCCGCGCATTTGGTAAGAGAGTCAGCGTCCTTCTCCTCATCGGACAACACGGCGGCTCCGATACTGGCCGTCACATGCACCTGATGCTCCTCTAACAGGAACGGCTCCACAAGCATCTCAAATATGCGCATGGCTATCGAATGGACCTCATCCGGGTGCCTCAGATCCGTAAACATAAAGGCAAATTCATCGCCTTCCGTCCTTGCCAGGTAATCATTCTCCGAAATGCATCGGGAAAAACGCTCAGCCAATTGCAGCAGCAGCATGTCACCATAATCATGGCCGAAGCAGTCATTAACAATTTTGAACCGGTCTATATCAACATATAAAACAGCCAACAAGTGCCGGTGCTGCATAGCCGAGTCAATAGCCTCATTCAGCTGGGAATGGAACATTCTTCGATTAGGCAGCCCTGTCATATCATCATAATAAGCCATGTGGCGAATACGCTCTTCCGTTCGCTTGGTCACCGTAATGTCTTGGCCGATCACGATGATTCCGCTTAACATATCGCCTTCCTTGACCGGTGCTGCGGTCGTTTCCAAATCGAGGCGGTAACCGTCCTTATGAAGCATACCCGTCCGGAACGTCTGCGGCACCCCGCGGCGAACTTGATCTAGCGCACTCCTTGTCTTACTCAAGCTTTCCTCTGAAAGAAACGGCCACAAGGGGCCTCCTTCCATCGTCTGCTTCGTATAACCGAGAAGTTGCTCCGTGTTCCCATTGACTTTAACGATGGTTCCTTCCTTGTCCATCAAGCAGACTACATTCGGATTATTCTCGAATAACGATTCAAATACTTTTTCATTAATCTTCATGGTTTCGCCGGTTTCCACGCTGCAAGCCTGTGCGAACCTTAGCCGAGCAATGCGATAAAGCACCAGGACGACTAACAGGTTACCAAGAGCAAGCAATCCCCATTCCATAGGACGATCGACCCACCATGCCGCACTGGCCGACAGCACTAGTTGCAAGCCAACCAGCAGAAGCGGCCCTTTGTTATTCATAACCGTTAAAAAGCCTGTCCTTTTCCACATCATTGCCCCTCCTTTGCGCGGATTTTTCGACAATGAGATTCACTGCTTAATTCTACATACAGGTACGATTTTCCTGCCTCAAAATGATAATAAGTGCGCATTTCGCCATATTATGACGATTTTATCGTCAATAAGCCTTATTTACATCTCAATTATTTATACATTTTCTTTCATCTAGTTCTTTGGAACTATTTTCAAACCGTATCTGAAATTCCCTTGGGAGAGCGCAAAAAACTCCGGCCTCATTCGGCCAGAGTTCTTCTCCTGCTTCCCTATTGCTTCTTATATTGCAGCGCGGCCAGCACCAAGGACAGCCAGCCGAACAGAAAGGCGACACCGCCGAACGGGGTGATCGCACCCAGCGGCTTGATTTGCGTAACGGCGAGCACATACAGGCTGCCGGAGAACAGCACGATACCGATCAGCATCGACCATCCCGCTCTGGCCAGATGCTTGTTATTCGGCAGCATGGCTGCGATGAGACCTATGGCGATGAGCCCAAGCGAATGCATCATTTGATACTGTACGCCGGTTTCATACACCGCCAGCATGTCCGCCGGGATTTTCGTCTTGAGGGCATGGGCACCGAAAGCTCCTAATGCCACCGACAAAAACGCACAAATGCTGCCGGTCACCACAAAGCGTGTATTCATGTTATCTACCTCCGATATGGCAATTCCATCACGATCCTCTTGCACATACCATCATATCCGATTTCCGATCCTGTTGCCAATGAGACCGGTGGCTGCTCAGCCCCTAGGAGCTGAAATTAGAAAATCTGGCCAACGTCATGTTGACCGATAATAAGCGTTACCGGCTCCAAATAGACACGGGTAACCGCAGGGCTTACCATTAAATCCGTCTCGATATTGACGATACTAACCTTTTGCTGCTTCCCTTCCCGCTTGTCGTACACGACCTCGAACTGGCGGAGCCCCAATTGATGCGTAATGACCGAAGAGCCCACAGACAAGGCAACCAGCTCGTGCTCCCCATGGTGGAACAGGACCTCCGACATAATCTCATCATTCATATCCACAATTTTGACCGATTGGAAAATAGAATATTGCATACATATGCCTCCCTTTGTTTATCCTGCATGCACTCCATTTCGACGCAATCCGCCAAAACTCCTGCCTTTCCTTTCCAATGTTCAGATTATGTTCATGACTTTATGTCTACGGGACAAAAAAATGCCGAGCCCCATCGGGACTCGGCAGGTCGGAAGTAACAGATTATACGCCAGGTGTAAGCACGTAGGAGGCACCTGCTTCTACCGGCAGCTTCAGAAGCTCTTCCTCGTAGGATGCGGAGACCGGCTTGCCTTCGCAATGAGCTTGTAACGGCGAGGCATAATAGACGGCGATAATCCCGCTGCGGCTGGGACGAAGCACGGCTTTGGATAAAGCTCCCTGCTTCCACTCCAGATCCACTTCAACGCCGCCTCTGGCGCAAATTCCCGTAATCGTGCCCTCCTGCCAAGCTTTCGGCAATGCCGGAAGCAAGGAGAGCTCCCCGCTGTGGGATTGCAGCAGCATTTCTACGATGCCGGCCGTACCGCCGAAATTCCCGTCAATTTGAAACGGCGGATGCGCGTCGAACAGGTTCGGATAGGTTGATTTGGCCAGCAGCGCCTTTACGTTCTCGTAAGCCGTATCGCCTTCCCCGAGTCTTGCCCAGAAATTAATAATCCATGCACGGCTCCAGCCGGTATGGCCTCCCCCGTGGGAGAGCCTCCGCTCCAGCGTACGCTTGGCTGCAAGCGCAAGCTCAGGCGTACGGCGGGCGTGAATCATCTCGCCCGGATGGAGCGCAAACAGCTGGGAGATGTGGCGGTGGCCCGGGTCGAATTCTTCGTAATCCTCGAGCCACTCCATCACCTGACCGTATTTGCCGATTGTCGGCATTGGAATGCGTTCGAGCGCCGAATTCAGCTTCCGGCAAAATTCGTCGTCACAGCCAAGAATGCCGGCCGCTTCCGTGCAGGCCTTAAACAGCGTATACACGATCTGCATGTCCATGGCAGGCCCCATGCACAAGTTGCCTGTCGTTCCGTCCGGCAAAATGAACTTGTTCTCCGGCGACATGGATGGCCCTGTTACCAGGCGTCCTTTCGAATCCTCCGTCATATAGTCCAGCAAAAATTGAGCGGCTTCCTTCATAATCGGATACGCGCGGTCGGCCAAGAAGCTTGGATCGAGGCCGAAGCGGTAATGCTCCCATAGATGAAGGGAGAGCCATGCGGCACCCATCGGCCATATCGAGGAGGATACCAGAATCCCTTCGACATGCGTGTCGCCCCAAATATTCGTATTATGGTGAGCGACGAACCCGCTGCAGCCATAGACCTCACGTGCCGTCACACGGCCGTTCGGCAGCATCGTTTCGATCAGATCGAACAGCGGCTCATGACATTCCGCCAGGTTGCACAGCTCAGCAGGCCAATAGTTCATCTCGGTGTTAATGTTAATCGTAAATTTCGATTCCCACGGCGGGGTGTAGCTGTCGTTCCAAATCCCCTGCAGGTTCGCGGCAATACTGCCCGGGCGCGAGCATGACAAGAGCAAGTAACGTCCGAAGTCGAAGAATAGCCGGACCAGCTCCAGATCGTCCTGCCCCTCCTGCACCTGCTTCAGACGAACATCGGTAGGAAGCTTCAGCTTCGAAGCAGCGTCGGACGACGCAAGCTCCAGACGGACACGGCCGAACTTCTCCGAATAGTCGGCAATATGAGCCTGCTTCAGCTGCTCGTAGGATTTACCCGATGCAAGCTCCAGCTGCTCGAGACACGCCTTCTCCGGATCATCGTACCGGAACGTCGTGTTAGCCGCCAGCAGCAGCGTCACCTCGTCCGCTTCGGTCACGGACAGAAAATCTCCGACGGTGCGGACGGACCCGCCGCTTACGATAGCCTTAAGTCCGGCGCGGAATTGCACGCCGTCCCTGCCGCATTCGCCGACCATCATGATCGTATCGGAGCTGATGCATTTGCTGCCGCCATCGAATGGACGGCGCATAAAGTGAACGCCGAACGTAAGCCCGCCCGGCTTATTCGTCTTGAGCCTGATGGCCATGACATGATCCGCTGCGCTGCTGAAATATTCCCTCGAATATTCATAGCCGTCTATCTGATAACGGACGCTGGCGGTCGCCGTTTCCAGGTCCAGCTCCCGATGGTACGCCTCCGTCTTTTTATCGTGATTCAGGAAATAGAAGAACAGATCCCCCAAAGGATGGTACGGGTGCAGATACTTCGGAGCTGACATAAGCGCCATCCGGCTTAAATGCTCCGCTTCCTGCTGCTTGCCTTCGAATAATAGACGGCGAATCTCGTCCACATGGTGAATCGCGTCCTGGCTGTTCGCCTTTTTAGGGCCGCCGTACCATACGGTATCTTCATTTAATTGAATTTTTTCCTGGGCTACCGTTCCGAATATCATTCCGCCCAAACGTCCATTGCCTATCGGGAGGGCCTCCTGCCACTTGCTTGCCGGCTGCTGATACCATAACGTTGAACGGAGCGAATCCGTGTCTTGGACTAAACGGGTCATATTGTGAGACTCCTTCCTTTACTGAAAGCTATTAGAGCTTAGCTGATCCTAGTAAGTGCATCCTTTCTATTATAAAAAAAGAAATCTTGCATTAACATGTAGAATGCTCATATGTATTTGCATAAACCTAAGATTTTTTGTTGGAAATAAAAAAAACCGGCACGAATGGCCAGTTTTTCTGTCCTTCTATTCCGTTACACCTATCCGTAGATTTTACGCAATCGGGCCTCCATCACGAAGGTTCCGAACGGAAGCAGCGATGCAATAATGGCTCCAAGTACTTTCAAAATGTTCCAACGATGTGCAAACGTCACATGAGCAAGAGCTAACAAATACAGAACGAATAAAACCCCGTGAAGCATCCCGACAACTTTGACGGCTTGCGGAAAGTTTGCATAATATTTCAAAGGCATGGCAATGATGAGAAGCACCAGAAATGAAATTCCCTCATAAAGGCCGACGGCGCGCAAACGCCCGATGGGAGTTTTCAGCATGGAGACACCTTCCTGTCCTAGCATTATTCAGTATCAATGACATTATATATAAAAAAATGCCGGCTTCCTATGAAAATCGGCATTTGTCATAATATAGTCATTTTTGAAGAAGCCGAGGACACTCGGTGCGCACCACTGCAGCACCAACGCATCATCGGCTTCTTTGTCATCTCAAGCTAGAGCTTCATATCCTTTAGCTGCTTGCAGAAATCCGCATGGGCCCCGGCTAGCCGGTCTTCCAGAAGATCCTTCTCCTGATCGGCTTGATGCCCTTCCCGCTCATACCAATCTAGCAGCATGGACAGGCCTGCGGATAGAGAGATTTCCGCCCGAAAGCCGGGCAGATCTCGTTTCAGCTTGCTGTTGTCGAACAAGCCGGAGTAGCTTTTCTCATAATACAAGTGACTGAATAAAGACGGATTCGCCTCCACAAGGAGATCGGAGCTTAGATGAACGATATGCGGCTCTATGCCCAGGAGCTTGCCCATTTCCAGATATAGATCCTGCCAGATATGCACTTCCTCGCTCGTTGCGTGATAGGTTTGGCCGATCATCTGCTTGTTGCCTACGGCTCCGACGAACGCTTTGGCCACGTCCGGAGCAAAGCTGAAGCTCCATGGAACGGTTCCGTCACCGAACATCACCAGAGGCTTGCCGGCACGAATACGGTGCACTATATTGACATTTTGCCTTAGGACGCCAAGATTGGCACATCCTATACCATAGGTTAAGGAAGGACGAATCATCGTCACCGCGGCTTCTCCACGTTCGATTACCTTGCGCAAGTAGCGCTCCATCTCGGCTTTATGGAAAGCGTAAGGAAAGGCCGGATCATCGAACAGCTCCTCCGCGTCCTCCACGGTCGGAATGGTGCGGAACGGTCTCTTATAAGCGGCTGTGCTGGAGCAAACGATAAACTGTCCCGCTCTTCCCTTGAAGGCTTCCAGCGTACATTCCGCATCCGCCGCGTCGAACGAAATCATATCGATGACCGCATCGAACTCCTGATCCTTCATCTGTTCACGGAACTGCTCCCGGTTGGACTTATCGCCGATGAGGACGCGTACGTCATTTGCGAACAAATGATTTTTGCTGCCCCGGTTAAAGACGGTCACCTCATGACCCTGAGCCAGAGCTTGTTCGACCACAGAACGGCTGATTACACCTGTTCCGCCAAGAACCAATACTTTCATCATGTCACCTGCTTTTTTTTAGCCTTATTTTACCACAATGGACCCTTGCACCGCAGTATCCGCGAGTACATCCTGAACCGCTTTGTCCAGCCGGTTGCCGGCAAACATGATATCCCGTGTATCGGCCCCGCTGATTTTAGCGTAAACATCGGTTCCTCGTGCCGCCGAGCCGCCTTGTACGAAGACCTCCTGCGTATTCCTTAATTCCATAACCGGCGTGGCAGGATGCGGTTTCTTCATTCCGAAGCCGATCAACTCGATATCATCACTGTTATCGATGGTCAGCGCAGCGCCTTCCCTTGTTTCGATACGCACATGATGCATCTGAAGCGAGCGCACATATTTGCAGTACATTCCTTTGCCCGCCATGACGAGCTCCTCACGCACCATATCCGGCTCGCCGCCCTGTTCATTCGGATCCGTTGTCATTTCAATATGGATATGATCCATCACGACATCCTCAATCGGCATTTCCGGCAGACCGTACAGGAACCCTGCAGCGCCTAATACTTCCGTTGCCGTAATATGGCTCAGGCGGATGTGACGGAATACCGGTGTCGATTCCGAAATCGGCTGAGGCTCAGGACTGGAAATCGAAGGATTGGAAGGATCGACGCCGTAACGGTAAAAGGAATTGATTGCGATCGGGCAAAGCACACCTTTCATGAAGATGTTATTCACCTGTACATGCTCGATCGTTCCTCCGCGCGCACGGTTTGATTTGAAGCGGATGCCCCGGTCGGTTCCAATGAAGACGCAGTTGGAAATCGTCACATGGCGAATGCCGCCCGCCGTTTCGCTGCCCAGTACGACTCCGCCGTGGCCTGCCCGCATCGTGCAGTTCGTTATCGTCACATTCTCCGTCGGGATGCCGATTCGTCTTCCATCCTCGTCAATGCCCGATTTCAAGCACAAGCAGTCATCCCCTACGTCAAACTGGCAGTCGGAAATGCGGACATAACGGCAGGAATCGATATCCAGGCCGTCGCCGTTCGGCGTGTCCGAAGGGTTTTGAATCAAAACGCCATGAATGGTTACGTTATCGCAGTACACGAGATGGGTATTCCAGAACGGTGAGTTTTGCAGCGTGATGCCCTCCAGACGCACATTCGTGCAGCGGAACAGCTGGAAGAGGGCCGGACGTAAAAATTGCGTCTCCCATTCCACAATGTTGCTTTTGATATCCATAAGATGACGGTTCAGGTCAAATAACTGTAGCTCTCTTTCGGTAGAAGGACGGCGTCCCGCCTTGCATTCACGGTATTGCTGCCACCAAGCGGCGCCTTGACCGTCGATGATGCCGCCTCCCACGATCGATATATTCGTCAGATCCGCCCCATAGACGAGCGGAGAATAGCCGTAGCATTCATACCCGGACCAACGGGTTTTCACAAAGGGATAATCGTCGGGGTTCGTTGAGAACAACAGCTTGGCCCCCGAATCGATATGGATTGTCATATTGCTTTTCAGATGAACGGCGCCGGTTAAATAGGTCCCCGCCGGAAAATAGACCGTCCCGCCACCGGCAGCCTCGCAAGCCTCCAGCGTGCGTCGAATGGCCTCCGTATTCATCGTTACGCCGTCTCCGACAGCTCCGTATTCCAATACATTAAACACAGTCATGATGTCCCTCCTGATCATGCGAAAGGCCTCTCGCCGCCCTCCATGATTCTCTTTTAATATATTACTCCTATTCTAGTATCTATTAAGAGAGAATGCCAGACAATCTCCCGAATTTAACCGAAAGCGCTCAGGAACCGGAGATTAAGGCTTAATGGATAGTCTTAATTTAACCTCGGCATATTCATTATTTAACCTGTATCCCTCGAATCCCATGGAACACAAGCTTTTCATGAGGTTAGCTTCCTATTTGTTATCAATCACAGACGGCATCATCATAATCAGCTTCGTTCCCTGCTCGGGTGCACTCTCAATTCGCAAGCCGTAAGACTCCCCGAATACCATTTGAATACGCCGGTGCACGTTCAGAATCCCGATGCCGCCCTTCTTGCCGGCCTCTTCGTCCGCCAACCGGTTCGCATTTAATTTGGCCCGCAGCCGTGACAGCTCCTCTTCGCTAATGCCGATACCATTATCCTCGACGCTGACCCAGAACATGCCGTCGTTCTCCCCTGCGTCAATCCGGATATAATGATAATCCTCCACTCCGTCGGGGAATGCGTGCTGGAATACATTTTCGACCAGCGGCTGCAGGGTAAGCCGGACCATTTTATGCAGCAGGTAATCCGGCTGAACAGCCACATCGACTTCAAACTCGCGTCCTATGCGATGACGGATAATGACGAGATAATACATCACATGCTTCAGCTCATTGGCTATCGTGATTTCCTCCAGGTTCGTTTGAACCGAATAGCGGAGCATATAAGCCAGGGAATTGACGATTTCGGATATTTCCTCCGAATCCCTGATGAAAGCGTAGCATACGATCATTTCCAGCGTGTTGTACATAAAATGAGGATTGATCTGCAGCTGCAGCGATTGAAGCACCGCCTTTTGCCGTTCAAGCTGCATTTCCTGATGCTTCAGCTCGACCTGATACACCTTTTCCACCATTTCGGACAGCCGGTTGACCATGAGATTGTAGCGCATCATGAGCTCTACCATTTCATCATAGCGCTCCGGCAGCGGAATAATAGCCCAGTTGCCCTTCTCCGTCTGCCGCATCCCGTTCTTCAACACCTGGATCGGCTCCGTAATGGATTTGCCGAAACGGTATGCCAACAGCAGCGCAATGCACAGCGTAAACAAGCCGACGATGATCGTTGTCGTACGTATTTTGGATACGGGCTTGCGCAGCTCGTCGAGGGGCATGGAAACAACGAGATTCCAGCCCGAATAGTCGGATTTCTGCGACATGTAGATTCGCCGAATGCCATCCTCCGTATTATCAACAAGCGACAGCTCGCTGGCGCTAAGCTTACGCTTTAGGTCGTCGTTGACGAAGGAGCCTACCTTTTCGCGCTGCGGATGGTAGACGATCTGCCCTTTACCGTCCAGGATAAAAAAGTATCCTTTAGGCCCAAGCTCGACTCCTTTCCACATCGCGGCGAGATCCGATACCCGCATTTCTATCGCAAGAATTCCTTTGGGTGCCGGGGAAGACAAGCCTTTAATTTGCCGGATGAGCGTCAGCATGGGGGACCGTGTGTCGTTCAATATACTGTGATTTAATATACTGAGACTGCCGTCCTCATTGGTATTGGCACGGTAATAGCTCAATTGCTCGCGTATATCATGGGCGCTGAACGATTGTTCCGGCACATCGTAGAAATAATAGGCCGCATTCTCATTGAAGCTTATGATATAGATCGAGGCGATTTCCGGATTGCGGATAAATACCGGATCGACCCCTGCTTCCTTAATCGTTTTGCGGTATTCGAAGAACTCGTAAAACTCCGGCTTGGGCGGCAAATCCAGGAACCTCTTCACCTCTCTGTTCGTCAACAAAGAAACCATCGAGCGCTCGTACGATTGCAGATATAGATCGGTATGATGGACGGCGTTAGCCACAATTTGCGTCATTTGATTTTTCACTAATACATCCAGCTCCTGCGACGAAGTGGTGTAAGAGAAGATGCCGACACTCGACAAGGACAGGACGATGACGACTAAAAAGTAAACAAACAGCTTGCGGTACACACTTCCACGCTTCATTTGATCCCCATTTGACTGCGAAATTCGGACGGCGAGATGCCGTACATTTTTTTGAATGTTTTGGTGAAATGCGGATAATCGTCATACCCTACCAGCTCCGCCACATCGACGATCCGGATATGAGGAACGGACAGAAGCTCCTTGGCCTTCTCCATTCTCCGGTTAATCCGGTAACGGACGAACGTTTCGTTGGTCATTCGTTTGAATAAAGCGCTGAAATACGTCGGAGTCAGACCGATCATCGCCGCAACCTGATCGAGCGTAATATCCTCGGACAGCCGGCTGTCGATGTAAGCCTTGGCTTCCTCCATCGGATCTTTGTAGTTCCCTTTGCGGGTTGCAAGCAGGCTGAACGCCATCTGACGAAGCCGTTCTTCAAAAGAATCCAGCAGCGACTTCGTGCTGGAGCCTTGAAGCTCCGGGCTCACGTATTCCTTTAATACGCCTCTTGCATGAAACCGTTTGATCAGCATCGCCGTGCAGTCCTCCAGCAGCTCCTTCAGCTTGGCCAATGTGAAATTGGCCGATAGGCAGTACTGTCTCCACAAATCTGCGAGCCGGGTCAATTCATCCATCTGAAGCGACCAGATGCACTGCTCCATCGCATCGATCCATTCAATATACCGGGAGACAGAGAAGTAGCCTGTCGCCGATTCCTGAACCAGCTGCCCCAGCATCTTATGCAAGTCATTTTTCATCAGCGGCTTCAATAAATAATGCTTAACTCCATAGGTCATCGCCTTTTGCGCGTACTCAAAATCGTTATGGCCGGATATGACAGCGGTTTGAATATAAGGATAATCGCTATGTATCGCCTGACAAAGCGCTAATCCGTCCATTTTGGGCATCCGAATATCGGTCAGGACAATGTCCGGCTCCAATGCTTGAATTTTCTCCAATGCATCCAAGCCGTTCTCTGCCGTTCGGATCCCTTCAAAGGAAGGGGCATAGACCTCTGCCATTTTGACCAGTCCCAAACGAATAATCGGTTCATCATCAACGATGAGCAAATGCATGGAAGTCAGCTCCTTTTGCAACGGTCATAAGCACGAATCCTCTCTTTGCGAAGGAAAGAAATACAAACGCTTTCCGCAATCGTATCGTTTTATTTAAAGACGGGTTTTATACAGGTTGACGATTCCTTCCCTGCGGTTATAGCGTTCGGTAGCTTCTTTGATGATTTCTTCTCCGCCTTTTTGCCTGTACTCCTGGATGACCTTGGGCCAATCGGTGATAGGCTCTTTGCCGTAAATCATCTTGATGATATGATCCATAATGAGTCTCGGAGCACCATCCTGCGTAATAGGCGCCAGATCCTGGTATTTGGCGAATGAAATCAAATCCGGATTAAAGCCGATGCCCGGCAATCCCTCATGTTTGACAATATGGTCGAGCGCAAACAGCGTATCCCGCCCGTTCTGATCCAGCTGCAGCCGCATTCTATTGGCTACGGCGTCATGAGCCCCCCACAGTGTGCCGCTGCGCCAGCCTTCTTCTTCTATCGCTTCCTTCGTTTGAGGAAATTGGTACTGGATCCTGCCGTTTACTATCGTATAGGTATCCCCTTCAATGCCAAAAGTAAAGAACCTCTCCGCCTCCGGCGTCTGCATCCAGTCAAAAAACTGTATGATGCGCGCCGCTGTTTCCGGCTTTACGTTCTTATTAATGTAAAAAGCCGAAATGACGGGCGTATAGTGGAAGTACCCGCCGGTGCCTTCCGGACCTTTCGGAGAAGGGATAATATCTACTCGGGCCGAAGGAACGGCCTGCTTGATCGAGGTGCGGAAATCAACCAGACCGATCGCATTGGACGACCAGATTCCCGCCTTGCCCGAGCGGATATAGCTTATAAAATCCGCAGACGAGATCGTCGCGAAATCTTTGGCGATCAGCCCCTCATCCAGCATCGTCTTGTAGGTCTCCAGCGCTTTTTCCATATGTCCGACATCAAAAAACTTGGGCACAACCTGCCCGTTCACCACTTCAAACTGATCGCGGTATGGCAGCACGTCGTAAGCTCCGAGGATGATGTCGGCGTACTTCAGGTTCTCCCTCATTAAATAAGGATGCTCAACTCCCATCTTCTTAAAGGCCCTGAGCACATCGAGAAACTCCTCCACCGTCTGCGGCGGCTTGAGACCTGCCTTCTCCAGCAGATCTGACCGGATAAAGGTCGCTCTCCGGGAAGGGTTCGTCAAATAGGTTGGAATACCGTACGTTTTTCCGTTGTAGGATACCGCCTCCCATGCATCCTTTGGCACGTTCTTGAGCAAATTGGGGGCGTACTGCTTTAACAAATCATCGATCGGCATGAAGACGCCGGCCTCTACCGACCCCGACATGATCGTACTGGTAGGCGTACCGTTGCTTCCGACGACATCCGGAATGCTGCTGCCTGCAAACATGACCGGAAGCTTCGATTCTTCTATCACCTTGACTTCGAGGGAAGTATGGGTCAGCTCCCCCAGCTTCAGGACCCACTTTTCCCGGCTCAGATCCCCAATCCGCGAAAAATATCCGCTGCTTGAGGTCGTCGTGTAAGAGATGGAAAATTTCGCAGGCTTGTCCTGCTCAGCCGCCGGATGCTTTGTTGTATCGTCGTGGAAACAACCGGCAGTACCAGCAGCTGCAATCGCAATGATCATCCATGTGCCGACGGTTCTTTTCATACGATTCCCTTCCATCCCAAGAATTGAATAAGCTGACCCCACAAAAAGGGTACATTGAGGGCAGCCCTTAAATTTTACATTGTATTGTGGTGAGCAAGACATACGAAAGGGCTGCCCGCAGGTTGCCTGTTCACCTGAAGTACAGCCCCTTTCTTCACCGGAGTCCCCTGGGAGCAGACGCTAGCTCGGGTACTTGATCTCTACCTTCCGTCCCTCGGCACTCGATAATTTTGCGAAGTGCACCAGGGTCTGCGATTTCAAATAATCCGCACCGCTGGTTTCCGAATCCCGCTGCTCCTTAAGCGATGCCAGGAATTCCGCCAACGTATCGGAAGTATCTACCCCGCTGTAGTTGGTAATCGTTTCCTTGACTCCATCCTTAATGAGATGGATCTCCTGATTCTCGTATTGGATCGTGCCCTCCGTTCCTTCGATCCTCCAGTTGCCGTGCCAAGGTGTCTGTTCCCCCCTGGAGGCGATAGAACCGGTATAGCTGACCTTCACACCATTCGCCATCTCCAGGAGAGCGCTGGTGTTAATGATAGCGCCTTCTTCATCCCATCCACCGATAGGATTATACATGTCCGCATAGACGCTTTTTCCTTCCTCGCCGGTCAAATAACGGATCATATCAAAATGATGGACGCCGATATCGTCCAGCAGGCTGACCGTATATTTGCGCTGCACATGGTGATATCGATAAAATAGGATGTCTATAGCGGAAATCCGTCCGATAGCGCCTTCATCCAGCAGCTGCTTCAATTTGCGCACGGCGGCGTGGCGGCGGTAATTCTCGGCGATCATGAAGGGAATGTTCTCCTTAGCGGCACGCTCCACCACTTCGATGGATTCTTCGTAATCAAACGATATCGGCTTCTCGCACAAAACCGGCAGCTTCTTATCGAAAGCGGCGTTGTTAACGACCGTATGCGCCATCGGCGAGGTCACATTGACGACGAAATCCAGCTGCTCCTTCTCCAGCGCCTCGCTAAGCGATGTATAGAACGGGAACGGATCGTCCCCCATCTTCTCCTTCATCGAAGCATCCGTCTCCACTACGGCGGCCAATAATCCTTTGTCTCTCAATCTTTTGTACCACGAAAAGCCTGCGGTTCCCAAGCCAACCAAAAGTGCCCTCATCTTCATTCTCCCCTTCATTGGCTATATCGCCAATTCTGTATTTTTATGAATTCAAGCTGAACCCGTAACGCTGCGCCGCGCTGTTATACAGCCAATCCTTTGCAAGCTGGATCGCCGTGTCATAATCAAGCCAGCCCGCTTCGATCTGCTGATATAAATATTCGCCCATCAGCTTCTTAATAAGAAGAATTTTTCCGTAGCACCATTCGATATTCCTTGCGTCCGACACGATAAGCGAGCTTTTGATTCCAGGTAACGCTTCCATACGATACTGCATGATATCGCGGTAAGTGCTTGCGCGGAAGTTAAACCACCACATGCCGCCCACATGAACATTAGGATAGTTCCAGGCCGCCTGCACAACATCCAGATTGTTTAACTCCGAAGCAACGACCAGCTCGAAGGAAATTCGGTAGCGAGCAAACAATCCCGACAGCTTCGCTATGCGCAGCGGATCATTGACAGGTATCGCCGTGTCGCACCATGAGCGTTCCACGCCGAGGAAGAGCTGCAGGAACATTCCGTTCTGCTCCAATATCCCGCAAATCGTGTGGAGTACCCGCATCATGAGCTGATCCCGCGTTGCCGTTTGCAGCGGAACCTCCTCATTAGCCCTGGCATCGTAGCCGGGAAGCGTCGTCATGATGCCCGGACAGCCCCACTCCTTATAGGAAGCTATCAAATCGCGGATCGATTGAGTCACTTCTTCCAGGGCTTGCTCCCGCTGGTCGGCCTGATGAATTTGCTTGGTCCATTCGAACAGTCTGCCGTCAACGCGCGGAATCAGAATGGCGTCTCTGTTCATATGGCTGCATTTCGCGTGATCCGGCATATTCGTTACGAAAGCGCGAATGTTCAGCTTGTCCGCCACCTCCTGCGCCCAGCCAGGGCGGTCGTTGGAAGCACGAACAGCGGCATCGGCTTCGCGGATGGATTGGGCGTCGCGGATTTCGATGCCGTACAAATCTTTGAATATATGCGTGAATACCCAGTTCATTAACGTATTGCGGCTCGCCTTATAAGCGGATAAGAAAGACTCGATGCGCTCATCCTCTGGCAGCTCCATCGCCTGATCCGGGTACCCGGCGGCCTGCATCTCCCGGTTTAGCCAAAAATAATGCGCAATTTCCCAAAAATCACGGGCACTCAGCTGCTGTCCTACCAAATGGGTATGTGTATCCAGAACGTCAAATCCCATGATCTCTTCAATGAATGCTTTCTGGTTTAACATGAGCTTTTGTTCCCTTCTTTCATGAAATAAGGTTCTTCCCCCATCATACTACTTGTACTCAACCGCTTCCATGGCTTTACTTAAACTGGAGGTTGTGATTTTTTACGATTTAGTTGTCATAAAACAAAGCACTCCCCTGATATTCCCATCAGAGGAGTGCCCAAAGTCTGTACTATAATGAAGAAATATTATTGCTTCGTAATGCTGAAATTGGCGAACTGTATATTCGCTTCAGTCATGCCGGAGAAAATTTTGCGGTAAATCCCCCACTTGGGACGATTGAAATCCGCTCCGTCTCTCCACATATCCTTGCTTCCGCTATAAGACATCAAGGTCGTTCCGTCCAGCTTCTTCAGCGTCATCGATACCGTTCCGTTATCCGAGTTTTTCACGGTTACTGTAGCTTCTACCCAAGTATTCAGGACATTGGACCAATCCGTTGAAGCAAGCGTCGTCACCTGACTCATATCGGCCCCTATCGGACTGTGGCGGAACGTCAGCTTGTTTTTTTCAACCGAGAAGGTCAAAATTGGCGCGCCGTCATCGCCGCCGGATGCTTTCAGCTGAAAAATGTGGCAAAAGTTCCCCGACGGCGGCATCTGAAACCCGTTCAGCACTTTAAATTTCCATTTATACGTCATTGTCGTCCCGTTCGTTCCTTTGACTGCGCTTGGAGAGCTGTTATAAGCCTTCAGCTCGTTGCGCTGCCGATCCGTATTGGAGCCATCGTAGTCTCCTGTGCTGTTCAGCTTGAACTGAAATACGTTGCCGACCGGTGACGAGGTGGTCTCCCAAATGTGGCTTGCATCCCCCGGTCCGTCAATGGGGTCGGAGCCCAGCTTGCTCTTGAAGATTTGATAAGCGTCCTGTCCGGTATTAGGCCCATCCGAATCAATAGTCGTTGTGGTTGCCGCCCAGGCTACCGCAGTTTGCAAAACCATTGCAGATACTAACAAAGCTCCCGCTACCATTGTTTTGACCTTTTTCTTCATTATCCAATCCCTCCTGATAAATAAATGATTGCTTGCAGCCATACGGACTAGCGAACCTTCCTCCCTGCAGCAGCTCAACAAGCTCTAAACCTATCCTTGACTGGTTAGATGACTCCTCCTTCCCGAAGCCGATTTAATGTTTACGCTTACAAAATCGATCTTAAAATAAACACGGGATGGATAAAATGGAAAAATTTATGGTAACCTGTTCTTTTTTATGTTTTCCGTACTCTGAGCACTCTATAAGGTAGAGCGCAGTATGGGCTGGCGGCTTTCATCCCTCAAGGCGTATTTCCAGTGACCCTTTATCTAAATTTGTCTGAATTTCGATCAAAAATTGAACATTCCTTGAACAAACCAACCATTTTATGCTATACTGGTATCAAGAAAACACTTACAAAGGAAATGGAAGTGACCATTATGACTACGAAAACAGCATCGGTTAGCGGCGTACGTCAAAATGTGAAGGATGTACAACGTCTTGTCAACTGGATGACGGCTGCAGCTTGGGGCATTCTTGGCATTGGTCTTGTCTTATGTTTATTTAATTTACATCACTTTAGCGATCGTAACACGTCCCTCATGGTGGGAGTCGGCTTCTTGGTAGGCAGTGTTCACATTTATGTGATTCGCACCGCCATTCATCTCGTTCATTCCCGTATGCTGGATGACGAAAATGACAAAATTCAACAATAGTTCCACAAAACCTGACATATTTTCACATTTCACCCCCTTTAAGAGCGATCTTAGAGGGGTTTTTCTTTTCCAAAAATTAATAGTCGTCATTTTCGTGAACTTTATATTACAGAAAAAAGACGAAACCTTGACGTATTTGTTAACAACGGCGAAATCTCGGTTAATATCTGCTATCTTAAGAAATAGCTAAGAACGTTCCACATTTCACAACCTGCTTTATCCGAGCGTTCGAGAAACTTAAGGAGATGATATTACACATGCGACTAACGAAAAAAGCTGCTCGGATTGTGACTCCGCTGATCTTTCTGACCATGCTGGTGCTTCTCTCGGGTTGCGAATCCATTATGGTTATGGACCCGAAGGGCCCTATCGCCGCTGGTCAGAAGGATCTGATCATTACCGCTTCTATCTTATGCGGAATCGTACTGGTCCCTGTGCTCATACTGACCGCTTACATCGTATGGCGGTATAGAGACAAACCAGGCAACAAAGCTGCTTACAAACCGAACTGGTCGCACAGTACGATGATGGAGGTAGTATGGTGGGGGATTCCTATTGTTATTATCATCCTGTTGGCCGCTGTTACGGCTCGCGAAACGTATGCCCTGGAGCCATCCAAGCCGATTGTTTCCGATAAGAAGCCGATTACGATTCAAGCAACCTCTCTGGATTGGAAATGGCTTTTCACCTATCCTGAGCAAGGCATTGCAACCGTCAATTACATTGAAATTCCTGAAGACACACCTATTAAATTCGAGCTTACTTCCGATGCTCCGATGAACTCCTTCTGGATTCCACAGCTGGGCGGTCAAATGTATACGATGTCCGGCATGGCCATGACCTTGTTCCTGCAAGCCGATGAACAAGGCGTTTATTACGGAACCGGAGCGAATTTCAGCGGCAAGCATTTCACCGATATGAAATTCCAGGTACACGCTACATCGGATGAAGATTTCAATAATTGGGTTAAAGAAGTGAAGCAATCCTCGGGCCCGTTGACAATGGACGGATATAACCAGCTGGCTGCACCGGGTACGTCAACCAAGCAGTACTTCTCTTCCTTCCCTGAGGGACTATTCAATAAGATCGTGACGAAATATGCCGTAAATGGAAGCACTCATGCCCATCATGGTTCTGCCGGCAGCGAACCTTCTGCCAAGCAGGAGCCGTCTAAAGCTATTCAGCCTGCAACAACCTCGAATCCGCATGCTGGACATTAACACTAACGAAAGGAGGCATACACATGCTGGATAAAATAAAAGATTTTGCATCCTGGTTTTTTGTAACAGGCGATCCGATGATTTTAGGAGCGCAAGTCAGTATTGGGCTCGCTATGGTTGCCATCGTGTTCGTGCTAACCTATTTCAAAAAATGGACTTGGCTTTGGCGCGAATGGCTGACGACCGTTGACCATAAACGTATCGGGATCATGTACATTCTATGTTCCATTCTAATGCTATTCCGCGGCGGCGTCGACGCCCTGCTCATGCGTCTTCAGCTTGCCATGCCTGATATGAAATTCCTGGAGCCGGAGCACTATAACCAGATCTTTACGACACACGGGGTTATCATGATTTTGTTCATGGCGATGCCTCTTATGTTCGGTCTGTTCAATATCGTTGTGCCGCTTCAATTGGGAGCGCGCGACGTTGCTTATCCGTTCCTGAACTCCTTGAGCTTCTGGATGTTCTTCTGGGGCGCTATGCTGTTTAACGTCTCCTTCGTCATCGGCGGTTCGCCGGATGCAGGCTGGCTTGCGTACCCGCCACTTTCCGAGCTGTCTCACAGCCCGGGTGTCGGACAAAACTTCTATATCTGGGGTATCCAGATTTCCGGTATCGGAAGCTTGGCGACCGGTATTAACTTTATCGTAACAATTCTGAAAATGCGCGCGCCAGGCATGAAGCTGATGCAAATGCCGATGTTCTCCTGGTCCGTATTTTCCAGCTGTATCATGATTATTTTCGCTTTCCCTATCTTAACCATTACCTTGGCACTGTTATTCATGGACCGCTTCCTGGGTGCTCACTTCTTCACGCTTGACGGCGGCGGTAACCCGATGATGTATATCAACCTGATTTGGATGTGGGGACATCCGGAGGTTTATATCGTGGTCGTGCCGGCATTCGGTATTTTCTCCGAGGTCGTTGCTACCTTCTCCAAGAAAAAGCTGTTCGGATATAATTCCATGGTTTTTGCCATGATTATTATTAGCGTACTCTCGTTCTTTACTTGGGTGCATCACTTCTTCACCATGGGCTCGGGTGCCGACGTTAACGTCTTCTTCGCCATAACGACGATGGCTATCGCGATCCCGACGGGGGTTAAAATATTCAACTGGCTGTTCACGATGTTCCGCGGCCGGGTATCCTATCCGACGCCGATGCTGTGGACCGTAGCCTTCATCCCATGTTTTGTTATCGGCGGGATGACAGGGGTTCTGCTGTCCGTAGCGCCTGCAGACTTCCAGTTCCATAACAGCTACTTCCTGATCGCTCACTTCCACCAAGTATTGATCGGCGGCGTAGTGTTCGGTTACTTCGCAGGGCTGTACTACTGGTGGCCAAAAATGTTCGGCTTCAAGCTGAATGAGCATTTGGGCAAATGGGCCTTCTGGTTCTGGAACATCGGTTTCTATGTCTGCTTTATGCCTCAATATTTCTTGGGTCTCGACGGAATGACTCGTCGTACGACCGTTTACGATTTCGATATGGGCTGGGGCCCGCTGAACTTGATTTCGACTGTCGGTGCTTTCTTTATGGGGATCGCGTTCATTTTCCAAGTTTGGCAAATTGCTTACAGTATCAAGCATCATGAGCGCGACGTTACTGGTGACCCATGGAACGGCCGCACGCTGGAATGGTCCATTCCATCTCCTGCACCTATGTATAACTTTGCTGTTGAGCCTCATGTTCACGATGTGGATGACTGGTGGGAGAAAAAACAAAAGCTCGCTCAAGGCATCAAACCGGAGCCTACTGCTCCGCTTGAACCGATTCACATGCCGAAAAACTCGGCGATTCCGTTCATCAAATCGACTCTATGGTTCTTTGCCGGATTCGGTTTTGTATGGGGCTGGCTATGGCTTGCTATTCCGGCGATGATCGGTGTACTCATCTGCATGCTGGCGCGTTCGTTCTCGTATGACACGGACTACTACATTCCGGTAGATGAAATTAAACAGACGGAAGCTGCATTAAGGGGGGCGAAGGTCTAATGGCACATGCGGCAGCGCACGGCGGACATGACCATCATGACCACGGTCATCATGATCATGAGTCGCTCAAAACGTTCGGGTTCTGGATCTTCCTGATTACGGACTGTATTTTATTCGGTACTTTATTCGCTACCTATATCGTTCTTCATGGCAATACCAACGGCGGACCGACACCCAAAGAGCTGTTCGAAATGCCCGGCATTATTGCTGAGACATTTATCCTTTTGACAAGCAGCTTTACGAGCGGTCTTGCCGTACTGGCTATGCACAAAGGCAACAAAAACCAGCTGATCGGCTGGCTGGCCGTAACGGCACTTCTCGGCGCTTCCTTCGTTGCGCTTGAGGTTAATGAGTTCATCACTATGGTAAATCATGAAGGTGCAACGATCTCGACAAGCGCCTTCCTCTCCGCTTTCTTTACGCTGGTCGGTACGCACGGTCTTCACGTATCGCTCGGTCTATGCTGGATGATCGGTCTTATGTTCCAGTTGAAAAAACACGGCATTACACCGGTTACCAAACGGAAAGTCGATGTTATCAGCTTGTACTGGCACTTTCTTGACGTTGTGTGGATTTTCGTCTTCACGGTCGTTTACTTGATGGGGGTGATGTAAGATGAGTCAACATAATTCACACGGCGCACATTCCGAATCTCACGGATCGTTGAAGTCTTATGTCATTGGCTTCATCCTGTCGATCGTGCTGACCATCATCCCGCTCGTCGTCATCCTGAACCACATGTTCAGTGAAGGCGCAAGAATCGTCATCATCCTGATTATGGCGATCCTGCAGTTCGCTGTTCAGCTCGTATTCTTCATGCATCTGAAAGAAGGAGAAAACGCGCGCTGGAACATGATGGCGCTGGCTCTCGGGCTTGTCATCCTGTTGACGATTGTAGCAGGCTCCATCTGGATTATGACCTACAACCAAGTAGCACATTAATCCTGTTTGAATGAAGTTGAATGAAAGAGGCTATCCTTTGAATGATCGAGGGGTAGCCTTTTTCTTTGCATTTCGTGCAACAATTGGGAGCCCTTCCCCGTCTATGGTATTGTAATTGATTTTGTTACATTCGAAGCTCAGACAAAAGGAGAACCAGACTATGAACAATGTAATGAAAAAAGGAATCGCTCTTATGGCCCTTTCCATGGCACTTGGCGGAGGAGCCGCTTATGCAGCGCCGAATATGATGCCTCTGGCAGAGGAACCGCAAGCCGTATCCGCAACCCTTGCGGCAGAGCAGATTCAAGTTACCGTTAACGGCAAAGCCGCTTCCCTTACCGGGTATCAAGCATCCGGAGCCCAAGAAGCTATGCTGCCGCTGCGCGCCATTGCCGAATCCCTTGGCTTCACCTTGACCTGGAAGCAGGAGGACTCTTCTGTAGACTTAAGCAAAGGTCCGCAATGGACTAACGTCAAAGTAGGCGACGACCGCTACAGCGTCAATAAAATGCTTAAAACGCTCGGGACCGCACCTGAATTGAAGGATAACACGATGTACGTTCCGGCTTCCTTTTTCCAAGAGATTCTGCACGCATCCGTCACTAAAGACGGTAACTCCGTTGCCGTATCTGCAGCAGAACAGAAAAAAACCGTACTGACTCAGGGCGTCATTACCGCTATTCGTGACGTAGACGGCCACAAAGCCGTTCAAATTAACGGAATCGGAACGGAAGGCACCGTACTGACATTATCGGATGAAACTACATACCAGAAGGCGGACGGCACTCCGCTGACCTTCGCCGATCTGACACTCGGTCAAAAGGTCGAGGCCGAGCATTCTCTGGTGGCTACCTTGAGCCTGCCGCCGCAAACGCCGACTTATAAAATTACGGTACTGGACGGAGCCGACAAAAAAGGCATCCTGGGCACCGCCGGCAATATTGAAGAAGTCCGTACGAGCGATAGCGGAGCAACCAGCCTGCTGATTAAAGGTACCGGCTTGAACGAGCAATCCCAGAAGGAGATTGTGCTGCAAGTGACGGATCAAACAACTGTCGTCAATCTGAAAGGCGAAGCTGTAGATAAGAGCACTCTGGCAAAAGGCACTCGAGTTATCGCCTTCTACGATGCGATGATGACCAAGAGCCTGCCTCCTATCGGCAAAGCATGGAAAATCGTCGTTCAGCCTGCCGCTGAATAATTGAACCAAAGGTACCCAACCAATAGAAGTCTTCTTGATCTCCACGATAAGCTGGAGCATCAGGAAGACTTTTTTCGGCTCCTGGGGTGTCTACCCATTAGTTCCTTTCGGGACCTTTTTGCCCTCTAATAAACGGGTTACGGTACAAAAAAAGGCCCTTGTCCCCCTCACATATCCCCCTCCCACTTGAATATATTTAGTAACAAGCACTTTTTTCCCTTATTGTCCTGTCAACCGTCCGCTTCATTATGCATGAAACCAACCCATTTCAGGAGGTGTCCGACATGACAGAACCATTATTTACCGTTTCCCGAGAGGATTGGTCTCTGCACCGCAAAGGGTATCAGGACCAAACCCGGCATCAGCAAAAAGTACGCGAAGCGATTAAGCAGAACCTGCCTGACCTTGTTACGGATGAGAGCATTATTATGTCTGACGGCAAGCACATTATCAAAGTACCGATTCGCAGCTTGGACGAATACCGGTTTCGATACAACTACAACAAAAGCAAGCACGTCGGCCAGGGCGACGGAGAAAGCCAGGTCGGCGATGTGCTCGGCGTAGACCCTACCCCTTCTCAAGGTCCGGGCAAAGGAGAAGGCGCCGGCGACCAGCCGGGAGACGATTATTACGACGCCGAGGTACAGCTCGAGGAGCTGCAAACGATGCTCTTCGAGGAGCTGGAGCTGCCAAACTTGCAGCAGAAGGAAAAAGACAACGTAATGACCAAGGACATTATTTTCAACGATATCCGCAAAAAAGGAATCATGTCCAACATCGACAAGAAACGGACGATTCTCGAAAATCTCCGCCGCAACGCAGGAGCAGGCATTCCCGGCATTCATGGCATCAGTCCGGATGACCTCCGCTTCAAAACATGGGATGAAATCACCGTGCCCCAATCCAATGCGCTTATCATTGCGATGATGGACACTTCAGGCTCCATGGGCTCGTTTGAAAAATATATCGCACGAAGCTTCTTCTTCTGGATGACCCGGTTTTTGCGCACCAAATACGAGCATGTCGAGATTGTGTTCATCGCGCACCATACCGAAGCGAGGGAGGTTACGGAGGAGGAATTTTTCACCAAAGGCGAGAGCGGCGGTACGATCTGTTCCTCGGCTTATCAGCTGGCGGTAGACTTAATCGATCGGCGGTACTCCCCGGCCCGTTATAACATCTATCCGTTCCATTTCTCCGACGGAGATAATCTGACCTCGGACAACGAGCGGTGCGTCAAGCTGATTCATGAGCTGGTGAAGCGATCGAACCTGTTCGGATATGGCGAAGTCAATCAATACAACCGCAGCAGCACCCTGATGTCCGCTTACCGCAATATTCATGATCCGAAATTCGTGCATTATGTCATAAGGGAAAAAGGTGAAGTCTATAAAGCGCTGCGAACCTTTTTTCCTAAATCCGAAGGGAGGGCTGCACGATGAATGCCGACGATATCAAGCAGCTGGAATACGCCATTGCCGAAATTTCCGAAATCGCGACCGGCTTCGGTCTGGACTATTACCCGATGCGCTATGAGATATGCCCTGCTGACATTATCTATACCTTCGGAGCTTACGGGATGCCTACCCGCTTCAGCCATTGGAGCTTTGGAAAAACGTTTCATAAGATGAAAATGCAGTACGATTTCGGCTTAAGCAAAATATATGAGCTTGTCATCAACTCCGACCCCTGCTACACCTTCCTGCTCGACGGCAACTCCCTGATCCAGAACAAGCTCATTGTCGCACACGTGCTGGCACACTGCGACTTTTTCAAAAATAACGCCCGTTTCTCCAAGACGAACCGCAACATGGTCGAGAGCATGTCCGCTACGGCGGAGCGTGTCCGGCAGTATGAAATCTTGTACGGCACCGACGAGGTGGAGCAATTCATCGACGCTGTGCTGGCCATCCAGGAGCATGTCGATCCTTCCATCTCCAAGCCGTACGATGCAACCCGCAGAAACCTGGAGCGAAAGCCAAAGAAAAAAGAAGTGCCTGCCGAACGTAAGCTCGGCTACGAGGACCTGTGGGACCTGGACAACGTATCCTCAAAGCCTGCGCTTAAGGAAGAAACGCCGAAATTCCCGGCCAAGCCCGAAAAGGACATTATGCTGTTTATCGAGGAGCATGCGCCTTACCTTACGGATTGGCAGCGAGACATCATGACAATGCTGCGCGACGAAATGCTGTATTTCTGGCCGCAGCTGGAGACGAAGATCATGAACGAAGGCTGGGCTTCGTACTGGCATCAACGGATTCTCCGCGAGCTGGATCTGACCGAGGATGAGACGATCGAATTCGCCAAGCTGAACTCCTCCGTCGTCGTTCCGTCCCGGCACAGCTTGAACCCTTACTATCTGGGGTTAAAAATTTTCGAGGATATCGAGAAGCGCTGGGACAATCCGACAGAGGAAGAACAGGAGCGGTACGGACGTCAGAAAGGCCAGGGACGCCGCAAAATATTCGACGTCCGCGAATACGACTCCGACCTGTCCTTCATCCGCAACTACCTGACCAAGCAGCTCGTTGACGATATGGACCTGTACATTTTCGAGAAGAAAGGCCCCGAATGGAAGATTACCGACAAAACCTGGGCCCATATTCGCGATCAGCTCGTCTATTCCCGCGTCAATGGCGGCTTCCCTTACATCGTCGTCGAAAACGGCGATTACGAGAAGAACGGGGAGCTGTACCTGAAGCACTCCTACGAAGGCGTTGAGCTGGATCTGAAATATGTGGAGCGTACGCTCCCTTATATTCAGAAGCTGTGGGGCAAGACCGTTCACCTGGAAACGGTCGTGGAGTCGAAGCCTGTGCTGTTCACCTATGACGGGAAGAAGCATAACAGGAAGTTTTTGTAAGAAGGAAAACCGGCCGAGAAACGTCTCGCCGGTTTTGTTGTGTTTATTCCAGAGTAAACAGTTTGTTTAAGGATAGCTGCAAGTCTTTAAATATATGGGAACAGACCGTATCCTGCTCCATATACGCCTTCTATCCCCTTATCTCCTCATCCGCCTTTAGCAATGTCTCACCTATAGAGCGATGAATGACCAAATCTGCATAAGAATCCAAAGGAGTCGGGTCAAAATTCACAATGACCAGTTTCGCTCCTTGAGCTTTTGCCTTTCTAGGAAGCTGGTTGGCTGGGCTTACCTGTAATGAGGAGCCCAACACAATAAACAGCTCAACTCCATCTATGAGGCTCTCTGCTAGCCGAAGCGAAGCATCTGGAAGCATTTCTCCAAAGAGCACGACATTAGGTCTGATAAACCCTCCACAGCTGCATGTCGTCATCGTGACAGGTGGACCGTACATTCGGGATTCATACTGCTTATCGCAGCTCATGCAGCGCATGCTCCCCAGATCTCCGTGCAGCTTGGCTATCCGCTTTGTGCCCGCTTGTTCATGATAATTTTCCACATTCTGAGTAATGATGCCGCGGATATGTCCTTGCTGCTCCCAGCTTGCTAGAATATGGTGTCCTTCATTGGGCTGATGTGAGTTCATCTCTTGAATACGCCATTGGTAAAAACGGACAAACTCCGCCCGGTTCGAATGGATAGCTTCAATGTCTGCGAGCTCGATTGGATTCCGGTTATTCCACATCCCCCGATCCGCTGAGCGAAAATCCTGCAGTCCGCTTTCGGTGGACATCCCGGCACCCGAGAAAATGACCGTGGCGTTCGATTCCAATAGCAGCTTGGCTAGCATAGCTCTCACCTCTATATCTCAGATATTAATAATTCCTCAAAAAAAGCTCCCCTTACAGGAGCAAGGCTGATGAAGCCATTTCCTGTTGGGGAGCTATTTATCCGAAGCTCAATTATTGCTTGTTGAAAATGTCGGTCAATACCGGCACGATTTGCGATTTGCGGGATACAACGCCTTTCAACACCGCTTTGTTGCCGGACAATGTTACGTTGTAAGCCTGCTCTACCGCGCTGGCTTTGCTGCCCAATGCTACGCCGATGGAGTCGTTGTTCAAGATGTCGGTAACGACGAACAGGAACAGATCCAGCCCTTTGTCGGCGATGATTTGGGCAAGAGCCGCTTCCAGCTCCGCTTGGCGGGACAGAACGTCGTTCACGTCCACAGCGTTCACTTGAGCGATTTCTACTTTGCTGCCGCCCATTTGGAACTCTTTGGAGTCCAGGGAGATCAGTTGAGCGATGGTTTTGTCGCTCAGGTCTGCGCCGGCCTTCAGCATAGCCAAGCCGTATGTTTCAAGCTCCACGCCTGCAATTTCAGCCAATTCACGAGCCGCCGCTACGTCTTGAGCTGTGCAAGTCGGGGATTTCAAAAGAAGGGTATCGGAAATGATGGCGGAAAGCATCAAGCCTGCGATTTCTTTTTGAACCGGTACATTGTTTTCCTTGAACAATTTATTCAAAATCGTTGTTGTGCAGCCTACAGGCTCGGCACGATAGTACAACGGATTGCTGGTTTCGAAGTTGGCGATACGGTGATGGTCGATAACCTCAGTAACACGGACTTTCTCGATGTCGCTTACGCTTTGTTGGCGCTCGTTGTGGTCGACCAAAATAACGTCCTTCACTTCGTTAGCCACAGCTTCAACCAAGCGCGGCGCGCTTACTTTAAAATAATCCAAAACAAATTGAGTTTCGCTGCTGATATTGCCAAGGCGAACAGGCTCTACGTTAGCGCCTAATTTCGTCTTCAAATCAGCATACGCAATAGCCGAGCAAATCGAGTCCGTATCAGGATTTTTGTGACCGAAAATCAATGTTTTCTCCATTATTTTACTCCTTAATCGTATTTTTTGCTTAGAAAAGTATATCATAGAATGATTTCCGTATCTAGATTATAACCCTGATCCTCCTTATTCCCATGACTTTACCGTGAATATTAAAATAACCCGACAAAGAAGTGGAGCCATGGCTTCGAAAGCGGCTCAGGCACTTTGCGGGGAGGCTTAACAAGAAAGCCCTCGATCTGCTATAAAAGCAAGCTCGAAGGCTTTCTTCCTAATACGTCGGATCCCAGCCGTCGCTGCCCGCCAGCACGCTCTGTGCGCTCATCGCACCCGCCTGCGATGAGGTCAGCTGCCCTGCCCAGCTGACTCTGGAGGCTGCGTCTGCTCCGGGTCCCGTAGAGCCGAATTCTTTGTACCTTGCTGTGCTCTGGTTCGCCGCATTCCCCCAATCATCCCAGCCGGCAGGCTTGATATGGGTATCCATCCAGGTGTACAAATAGGTGACCGAGGAATAAGGCCGCCAAGGGCGTCCCAAAGCGACAGTGTCATTCCCCGCCCCGCCGGTCGTCAGGCTGCTGGTAATGAATACGTAGCCGTAAGCCTTGCTTTGGTCCGTGGATGCGGCAGTGACATAGCCGCCGTTCTTGCTCTTCAGCTCGCAGTTCTCGAAGACGGCCGTAGCCGACCCGAAGACAAAATCGACCGTGCCCTCGATGTAGCTGTCCCGGTAATACTGTCTCCCGCTGCCGTTGGCATATAACGTGTCCTGATTGCCGAGGATTCGCACATTGCGGAAGCTGGCCCGGTCCCCTCCCACGTACAGCGCAACCGCCTGCCCTGCGGCCGGTCCCGCCGTGTTCTGGAACGTAATATTTTCCGCCGTAAAATCATTGCCGTAGACGAATACGCTCGAGCTGTTGGTCGTTCCTCCCGCTGAGGAAGCGCTGTCGTTATAGGTGAGAATCGTACCGGCCGCGCTTTCGCCGAGCAGAGTGATATACGGCTTATTGGCCGGGAACGTAAGCTTCTGATTGTAGGTGCCGTTCTTCACATAAATCGTCCTGGGGGTCGTATTATTCACCGGGATCGCATCAATGGCCGCTTGAACGGTCGTGTAGACGCCCGAGCCGCCTGCGGCGTCAACGATCAATGCTCCGGATGGCACGCCGGAAGCGGCCGGTTTCACAACGATATCATCCAAATAATGAGACCCTGCCGAGGAGTTGGGGGTATACGACTCCAATCCGTCAATGACCGAAACGGCGGAATAAAAGGACGCCTGGCTCACCTTCTTGACACCATTCAAATACACGTCTGCTTTATCGGTGGCAGCGTTGGCCACAATCCGGATGCTGTACCAAATGTTCGGCTGGTAGCCGCTTATCAGCGTAGTATAGGTGTTGTCCGCGTTGCGGTAAGCAATGCCGCCGGATATCGTTTCAATGGAGACGGCAGGCGTATTACCGCTTAACAAGCGGATTATCTTCGTATTATTCACCATTGCCGGCTGCATAAATTTCAGCTCCAGCTCCGTCGTTCCCGTCTGTGACGCAAACGTCTTCTTCAAATTGACCAGCCCGGTTGTGCTGGTATCGTTCAGATAGACGCTTTTATTCGATGCGCTGGGCACGTTAACGACCCTAACGGTACCTCCCGCTTCGGATAAAGTATATCCCGAGGGTGCCGCTCCTGCCGCGCCGCCGTTAAAATCATCATCCCACAAAGGGGCAGCAGCATAAGCTTGCCCTGCAGGCAGGGCTGAAGCCAGCGAAACCGCCAGCAGCGCTGCGCCGCAAACCATCTTCCACCATTTCAGCATATGGACCATCCTTTCTGCTATTTGCGGATTTTACCTGCGCCGGCGGTTTTGAGAACATTGGCGGGCACAGTTGACGCGCTGTCTTTGATATAGGAATAGTAGTCTGCCGGATTAAACACGCTTCCTCTCGTATCGTTGGCCCCGGTGCAGTTATCCTTGATGTTGTCGCTCGTAAATACAATATCTCCCAGGGTAGCCAGATCGATCTGCGTGACATCCTCCGAATCCTTGAAATAGTTGCCTTCGACCAAAACATCCGCATCATTATGGCTTGTAATACCATAGTCCCCAATGTTCAGATAATAATTGTTGAACACATGGACATCGGCTCTATTGACCCTTGGGTTCCTCTGATTCGTTCCGTTGAAAAAATTATGGTGAATCGTAACGCGAGGCCGGTTCGCATAACCGTCCGTCCCTATGCCAATCGTTTTGTTATGGTTGGATAGCACGGTATTGGACAAGGTGACGTAATCGCCGCCCTTCACAACATCCATCAAGCCATCCTCCATATGCGTCAGCGTGCAGCGGTCAATCCAAACATGATGGGCGCCATTTTGAACGGTAATCGCGTCCCAATCCCCCAGCTTCCCGTCCCAGGATTGGAAGGAGTCCTTGATGGTGAGATTGCGGATGATGACATTTTTTTCGTTGTTCGTTACTTCCAAGCCCCCGTAGACCAGCGCTGCGTTGGTGCCCAAGCCGATGATCGTCTTGTTCGATTTTACTTTCACCTTATAGCCCCAAGGCGACATGGAGATGGTCCCTTGAACGCGAATGGTAAGCGGATCTGCCGAGTTGGCATAAGCCTCCAGCTCCTGCTGATTCGTGGCTGTAACAATCGCTCCTCCCGCTCCGCCTGTCGTGCCGTTTTGCCCGAGAGCGTCGTAGCCTGCCCAGCCGATAGGGCTTAAATCCTTTACGATAACCGTATAGCTGTCCCCTCCGGAGGAATTGCCCAAAGCAACGTTTGTGTTAGCGCTTACATCTTTCTTATAGACACGAAACCTCACGGAATCGCTGTTGACCATGTCATCTCCGGTATCATACCAGCCGGACAGCCAGCTTGGCAGCGTTTTTCTTGAGTCCCATGCCACATAAATTTGGGCTTTTACCAGCACTTGAAAAGACAGCAGTGTAGAACCCGTGTAATTCTTGGAGCTCGCTGCGGCTTGAAACCACTGCCATCCGTAATATGGATCCGGCAGCGTAGTGATGGTCGTCGCACGGTCTCCATATTGTTTATCCCCCGGTTGAAGGCTGTATTGCAGTGACCAGGCTGCGGCATTCGCGCTGTCGTTTATGTTAATGTTCTGAACAACCCCAGCCTGCGTAACCGCCGCCTGCGCTTTTGGAATGGGTGTCCACACAAGCAGCACCGTGCATAACGCAACCCACAGCTTCAAAAATGAACTCCATGATCCCTTTTTCATTCTCATAACCTTTACTTTACCTCCTTCAGGTTTCATAATGATCTAGCCTTTACATAGCATAAGGATTCGTTGCAGAGTCACCTCCTATTGGCTTCCGGATGGAATTGCCGTCTCCGGCCAGCATAATGCATAGAGGAGAACGGAATCACACCGATTATCACCCTTGTAAGCGTAAACATCTATAGTCCGTATATAACCTCTTCCTTTCCGGCTCCCATTTTTATGAAAATACCTCCGAGCTAACCTGACTCTGTGCTTCAGTTAACTTTTTCCAGAAATGTATGGCAATAAAGTTTTTCAAAATTCCCTGTTGCATCACAAAGGGATGAAAGACGCCCATGTCGAAAAAGATAAAAAAAAGGAATCGAGTGGAGGATAAATGTATGGATTCCGAATGGAGCCGACTTAGCACAGAGCTTCCCGGCTGGGTGGAAGCAAGCCGCAAGCAATCATCTCAGGGGAAAGTGGCCTCTTACATTCCGGAGCTGGCCCATGCTCCTTGGGATGCACTCGGAGTGACCATCCTGGACGGTTCTTCCGGAAGGGTCAACGCCGGGAACCATGAGCTGCTTTTCACATTACAGAGCATTTCCAAAGTATTTACACTGCTGCTTGCCTTAATGGATAAAGGAGAGGACGGCGTATTCGCCAAGGTGGGTATGGAGCCTACCGGGGACAACTTTAACTCCATGCTGAAGCTGGAGCTTGTCGATCCGGGCATTCCGTTTAATCCCCTGATCAATGCTGGAGCCATCACGGTCTCCTCGCTTATTGACGGAGATACACCGGCTCAGAAGACCGAGCGCATCCTGTCGTTCTTCCGGGAGCTTGCCGGCGATAGCTCGTTAACCTATAACGACGCCGTATTTCGTTCGGAGACGGCTACCGCTCACCGCAATCGCTCGCTGGCTTATTTTCTTAAAGCCAATGGTGTGCTGGATGCCGATGTAGAGGAAGTGTTGGAGGTCTATTTCAAGCATTGCTCCATCGAAGTGAACTGCTTGCATCTGGCGAGAATGGCGTTGGTGCTGGCTTATGACGGCACCGATCCGCAAACCGGCCGTCAGCTTATCCCCCGCCGTTATGTGCAGATCGCCAAATCGTTCATGATAACCTGCGGGATGTATAATGAATCCGGCGCCTTCGCCATTCGTGTCGGGCTTCCGGCCAAGAGCGGCGTCTCCGGGGGTGTGCTTGCCCTCGTTCCGGGCCAATACGGTATCGGTGTTGTAGGTCCTGCGCTGAATGCAAAGGGGAACAGTACCGCTGGTGTGCATTTGCTGGAGACACTATCGGCTGCTTTTGACTGGAGTATTTTTTAAACGTAATGTCAGGGCTTATCCGCAAGAGGAGATGGGCCCTCTTTTTACACCAACTGGAAGCCCGCTCCAGATAATCTTAAGTTAGCGGTAATAACTAAAAGGACCCTCTCGCCAACCGGCGGGTTATGGGTCCTTTGGTGTTTATAGCTCTCTATCCACGGCACAACATTCGGATGTTAATTCCACCCATTTCTGTCCCTGCTTCACAGGAACATAATGAAGAAGACGCTCCACCAAGAGCTCAGGATCGGACTCAACCACGAGCAGTCCGAGATTTTCCTCGCGCATAAAGCCCTCTCTTATGGTATGCTCCAGCATGGCGATGAGAGGATCATAGAAGCCTCTTACATTCAATAGCCCAATCGGCTTCTGATGAATTCCGATTTGCGACCAGCATGCGGCTTCGAACAGCTCCTCATAAGTTCCGAGGCCTCCCGGCATGCTGATGAACGCATCGGATAAGTCAGCCATCAGCTTCTTCCGCTCGTGCATGGAACCTACTTCGTGGAACTCGGTCAAGCCGGTGTGGGCGATTTCCCCGCGAAAGAGGCCTGTTGGCATAACGCCAATCGCTTTTCTTCCCATGGAAAGCACTTTATCCGCAACACGGCCCATCAGCCCGACGCTCGCTCCGCCGTAGACCAGGTCGATGCCGCGGGCGGCCAGCACCTCTCCCAAGCGCAGTGCAGCAGCCTCGTAATCGGTATGGTTCCCGGGATTAGAACCGGAGAAAACGCAAATACGTTGAATATTGTTCATAGTAACCCCCTGCTCATTTCCAATACAAAGATCATGATCGATAATTGACAATCGTTCAATTCCTATAATTATAGCAAATTATGGAGGTCAGGGCATCCGCGTTTTATTGGCTTAACGCATAAATAAACCTCCAAATGGCTTGGAGGTTTATCCTATCCTTATTACGCGATTGGAAATAGTGATTTACAACGATTGTCCAACCGGGCTTCTGTTAACGGATGCACCGCTTATTTAGCACCTTGGCCCCTTCATTATGGCGCAAGCTGCTTATAAATGACTCCTATTCGATCCAGCTCCGCCTCTGCCTTGCCGAAGAAGCCGGCAATATACGAACCGTCCGGAGCCTTGAAGGTTGCAGCTGAAGACGTCTTGGTGCCTCCGGACAGAACATTCCCCTTGTTCGTCTTGAATTCCAGGTAAAAGATTCGGTCATCGCCGTTCCGCTGTCCCTTATGCGCCGTAATCTCCTTTATATACTCGTCATTAGCCAGCTGCAATGCCTGATATCCGTTCGTGCTCGCACCACCTGCCGTCAACACCGTACCATTGCCGAACGTTAACCGGAAGCCGTCCACACGGTTCCCTGAGCTGAGCTCTACCTTGGTTATTTTGGATTGGGCAGGAAGATGATCCAATTGATTGAAGAAATTACCCCCTGATCCTCCGAAAGGGCTGCTCACGGACACATTGGAAGCTTTCGTGTACTGGAAGACAGCGGAGACGGGATAATGATCTGAGAGCTGGTTGCCGCTGCTGTCCGTAAATTTAGTATCCTCCAGCTTATAGGAGGTCGCCTGCAATTGAACGATGCTGCTTCCGCGATACAATATTTTATCGACGACTTCGTAGTTCGGTCCGTTAAGCTGGCTCGAATCCATAAGCGCATCCCCGTCGGGAGGAATGCTGCCGTTACGCACCAGCTCGATCCAGGCATCCTTCAGATGGTTCTCATCCAGCAGCTCCTCCATCACATCCCCGCTGCGGGTATACCGGCAGTTCGTATCCCCCATAACAATGACGGCATTCCCGTCCGAGTACGTTTTGATGTAATCCTTGAGCTGGCGGATATTATCCCGGCGTGCATCCATCGAACCGTTGTCTGTCCCTGCATCGGCATGAAGTGTGTACACATCTATATTGACTCCCGGCTCCAGCTGATGTCTTGCCACATCGAAGCCCTTGGGCGTCAATTGATCGCTTCCGTTATCGAAGATGCCGTAGGACTTGTTCCATTTGGTTCGGATAAAATCGGTAAAAGGATACCTGGACATTCGGTTGAGCCCGCTTCCTATTCCGGCTGGTCCGCTCGTGGTAGAAGTATACGGAAGGGTCACGTATTTGATGAGATCATTATGGTAGTTGAAATCCTCCTGGACTACGACGATATCGTAGTCGTTAAGCAAAGGGCTGATTTTTTGCGTATTAGCGGCCGGACTTCCGCTTGATACCACATCGGGCAGCCCGGCCACATTTAGGGACAGCACCGAAAACGACTTAGGGGCAGCAGCTTCCGCCGAGGCAGCACCCCCGAATAAAGAACCGATAGACAGCATCATTACGAGAGCGCAGCAGCCTTTCTTCAACCTGTTCATCCATCACAACTTCCTTTCCTGAGATTGGAATGTACCGCTTGCTTTGCTTCAATCAACCATGATCAAATTACCGGACAAGCTTGCTTCCTTCAGCATATTCGCAGGTTCAGGATCACCTCCTCCAGAGGCTGTTTCATACCTATGGGGTATGAATGGAATTATGCTCAAACAGGAAAGAGGAGCTTACTACATATGGCAATAAGCTCCTCTTGATGCATCTTTACTATGGCATGATTTACTTAAACTGGTCCTTCTGCTGCTTGACGATATCCCAGACGTCCTTGGCCAGGAACGCTTTATCCTTGTTCTCCGAATACCATTTGTTCATATAATCCTCGAGCTGCTTGCCGCCCGCTTTATCCCACGCCGATTGCGCATCCTTGATGGCCTGCTCCGGCGAATACTTGCTTCCGCTGATGATCGCCTTTACATAAATATCCGTCATGTCCTTCAACAGGCTCGTATGAATCACATTGAGATCATTCGGGAACGGAGGCATATGTTCGCCGATTGTAATCCCCGGATATTGTCTTGACGGGTCCAGATATGTTTTTTGAGCTTCCTTATACAGCTCAAGTCCCGCCTTCTGCTCCGGCACATCCGGGTTGAACTGGTTCACCACGAAGCTGCATTTGTCCGTCGCCCGGGTCAGGAACATTTCATAGTCGCCGGCATAGCCGACCTCATTTTTGGATTTGGCCGGGTCGATAATTTGCGGACAACCGTTCGCGCCTTTTTTCCAATGAACATTCTCGTCTCCGAACGTAATCTTGATGCCGGTTTCCGGCTTCATCATAAAGTCGAGATAGCGCATTACCGCTTCAGGGTCCTTTGCCTTGGCATTGACAACCGTCGTCATTTGGACCGGATTATCGATCGCCCCGGTGAATTGGCCGAACTGCGACTTCGGATAAGGCAGAGGCGCAACTTCCGCTCCAGGGGCATTTTTCTTCAGCGTAGCCAGATCATTGATCGCAAAGTCAAACCAGCTTACGCTGGAATTAATATAGATACCGATCTTGCCGTTCAGGAAGTCCTGCTTCGCCTTTGCTCCGTCCTTATCGTTGATGTAGTCCTTGTCGATGATGCCGTCATCGTAGAGACGCTTTTTGAAGGAAAGTGAAGCCAGCTCATTTTCCCATAAACGAACGACCTTCCCGTCCTTGATCCCCCAAGAAATCTGGCTCTTGGACATGGAATCGCCGAACATTTCATTAAGAGCCGTCTCCGAGTAGGTGCTGATGTTCATGCCGTAGGTATCCTTCTTGCCATTGCCGTCCGGGTCCTGATCGGCGAACGCCTTGGCCACGGTCATCATCTCTTCGGCTGTCGTCGGCATAGGCAGGTTCAGCTTTTTCAACCAGTCGGTACGGATGAAGAACACATGCAGTGGTGAAGCCTCCTTCAGCTTGCCGATTTCGTAAAGCTTGCCGTCCGGCTTGGTACCGGCTTTTTTCAGTTGAGGGAACTGAGTCAGGAGCTTCTGGTATTCCGGCATGAATTTCAAGTAATCATCCAGCGGAAGAAGCTGCTTTTGTTCATACACTCCGTGACGGAATGGCGTATTATATTCGTTAATAACATCGGGTGCCGAGCCGGAAGCGAACAGCACGTTCAGCTTCTTCGTGGACTCGCTGCGCAGCACCGGTACGTACTTGACATTGACAGGCCCGTTCTGGTTAATCCATTTGGTCCAGCGGTTTTCCTCGTACGAGCCCTCCGATGCCGGAACGGCTCCCCGGTCATACATCGTAACGGTGATATCCCCCCGTTTGGCAGGCGCCTTGTCGTCGGTTTTGCCGGACGCTGCAGGCGTCTCCTTCTTGTCGGTACATCCGGCGAGAGCGGCTCCCATAGCCAATACAGCCGCCAAGCTCATCCCTACCCATAGTTTCTTTTGGTTCATGACCCTTTCTCCTCCTTGAATTTGTTAGAGAGCCTTGGTAAGAAGCATGCGGAAACTTTGCAGTACAGCCTTTCTTTTGCGGTTAACCCTTGACCGACCCCAGCATAACGCCTTTGACAAAATACTTTTGCAGGAACGGATACACCAGCAGCATGGGAACCACCATGACGACGACCCCTACCGATTTGATCATTTCGTTCATCACCAGCTGCTGTTCGACGATATCCGTGGAAGCGGCCGCCAAAACATCGTTTTTTTGCAGCATGGCCTGGACAATGACCGTTAAATTTTGCATGTCGCTTTTGTTGATATACATCAGCACGTTCATGAACGCGTTCCAGTAGCTGACACCGTAAAACAGAGCCAGCGTAGCCAGCATAGGTAGCGACAGAGGCAAAATGATGCGGACGAGAAGCGTCGTTTCATTACAGCCGTCGATTTGGGCGGCCTCTTCCACTTCGCGGGGAATGTTCTCGAAGTAGCTCCGCATCAGAAGCATGTTATAGGTACTTATCAGTCCGGTAAGCCAGATGGACCAATAAGAATCTATCAGCGAAAGGCTTTTGACAACCAGATAGGTGGGAATCATCCCGCCTGAGAACAGCATCGTGAATACCATCGCAAGGACCATATATTTGCGCCCGTACAAATAAGGCCGTGAGAGCGGATAGGCCGCCAGAACGGTGCAGAGCATGCTCAGGGTGACGCCTCCGATCGTAATCCATAAGCTGTTCAGGAACGCCTTGACAGCCGGAGTAGCAATGAAGAAAAATTTATAAGCGGTGAGCTGAAAACCGACCGGCCACAAAAAGACATGTCCGGATTCGACAGCCCCCCTTTCACTGAACGAGACCGCGATAATATGGAGGAACGGCAGCAAGCAGGTTAAGGCAATGGCCGCCAGAGCCATATAATTGAGGGCGTAGAAGCATTTTTCACCGGTTGTCGCTTTCATGCGATCCCTCCTTCCTTTCAATTAGAACAGCGCTTGATCGAATTTGCGGGCAATCCAGTTGGCCAGAAGCACCAAGGTGAAGCTGACGACCGATTCGAACAGTCCCATGGCGGTGGTCAAGCTGAACTGGGCCTGTTGTAGCCCGATTTTATATATGTAGGTGCTGATGACCTCGGATACACCGGCTACGGCCGAATTTTGCAGGTTGTAGACCTGATCGAAGCCGACCTCCATCACCCTCCCCATAGCCAGAATAAGCAGCAGAACGATCGTATGGCGAATGCCGGGAAGCGTGATATGCCAGATCTGTCTCCATTTAGTGGCCCCATCCATGCAGGCTGATTCATACAGCGAGGGGTCGATAGTGGTAAGCGCCGCCAAATAAATGATGGTGCTGAAGCCCATCTCCTTCCATACGCCCGAACCGACAAAGATCGAGATCCAGGAGAACGAGTCATACAGGAAGGTTTTCGGTTCCATATCGAACAGCTTAAGGATTTTATTGACCGAACCATAGTCGGTAGCGAACAACGTCAGGACAATCCCCGACACGATAACCCAGGAGAAAAAGTGAGGCAAGTAGACGATGGTCTGGACCCATTTCTTAAACCACATTTGTCTGACTTCATTCAGCAAAATCGCGAGGGCAATGGGGATAGGAAAGCCGAACACCAGATTTAAAAAGCTGAGCCAAAAGGTATTCCATATGATTTGAACCGTATTGGCGGAGGAAAACAACAGCTTGAAATGCTTAAGGCCGACCCAGGGGCTGTGCAGAATGCCGTCGGCAAAGTTATAGTTTTTGAAGGCGATCATAAGTCCGCCCATCGGGATGTATTTGAAGATGATATAAAAGGCGATGACAGGGATCAGCATGATCCAAAGCGGGATATTCTGCTTCAGCCTTCTTCTTCGCTGCAGGAGGGGAGATCTGCGCGCTTCGCTTGTCGCGACGGAGCCGGGAGCGCCTCCGGTATTTGCTCTCATGACCGCATCACTCCTCATTTCTTTGGTTAGCTCATTTCTATACATTCATTATAAAAGGCTTTCAGCCGGCAACCCTTAAAAAATGTTAGACGAATCTATAATTTCATTGGATCGTTGTTATGTTTCTGTAAAGATCCGTATCCGTCAAGCCGGGAAGGCGTATCTCGATCCGCTGCCAGACTGCAAAGCCGCATCCCCCTCATACAGCTCTTTGAAAAAAATCAATCAGCTCCTCACAGGCTACATGCCCGTCAGGCAGCGCTTCCAAAACCTCCGTAAATGAAATCCAGCCACTGCCTTCTTCACGAGAAGGTTATCGTAAATGTACGGTCAAACGGTGTCATCAGATTCAAATGCACATATTGGCATCCGGAGGGATGCTCGTCCTCCCGCAGTACGGGCAGCCAATGCTCGTACGCCCCGCCTGCAATCTCTAATGCATCCTGCCCCTCCGCAATGCGGGCGGCCCCGCTCTTCAGAAAGAAGCTGCCCTGCCCCGCTTGGTGCAGGTCTTCCCCAGCGATATGGGCCTCCGCACTGAAAATAAACGTTAGCTGTGTATAGACATCCTCCAGCTCCTCCGAGCGAAGGCGAAGCTTCCACCCGGCATCCCCCTGCGTCAGCTCCGCAGACAGCCTAAGTGTCTGCTCGTGCGTAAGAGGACGATGCTGGTGCGGCAGCAAGTACCACGGGCTCAGCCGAAGCCGGTCCGCCGGGCTTCCCGGGAGAAGACGATCCGGAATCGGCCCGTTATAGCCTTTGGTTCGTCTTGCCGTGAGCTTGAAGGAATTCATCCCCTGCTTCTCTGCCAGATCATCGAATTTGACAATACCCGGAGAGAAGGAAGTGCTCAGCTTGACCCCAAGCAGCCTCACGTCTCCATGCCGCAGAGAAAAGAACGAAGGCGATTGACTCATCAAGGTCACGCTTGTTAGCCCTTCGCGAATCCGGACTATCGGCGCTCCGAAAGCCAGATGCATGCTGCTGTGCTGAATGCGCTGATGATGTCCCACGCTGCCAAGCTGCCGCAAATGCGCTGCTAACGGATGACCGGCATTGATGAATTTCTTATATTCCTGCGGCAGCTCGGACCGGTCTATGCCTGGGAGCTGCTGCAGCTCAGGAACCAGCAAATAAGCGAGCAGCGCGCTGTTGTTGACGGCGCCGGGCTGCTTTATGAACGAGGCAGCATAATCCGACATCGCTGCGAACAGCGGGTCCCGGTCCATCGCTGCCATCAAGCGGTAAATGAGCGCATAGCTGGCTAGATCCGCTTGCTGCCCGTAATCCTGACGCCCTGAATAGTCGGTCACGACCTCGCCCGACGGGTGGACCAGGTATACCATCATCCGAAGGTTACGGCGAACGGCGTCCAGCCACTCGGGACGGTTCAATGTACGGGCGGTATGGTACAAAGCGATATCGCTGACCGCATTGTAGATTCCGTTGCTCCGCTCCGTCCACTCTCCGTCTGCAGTGATGTCCATCCCTTCGTTCAGCCACTCGTCGGCCCTTGCGGCCAGCTCCGGTCGTCCGAACAGCTCATACAGCAGGCCAAGCGCCGCTGTAATCACCCACCGGTGATTCGGCGTATGACAGCCGCCGGTCAGCATCGCCGGGATCGTGCGCCCGAGGAACAGCTTCAGCTTGGAGATTACACCGCCAAGCTCTGGCCATCCCTCTTCATGGGCCTGCAGCAGCTGAACCATCGGCACAACACCGCCGATGACGAAGCCGGTATCCGGCGGCGAATGGTAATTCGTCGCGCCGAGGGAGATCGTCCCGTCTGCATGCTGACGGGACAGCATAAACTGCGCTGCCTGCTCCAGCGCCCGAAGCAAGACCTCATCGCGGTAATAGCGCGATGCCGGATTCACCAGCGCCGCTGCCCATACGGCCATCAGGGCCGGGGTGCCGAGATGGTTCGCCTGCGCGGTGCCGGTATCGTCAAGGATCCCTCCCGCATATTTGGAATGCGGGTCATGAACCTGACGGAGCAGCGCCTCCTGTGACCATTCATCGTTCATAGCCGTTAACCGTTCCATTATCGGTTTCACTATCGTCACTCCGTTCCTAGGATGTCAGCCGTTCTTTGCGAGCCGCAATTTTCCCGGTGATGAGGGCATGACTTCGGTGAATATCCTCCGGCTGGCACGCCGCCTTCAATTCATACACCTTCACCTTGGCGGCATCAACCGCTCCAAGGAAGTGGTCGAAGTAGTCCATATCCTTGCTGTGAACATAGGGACACCAATGATCGGACAGCTCCAGCGTCTCGTGGATGTGTACCCCATAGATGTAAGGCAGCACCAGCTCCAGCTGCCGCAAATTATCGTACAAGCCCATACGGTCCATCATCATCGCATGACCGATGTCATACCATAGATAAACCGGACTGCCCTTCAAGCCATCACAGATGGACTTGGCCTCCAGCAGCGTCGGCATCTGATAGCAGCGCGACCGCGTCTCGATGCCTATTGCCACGTTCCAGCCTTTGCGGGCTGCATAGCTGCAGGCCTCCTCCAGGCTGTCCTGAATCCGCTTGGCGTAGACCGGACTCAGCCGCTCCCGGCGTTCGGACATCTCCGCCCACAGCCGCGCATATTCCGGAGATTCCTTGCCGCGCTCCCGATACAGCCGCTTAAGCTCTGAGTCGATATTAGTATCGAACGGTACTTCGCCCGGATGGACCACGACCGCCTTCGCCCCGTACCGGTCTGCATATTCCATGGAACGGATTAACAGCTCCACGGAGCGTTTGCGCTTGGATTCATCATCAAAGCCGAGCATGACCGAATCAGTATCGTAATCCTTATCGTCTATAAATGGAAATACATTATGTACACTGGATACATGAATGTCCCCGTTCTCTATCATCGGCTCTATTGTGGCCAGCAGATCATCGTTCACGTTGTAATTCAGCTCTACGTACCGGAACCCGAGCTCCTTGATCTCCTCGATCATTTCCTTCCCGGTCTTATGCCGCTTGATGTTCCAGCACGTGGAAAACGAATAGGCTCCTTTATCGTTCATTTTCTGTTCCCCCTGTCTGCTCGGCTATATCACTTAATCGAACAGCTGTGCCAGAACGCGCCGAGAGATTGGATGCTTCGATCAGTCGGGTCAAATCAAGCGCCAGCCGGATATTTTCCTCCGCGACCGTGTTATTTTGAATATGCGATACCCATTGCTCGAAGGCAGACGGACTGGCGGCGGGAAGCTCCTGTTCCTGCCAATCCGGAACCCCCTCCCGCTGCAGCTTCACGCTCTTCACCAGCAGCCGTTCATCGTGACGGGAGAACAGCAGACTGCCTTCGGTTCCGTGCACCTCAATGACGAACGGAGAGAAGGGATTGACGAAGCCCGCTTCTACAATTGCCATCGCCCCGCTTGCATAGCGAAGTACGGAGACGGCATTGTCCTCAACCTCGCGGCCCGTGATGTGGCCGAAGCTTGTGCTGACGCTGTCCGGCATGCCGAGGAACAGCCTGGCTAGAACCATCGGATGACAGCCCAGATCGGTCAAAGCGCCCCCGCAGCACTGCTCCAGGCTGAAGAAATGCGGCGGAAGCCATCCGTTCGGAGCCTTCCCCGAAGGCAAAGCCCCGTTATGGGACAGACGCACCCGCACCAGCGTGAGCTGCCCCAGCAGCCGTTCATTCAAAATGTTCTGTACCGCCAAAGTAAACGGAATATTCAGCCTGGGCAGAGATACGGTCAGCTTGACTCCCGCTTCCTCCACCGCCTCCAGCACGTCCAGACATTCCTGCGTCGTAGGAGCGATGACCTTCTCCGTAAAAATATGCTTGCCTGCCCTGGCGGCGGCAGTGATTACCTCGTGATGCATGCTCGTCGGAGCGTCGACAATGACCGCATCGATATGAGGCTGTGCCAGAAGCTGCTCCAAATCGTCGTAGAACATGACGCCCCGTTCGGCCGCCTGCTCCCTGCCCCGATCCGCATCTTCATCCCATACGGCCACAATATCCGTATCCGGGTGCTCTAAAGCTTGCTTCGCATAATCCTTGGCGTGAACGTGCCAAAAGCTTAGCATGGCTATCTTGATCATATCCAGCTCTCCTTGTCGTCAAAATAGACGGCCCGGCCTGTCCGGTTGGATTCATAGATCGCTTCGAGTATTTCCGATACGACGCACGCCTGTTCCGGAGTGACCAAAGGCTGCTTATCATGAATGACCGCGTCGATCCATAGCCGGATTTCTTTATCCTGCATACTCTCTTTCTTGCCCTCATAAAAGTCCGCGCCCTTAGCTTCAAACTGCAGCTGATTGACATATAGACGCGAGTGCTTTTCACCATTAATCCGCAGTCCGTCCTGCATGTCCGCTCCGCCTTCCGTACCGCAAAGCGTGCATTTCGCTTCCTTCACATCCAATACGTTCAGCGCCCAGCTGGATTCGAGCATAATGGTTGCTCCGTTCTTCATAACGATCATCCCGAAAGCGGAATCCTCGACCTTGAACTTGGCAGGATCCCATGGGCCCCAGGCGTTGGCCGCATTCTCCCTGGGGGACAGCTTATGATAAGCCGTTCCCAACACCACCCTCGGTTCATAATTATTCATCAGCCATAAGGTCAGATCGAGCGCATGCGTACCGATGTCAATTAACGGCCCTCCGCCCTGCTTCTCTTCGTCCAGGAACACTCCCCATGTCGGAACCGCACGTCTGCGGATGGCATGGGCTTTGGCAAAATAAATGTCACCCAGCTCGCCATCCTCGCACAGCTGCTTCAGATATAGGCTGTCCGCACGAAACCGGTTATTGTAACCGATCGTGAGCTTTTTCCCGGTGCGCTTTGCTACCTCCACCATACGGCGGGCGTCAGTGGCCGTCTTCGCCATCGGCTTCTCGCACATGACGTGCTTGCCCGCTTCGAGAGCCGCAATCGATATTTCCGCATGAGAGTCGTTAGGGGTACACACATGAACAACATCTATCGAAGCATCGGCCAGCAGCTCTCTGTAATCCTCATACACTTTTGCTCCCGGGGCGCCGAATGTCCCGGCCGCTTCCTGCGCCCGCTCCATGGAAATATCATAAAAAGCGGTGACCGCCACCTGCTCCAGCTTCTTCAGGCTCGGCAAATGCTTGCCTGTCGCGATTCCCCCGCAGCCGATTATAGCGACGTTTACTTGTTCTCCCATTAGCTTCTTGGCCTCCTATGAATGTTCAAATAGTCTATATGGATCATTATAGGCGGACAAAAAAAAGAACCCTTAAAAATTTATAGAGGAATCTATAAATTCATTGGGTGTGTGTAAAAGCTCTGTAAAAGAGTGGAGCTCCCCTGCGGTTCATGGAATGGGAACCCTGCGGTACTCCTTCGGCGACATCCGATACTGCTGCCGGAACACGTTGGTAAAATAATTCGGCTCATCAAAGCCGACCGCGCAGGCAATTTCAAATATTTTCATATCGGTATTGCGAAGCAGCAGGGCTGCTTTTTCCATACGAACGCGGGTAACGTAACGGGTGAAGCTCTCTCCCGTCGATTTCTTGAACAAAACGCTAAAGTAGCTTGGATTCAAATGAATATGGGAAGCCACATCTGTCAATCGGCATTCCTCGCTGTAATGCTCTTCGATATATTTGACCGCCCGTTCAATCAAATTATCGCTTTTGGAGGCCTGCCAGTTATTAAAGAGCAGTACGAAGCCTTGTACCTGCTCCCGAGCCCACTGAATAACCTCACCTGAGGACCAGTCGCTCTGCGGCATATGATAGGGGATCCCGGTTGTTACGGCGCCTTCCTCCGTTTCAAATTGATTGTGAACGGTATTGTGCATGGCTATGGATAACGACAAGGCATACAGCTTCATCTCATCAGCCGACATGGATTGCAGCTCCCCGAGCATCAGGTCCAGCAGCTGCTGAAGCTGCTCCGCCTGGCCTGTCATGATGGTGCTTATGAGCTGCACCTCAATCTCCTTCACGCGCGCTTGATTCAAGGACAGCGATGCAGAGGTTCCTGCTTCGTCGGCAGCCGCCGACAGCTCCGGCTTTGCGTGATCGGCCCTTTTCATCTTTGCATACAAGCCGGCCAATTGCCCGACCTGGGGCGCTACTCCCATCGAAACCCAATGCAAACGAAGATTCAAATATTGGAGAGCGGAGCCCTCTATCGATTGACGAATCGAATTCCCGAGGCTTAGGCGCTTTGAAACAAGAACAAACCGGTCATGTTCGATTAGGATAAGCCTGGCCTCAAGTCCTTCCGCCCGAAGCAGCTCCTCGACGATGTTGGAAAGCGCGAATTGGATAAGACTCAAATCGCTCTTGCCATACTGCTTCTTCGCCAAATCCTCTTGATCCAGCTGCAGCTGCCACAACTCGGTTCCTTCCAGCAGCTCCTGCAGGCGGGAGGCATCCTGCGGCGTATAGGGCAAATCGAGCAGGGCTGCACGAAGCGTCTGGTCCTGCTCCAGCCTTTGCTGAAGCTTCCGGCTCTGCTTCTGCGCATACTGCTCGTAGAAGCGCTCCGACGCTTTGACCAGCACCTGCCTCACATCCTCCTCCGTGCACGGCTTGATTAAGAAATCCAGCGCGCCATGGCGGACGGCCGCTTGAGCGTATTCGAAATGCTTGTAAGCCGTCAAAATAATGACCAGCATATCCGGGTATCTTTCCCGAAGCCTCCCTACAAATTCAATCCCGTCCATCATCGGCATTCGGATGTCGGTAAGCACCAGATCCGGCTGTACATGGTCCAGCAGCTCCAGCGCATCCTGGCCGTTACCGGCCTCCCCGGCTACGCTCCAGCCGAGCTTGCCGTCCTCTACCATCCGCGCAAGCCCCTTACGAAAATGAGGCTGATCCTCCACAATCAGTACTTTACCGTTCAGCATGCATTATATCCCCCTTCTCTGCAATATCCAACGGCAGAATCAATCGCATCGTCGTGCCGCTCTCCGGCACGCTCATGATTTCCAGCCGGTAAGGCTTGCCGTATACGAGCTCTATTCGTCTAATTACGCTTCGTACTCCCAAGCTTTCCCGGCCGTTGCGCTGAGGCAGCGAAGCGCCGGGGCTGCCGAGCAGCTGTGATAAAGCCATAGCATCCATCCCGCAGCCGTTGTCGATCACTTCGATTTCCAAGGCCCCTTCTTGCTTCCTTGCTTTGATCACCAGCACTTTATGAGATACTTTCTTGCGGAATGCATGCAGGAATACGTTCTCGACCAAAGGCTGCAGCAAGGAACGCATCATCCTGCAGTTCAGCACTTCTTCCTCTACCTGAATCATCGTTTCCAGATCGGTTTCGAACAGCTCCGTCTGCACCTTGACATAGTTGCGGATTTGCTGAATTTCTTCCTTGACCGTCGTCGGCGTCCTTACAGGCATCAGCGAATACTTCAGCATTTCCGATATGGCGGCGATAAGGCCCGCCGTTTCCTTCTCATTTTGCAGATACAGCTTCCAATAAATCTCGTTAAACATATTGTGCAGGAAATGCGGGTTTAACTGGGCCTGCAGCGCCTTGAGCTCGGCCTCCCGCTCGCTGATCTGCGTCAAGTAGACTTCCTTGATCAAATGTCCCACATGCTCTGCCATCGCATTGAAGCTTTCGCCGATATAAGCCAGCTCGTCCTTCGTCCGCACTTCGATCCGTACATCGAAATCGCCGGAGCGCACCTTGCGCAATCCTTGCAGTAAATCCTTAAGCGGCCGCAGCAGCTGGCCCGTAGACAGAATGATCAGCACGCTGGCAAGGATAATGCTGATTAAACCGGAGAATACGATTTTTTGTGATAAAATCTGATTTTTTTTGCGAATTTCAGCCAACGAGGTTCCGCTCACCAGCTTAAACGATACAGTCTGGGATTCACTCTCGACGAACAAATGGTTCTCCATGAGCCGGGTATCGTCCAGCTGCTTGAGCATACGCAGCTTATCGCCGGATTCGGGCTCAACGTTGCTGTACAGCAAATCCTGGGTCTGATTGAATAAGTACACTTCGCCTGTGCCGTCCTTGGTCAGCTCCTTCAAGGAGCTGGAGAAGAACGATTCGTCTATAGCCATCACGAGCATGCCGTAGGTATGCAAAAAGCTGTTTTTCATCCAACGGGCGACGATGATCGTCTGACGGAAGCCGCTCGGTTCGACCGTGCTCGGCAGCGGCATGCTCATCCATACGAGATCTCCGTAAGAATCGTTGATTTTGGAACGGATAACCCGGAACACGTAAGCGTCGAACTTGTTAATGGAGGAGCTGGTATAGCTGAAGTAGGAAGGATTTCCGTTCAGATCATATAAATACATCCCTGTAATATAGGGCGCATCGAACTTGATCTGATACATCTGCTCTTCGATCTGCTTTTTGTCATAATACAGATTGTAAGGGTCCACTGATTCATTTTCGTTGATGCGGATGATCATTTTCTCAATCTGCGGATTGAACACGATCGTTTGCGAAATCCGGCTGATTTCCTGCACCTTCAGCTCCAGCTTGTTCAACGCTTCATCGTTCGTTCGCGAAAACTGCTTGCTGATCTCCTCTTCAAAAAGTCTCAGATTATTCTCGTAGGTCAAATAACCGGTAATGCCGAACGATAGCAAAATAATAAATGACAAGCTCAAAATGAGCTTCACCTTAAAGCTCTTGTTAATGCCGATGATCCATCGATACCCAATTCCCATATCATGTCCCCTGTCGTTAGGCTGGAGCTGCTGTCGCTCTATGATAGGCCGATAGTATTATCCCCGTATTAACGAGATGTAAATATCGGATGATAGGAATGCCCGAATCCGAAAGACTTCGAACCCGGGCGTAGAAGGTTGCGGCCATCTCCCGCAATGCGAGGTCGAGCCTGTTTTGCTGATGCTTTAAGGATCAACCCTTTTTCATCACTTCAAAAATGATCGCACGAAGCGGTTCATCGCTGTTATTCTCCAGCCCATGCTTCCACCAAGGCTTATTCAGCACGATGTCTCCTGCCTTGACCTGCCGCTGCACGCCGTTCACCGTCATGATACCGGTACCCTCCAGAATAATGAACACTTCCTCATCCTCCCGATGACCATGGTACCCGATGGAGGAGCCTGGCGGAATTTCGCAATACCCCATGAACATGATCGGCGTGTCGAAATCCTCCTTGGAGAACAAACGTTTGCCGTAGGTCAACCCTTTGCCGTGGTGGCTGACACCCGGTTCCCCGAACTCCGCCTCCAAATAATTGCGTACGATCATCGGACCGTAGCCCCAGCTGGCAGACGTATCGACCATTTGCCCCTGCTGAATGGACTCCCTTGCATAATGAGCAAGCGCTTGATTTCGCAGGTAGTCCTTGGCGCTCGTCTCCGCCTCTCGCTGCTCCTCCAGCGATTGCAAAAATTCACTGAAGGCACCCGGCGCGTCCACATCGCTGAAATCGTCGTAATGAGCCGTCTCCCCATCCTTGGTCAAATAAATCTGGTTGTCGATCAGCTCCAGACAGCCCTCCGAGCCTTCTATACGCCAATTGCCGGACCAATCCGTTGTCTTGCCCTTGGAGCGCGTCGAGCAGGTGAAGGTGGCAGTGATGCCTGCCTGCATATCCATAACGATATGAAGCTGGTGCCGGTACGTCGCGAACACTTTGCCTACCTCACGCCCCGTCAAGTAGCGCACCAAATCGAAGTGGTGAACGACCAGCTCTTCCAATATATCCAGCTTATCCGGCAGAGGTCTGTCCGTGCTGCGGTAAAATTCCCCATCGACGGTCAAGATCGTCCCGATGCTTCCCTCCTCAAGCAGCTGCTTCAGCTTTCTTATGAACGGGAATCGCCGGTAATTTTCCGCTATCATATAAGGGATGCCTTCCTTCTCGGCCCGCTCCACCATTTCCTTGGCGTCCGCGTAATTATCCGCAATCGGCTTCTCACTAAATACCGGCAGCTTATGATCAAAGGCGATTTGATTGATATGTTTATGTACATGCCTCGGCGTAACGTTCAGCAGCACATCCGGCTTTTCCTGGTCAATAGCTTCCGCAATCGAAGTGTAAAAGGGCACTCCGTCCTCCTCAAATCGGCTTCGCTTGCTCTCATCGCTATCGGCGACCGCCAGTACCACCTCGCTGTACTGATTGCGAAGTCTCCGGTACCACCCGGAACCGAACCCCCCCACTCCCACTAAAAGCGCTTTCATATCAAAACCTCCCACAACTACAATTTTGTACAAATCTACAAGTTCATCATAGGGATATAGGCCAAAATAATCAATCCTTTTTTCGAAAGCAGCAACGCCTCTCCAAGTAAGAAGAGGCTCGATACGGATGACCCGCAAAAATGCAAAAAATAGCCTGGCCGGATGGCCTCATCCGCACCAGGCAGGTTACGTATAGATAAATTTATAACCGACGCCATGAACATTAATAATATGTCTAGGGTTCGCGGGGTCGCGTTCAATTTTTTTGCGAAGATTGCTGATGTGGACGATGATCGTTCTCGTGTCGTTGAAGATTTCTTGTCCCCACACTTCCCGGAACAGCTCCTCGCGAGTGATCGTCCGTCCGGGGTTTCCCGCCAAATAGCTCAGCAGCTCATATTCTTTTTTGGACAACAGAATCTCTTCATCATGGACCTTCACCGTCCTGCTGACGGTATCGATTTCTGTGGCGCCGAATCTCAGCTTAGAGGATGCTCCTGTCTTCTCGCTCTGCAGATGGGGCCGTCTTAGATTGGCTTTGACCCTGGCGATCAATTCATTCGGACTGAAGGGCTTCGTTATATAATCGTCCCCGCCGATTCCCAAACCGGTGATTTTATAATGCTCCTCCGTCTGGCAGCTGACGAAAATAATCGGAGCCGGCGAGATTTCCCGAACCTCCTTGCAGACCTCAAAGCCGTTTTTCCCCGGCAGCACAATATCCAAAATAATAAGATCGGGCCGCAGCTCCCGAACAAGCCTTATCGCTTCGTCGCCTCGATCCGTCCAGGCAACGCGGAATTGATGCGCTTCCAGATACGTGCTCATCAGCTCCCGAACCTCGGGGTCATCCTCTACGATGAAAATCGTTTGATCCATCACGAATTGTCACACCACCAAACAAATGATCGTCATTAATTGATTCAAGAATAAAGAATGTTATTCGATTGGTCAATGAAAAAACCAAAAGAAAACCCGGCGGTGTGCCAGGTTATCCTATTTTATTGGCTTTCAAAGGAAAGGGCCGTATCCAAAAAGCCATCCTGACGGTCCAGCAGCCCCAGATCGCTTTTCCCGTTTCCGTCAAAATCGTGAATGATCAGCTTCGCTCCCGGCTTTCCCCACGGACCAAAGGTTGACAGCAGCTGATATTCGTTCTCCCCTTTACGCAAATAAACGGTGAACCGGGAGGTCTCCGGGTTCCAGCGCAGCACATCCTCCTGGCTGTCTCCGTTAAAATCACCGATTCGGATTTCTCCGAATTCATCGGGAACATTCAGTTGAACCCGGTTAGTCTTCCATTCCCCTGCCGTCTTATCCGCCGAAAGCTCCAAGCCTCCGATGGTACTCGGGCGAGAGAGAAACAATACCTTTTCTCCGCTAATCTCCGTCCGCTGCTGAAGCTCATTCTTCCACTCGCTCTTCAGCGGGTAAGGCTTTAACGATTTCACCTCGCCCTTGCTGACGCATAGGCCGTTAACCTGCCTGCGGTCCGTGGAGAGCCCGGCAAGCACTATATCGCCGTCCTTCTGCTGAATGACTTGCAGATTCGCCCAGCTGCGGGCTTCCGTTGTCCAGCTGTTCTTGAGAACAAACTGCCGTCCGTCGGACACGTAACGCTGGAGCTTGCCGCCCGGTTGAACGACCCACAGGGAGGCGCTCTCGGCCGCATTAGTGCTGCTTACGGCTGCTGCCGCCCCGTTCGTATAAGTGACACGAGCCCATTCGGCAGGCTGCCCTTGAGGCTCATTACGCATCCCTTTGAAGGAGCCGGCAGCTACGGTGATCACTCCGTTCTTCACATCCCATGCAACGAGGTCGGCCTGGCCGTCCCCCGTAACGTCGGCAAGCATGAGTTTTTTCTGCTCGGTAAGCTTTCCTGAAGCCTGGGGCCCGGTTCCCGATTGGTTTCCGGCCCATTTCACACTTTGCGACGGTGTGAATGGCACATAGTCATGAATGGAGTAAAACACGTAGCGTTTGGCACGAATGCCGGTGATCAGCTTTTGCAGCACGCCTTTATCCTGATCCGGGTATTTATATTCCGGTAGACCGTCTCTCATCACCGGCTGCCCATTCTCATCCGTAACCGGAGTCAAATATTTAAATTCAAGAAAAGGATGGTAGAAGAACGAATTGATATTGTTCGTCTTGCCCAGCCGGTCGAGAATCACCTTTTCATCCTTGTTATAAGCAATGTAATCAAACGGCGTTGGAACGTAAGCCGCTCCCATGCTCGCCGCACCATATTTGTCATTACGCACATTCATATATTGGGCAGCGGGAGAATTGCGGTTCACCTGGACATCCGCCTGGTAATTCAAACCGAAATAGGAGCGGAACAGCTCATCCTGCTCGGGAGTAGAGCGATAATGAGGCGATTCCCAGAATTCCGGCGTAAGCCCCGCCTTGTTGAGTATAGCCAGGCCAGCTTTCAATCTGGGCTCCGCGAACGCAGCCGACATCGTAGAGCTCTCTCCCGGCTCGTCGAATTCGTTGCCGATCCCGGATTCATGGTGCCCGTCGTCGCGACGCACGTTGCCAACCTGATGCGTATAACCGTGCATTCCGAGCACGGCACCGTCTTGAACGGCCTGCTTCAACAGCTTCTGATAGGCGGCCACGTAGGGATTATCCGTCTGGTCCAACGAGACGTCATAACGGGATCCGTCGGCGGGATAATCCAGCCAGCGCGGAATGACGGCCAGGTGGTACGCCACATGCTGGTCCCGTAAATACTCCATAACCGCTCTCAGCTTGCCGAGCTGCTCTATCGATCCATACTGCCCGCCGGGGCCGATATCTTCGAGCCGCATCAGCACGAAACGGGGATTCGTCGATTCCCCCTCCACCCTGATATGATAAGAGGCAAACATCATAAAAATAATGAGTCCGGATATTGCATAACGCAGCCATTTGGAACGAAATATGGCGGACATTCAATCATCGTGCTCCCTTCTTGCTGTATAAAACATAAAAAAGTTGCGCCTGACTTAAACGCTTTCCATTTTTCCTAGGATGATTGTATCAGATTTCTGTCTCGGCGAATACGATTTTCTTTCAAAATTTAAAGCGCTTCCAGCCGGTATCCCGCTTAAGGTTTTGCAAGTCCGCAGCACAAAAAAAGCCAGGGTGCCTTCGCCCTGTTACAGGCGGCTCCCCGGCCTTCCGTTCCCTATTATTTCAACACTGCCGCAAACCGAAGTCTGCGGTAATCCGCCGTCCAATACTGACCGTTAAACAACTCGGCACGAAGGAGGGTGCAGCATTGCCTGTAAGCCTCCTGCTTCTCGTCCTCTATCAAACCGGAGAAAAACATGCCGGCAAACGTACGAAGCCAATGCTCCATCCCTAATTCCCGGTCAGGCAGCTCGGTCGGGCGGTCAAAGAGCTCCATAGAGCGGACCTCAAACCCCTGCTGCTCCAGCAAGAAGCTGTACTCACCAATGGTGGGAAAGTACCATGGATTCCGCTCTTCCGCATCGATACCCAGCGTACCCAGCACTTCGGCAATAGCGTGGCGGATCCGCCCCACGTTCCCGCTGCCCCCGAACTCAGCCACGAATCTCCCTCCTTGCCGTAATGCAAGGCCTACCGATTCGATGACCTGCTCCGGACGCTTCATCCAATGCAGCGCCGCATTGGAGAACACCGCATCAAACTTCTCCTGAAGCCGGAACGTGTGTCCGTCGGCCGTATCGAAGGTAAGCTTCGGATACTTGCTCCGGGCTTGCTCAATCATGTCCCGAGAGCTATCAATTCCTTTGCATTCCGCCCCCAGACTCGTAATTTCATGCGCCAAATCGCCGGTTCCGCAGCCCAGATCCAGAATTCGTTCACCGGGTGCCGGCGCCAGCCAATCGATAACCCCTCTGCCCAGACGTGATACAAAACCGATCTTGCTGTCGTAGAAGGATGCATTCCACTGCTGCCCGCTTCCGTTCATGAATATCCGCTCCTCTCTTTGTCTCTTCCTCTATTATGCGGTATTTTGTTTATCACTTGAAATATATAAAAGAAATCAATTTTATAGATAAAACCTATAACCTATACTTCATGGTACTAGTCGAAATTAGTACTTATGCACTTCCCTGTAACCGCGTTACACTACATTACAATCCAAGTTTTTACATGAGGGGGCAGACATAATGAATCCATATTGGGATGTATTCGCAAGCCAGCCATTCCTGCTTTTTTCCCCGTCCCATCTGGCAGCCATCATTTTGTTGGGCATTGCATGTTCATTACTTTATAGGAGCAGGCAAGGTATCCAAGCCGTCCCTGCGCTGCAAGCCGCAATTCGCTGGGGAATCCTGCTGGCATTGGCCGTTCCGGAAACGATGCTGAACCTTTGGTACGTGCAGCAGGGGCAGTGGGATGTTCGCAGGACGCTTCCGTTGGAGCTGTGCAGCATTATGGTTTTTCTATCCATCCTGCTCCTGTTAACCGGCGGCCGCCGGCTGTACGGGATCGTGTTTTTCGCCGGAATCGGAGGCGCGCTGCAGGCCCTTGTTACCCCTAGCCTAGGGTATGCGTTTCCTCATTTTCGTTTTTTTCATTTTTTCATCGTGCACAGCGCCATTATTATGGCGGCTTTATACATGACCTGGATTCGCGGCTATAGGCCCGATTGGAGAGCTGTCGGCCGAACCATGATAGTTCTGAACGGGCTGGCAGCTATCGTATGGGCCTTGAACGAGCTGCTTCAATCCAATTATATGTTCCTTATGCACAAGCCGCCGACAGCATCCTTGTTGGATTGGCTGGGGCCGCATCCCTATTATCTTCTGGCCGAGGAAGCGATTGCTCTAGGGATGTTTGCTATGATACATGCCGTTTTCTTCCTTTGGCCCCGCCAGCGGAAGCGAGCGAATTACGGGAACCAAGCGTGCGATTCAGCTGGTGAATAATATCCAGGACGTTGGTAAAAATACCCTCGTGAAAGGAGGAGTACGATGGATAACCATTTGAATCCCGAATCGACTCAAGAGGCAGAAGAGACGGCCCCCGCTTCCGAAAGTCTCAACGAGAGTCTAAACGCCGGACAGGATGATGCCCCCGGCATCGACTATACCAAAGACTTTATTTGGGGAAGTGATCAGGACGAATATGTCGACGAGTCTTGATTTTTGTCCCCTCTCAGACCGCCAATGGCGGTCTGAGCCCGTTTAAGAAACCTGGCCATGGAGGAACTCTGATAAATAGGCAGGAGAGGTTGCCCCTGTGGATTGAATACGCTCTAAGCTCCCCTCATAAAAACGTCTAAAAACGTACGATCCTGTCAATCTTCTTATTTAAAAATCGTTTTTGCTAATTATTGCATTTACTTCTCAAAACTTATAAGGCTATAATGAATTCATTGTGTTTATTTGGCTGGAGGATTAAATGAAATTATGAGTTCGGTTGTTGCCATTCTCTTATTTATTCTTACTATCACGTTGATCATTTGGCAGCCGCGCGGGCTCAATATCGCCTGGTCAGCCGTCGGCGGGGCGGTTCTTGCCTTGCTGGCAGGCGTCGTTTCATGGGCGGATGTTGCAGCAGTCACACACATCGTATGGAATGCTACCCTTACATTCGTTGCATTAATTGTCATATCATTAGTTCTGGACGAGCTGGGCTTCTTCGAATGGTCCGCTCTGCACATGGTACGATTATCCCGAGGTAACGGTATTCGGCTGTTCTTATTCACCATTTTGCTTGGAGCGCTGGTATCCTGCTTTTTCGCTAACGATGGGGCCGCTTTAATTCTCACGCCTATCGTTCTGGCACAAATGCGGGCCCTCAAGCTGCCCAGCCTTACTGTGCTGCCCTTTGTCATGGCCAGCGGCTTTATTGCCGATTCCACCTCGATTCCGCTTATCATCAGCAATCTCGTTAATATCGTATCTGCAGATTTCTTCCATATATCCTTCTCTGAGTATGCCTTGACGATGATGCTTCCCAATCTCTTTTCCTTATCAGCCAGCATCACGGTTCTTTATTTCTATTACCGAAAACACATTCCGGCGGTTTACGATACTTCCCTTGCACACCCGCCCCGGGAAGCCATTAAAAGCATGCCCATGTTCAAGCTGTCCTGGTATTTGTTAGGCCTGCTTTTTCTTGGTTATTTATTCGGTGAAGCTATGGGGATTCCGGTGAGCCTTATCGCCTGCTTCATAGCCGGATTGCTTATTTGGACAAGCCATCGGTTCAAGGTGATGAGCGCAAGCCGCATGATGAAGGAAGCGCCATGGTCCATCGTCCTTTTCTCTATTGGAATGTATGTGGTTATCTATGGGCTAAAGAATGCGGGACTCACCTCCCTATTGGGCCATTGGGTCGATTCCTTTGCCGCGCACGGCTTGTTTGCCGCCGCCATGGGAATGGGCTTTCTTTCGGCTTTCTTGTCCTCGATCATGAACAATCTACCATCGGTCATGATCGGCGCGCTGGCCATCGATACGACTCATGCCAGCGGAGCCATCAAGGCAGCGCTGATTTACGCCAACGTCATAGGCTGTGATTTGGGGCCCAAAATGACCCCTATCGGTTCTTTGGCTACGTTAATATGGCTCCATATTTTATCCCGAAAAGGCGTTAACGTGAGCTGGGGGTACTACTTTAAGACAGGGATCCTTCTTACGATACCAACCCTGTTCCTAACATTACTTGGACTTTATCTAAGCCTCTCGGTTTGACATAAGCTGTGATTCATATCAATGATAAGATGCAGGCAGGCAGGTGAACCAAAGACATGCAGAAAATTCCCGTCACCCGAGACGGAAAAAAAGGCTCCGACATTATGATCGTCAATTCCGATGACGTCGTCAAAATAGAATGCCTGAGGGAAAAGGAATACGTCATCCATACGATCAACGATAAATTTTATTGGACGGCTTCTCTCGAAGCCTTTGAAGAATGGATGTACGAGGAAGGGTTCCGGTTGATCGACCAGATGAACGTGGTCAATATGAACCACGTGGACGGGTACGATGTCAAGAAGGGCATCGTTTATTTGAGCACCGGTCAAGGAAGCCAGTACAAAACGGCATCCGCCGCATGGATTCATAAGGATCATATTACCAATGTACAAACGATGATCGGTGAAGTTAAGAAGCTGGACAAGAGCAGTGATCCGGATGAATTTCAAAGCGATATCTTCGAATCTATACTGGCCCAGGAAGAAGACAGCCGATTCGCGCGTTCCTATGCGATGATCCAGGCGATTTATGAAAAGAAAAAGGCGGAAAAAAAGCTTGAGCAAAGCGAGCAGCGGTACAAATCACTGTTTATGCACAATCCCGACCCTATATGCTCATTCGACAGCTACGGGTATTGTACCAGCGCCAACCCCGCTCTGTTTCAAATGACCGGCTATACGGAAGAAGAGCTGTTGAACAAGTCCATACACCATCTTATCATCCCGGAGCATATGACACGCTGGCAGGAGCAGTTTGCGGGGACGCTGCGCGGACAAAATCATCAATATGAAATTACGTTCCTGCATAAAAACGGAAGCACCGTCGAGCTGAGTGTGCTGAATGTCCCCATCGTGGTTAACGGCCAAATGAATGGCGTATATATGATCGGCAAGGATATCAGTGAACGAAAAAGAGCCGAGGAAATGCTGCTCCGTTCCGAAAAGCTATCGATTGTTGGCCAGCTGGCCGCCGGTGTGGCTCACGAAATCCGCAATCCGCTTACTTCACTCAAGGGCTTCGTGCAGCTGATGCAAACGAAAATCTCGGGCTTCGAATCGTATTTTAACATCATGATGGACGAGCTGGACCGGATCAATTTCATCGTCAGCGAATTTCTGGTCATTGCCAAGCCTCAATCCTTGCGTTCACAGCCGAGGGATGCCGGTCAGATACTGCAAAGCACCGTCGCTTTAATCAGCTCACAAGCGATGATACATAATGTAAAGCTGATGATGAACATCGAGGAGCCGCTGCCTCTCATCAATTGCGACGAAAATCAGATCAAGCAGGTGTTCATTAACATCTTGAATAATGCGATTGAATCGATGCCGGACGGGGGAGAGATCCTGATGGAAATCCGCTCCCGCGACGACAACCATCTGCTGATTCGCTTCACCGATCAGGGCTGCGGTATTCCCGAGGAACGGATTCCACGGCTCGGAGAGCCGTTCTACACAACCAAGGAAAAGGGAACCGGTCTCGGTCTGATGGTAACCTATAAAATTATTGAGAACCATGGCGGGCGTATGGAAATTCACAGTGTCGTCAATGAGGGAACCGTCGTTGAAATTACGATGCCTGTTATTACTTCCTCGTGATTTTTCCGCCAATAATTCAAAAAAGCCTTCGGTTCCGTGTTTTACGCGGTTCCGAAAGCTTTCTTTCTCTATAGCTCTATAGCATCCGTCACGTAATCAATAATAAGGATACGGATAGGAATAAGGATAGTATGGATCAGGATACGGATACGGGTATGGATATGGATTATACCCTCCATCGGTTATCACAATTGGAAAAATGTATGGGTTATAGAAGCCGCCTCCGTAATACCCCCCATGTCCGTGGTACCCCCCGCCATGGTAGCCGCCTCCGTGGTAACCTCCATGAAACCCTCCATGGCCTCCGTGAAATCCTCCATGTGAGCCTCCGTGACCGCCTCCGTGACCATCCGGGCGAATTTCCTCCGTATGTTCGAGTTGAGTATTCGTCATTCGGTATCTCCCGCTTTCTCAAGTGATATAGGCATTTGTCATAGTGTAGTTTATGTCGATGCGCCTAGAAGGGTGAATGCCTATAGAAAAATGGGCGGATACCTATTCATATCTCGTTGCAGGCAAGCAAAGTCACGTAACCAAAGCAGCCCCAAACAAACAGTAAGAGCCATCAATCGGATGGCCCCTCTAGATACACTCCTATTTATTTAGGGTAATCGGCGAAAGGCTTTTTAGCGGTTCAGCAAACTACCCACATATCTCAATAACTCGTTGGCTGATGCCGTTGTATAGCCATGCTCTTCCACGAGACGCTTAATCACTTCGTTGATCCGCTTCAGCTGGTTTTCGTCCGGAGTTTTCGTTGAAGTCGTAATTTTCACGATATCCTTCAAATCCGCAAACAGCTTCTTCTCGATCGCTTCACGCAGCCGTTCGTGACTGCTGTAATTGAAGCGATGCCCTTTGCGCGAATAGGACGACATGCGAATCAAAATTTCTTCGCGGAAAGCTTTTTTGGCGTTTTCCGAAATGCCGATCTGCTCCTCAATAGAACGCATCAGCCTTTCGTCCGGATCCATCTCCTCTCCGGTCAAAGGATCTTTAATTTTGCCCCAGTTACAATAAGCCTCGATATTATCGAGGTAGTTGTTGAACAGTGTTTTGGCCGATTCCTCAAACGAGTAAACGAACGCCTTCTGCACTTCCTTCTTCGCCAGCTCGTCATATTCCTTACGGGCAACCGAGATGAAGTTCAAGTAACGCTCCCGTTCTTCCTTGGTAATGGAAGGGTGCTGATCCAAGCCGTCCTTCAGGGCACGCAGCACATCCAAGGCGTTGATGAATTCAAGTCCCTGCCGGATCAAAGCGCTGGAAATCCTGTTGATAACATACCGGGGATCGATCCCCGACATGCCTTCTTCGAGGTACTCGTTTTGCATTTCCTTCAAATCCGCTTCTTTAAAGCCCTCGACCTCTTCCCCGTCGTACATGCGCATTTTCTTGACAAGGTCCATTCCCTGCTTCTTCGATTCCTTCAAGCGGGTAAGAATCGAGAAGATCGCCGCTGCCCGCAGAGCGTGAGGCGCGATATGAATATGGGCCATGTCGCTTTGCCGGATCAGCTTCGCATAAATCTTCTCTTCCTCCGACACCTTTAAGTTATAAGGGATCGGCATGACGATCATCCGCGACTGGAGCGCTTCATTCTTCTTGTTCGCAATGAAGGATTTGTACTCGGATTCGTTCGTATGGGCAATGATCAGCTCATCGGCGGAAATCAGCGCAAAGCGTCCGGCCTTGAAATTCCCCTCCTGAGTCAATGACAGCAAATTCCACAGGAATTTCTCGTCACACTTCAGCATCTCCTGGAATTCCATAATCCCGCGGTTTGCTTTATTCAGCTCCCCATCGAACCGGTATGCCCTCGGATCCGATTCTGACCCGTACTCCGTGATCGTTGAAAAATCGATGCTGCCGGTCAAATCTGCAATATCCTGTGATTTCGGATCGGATGGACTGAAGGTACCGATTCCTGTCCGGTTATCCTCGGAGATCAGGACCCGTTCCACCAGCACATCCTCTATGCGGCTGTTGTACTCGGTCTTCAACCGCATTTGACACGACGGGCACAGGTTGCCCTCGATCTTGATGCCAAACTCTTCCTCCACTTCGTGCCGCAGCTCCTGCGGTATCAGATGCATCGGCTCCTCGTGCATCGGACATCCTTTGATTGCGTATACCGCGCCCCTATCCGTACGCGAAAATTGTTCGAGTCCTTTCTTAAGCAGCGTCACGATCGTCGACTTGCCGCCGCTGACCGGACCCATCAGGAGGAGGATACGCTTACGCACATCCAGGCGTCTCGCGGCTGAATGGAAGTATTCCTCGACCAGTTTTTCAATGGCCGCATCAAGGCCGAATATTTCTTTCTCAAAGAAATGATACCTGCGTTTGCCGTTATCTTCTCCGATGCCTTGCGCTGCGATCATCTCGTAAACACGGGAATGCGCCGTCATCGCCAAATGGGGATTCTTGCGAACCAGGGCGATATAATCGGCAAAGGTTCCGGTCCAAGCCAGTCGTTCGGTTTCTGTTCGGTAATCTGAAATTTTCTTGAATATGTCCATGAGTTAACCTCCTCCGTACGGTGCATTTGCGGTCACTACATCAAAGAAACGAAGTGTATTAAATAATTATGCAGGGCGCGGGGATAAGTTGCCCGAAATTTTAGACAAAAACAAAAAACAGCGGCGGGACCGCTCCGGGCGGACGCTCTCCTTCAAGATCGTCCCCGGAATGTCCCGCCGCTGTTCAATGCCGTCTTACAGCCATTGTCCAAGCCGCATGATCGTATACCGATTGCGTACATACATCGCGTAGTGCAAGCTTTCCTGCAGCAGCTTCTCTTCAACTCCGAGCTCCTCTATCGTCGTCGGGCCGCCGGCTTGCTGCAGCCATTGTGCCAACGCTGCGGCTGACGGCACGCTCCGGCAAATGCCGCGGATAGCGTCCCAGCGTTCGATGATTCGCTCAGGCAGCTCACGGTCCCACGAGGGGTCCGCGCCGTCCCCGAGTCCATTCTCGGCCAGCACCTGATCGGCGATGCTGCCGTAGCCCTGCCTGATCTGAGCGCTCATTCGCTCAGGGGTCGGCACGTCGCCGCGCGCTTGCCTTGCGGCGATAGCTTCGGCGGCCGCTTCCTGCGTAAGCGCAGCGGCCGACTCATACAGCGCGGCCATCTTGACGGCCGCGACACCGACCTTGGCGCCGTGCAGAAGGGCTCGGCGCCGCTCTTGAATGAACCGCATCTCCCAATAATGGGAGAGATGATGCTCTCCGCCGGAGGCCGGCCGCGAGTGGCCGACAAGCAGCATGGAGATGCCTGACAACGTCAGGCCCTCCATCAGCTTGCGGACGCCGAGCTCCGTCCCGGCGGCAATCTCCCCGGCATGGTCGACGCACAGCGCGAGACCCTGCCGGGTCATCTCGGCGGCGAGCTCGCAGTACGGCTCGCCGAACAGCACCCGCCCGAGCTGCCAGTCCGCGAGCGAGGTGTATTTGCCCAGCATGTCGCCGAAGCCTGCGGCGATCATCGCTCGCGGTGACTTGACGAGCAGCGTCAAGTCGGCGAAGATAGCTTCCGGCGCCATGGCCGGAATCGTTTGTTTGAAGCCGCCGATAATGAGCGGCGCTCCGACCGAGGCGAAGCCGTCCACCGACGGGGCCGTCGGCACGGAGAGAAACGCACGGTTCGTCCGGTGAGCGACGAAACGAACCGTGTCGTGGATCGTGCCCGAGCCGACGGCCACGATCGCCTGCGCCGACGGCGTCACGTGCAGCATCAGCTGCACGATGACGCGCTCGTCGGCGGCGAGCTCCCCGTGCTCGTCTTCCGCGAGCACGCACAAATGCGCCTTCAGCTGTGCCGCCTCGCACAGCTGAAGCAGCTCACGACCGGCCGCTTCCAGCGTGTGCCGGTCGCAGACCAGCAGGAGCTCGGTGTAGCCTCGCTCCCGGGCATATGGCGCGAGCTCCGCCAGCGCGCCGCGCTCTATGACAATTTTGCGGATCGGAGCCGCGTGCTCTTGACCGCACTGGCACATAAACCGTTTGCCAAGCCACGGTTCGATTTGACCAACTTGTTCTATCATGGTTTCTTCCCTTTCTATAGTTGCAAGTCTTTAGGATCTATCTTATCAAAACTATGCTATAATGAACATAATTTTACATAGCAACATGAACCCAAGATTTCAAAGGAGACGAGCCGCTGTGGCGATCAAAACCGAGACGGAGCTGTACGCTCCCGTCAAAAGCTTCTTCGAGCAGCAGGGCTACCATGTCCGGGGCGAAGTCCATCACTGCGACCTTGTCGCGATTCGCGGCGAAGAGCCGCCCGTCATCGTCGAGCTCAAAAAAAACTTTTCGGTACCGCTGCTCCTTCAGGGCATCAACAGGCTTCGGCTAACCCGGCAGGTGTACGTAGCCTTCGAAATGCCGAACAAAAAGCGCGCCCCGCACGGCGCGACGTGGCCTGAGCTGCGCAAGCTGTGCCAGATGCTCGGCATCGGGATGATAACGGTACAATTTTATAAGACGAAAAAACCGCAGGTCATTATAGAATGCCATCCTCCGGCGGCAGCTTCATCCAAAGAGGGTTCGCTCTCCTACTCCCCCCTTCAGGAGAGCTTTGCGGAGCCGACGGATTATGCGGCCTCTTTGGAAGCCGGAACTGCTCCTGCAGCACCTGCCGTGCTGCCGCGGCATAACAAAAGAGCGGCTGAGCGGATCGTCCAGGAATTCAAGGAGCGCCGCGCCGATTACAATGTAGGAGGCAGCAGCAAGCGCAAGCTCGTCACCTCCTATCGGGAAAAAGCGCTCCATATGGCGTACCTGATCCGGCAGAACGGACCTATGAGTCCGCGCAAGCTCCGCGAGCAAACCGGTATCGCCAATGCGGCGAGCCTGCTGCAAAAAAACTTCTACCGGTGGTTTCTGCGCGTGGAGAGAGGCATCTACTCGCTTACGCCACTCGGTGAAGAAGCGCTGCAAACCTACGCACAGGTAGTGGAGCAGCTTCCACATCCCGCGCCTGCTTCCAGCTCTTCCTAATTTCCCCGCTCCCTCGGCTTAAAGCTCACTAACTGCGGCGCTTCTCCAAGACGCCGCCCCTTTTTCCACCGGGTCATCAAGACGATTCCATACAAAACAGACATATTCCTGTCTAGCTCCTTATATAAATAGAGTACTAGAGTTCTAAGCAAAGGAGCCTGTCTATGAGTTCAATAGAGCTGAATTGTATGCGTTTTCATCTTGTCCGCAGAGCGATGCGCCGCAGTACTCTTGCGGTATCGTGGCTGCTCGCCATGAGCTTGGTCCTGTGGGGATCGCTTGCTCCGACGGTCTTTGCCTATGACGATGAAGCTGCCTTCCTTCAGCAGAAGACCGCCGCGGCCAAAGCGGGGGACTCCTCGCCGCCCAAGCCCCCGCCGCCTATTCCCGTGCTCAATTACCACAGCATCACGGTCGACCCCGGCAACAGAGCGACCATAACCCCGGAAAAATTCGAAGCCCAAATGATGTACTTATCCGAAAACGGCTTTACCCCTTTGTCGCTCCGGCAGTTTACCGACATTATGGAGGGCGTGGAAAGCGCTCCTGAGAAACCGGTATTGCTCACCTTCGACGACGGCTATGCCGATAATTACGAGCATGCGCTTCCGCTGCTCAAGAAGCTCGGCTTTCACGCCACCTTGTTCATGTCTCCCGGCATGGTCGAGGACGGGTATTTTCTCAATTGGGATCAAATCAAGGAGATGCATGAAGCCGGATGGGATATTCAGCCTCATGGCATGACTCACCCTCATCTGCCGCTGCTGAAGAAAGACAAGCAGGAATATGAAATTACGGAAGCCCGACGTCAAATTGAGGAGCAGTTGGGAACGATCGCCGATGTGTACTGCTATCCGTACGGCGAATGGAATCAGACCACGCTTAAGATTTTAAAGGACCACGAATTCCGGTACGCCTTTACTATCGAGCAAGGAATGACCACTTCCAAGCAGGACCCGCTGAAGCTCAAGCGGATTTTCGTCAACGGAGAAGAACCTATAGAGAAATGGATCGCCCGGTTGTCACCGAATTAATGCAGCACCGGCGTTCAGGTCTGCTTACGCTTTAGCAGCTCTTTATGTATCCAGATGGCCGCCTGAGAGCCTTCTCCCATGGCAATCGTCACCTGCTCCGAATGCACGCCGACATCTCCTGCTGCCCATACCCCCGGCACATTCGTCATTTTGGACCGGGGGTCGGCGGCGATATGCCGATTCTCAAGCCGCTCCACTCCCAGCTGCTCCGCCAGCCCGGACATCACCTCATTGCCCCCGAAAGCAATAAAACCGCGTTCTCCCTCTACACTCCGTCCATCTGTCAACCGAACACCGCCGAAGTCTCCTGTCTGCGTCACCAGCACCTCTGCTATTGGTGTCTCGATCAGCGAAATGCGTTTATCCTTTAATTGCTCCTGCCATTCGGAGGAAATCTCAGAGCTCCCCGGCTCATGATTGATATAGATTAGCTCTTGCGTCCAATAAGACAGCGTTATGGCCATGGAAGCTCCTGTATTGCCCGCTCCGAGCACAATCGTCTTTTTGCCGCTGACCTCATATCCGTCGCAATCCGGACAGACGTAGACCGTCAAGCCAAGGCAGCCCTCCAAGCCGGGCAGCTGCGGAAATCGGTCCATAAGCCCCGTTGCAAGCAACAGCGTCGACGCCTTCAGCTCCTGTCGTCCTTCCTTGAATTGAGCCTTGAAGCTATCCTCCTCCTTTTGAAGTCCGATGACCTCATCCTTCATGAATTGAACGCCAAGCCGCTCCGCGTGCAGCCTTCCAAGCCTCCGAAGCTCAGGTCCCGATACGCCATCCGGCCATCCCAGCACATTATGGTAGCATTGGCACAGCGTCGATCTTCCCACACCTTTATCGACTACCAGGGTTTTGTGCTTATATCGTCCGAGCTGAATCGCTCCTTGAAGTCCGGCTATGCCTCCCCCGATGATGATGCAATCATACGCTTCTTCCTTATTCACCTTTCACAATCATCCCTTCCCGCGTTTTTCCAATAGGTTGTCCAAGCCCAAAAAGGGCCATACGCGAAAATCAAGGATGGCGTCTTTTACAATTTTTTCAAAGTAGATCAGCAACTCTATCCGGCATCCTTGCGTCATTATCGTTATGAAAGGATGGGAGCTAAGATGAGCGTAAAGCGAAAAAGACGGATCATTGGGTTAGGAATGTTCCTGATATCCTTGTCATTTGCCGTGCAGGCCCATGCTAATCTGCCAGTATCCAGACTTGTCATCCTGAAGGATTCCCCGATGTACAATAGCAGCTTGTCAGGGGAGCCGGCCGGTATCGTTTCCGGTCCTCAGCAGGTCAACGTCAAGGAGACCCTTCCCAAGACGGACGAGGGCGATATTGAATGGTTTTTGGTCGAAACCTGGCTCGGGGACAAATGGATTCCGGCTTCGGATAAAGTAGCGACCGGAAACTTTGAAACGTTAGATAGGGATATTACTTTGGTACAAGACACAAGACTCTATGACTTGCAGCAGAGCTTTGAACCGACAGAACGGATGCTTCCTCCGCAGAAGGTGAGGGTCCTTGGAAGGTTTACTACCTTCAACTACAAAGCGCATAACGTCACAAGCGTAGGATTAAGCCAGCATACGTGGTACCGGATAGAGACGAGCTACGGAAGCAAATGGATTGCAGAGCCGTTCATTCCGGAAAACGTCAAGGCCGCTTCCGTCTCGTTCGATGCGGTGCTTGCTGAACCGGCCGCAGTCTTTCCCTATCCGACACAGCTGAAGGAACAGCAGGAGACGCTGCCGGCCGGCACCGTTCATGTCAATGGACTCTGGGGACCCGGAAACCGCCCCTTGGACCAGTCGGTATGGTTGAACATTTCTCTCCCTCAAGGTGACCGCTGGCTTCTGTGGAACCGAGATATTCCGTTGAAAGCAACCCTTCTTACGGAAACCAGACTATTTACCGAGCCCTATGATAAAGCAGCGGAAATCGGATGGCTGCCTCCGGGTACCTATGACATCACCGGTAATTCGGGTGAATGGTCCTGCATCGAAACCGATACAGGCCGTGTGTGGCTCAGGACGGCTCGAGCGCCGCTGGAAAAGCCGCATGACGTACAGACCGTCACCGATTTGATCGAGCTTACGGATCAAACGGTTACATACCGTTTCCCCATCAAGGATGAAGTAAAGCATCCGGCAGGCTACTATGCTCCGCAAAAGGTTACATCCAGCGGAAAATGGATATCCGGCACAGGGGAAGTCTGGTACCGCTTCGATGGCGCCGACGGCGAAGAATGGGTGCAAATATCTTAACTATTACTTTTACCCCAAAAAAAGAAGAGCTTCGCCCTTAAGGGAAGCTCATGTTGTTGCGAAGCCCTGTTTTAACGTGAACTTTTGCTGCATATGGAGGTGAGGTATGCCTCGGAGGAGTTTACGTCCGCCTTTGAAATCCGTGAATATACCGCTAAATATAATCAAATTCACGGGTTTCAACAGCGGCTGGAGGGGCATACCCCATCGGAGTATATTGGCAAAAATTCTAAGCTCTACAGGATTCCCAACATGACCAGCTCCCCTTAGGGTAAGCTCTTCTTTTTTTCTACGAGGATTTTTTCACCGGTTCATCCTCCGACACCCGCTCCAGCAGCCAGACCATCCCTATTTGCGTCAACGCAGCGACAAACAGCACCCAAGGAAGCAGCTCATTCCCGCTGTAACGGGTAATAAGGATCAGGCTAAGAATGGAGACGACTCGCCCGAAATTGAGGAACGTCTCCCGCATAACGACAGACTCCACTCTCAGCTGCCCCTTCAAAGGGAGCGCCCCGATCAGGCGGAAGTAGAACGAGGTGATCGTATTCCCCTGCAGCGGAGAACAGATCGAGTACAGCACCATAAACAAAATGACAGTTGTGAGCGTCAGCTTCCATAAAATAAACAAGGTACCCAGGACAAAGCCCACCGTAGAGATGACCAGAAACTTGCGGGCTCGGTCTTCCCGGCCGTAACGGGAAAGAACCAGACCCATGCCGATGCTCAGCGTCGCATAGACGACACCCAGATAGCCCACCAGATCCTCCCTGCCGACAATTTGAAACAGCAGGATATTGGGCAAGAACAGCATGATCCCCTGGAACAAGCCCATCACCCAGAAGCCGATGAGGGATTTGAACCATCGCTTGTTCTTGTTCATCAGCAGACCGACGAATTTCAAATAATATGCTTTATGATGGGAAACCTTCGTCTTGATTTTCAAGCTTCCCAGCGTAGCGATCAGGAACATGAAGAAGGCGATGGAGAACACGATCGTGTACCCCTGAAGCCCGTCATTTTGCCGGATAATGTATCCTGCCAGGGCAGGACCAATCAAGCCGGCCAATGTAAATACGATCATATTGATAGCCAGATACCGGATCCGGTTTTGCTCTGTCGATACGTCGTACATAAGGGTCAAATAGCCTGCCCAGTAGAACGAGCCGGCCGCGCCTCCAAAAATCGCAAACAAGACATAATAATCTACGACCTTCTCCTGTGCAAATACGACAATCAAATAAAAAAGCGCTATCAATCCGATGCCGATGCGGTAGGATACCATACGGTCCTTCCGCTTGATGATGAAGCCCCCCATGGCAAATGCCAGCGGCGCTATGCCGTAGTTCACGATGTAGTACATCCCGTTAATCCACAGGCTCTCGGTCAGCCTCCACAAATACAGCGTCAAAAATATTCCTGACATGGACGCGCCGAATTGAAAGCAAAAGTGAATAAATAAGGATACCTTTGCATCCCTGGATAACCGCTTATCCTCAGGTAAATACCGTTTTTTTGCCACATACCACTGTCTGCCACCCGAAATAAGCCTTGTTATCATGTCCATCCTCCGTCACCATCTGGCCGCTAATTCATACTCATTGTAACAGCGAACCCCGCTTCTGTTAAACGGACAGATTCGCGCCAAATCCCCTCGTAAGCACCTGTAAGCGGATTTAGCATTGGTTTTGCTGGCTAATCATCCCTTGATAGCTGTTTCGTCCCCATTGCTTCCTATTGCTCGCTTTGCTGTAAAATAGTTCCCTGGTATCCAGTCGAAAAACCCGCCAGAACGCCCAACTCGAACAAATGCTTAAAAAAGGAACATCCATTTCATAGAAGATGGTGTACGCATGAAGGGAGTGCGTATTGATCTCGCAGGACATGCACGGGACATGTTGAAGCAATTGCTTAGGAACAGAGGCAAAGCATAGAACGGTGGCAAAACTACTAATTGGATATAATAGGTACCAGACAGACAACCCTTAGAAGAAAGGATGATTTGTAATGAAAACTTCTCTCAAGGAACAAGCGGTGTTGTTTTTACAATTGGTGGCGTCAGGGGAAGTGCGTGAAGCATACCAGAGGTACATTGGTCCGGGTTTCCGCCACCATAATCCCTTTTTCCGCGGAGATGCAGATTCTCTAATGCTCGCAATGGAAGAGAACGCCGCCAAGAACCCCTACAAAATCCTTGAGGTCAAGCTTGCCATCGAAGAGGACGATATCGTTGCGGTTCACTCCCATGTAAAGCAAAAGCAAGAGGACCTTGGAGGAGCTGTGGTCCATATCTTCCGCTTCCATGACGGCCTCATCGTCGAATTTTGGGATGTGGGCCAGCCCATACCGGAGGAATCTCCCAATGAGAATGGCATGTTCTAATGTTGGGGACCAGCAGTTGATCGGACTACCTTCATCGTATCTAAAATAATAAGACCCCGGCTTGCGCCGAGGTCTATGTTGCAGCATTATTTATTTTTTCAGGCTATCCCATGTTTTTTGGAATTCGTCCAGCATTTGATCCTTCGTCTTTTGCTTCGCAACATAGGCTTGCATGGCAGCGGCGAATTTCTGGCTGCTGGCTTCTCCGCCAGGGAACTTGAACCAGTTCCAGCTGAGCGTTTTGTTTTCTTTGCTGTATTTGATAATGTCGGCGGCCAAAGGACCCAAGATTTTCTCATCTGCCGGAATGTTCGTGAAGGCCGGGATGAACTTGAATTCTTCTGTAATATACTTTTTGCCGATATCGGAAGTAACCATCCAGTTCAGGAACTTCTTGGCTTCTTCTTTGTTAGGAGAGTTTTTGTTAATAACCCAGTTGTTAGGCACGCCGACCGGAAGCTTATCATTAGCTGCGGCATCGTCGCTGATCGGCATCGGCAGGAAGCCGACTTTAATGTTAGGGTTCGTTTGCGTAATTTGCAGCTGCGTCCAGTTGCCTTGCTGCGTCATTGCCGCTTTGCCTGTTGCAAATTCGGTAACCTGGGTCTTGTAATCGGTTTGCAGCGGGTTTTTGTTGCCGTATTTCAGCTGCAGGTCGAACAGCTTCATCCAGTTCTCGAAGCCAGCGTTGCCTTGGATTTTCGCTGTCCCTTTGTTCAAGCCGTCGATAAATGCGTTAGGATCAGGCTGTTGAGCGAACGGAATATTGACGAAGTGGTTGCCTAGCACCCACCATTCTCCATAACCGTTGACGAATGGCTGAATGCCTTTGTCTTGAAGCTTCTTGGCGGCATCCTCGAGCTGGGACAGCGTCTTAGGCAGCTCGGTAATACCCGCTTGAGCGAACAAATCTTTGTTATACAAGAAGCCGTAGCCCTCCAGGTTCAGCGGCTGGCCATACAGCTTGCCGTTCTTGGTCATTGGCTCCTTGGCTACAGGAACCATATCCTTCACCCAAGGCTGATCGGACAAGTCCTCCAGATGCTCGATCCATTTGTCCAGATCGGTGAAGCCGCCATTATTGAAAATATCCGGCTTGTCACCCGAGTTGAACTTCGCCATCAGTGCCGCGCCATAGTCGGAGCCGCCGCCAACGGTATCGATTTGAATCTTTACCCCTGGGTTAGCTTTCTCGTATTCAGCGGCCAGCTTAGCCAAAGGCTCAGCAATTTCGACCTTGAATTGGAACATCTTGAGCGTGACTTTCTTGCCTCCGGCATCTCCGCCTGTAGTTCCTCCCGCTCCCGGAGCCGGGTCGCTCTTGGCACAGCCGGCCAGCAGGGAACCGAGCATTACCGTAGTTAAGCCTAATATTGCGATCTTCTTTTTCATTAGAGAAGCCTCCCCTTATGTTTGTTCATTTATAAAGCATGTGTCTCTATGAATCGGGTTTGTTTTGTTTACGCTTTTATTGTAAAAAAGATCACTTTCCGCGAACACGGACTATATTGAACGAAAAGGTGTAACGTATTGACCGGTGATGCCGGGATATGATTAGCTTACCCTTTTACCGAACCGGCTGTAATGCCCTCGATAATATGGCGCTGCATAGCCAGGAAGAAGAGTACGATTGGAATGACACCGAGCACCAGCGCCGCGAGAGCCAAATCCCACTGCTTCGTATATTGACCGAAGAAGGAATAGGTAGTCAGCGGAATCGTACGCAGATCCGGGCTGTTCAAGATCAGCATCGGAAGCAGGAAGTCGTTCCAGATCCATAAGCTGTTCAGAAGAACGACGGTTACCGTCATCGGCTTCAGCAGCGGGAATACAATTTTCCAGAATACGCCCATTGGAGAGCAGCCATCCACCGTAGCGGATTCCTCTATCTCCAGAGGGATCGACTTCATGAAGCCATGGTACAAGAACACATTAAGCGATACGCCAAAACCGAAATAACAAATGACAAGCCCGGGAATGCTGTCCATAAGACCGACTTCGCTGGCAACGCGGACCAGAGGAATCATGATCGACTGGAACGGAATGACCATTGCCGCAACGAAGGCAAGAAACACCAGATTATTGAAGCGGGACGGCACCCGGACAAGGCGGTAGGCGGCCATCGAGCTGATGACGATCAGCCCCAGATTGCTGAATACGGTAATGAGGAGCGAATTCCAGAACGCTTTCGGGAATTTCATGATGCCCCATACTTTGACGTAATTGCTGAAGTTCAGCGATTGCGGCAGACTGGCCGAGTTGATGAGCAGCTCGCCGAAGCTTTTCATGGAGTTAACGATAACAAAATAAAACGGGACCAGAAACAGGAGTCCAAGTATAATCCCGACGATTTCCAATGTGAGCAAGCGAAGATTGTAAGTGTGTTTCGCTTCCATTACACTTCAACCTCCTTCTTCTTCGTCATCCAAACCTGAACCATCGTAATAAGGGCTACAACGATAAAGAATATAAACGCTTTGGCCGTACCAAGACCATACCGGTTATTGCGGAACGCCTCGTCGTAAATGTTTAGCGCCACGGATTGCGTCGAGTTGAACGGTCCGCCTTTGGTCAACGATACGTTAAGATCGTACATTTTGAACGCCCAAGAGATGGTCAGGAACAAGCAGACCGTCACGGCAGGCATAATCAGCGGAATCGTAATTTGACGAAGCGTTTGCCAGCGGCTTGCCCCATCAATATATGCCGCTTCCACGATATCTTTGGGCACATTCGCCAGCGCAGCGATATAGATGACCATCAAATATCCTGCGGTTTGCCATACGCTTACAATTACGAGACCCCAAAAGGCGGTCGGTGCATCTCCGAGCCAAGGCAGCTGGAAGAAGCCGATGTTCGTTGCTTCCCCGATCGTGGTAAACCCTTTGACGAAGATGAACTGCCAGATAAAGCCGAGCAGCAGGCCGCCGATGACGTTAGGCATGAAAAACACCGTACGCAAAATATTACGGGTTTTCAAAGCCTGTGTCAGCAGTAGCGCCAGGATAAAGCCGACACCATTGGCAAGCAGTACATTCGTGATGGTGAATTTGGCTGTAAACCAGAAGGACGAGTGAAAATCTTTATCGTCTACGATAATTTTTTTGAAGTTATCGAGTCCTATCCATTTGATCGTCGAGGTGACTCCGTTCCATTCGGTAAAAGAATAGTAAATGCTCATCAGAAACGGAACGATCACGATAATGGAGAAAAAGACGAGCGCCGGACCGACGAAAACCGTCTGAAGCATCCAATCCGACAAGCGATGCTTAGCTTTCATAGCATCTTTCCCCCTTTTGATAAGTATAACCCTAGTATAAAAACGGAAGCGGTTGAAAAACACCGAATATGGTGACCCATCAGGTGGAATTTATTGATGTCGCTTGTTACAATAAACTTGCATTTGGAAAAGATCATGAAGGGGGACGTCTATGATTCGTAACAGCATTCGCAACAGGCTGATTATTTTTTTGCTCGCCGCTACGATCATCCCGATCTCCACTTCGATGGTCATTACGTATTTTTTCACGAAGCAGACGATTTCAGCCGAGGCCATTGCCAGCAGCTCGAACCTCATCTACCAAGGAAAAACGAATATCATGAACTACCTCAAGGTATTAGAGCAGAATTCCTTATCCGTGTACAACGATACGACGCTGTACAAAATTATCGAGAACGGGGACTCGGATTACTTGAGCATCAGCGAAATATCCAGGGGGCTGCAAACTCTGTATAATTCCGTCAAGGAGATTCGGCAGACGTATTTATATATAGCCAAGAGCGACCGTTCGTTCTCGATTCTGCTCGGGAACCCGCTGCGCAACGAAGGCCAGGTAGCCAAATATCTTCCTGACATGAAGGGCGTCGATTTGCGGCTGGAGCCGACCCATCTCATCCATGACTACAAGATGGGAAGCATCTTCTATGTCCCTCCGTCATCGGTTATTACACTCCACCGGTCGATCCGAAACGCGCTGACCCAGCAGGAGCTGGGAATCTTGTCAATCGATTTCAGCCTGGATGTGATACGAACCATCAGCGAGCAGCTGACGACACCGGGACAGGATGAGCTCTACATACTGGATCAAGACGGCACGGTTATCTATGGGACCGATCCCGCTGCGGTGGGCCATGTGCTGCATGAGGATTGGGCGGAGCATCTGCTGGCCATGCCCGATAGCAAAGGAAGCTTCGAATGGAAGAGCAAGTCGTTCTCCGGTATCCATATTTACGAGCGAATGTCGACTCCCTATATGAACTGGACGCTGGTGAAGCGGATTCCATACGAGAGCTTGTACAAAAATGCGCGCGAGCTGACCAAAATCAATACGCTGATTTTCAGCCTGTTCCTGATCGTCGTCATTTCGGCAACCCTGTATATTTCGTTCCGGTTCACGGCACCGATCAAAAATTTGATCGGATATATCAACAAAATCCAGACCGGGAATATGCAGGTCGATATTCAGGTCAACAGCAACGACGAGATCGGGATTCTTGCCCGGCGGTTCCGTCTCATGATGCAGACGATCAACAATCTGATCTTAAGTGAATATAAGCTCGACCTGGCTAATAAAACAAACCAGCTGAAGGCGCTGCAGGCACAAATCAACCCGCATTTCTTATATAACAGCCTGCAGTCCATCGGGACGCTCGCACTGCAGCATCAGGCGCCGAAGATCTACTCCCTGCTGTCGTCCCTGGCCAAAATGATGCGCTACAGCATGAATACGGATGAAACGATCGTTCCGCTCAAGCAAGAGCTGGACCATGTCAAATCGTATTTGCAGCTGCAAATGCAGCGATTTGAAAATGATCTGTCCGTTTCCTTCGAGGTAGAAGGCGATACGCTGGACATTGAGGTGCCCAAAATGATCCTTCAGCCGCTGGTCGAAAACTATTTCAAGCATGGCTTCGACCCCCGTGAGAAGTCGAACAGCCTGCGAATAGCAGGAAAGCTTCTGGAGAAGGAGCAGCTTCAGCTTATTGTGGAGGATAACGGAAGTGGGATGGAGGCAGAGAAGCTAGCCAAGCTGCAAAAGCAGTTAAGCAAGCATTTGAAGGCGTCAGCCGAGCCGTCGGAAAGCATCGGGCTCCTCAATGTGAGCTCGCGGCTGCAGCTGTATTTCCCCGGAGCTGCCATGAATATCGAGGCTTGCGACCCTTCCGGGGTAAAGGTCACCATTACGATTCCGCTAGCTGCCGTAACACGATAGTCAGTTTAATGTGCCTTGGCACTTTTAGGAGGACCACATCATGAAAGCCATCATAGTAGACGATGAAAAGCATGTCCGCGAGGCCGTCAAGCTGCTCGTCGACTGGAAGCATTTCGGCATCGACGAGATCTTCGAGGCCCAGGACGGTGGAGAAGCGATTAAGCTGATTCAGGAGCATCAGCCGCAGCTTATTTTTACGGACATGATGATGCCGGTCAAGAGCGGTCTGGAGCTGCTGGAATGGCTCGCTGCTCATTATGCCTCCGGCAAAACGATCGTCATCAGCGGTCACGATGATTTTCAGTTGGTGCGTCATACCGTCAAGCATGGCGGGGTTGATTACATATTGAAGCCGATTGACGCGGAGCAGCTTCATGCCGCCGTCAGCAAAGCATTGGAATGCTGGGTCCGCGAGGAGGAGGAGCGTCACCGGCAGCGGTTAAGCAACATCGAAATGAACCAAATCCGTCCTGTCTATTGGGAGAAGCTGCTTTCCAACCTGATAGCGGAGCCCTCTACGTATGAAGCCTATGCCTCGGCTTTAGACCGGGAATTCGGCTTGAGCCGCAGCGTGAAGGAATGCCGGTTAGCGATCATGACGCTGGATACGATGAACGCAGTGTTGAAAAAGAAGTTCGACGCCAATTCCGACCTATTATTCTTCTCCATTACGAATATAGGTAATGAGATCCTTCGTGAGGGCCGCCGCGGCGTCGCCTATCGCTACTGGAACAGTGAAGGTGAAATCATCATTCTCCTGTTCGGCCCGGATGATTCCTGGAATAACCTTCTCACCGCCATTCAACGGGGGATGGCGGCAGCGCTGCGAAGCAGCCTTGACATCGGCGTAAGCCGTGTCCATCCGTTCCCGGCAGGCCTGCCTGCCGCCTATAAGGATGCGAGAACCGCATTGCGCCGACGCAATCTGCTTACCAAGGACAAACGGGTCTATCTGCTGCCGGACCCGCTCCCTGCCTTGCAGCCTATGCTTTCCTTCAGCGACTTTGCCGAGCAGCTTCGTCTGGCCGTCCAAAGCGGCAGCACCGAACAAATCGGCAAGGCGGTCGATGATTGGATAGCCGCCGTAAACAAGCTCGAAGTCATCACCTTGGAGCAGCTGGAGCTGTGGTGGAACGAATACAATGTCATGCGCAGCCGGTGGCTCGCCGAATGGTTCGGAGAGAAGCCGCCCGAGCTGCAAACCTGGCTGAACTCCGCTCCGTTTACGATTCCTTCGGACGAAGCAGGCTCCCTGTCCATCCCGGTGTGGAGGAAGCATCTGACTGAAAGCTTGACCGAGCTGTCCAAGCATTTACTCGATCATCAGCACCGGGATCAGAACGTCATTTACGAGATTGCAAAGTATATTCAAAACCATTATCATCAGGATATTACGCTACAAGAGATTGCCAATCATTTCTATTTAAGCCGTGAATATATTTCCCGTAAATTCAAACAAGAGTTTAAAGTCAATTTATCCGATTATCTTAGTGACATTCGTGTTGAGAAGGCGAAGCTTCTCCTGTTAAATCCCCATTTACGGATTGCCCAGGTCGCCGAGATGGTAGGCTACGACGATGAGAAATATTTCAGTAAGGTGTTTAAAAAGACGGTTGGCCTCTCACCGAACGAGTACAGGAAGGTGAATCAACCATGAATATGCCCCTGGAGCCTGCTTCCGAGCAGCTGGTGGTGCGAAAAAGCAAGCCGGCTAAAGGCAGGAAGAAAACCTATGTTTTTTTATTTATGGGATGGACGCTATTGATTGCGTTAGGAGCGCTTGGCGCCAAGCTGTATACCGATCATTTGCGGCAGCAGATCGCCGCGGAAATTGCGGTACAGACTGAGGCGCAGCTGAAGGCGGTCCAGGAAGACTACCAGAAGCAGATTGCGGAGCTGAAGGAAAGCGTCAGCGGCGACCTTACGAAGATGCAGGGAAAGATCGATTCCTTGAACGAGCTGCTCGCCTTCACCAAGGATAGCGCCAATAACAAGACGGATAACAGCAACCAGCTGTATACGCAGCTTAATGAAGTGAAGAAAAAGCTGGATGAGTTGAAGAAAAACCTGGATGTACTGCAATAAGGAGACTTCATGAGAATGCATAATCCCATTCAACTTATAAATCGAACCCTCCTTCTGGCACTGGCGCCTTTTCTCGGTATGATGATTTTTTTACTTTGTTCCCAGGTTTCCGTCCAGCTTCCCGAATTCCAGAGGTTTGCCAAGACCGATTTTTCGATACAATCCCAATTGGAAGCATCGGGCAAGCAGCTGGACAAGGCCAAGGAGGATGCAACCCAGACCAAATCGACCATCGAGCGCTTCTTTCAGCTCTATGACAAGAGCGCTTCGGAAGTGACCGCTATGGTAGCGACGGCCGAGGCCGCATCCGCCAAGCCGAATGCTATTTTTGACTCCCGGGTGGCCACCAAGCTTGGAGGCCAGGTCGCGAGACAAACCAGCAGCACCAATATTGATTTGAAGCTTTATAATTTCAGCGACAAGAACTATAAGGGCTATGCTTTGAAGGTAAATATGAAATCCGACAAAGCGATGAAGATGGTGCTCGGCAAGGATGCCGTGGGCGGAAGCGAGACGACCCTGGACGCCGCCCGCCGCTATGGTGCTGTCGCCGGTATCAATGCAGGCGGGTTTGCCGATGATAATAAATCGGGGAAACGATATCCTCTTAGCACGACCGTCTATAACAGCAAATATGTGTATGGGTTTGAGCCGACCTTTGAGGATCTTGCGTTTATCGGGCTCAGTACGGACCGCAAGCTGATCGGCGGCAAATTCTCACGCCAGGAGGATTTGGACAAGCTGAAGCCGGCCTTTGGCGCCACCTTCGTTCCTGTGCTGCTGCAAAACGGCAAGAAGCAAACGATTCCGCCGCAATGGCAAACCTCGCCTGCCCGGGCTCCAAGAACCGTGGTCGGCAACTTCAAGAATGACCAGCTGCTGTTTTTGGTCACGGACGGGTACGACGAGCGGGGCAATTCGGGAGCTACGCTTGCCGAGCTGCAGGACAAGCTGATCCAGCTAGGCGTGAAGGATGCGTATAATCTGGATGGCGGCGGCTCCTCGAGCCTTATTTATGAGGGGCAGATCATCAATCGTCCTTCTGATGGAAAACTACGTCCGTTACCGACGCATTTCTTGTTTTTTAAATAAATGTTCACATTTTGGTAATATTTTTTTAGGCAGTGATTGGTTATAATAAGGGGCAGGGGGTGCAGACTGATGTCAGCAACATTTTGGATTGTCAACTTAGTCTTCTTGATGTTTCTCGTAGCTATGTGCACTGCAGCTTATAATGACGACAAGACGAAAGGTCTTTAATCCTAAGGGCCTTTCTTGAGATCATGATGAGATAACCTACCGTTACGACTATCGATAACGAATGAAAAAAAGCATCACGCTCCTTAATTCAAGGATGTGATGCTTTCTGCTTTTTATCTCCTGCAGCCCTCTACTTCAGAACGCTCATTTCGCCCAAACATTCGGCGCAAATGTGACGCTCCTTAAACTCGCTGACCTGCTCCATCGAGCTGCAGAACACACAGCGTGGACGATATCTCTCCAAAATAATGTGATCTCCGCTAACTAATATTTCAACAGGGTCGCCTTCATTCATCTGATAGCGTTTACGCAGCGACTTCGGAAGTACGATACGGCCCAACTGATCTACTTTTCTAACTACACCTGCCGGTTTCATCACTAATTCACCTCACTTTCCACAACAAAAAGAACCGTATAACCAAGCCCGGAACGAACAAAAGCTTGTCTTTATACTATTCGTGGCTTGTGTCAAAATTCCTGCCATATCCCCCTTAATTGTTTGTAATTTAAGTAAGGCCTGGGAACCCGTTTTGACGTAAAGCTTCATATAAAATGATAGCCGCTGAATTGGACAAATTCAGGGAACGTACCGCATCCGACATCGGCATGCGCATCAGCTGCTCCGGGTGCTCCGCCAAAATCTCGGGCGCCAGCCCCTTCGTTTCCTTACCGAAGACAAGAAAATCTCCGTCCTGGAATGTAAAATCGGTGTAAACGCGGCTTGCCTTGGTCGTGGCAAAGAAGAAGCGCCCTTCCTTATATTTATCCTTCACTTCCTGAAAGGAATCATGATATTCGAGCTTTACGGAATGCCAGTAATCCAGCCCCGCACGCTTTAGAGTCCTGTCATCCGTGTTGAAGCCAAGCGGTCTTACCAGATGCAGCCACGTTCCTGTCGCTGCGCATGTTCTTGAAATGTTGCCCGTATTGGCCGGAATTTCCGGTTCCACTAGTACAATATGAAATGCCATAGCTCAATCGTCACCTCGTTTGTTCTACCTTACTATTTTATACATAAGCCGTGAGATTTAACATTCACTTTACCTATCCTTAATATGCGGTTGATAGAAGCCTGCCATAATAGAACTATCAAGCGCTAACCTACAAAAGGAGATTCGAAGGATGAAGAAGAAAATTCTTGTTGTTGACGACGAACCTTCCATTTCGATGCTTATAGAATTTAACCTGAAGCTGGTAGGCTTCGAGGTACACTGCGTATATGACGGCGAAGCTGTATTCCAAGCTATTCAACATTTTCGGCCCGATGTGATCGTACTGGACCTGATGCTGCCCAAAATGGATGGTATTCAAGTATGCCGCAAGCTGCGTGAACAAAACAACCTGGTACCCATTATTATGCTGACCGCGATGCAGGACTTATCGGATAAAATTGCCGGTCTTGATAACGGCGCCGACGATTATATGACCAAGCCGTTCAGTCCTCAGGAATTGATTTCCCGTATTCAGGCAATTTTGCGCCGTCTGCAAACCCTTCCGTCCACTGTAGAGAATGCACCGCTTACAGTCGGGCAAATCGAGATTCAAGCCGACCAGCGCGAGGTTACCTTACGCGGCCAAACGATAGAGCTTACGCCTAAGGAATTCGACCTGCTTCTGTTCTTATGCAAGCACCGCGGCAAAGTACTGAGCCGCCAGCAGCTGCTTCACGGCGTATGGGATTATCACTTTCTTGGCGATACGCGGATTGTGGACGTCCATATCAGCCATCTGCGGGATAAAATTGAGCACAACGCGCGAAATCCTGAATACATTGTCACTATTCGGAATGTCGGCTACAAGCTGACCGAACCGGCCATGAAGGAGTCTCTCGCCTAATCCGATTTTATTCGATAAAAAATGAGTGCCGCCTTACAGGATGTAGCGGTGCTCATTTTTTCTATGTCCATCCCCGATTGCAAAAAGAAAGACAGTCCCCCTTGTGCAGTAAGGACTGCCGCTTCCTCTTTTATCCGTTGCGTTTTTGGAAATCGATCATATACTCAGCCAATGCTTTGCAAGCCTCGTAAGGAACTGCGTTATAAGCCGAAGCACGAATGCCGCCTACGCTGCGGTGTCCGGCCAAGCCAACGAAGTTATGCTGCTCGGATTCCTTCACGAATTTCTTCTCCAGCTCTTCGCTTGGGAGGCGGAAGGTGATGTTCATGATCGAACGGCTGTCCGGATCAATGTTGCCGCTGTAGAAGCCGCCGCTGGCGTCAATAACATCGTACACAAGCTTGCTTTTCTCAATGTTGTTCTTCTCCATCGCAGCAACGCCGCCGTTGTTCTTAACCCATTTCAATACCAGGTTCACCATGTAAATGGAATGAACCGGAGGCGTATTGTACAGGGAGCTGTTCTTGGCATGCGTCGTATAACGAAGCATGAAAGGAATGTGCTTCGGCTCCTCAGCCAGCAGGTCGTCGCGGATTACCGCTACGGTTACGCCGGATGGACCGAGGTTTTTTTGTGCGCCCGCATAGATCATCGCAAATTTGCTTGCATCGATCGGACGGCTCAAAATTCCGCTCGTCATATCGCCGATCAAAGGAATGTCTCCCGTTTCCGGAATGTAGGAGAACTGCGAGCCTTCGATCGTGTTGTTCGTCGTCATGTGGACATAGGCCGAGTTAGGATCAATATGGATATCCTCCTGCTTAGGCAGGCTTCTCCATTTGCCTTCCTTGTTGGATGCCGCAATGACGGCTTCTCCTACCACTTTGCCTTCTTCATAAGCTTTCTCGGAGAAGCTGCCGGTGATGATGTAGCTGCCCACTTTACCTGGCTTCAGGAAGTTCATTGGAATAGTGGCGAATTGGGTGCTTGCGCCGCCGCCCATGAACAATGCTTTATATCCGGATTCAATTCCCAGAAGCTCCAGCAATAAAGCTTGCGTTTCCGCATTGATAGCTTCATACTCTTTACTGCGATGGGAAATTTCCATCAAGGACATGCCAATTCCGTTATAATCTACAAATTCCTGTTGAGCTTGCTGTAATACTTCCAACGGAAGAGCCGCAGGACCCGGGTTAAAATTATACGCTCGTTTCGTCATGGTTTCACACCTTCACCTTGTTATTAGCATCAGCATCTTTAGATTTGATATAGGTATGATAGCAAAGTTTGTCCTAATCCATCAAGTAGTTATGCTCATTCTTCACATCATTGATACATATTTCACAAAGAGCCGGATATCTTAATTTCAAAGAACAAGAAATAAAGGGGGATTGGCATGAGCACAGACAGATTGTTTATAGCTATACCGTTCAATACCGCTGAACGTTCCTTCCTGCAAAGAGAGATGGACGAGCTTCGGGCGAGCCGTTCATTTAGAAAATGGGTTCACCCCGAAGACCTGCATATTACGCTGTGCTTCCTGGGAGATACCGACCCGCAGACGGCCGAACAAGTGAAGAGCTCCCTCACCTCTCTAACTAAGCCGATACGTCCGTTCCGCTTGCAATTTGGGGGGCTGGGTACGTTCGGCAAGCCGGATGCCCCTTCTATACTGTGGAAGGGACTGAGCGGCCAAATGGAGCCGTTACGGCAGCTTCAAGCCCACATCGTGCAGGCCATGGAGCCTCTAGGCTTTCAGCCTGAAAACCGTCCTTATAGACCGCATATTACCCTTGCCAAAAAATATACGGGTGAAGCCCCCTATACGGTAGCCCCTCTCCAGGATATTGAAGGGTCTAATGGGGAACCCGCATCGTGGACCGTCGATCGTATTGTTTTGTTCCGCACCCATATGTACCGGCAGCCTATGTACGAAACCATCGGTATCTATCCGCTGGAAGGCTCTTTGTAACCGGACCTTCATGCAAAAACCGATCAAGCCCCGAAGGACAGGATCGGTTTTATCCTTTTAAAATAATCAAATAAAGGCCAAATTTTCGAAGGAGCCCTTCACGACGCTACCGGCATCGCCCTTGAGCCAATTATTTACCAATGTATAATAAACCGAGCGGAAATCGACCTCGTACTTCAAGTCTCCGTTATCCAGATTAGTGAGGCTTGGCATGACTCCGTACATACCGCCCTTCACCTTGCCGCCCAGAACAAATACCGGGGCCGCGGTTCCATGATCCGTTCCTACATTGCCGTTCTCCTTCACTCTTCGGCCGAATTCAGAGAAGGCCATCGTGACGACACGATCCTGCAGCCCCTGCGCCTCCAGATCCTTATAGAACGTACCAATCGCTTCGTCCAGCTGCTTCAGCAGCTTCGCATGCTGCTCCTTCTCCTGGGCATGATCGTCGAATCCACCCAATTCTACATAAAACACCCGGGTTCCCGACTGACCCGACAGCAGCTTGGAAACGAGCTGAAGATCGCGCGCAATGCCCGATTTGGGATACTCCACCTTGTTCTGATACCCGCTCGTCAAGCTGTGAATGGCTTCCACGCTCTGATAGGCATCGGCGCCCCGTTGGCAGGTCACCTTGATTTGCGTTCCTTGGCGATTCGGATCGTACATATCGATAAAGGCTTTGGCTAACCGGTTTTGCTCAGCCTTCGGCGTTTTGGGATCAAACATCGTATAGGTTTCTACCGATTGAATGACAGGAACGTTAATCGTATCGGAATGAAACGCCTTGTTCGCGTTATTCCCGATCTGGAGCGCCTTGAGCGGGTTCCTCGATTGGGCCAGTGAAGACTCCACATACCGTGCCAGCCATCCCGACCGTATGTATTTCTCCGGCTCCGCCGTTTGCCATATTTCCATGGAACGAAAATGCGAGTGATCCGGCTTGGGGTATCCCACGCCTTGAATAATCGCCAGCTTGCCGTTCTTATACAACTCGTTCAACCGGGTCAGGCTCGGATGAAGGCCTACCTCATTATTAATGGCGAGCACTTCATTCTCCATAATTTTGAGCGTCGGGCGAGCGTCAAAATACCCTCCCATGCCGTAAGGAATGAGCGTATTAATCCCGTCATTACCCCCGGACAGCTGAATGACGACGAGGACCGGCGCATCGACATTTTGCGGCTGATCCTCTGAAGCACTGCTCAGCGGAGAGCCATCCTGTGCGAAAATCATCGGTCCTCCCAGCCCGAGCGTGGCCAGCAAAGCCGTTCCTTTTAACAAAAAATCCCTTCTTGTCAGCTTCATTCCGCCCTCACTCCCCCTTATTTCATCTGTGCTTCCGGACTGATCATTATGAGCTGAAGCAGCCCTTTCATCCCTGCGGCTTTTTGTGCCGAATGTACGAAGGTATCCTCCGCGTATTTCGTAAGTACTTGTGCGGTTTGTTCACCGAGATACCATACACCCGCATTTTGCGCAAATTGATGCACCCAATCCTCGGCTGTTGCTTCCGCATCCAGCTTGTAGTCGTTCCCGCCAAGCAGCGCATTGTTAATGCGTTTGGCTACCGATTCGGCGAACAGGTACCGCGCCAGCAAGCTGGTTGTCATTAGCCAGGTGGCTCCCCCTCTCCAGCCGGCCACATCGGGCGGCAGGTACAGCTCCTGCCCCATCTTCCTGGAAGCCTGGGCGAAGCCTTTGGACATGGGAATGCGGAACGCCCGAAGAATCCCCACGACGTATTCAACAGGCGTCTTGACCAAGCTCCCCTGATACTTGGGATCGTAGAACGTGTCGGACAAGAACAGCTTCGACAGCACCTCGCCCACGTTGTTCGATTCGGCGAAATCGGCGGCCACCTGTTGGACCCATTCCTCCGGCGGATCATCCACAGCAAAAAACTTCAGCAGCTTGGTCGCCATAAAGTGATAGAGCGCCTCTTGCTTAAACAGCACGTCAATGGTGCTGCTCTCATCAAAATTCCCTTTCTCTCCGAGAATGGTCTTGGTGCCGCCATCATGCTGGCCTTTGTTGAATTTCAGCTCATCCTTCTGCTTGCTGTAGGACCAACCGGTAAAAGCGCGTGCCGCTTCCCTGATGTCCTGCTCCGTATAATTGCCGATCCCCAGGGTGAACAGCTCCATTACCTCGCGGGCATAGTTTTCGTTGGGCTTCCCCTTCTTGTTATTGTTGGAATCCAGATACAGCATCATTGCCGGATCCTTGCCGACCTCCAGCACCAAATCGTGAAAGCTGCCCAGAGCATATTTCCGGAAAAGCTCGTTCTGCCTGACCATCAGCGAAACCTCCTTAACCTTCTGGTAGGAGGTGGCGAAATGACCATGCCAGAACAAGGTCATCTTCTCTATTAACGGTGCCTCGGATGTGACCATACGGTACAGCCAATACGTTTGCTGGTCCCCGATAGAATCCGCCTTCAGCTCCTTGCCGTCGGCCTTGACCTGAGCAAGCGGCAGCAGCTCGCTCCCGCCCCCGGTTAACGCTTCTCCGGCGAGGATCCGCCGTACCGTTTCTTCCTTTCCCAATTCAATGCAAACGCTAACATCCCGTTTATCCACATAGAAGCCTGTACGGCTCAGCAGGTGTACAGCTTCCTTCTCCGTCCATGCTGCCCCCATCTTCGCACCACCCGTTTCACTAGGTTTTATGCTTCTATTATAAGGAAGATTTATTACAAATCAGTGACGCGGCGTAAAAAAGAAAAAGACCGCTTCATGAGCGGCCGCAAGTTATTGTAAAAACCCATTCATATAAAAAATCGCACATCCATTTTACAACCCGCCCCACTTAGGGAGTCCGAATTTTTAAACGTACCTAATTCAACATCATAACTATCCGTTAAGGATAAGTCTATTCTTTTTTTCCAATTCATGTAACAATTTCAATGTATCGCATAAAAGGGAGGTTGTTTGTAATGGATCATGGTAACGTACAGGTTGTTGAGTTAAGTGAAGATATCATTCCGGAGGCAAGCCGGCTGATAGCTCAGTTCAAGAATCTGGATGTCTCTAACGAGCAACGGCTCTCAGAATGCCAAGAGACGCTGCTGCGGCTTCTCCGCTATCCGCACGCCTTCTGCTTATTGGCCCGCATCGAAGATCAGTACACCGGATTTTTAACCTATAATTGGGGCCTCTCCACGTCAAGGGGACTGCCTATTCTACGAACTCAAGACGTGTATACCGCCCCACCTTACCGGCGGAAGGGAGCAGCCAGACAGCTGCTTCTCCATGCCCGTACAATAGCTGAGAAGGCTGGCGCCAATCGGATGCAGCTGGAAACCGATCTTACTAACAAAGCAGCACGACCTTTATATGAGGAGCTTGGCTTTCTATGGATGGAACAAAAGATAGTGTACATGTATCCTATGAATGGCTGGCGACGACCGGACGAAGCATGATGGGGAACTAAGCCTGCAGCGGAAAAAAGAAACAGCCCCCTGAAAAATCCGGGAGGCTGTTCTCTATATGAAGAATCAATAAGTTCTTACAGGTCGAAGTACAAGGAGTATTCATGCGGATGAATACGGATGGATACGGCTTTAGCTTCGCTGCGTTTCAAGCCGATGTAGTTATCGATGAAGTCTTTCGAGAATACGCCGCCTTCAGTCAAGAACTCATAATCAGCTTCCAAAGCGTTAAGAGCTTCATCCAAAGTACCAGGTACGCTGCGGATTTCGCCTTTTTCTGCATCGGACAGGTCGTAGATGTTCTTGTCCAATGGGCCATAGCCAAGAGCGCGAGGATCGATTTTCTTCTTGATGCCGTCCAAGCCAGCCATCAGCATAGCTGCGAATGCCAAGTAAGGGTTCGCTGTGGAGTCCGGAGTACGGAACTCGATACGACAGCCTTTTGGAGTTACAGCTGCAACCGGGATACGAACTGCCGCGGAACGGTTACCTTTGGAGAATACCAGGTTAACTGGCGCTTCATAACCAGGAACCAGACGCTTGAAGGAGTTCGTGGACGGGTTCGTCAAAGCGATCAAAGCCGGTGCATGGTACAGGATACCGCCAATGTAGTTCAAAGCCATTTCACTCAGGTTAGCGTAGCCGCCTTTTTCATAGAAAAGAGGAGTGTCGCCATCGAAGATGGACATGTGAACGTGCATTCCGCTACCGTTGTCGCCAAACAATGGTTTAGGCATGAAGGTTGCTACTTTGCCGTATTGTCTAGCTGTGTTTTGTACGATATATTTGTATTTCATCAGGTTGTCCGCTGTTGTTGTCAATGTGTCAAAACGGAAGTTGATTTCACCTTGACCCGCCGTTGCCACTTCATGGTGATGGCGCTCGATGCGAAGACCGGATTCCATCAACAGACGGCACATTTCGCTGCGGATGTCTTGTTGTGTATCGGTAGGACCTACTGGCACGTATCCGCCCTTGTGGCCTACTTTAAAACCAAGGTTTCCGCCTTCTTCTTTACGGTTGGAGTTCCAGTGAGCTTCTTCAGAATCAACGAAATAAGAAGCTTTGTTCTGACCGCTCTCGAAACGAACTTCGTCAAAGATGAAGAATTCGGATTCCGGAGCAAAGTTTGCTGTTGTACCTACTCCAGCTTTTTGCAAGTACTCTTCCGCTTTTTGAGCGATGCTGCGCGGGTCACGATCATAGCGCTCGCCATCTGGAGTGTGGATGTTACACATAACGATCAATGTAGGATGTGCTGTGAAAGGATCAACATATACTGTCTCGGTATCAGGAAGCATAACCATGTCAGATTCTTCAATACCTTTAAAGCCTGGGATGGAAGATCCGTCGAATGCTACCCCGTTCACAAATGTAGCTTCGTCAACTTCATTAGCCGGCAAGGAGATATGATGAGCTCTACCGTTAAGATCTACAAAACGAAAATCGACCCACTCAATGCCTTTTTCTTTAAGGATGTTTAATACGTTTTGAACTGACATGAATCGCCAACCTCCTAATTTCCGAACATTCTTCTTGGTTTGTTCGTACATTGTTCAAGTTTTTTATTTATCATGGTGTTATTATATAGCTTTTCATGAATGATCGTCAATACTTATGTGAGGTATTTTTTATGATTATGTGAGGTATCCTTACACATACATAGGTTTTCGTTCATAATTTCGACAAAAATAGACTTGATCCCCCTAGAAGCAAGGAATCAAGCCTTCTGATTTGTTAACATTCCTATTTAATTACACGTTAATTGCTTCTTTTTTTGTGTCAAACCGTTTGCCGCACAATGGAGCAAGCTTCTCCAAATCCAGCATCAGCTTCGCAAATTGATCCGGGAATAACGATTGTACGCCGTCCCCTGTCATCGAATTGTCCGGATCCGTGTGCATTTCCACAATCAAGCCGTTCGCGCCTGCGGCCACGGAAGCTTTACTCATCGGCTCTACCAGCTCTCTGCGTCCCGTGCCATGGCTCGGGTCTGAGATGACCGGCAAATGGCTTAAAGTTTGAAGCGCCGGGATGGCTGCCAGATCCAGCGTATTTCTCGTGTAAGGTTCGAATGTTCGGATTCCGCGCTCACAGAGCATCACATTCGGATTGCCTCCCGCCAATATGTACTCCGCCGCATTCAAAAATTCATCGTACGTGGAGCTGAATCCTCTCTTGAGCAGCACCGGCGTTTTAATAGTTCCCAGCTTGCGGAGCAGATCGAAGTTTTGCATATTCCGCGTGCCAACCTGCAGGATATCCGCATACTCGGCGCACACATCTACATACTCCGGCGTCATAACCTCCGTAATAGTCAGCAGCCCGTGCTTCTTGCCGGCTTCCGCCATCATCACGAGGCCCTCTACGCCGACACCTTGGAAGCTGTAGGGTCCGGTTCTCGGTTTGAAGGCCCCGCCGCGCAGCACTTGAGCGCCTGCCGCTTTAACCAATCGCGCAATCTCATCGATTTGCTCCGGGGATTCTACGGCACACGGACCGCCCATAATGACGAGCTGATCTCCGCCGATCTCTACATCCTTGATTTTAATTACGGTATTCTCAGGGTGAAAATCACGGCTCGCCAGCTTGTAGGATTTCGAAATTTTGACGACCTGCTCTACGCCGGACAGCTGGCGCAGCTGCTCGGCAAGCATCGGATCGGCTTTCCCGATGATTCCGATGACCGTACGGTCCACTCCTTTGGACACATGGGCTTGAACGTCGTGCTTTTCAATGTGCTGAACAATCTCCTGGATACGTTCTTCAGATACTTTATTAGAAATAATAACGATCATAATAGCAACACTCCCGTAAATAGAATATAAGTTAACCTTCACGATCCAAATCCACTGACACGCTTCAACGCTTATACGCTTTTAAGCTTTTAATCACTAAAGTAACTATACAACGAGAATAAGCTCCTCGTCAAGTGCAGGAGCTTGCTTTTCTCCTCAATGCGTTGACTCAGAGCTTATCATCAATTGAGCTTTTCTCAGCTTTCGTTTTTCTTTTCTCTTGGAATGGTACATTTCAAGTCCCCAGCGAATAGGGTAATAAACAATTAATCCTAATATAATGCCTACTACGACGCCTCCAATGAACAATTTCAAGTTGGAGCGGATAAAGGCGTCCATCCAGTCGGGTAAATGATCCGCCAAAAACTTGCGCGTACCGCGCGGTAACAGCAGGCCGCCGATCTTCATATGAAAATAGGTCATCGGGAGATAGATCACCTTCCCGAACACGAATCCTATTAAAGCCGCGGCCATACTGCCGCGAAACAAATAGACTAAAGGGAAGATAAGGAAAAAGGCCAATCCAACGGTAGGCAGCGTGAACATTTCGATTGCCAGACCGATTGAGAAACCGGCAGCTACCATACCGGGTCCCCCCTTGGCCCGGGTCAGCAGCAAATACTTCAATTTAAACCAGCGTTTAATATTCCGGAAGTGAAAAGGTTTTTTACTTTTTGCCTTCTTCAGCTGCATGTCCCTTCATCCTTACATTTTGTTATTCGTTTCCAGCCTTTTGCTTCACTGACGGAATTAATTTATTCATATTAATCGTTCGCTTAATCTCCCAAGAAGACTCCACTTGTGGATCAAGCTGTTCCAAATAGTTTATGACTTCTTTGGTAATTGGTGTCGGCGTAGAGGCTCCGGAGGTCACCGCAACGCGTCTTACCGGCTCCAGCCATTCACGCTTGATTTCTGTAATATCCCCAATTCGGTATGCTTTCACACCTGCGATTTCCTCAGCTACCTGTGCCAGCCTGTTGGAATTATTACTGCGCGGATCCCCGACAACCAGAACAAGATCGGCATCCTTGGCCTGCTCGGCTACCGCTTCCTGACGAACCTGCGTGGCCAAACAAATCTCGTTATGAATTTCCGCCTTGGGGAATTTCTCCAAAAGCCCGTTCATAATGTGTTTAATGTCCCATTGGCTCATCGTCGTCTGGTTCGTAATGATGATTCTGGCGGAGTTATCCAACTCTAAACGGTCGATCTCGTCCAGCCTCTCAATTAGATGAACTTGATCCGGAGCGACTCCAATAGCCCCTTCCGGCTCAGGATGGCCTTTCTTGCCAATATAAATAATGTGGTAGCCTTCCGCCGTCTTCTCCTTGATCAGATCATGCGTCTTGGTTACATCCGGACAAGTCGCATCCACCACGGTCAGCCCCTTTTCTCTTGCTAGCTGACGCACCTCAGGGGAAACTCCGTGAGCTGTAAAAATAACCGTTCCCTTATCGACCTGCTTCAAGATGTCCAGCCGGTTCGGGCCATCCAGCGTAATAACGCCTTCTTTATCAAAATAATCCGTCACGTGGGAATTATGCACAATCATGCCTAAAATAAAAACCGGTCTCGGCAGATCCAGATTTTTTGCCGTTTGCATGGCCAGCGCCATGGCATCCACAACTCCGTAGCAATAGCCCCTCGGAGAGATTTTGATCACATCCATCACTGCACCGTCCTCTCTAGTCCATTATACCTGATTCCCCGCTTCTAGGGAATGCTGCTGCTCGAATGTTGTCGATAGTATGGGCAGCCAAATAATGAAAGTGCTCCCCTCGCCCTTGCGGGTCGTTACCTCAATGGACCCTTGATGCTCGTCAATAATCCATTTGGCAATTGATAATCCGAGTCCTGTACCCGAGGTTTGCCCCCGGGATGGATCCGCCCGGTAAAAACGTTCGAAAATAAGCGGAACCTCTTCTTTATCCATGCCGATTCCCGTATCCTCTATCCGGATGCCGATCTGGTCATTCATCCTCTTGACATCCAGCTTGACCATTCCGCTTTCAGTGTATTTAAAAGCATTTTCGACAAAAATAAAGATCAGCTGCTGCAGATAATCCTTGTTACCATTGACCCTTACACCTTCCAATGCCGACAAATCGCCTGCCAACCATTCTGCTGCATGCGGCAGAAGCTGGGCCTTCCGAATGACCTGCTCGACAATCGGCTTCAAGTCAACCTCCGTCTTCTCCATCACAAAGCCTGCGTCCGCTCGGGCAAGCGCCAGCAGATCGTTCACGAGACGGGTCATTCTTTCGGACTCTCCGGCAATGTCATGCATGGCTTCGAGCGACAGCTCGAGCTGCTGTCTATCCTCAGGCGTTCCGTTAACCGCTGTCCGCTTCCACATTTTTTCCAGCAAATCCACGTTCCCACGGATGGTTGTTAGTGGAGTCCGCAGCTCGTGGGAGGCGTCGGATACGAAGCGCCTTTGCTTTCTATACGCTTCTTCCAAATCGGAATAGGTCGTCTGCAGCCTGCCCAGCATGCCGTTGATCGTGCTCGTCAGCCGTCCGATCTCATCCTCTGGACCGTCATAGTTGATTCTATTGCCCAAGTCGGTTCCTTTCTCAATCTGGTTCGCCGCGGCGATAACTTGATCGATGGGTCTGAGCGCCTTCCTGGCCATGAACCATCCGACGGATGCAGCCAGCAAAATCGTTACAACGGAGGCAAATATAAGAATCAAGCGCAGCAGGGAAAACAGCTTTTCGAAATCTCCCGTATAGACTGCAGCTTGAAATACACCCGCCAATTGCTGCTGGCCGTTTTTTAGCGCTGATATCGGCAGGCTGTACACCATAAAATCCATATTCTCGATTTTTACCCTTTGGAACAGGTTGCCCTGCTCCACCAAGGCTTGTTTTTGTTTTTCAGTCAAATCCGGCAAAGACATGCTTAGGTCCCTAAGGTTCGCGGATTGGTCCGATTTTCCATTCAGGTAATTATTCAATTGGTAAAATGTCGTTGAATTTTTGAGCAGTTCCCGTCCTTGAGGCATGAAAAAGTCCCAACTGACGCCTCCGCCCAAAGTAATGACCATTCGAGGCTGAATACGCGTGTAAACATCCTCCGTCTGATTAATCAGATTGTCTTTGTAAGTGGTGTAGTTATTATAGTAGAGCAATCCGTACAAGCCAAAGCCGAACAGCAGTACTGTGACCGACAAAATGCCCGTATACCATAAAGTCAGACGAAGACGTATGGTCACGTCATCCCTCTCCTCTCAGTACATATCCGGCGCCGCGAACGGTCTGAATAATCCGTTTGTGCCCATGCTCCTCCGTTTTTTGTCGCAGCAGCGCAATATACACCTCAAGCACGTTCGACTCACCGCTGTAATCGTATCCCCATATTTTTTCCATAATCAGATCGCGGGAAAGAACCCTCTTCGGATTTTGCATAAACAGATGCAGCAGCTCAAATTCTTTGGTCGTTAGCTCAACCAATTGTCCGCCGCGGAATACCTCACGGGTATCCAGATCCATGAAGACATCCTGGTACTGCAGCCGGTTCGTCGCCTGCTCCGGCTTCTCCGAGGCTTTTCTGCGGAGCAGCACGCGAATTCTCGCAAGCAGCTCCTCCAGGGCAAAAGGCTTCACCAAATAATCATCCGCGCCGCTGTCGAGCCCCTTAACGCGGTCTGCGATCTCGTCTTTGGCGGTCAGCATGAGCACCGGTACGGTAGCGCCACCCTCTCGAATGCGGCGAACCACCTCCCACCCGTCCAGCTGAGGCATCATGACGTCCAGGATAACGGCATCCGGATCATGCTCCAAAATTTGCTTTAATCCATCCATACCGTGATTAGCCGTAAATACGGTGTACCCTTCAAAGGCCAGCGACCTTCTCAGCATGGATGTAATTTTCTCATCATCATCTATTACCAATATTTTTTCTCTCATCTTATAGCACCACCTTCATCCTATTGTAACAAAATCCTGCTTCCAGATACAAAAAGAAGCAGAGCTTCACGAAAGGTCGCTCTACTTCTTCTTCTGTTCTAACCTTTTTCTGTGTAGGTCTTTATTCCGTGGCGTTCTTATCTCCGACGATAACCGTCACATTTTCCTTTTTACCGTCTCGCATAATGCCAAGCGTCACTTTATCATTAACCTTCAAGGCTTTAATCTTGTCCTGCACCTCTTGTGTCGTTTTTACTTTGGCCCCGTTCACCTCTACGATAACATCGTATGGTCTCAGGCCTGCTTTAAAGGCAGGGCTTTTTCTAACGACATCCGAGATAATAGCGCCGTCCGTATTTTCGAGCTTCAGCTCGGCCACCCAGTCCTTATCGATAGGAGACATGGCAACACCAATGTACGGAGATGGTTCCTTCGGAATTTTCACGTTGTTTTTCAGGTTATCCAAAACACTGGAAATCGTACTGGTCGGTATCGCAAAGCCGATACCTTGAGCTTGGGCGCTGACCGCGGTATTAATCCCGATGACTTCACCGTTCAGGTTCAACAAGGGACCGCCGGAGTTACCAGGGTTAATGGAAGCGTCTGTTTGCAGCAAGTGCTTGTATTCGCGCGTTCCTTGCGTATCTGGAATGGAGATCGGGCGCTCCTTCGCGCTCAATACCCCAACCGTAACGGTATGGTCAAAGCCGTATGGGTTCCCGATAGCGACAACCCAGTCACCTACATTCGTATCCTCCGCTTTACCGAGCGGCAGGGAAGCAAACTCTTTGCCGTCCGTCGATTCAATTTTCAAAGCGGCCAAGTCCAGGTCATAGCTGTTACCGAGCAGCTGAGCTTTGAACGGCTCTTGATAGCCTTGTACCGTTACCCATATTTCATCCGCGCCGTCAATCACGTGCTCATTGGTCAAGATATAGCCGGATTTTTCAAAAATAAATCCGGTACCCATTCCGCCAGGCTGCAATTGATCTGAATTGCTCTTTGGCTTCTGCTGGGAACGACCGTTATCCCCGAAAAATTGACGGAAGAACGGATCATCGAAGATGGAATTGCCGCTGCTCGCTTTTGCCTTCACCTTCGTTTCAATTTTTACAACGGCCGGTCCGGATTGCTCTGCGATTTGGGCGATGTTATCCGGTCTGCCGAGACTGAGTGAGGTTGGCTTCACTGCTCCGCTTCCGTTCGAGGATTGGGATGAGGATGCACCTGAAGTCGAAGTATTGCCCATGACCCCATGAGAGCCGGTGAACAGGTTCATTTTGTCGGAAGCGAACATCAGGCTCCCCACTACCACGGCCCCAGCCAGGAAAGAGATGAAGGCGCTTCTGAACGAAGAGCTCCGTTTCTTTGGCTCGAACTGCCAGTTTCTCATCGGGTCCTGAGGCATTCCGCCCTCCTGTCCATTGTAAGAAAACGTACGCAGCGGCTTGGGCGGTGTCATCTCTACGCGAGTATCTCCTTCCGTGGAGCTTGCCATCGTCGAGCCGGTCGTTTCTTCATTTCCCATAGTAGATTTATAAGGCCCATAGGAGTAATAGTATGAAGGTCTTTCCTGCTGCGCTTCATTCCGATCCGATTTATCGGCATCGTGAGAAGAGATATGGTTAGTTTCGCCGTCTTGACGACGAAAGAAGTCGTTATTATTTTTGTTATCGTCCATTGAAAAACCCTCCGTTCATATCAGGCTTTAAGGTTATCTATGCTAATTGCTATCTTTGACTATATAATGCCTTTGTAACCTTAAAGAAACCTTAAAATTATATGAATCGAAGGTAAAAAGATTTGTCAATCCCACCTAACTGATGACAATCCCCCTATATCCCCCTTGCTCTCAAGGGGGACCCCGGGCGCTGGCGCCCCTGGACCCCGCAAGCTGGGTGCAGGGAGAGGGTTATAGCCGCTTCGATGAGACGGTTGAGGGGGGAGCGCGTCAGTCAAAGTCTTGATTTGCTGAAGCAAATCAAGACTTTGACACGCTTTCATCTGTGGGGGAACGGGCTGGTGCTTGGAGTTACGTTAGCTTATTGGGAGCGCGACTGTCCTGGACGGCTTTGCAAGCAAAGCTTCGCCCTGGACACGCTTTACGTCGGGAGCGAAAAAAGAGTTTTTATTCGCTGGGCTGTTTCAATAAGAAGAGAAGCTGCTGCGGCAGCTTCTCTTCTTATTGAAATGCGCATGCTCATAGCACCAAAAGCAGATGACAAATGACTAACCCCTCACGAGCCCTAACGTCCTGACCAATTCACTTCGACCTCACGCAAAATAGCTTCCGCCTTTTTCGCCCACTCATCGCTGACGGGCGCATCCTTGTCAACGGGCTCCTGGAACTGATCGATCAACGCGCCGTAGGTATTAACCTGAGCTTCTCTATCCAAGCCTTCATTATATAGATGCTTGAGCACAAAAGGTGTGCCCATGCGAATCACGGCATCGACCGAATCCGAATTCCCATCCAATTCTCCCCTAATAACGGCAAAAGGAATGCGAAGCCAAACCTTATTTTCGGTATCCAGCGCCCGGTCAAAGTAACCATGATCGTACTCCCAATTCCCGCCCAAAGTAAATTGATGACTCTCTAAAGCGTTACGAACTTGATCGTATGCTTCCTCCCGGTTGACCAGGGTAGAATCTAATGAAATCATGGTCCATCCTCCAGTACCTTTTAGTAATAGAATGAACGGAGCCGCTGGAATTTATCCCTTTCGAATAAAAACGATCATTCGACCTGTCATGTCATTTTATCTTACGTAGTTCGTTGACATAATTGTCATGAAAACCGTATAATGATTGGCGTAGATGGACCAATATACAGGTTACAAGGGAGTTGAACGTATGGATTTGTCCGCTTTGGCGAGTGGATTGGATACGATTTGGGTAGTCCTGACAGCGGCCATGATTCTGCTGATGGAGGGAGGCTTCGCCCTGCTGGAAGCAGGCTTCGTACGGCAGAAGAACGCAGTCAGCATCATAATGAAGGTGTTCGTGGACATTACGTTCGGCGCGCTTATTTTTTATTTCATCGGCTTTGGCCTTATGTACGGCAAGGATGCCTTAGGTCTCATCGGAACAAGCGGCTTCATGATGGGAGGAGACCTGACACACATCAAGCTTACCATCTCTAACGATACGTACTGGCTCTTCCAATGTGCCTTCGTCATCGCGGTCATTTCCATCGTATCGGGAGCCGTTGCCGAACGTATTCATTTTCACGCTTACATTCTATACACGATAGCCATGACCGGCCTCATCTACCCTATCGCCGGGCACTGGGTTTGGAGTGCGGGCGGTTGGCTCGGAAGACTTGGAATGATCGATTTCGCCGGCTCTGCCGTCATTCACGCCATGGGCGGCTTCTCGGCCTTGGCTGCCGCCATATTCATCGGCCCCCGCATCGGAAAATTTTCCGATAATGGAACACCTAACATCGTCCCTCCGTCGAACCTGCCGTTAGCCTCTGTCGGCGCATTCATTCTTTGGTTCGGCTGGTTCGGATTTAACTCCGGCAGCACGCTCAGCGCAACCAACGGCTCGATCGGCCATATCGCAGTGACCACGATGCTGGCCGCTGCAGCAGGAGGAGCAACCTGCATTCTGTTTACTTTATTCCGATACCGTAAAGCCGACCCGCCTATGGTCATTAACGGCTCCTTGGCCGGACTGGTCAGCATAACGGCCGGATGCGCCTTCGTCAGTGACGGAGCCGCCATTTTCATCGGAGCCATCAGCGGCATTGCCATGGTATTCGCAACCGAATATTTGGATTCCAAAAAAGTCGACGATCCTGTAGGGGCCTTCGCTGTCCACGGAGTCAGCGGAAGCATCGGGACTCTGGCAGTAGGGTTATTCGCCAAACCCGAACTTACCGAAGGCATCGGCCAAGGCTACAGCGGGTTGTTTTATGGCGGAGGATGGAGCCTTCTTGGCGCGCAGGCTCTCGGTTTGGTTATCGTTTCTGTGTGGGGCTTTATTTTAACGTGGACTTCCTTGAAGCTAATTAATCGTTTAGTCCCTGTTCGGGTCAGCCGGGACGAGGAGCTTGTCGGCTTGGATGTCGGCATTCACGGCGTTCCTGCGTACAGCCAGGATCATGATTTTATTGAGCTCGAGCAGCTAAAGAAAAACTGAAATACCCTACAAACAGATTCAACGCTATTGAAGCCGATTCAGGTGCTTTACGGAATATTAAAAGGGCTGGCAAAAAAGCACATGTGCTTTTGCCAGCCTTGTTTTTCTTTATTTACTTCCGCCACTTTCCGACTTGGAAGTGACTTTTCCGTTGTTGAACGTGATTTTTACGGATCCGCCGTCTTTTAGTTTATACTCATAGGTCTGGACAGGACTGCTGCCTTCCCCTTCCGAGAACTCATTGATCAACTTACCCATTTGGCCCATCGCTTTAGAAACTTCGTCGTAGGTCATGCCCATTTCGACTTTACCATACTGATCCGTAGTAACAATCGGCTGCTCCTTAGCTCCTTTTGGAGCTTCAGGCGGTGGTGTTGGTTTACTTGCTTGATCTGCCGGCTTGTTTTTATTGGCGTCATCGCCTTTTGCTGCCGAATCCGTTGCATTAGGAGCAGTGGAAGCCTGTGGTGATGGTGACGGTGATGGTGTCTGCTGTTGATTAGGCTGAGTCGTGCCCGCCTGATCCGCTGGTTTGCTTGTACATCCTGTTGCTAATAAAGCTAAAGCAAAACATATGATGAGTACTTGGCGCATCATCAAATCCCTCCATTCAAGATTGTATTCCAGAGATGATATTGAACCCTGCAGCCGCCCGACTGAACCCATTATAACGATTTTTTTGTCGTAAAGCAAAGTCCTGTGTCGATTCCAGTTTCACCCGGCATCATGTCAATCGTCTGCACAAACAAAAACAACCCCGTCAGCATCGCTTTTAATAGCAATGCAACCGGAGCCATACAGACTGCAAACAGGTGAATTTTATAACAATACACTCGGATTATATGCCCAGTTCCTTCATGAATTCTTCGCTGATAGCAACATCATCGGACGATTCGCTGCTGTTCAGGATTGAATTCGCCTTTTCAACTTCCATGCGCAGCTGCCGAACCTGTTCCATAGGCTTTTTGACGTAGTGGATATATTCTACGGCCAGATGATGGTCCGGCTTTTTACCGGCAAAGATCCGACGAAACGACGACATAGCCCTGTAGCTCCGCTCCTCCATCAGCCGTTTTTTCTCATAGCGTTCGATAACCTGCTCGATTTCAGCAATCTGCTCTTCCTTTCGGGCTATATAAGCCTCTAAAAAAGGCAGTACTTCTGCTGTTTTCCGTCTAGTTATCGGCATTGAATTCCCCATCAATAAAGCGTCTCGCATGGGACATCACCTATCTTTTCATGTTAACTTATATTACAGTATAAATCCTATTTTACACTAAAACATCCGCTTTGAAAACCTCCAATTCAAGAACGATGTTAGGAATTAATGGGGGTTTCCTCATTATTTAAAGAAAAAGAAGCGAACGTTATGCTACGCCCGCTTCTTTATGCATTTTATCTCACATAACCTTAATATTTAGCGTTTTGGTTCGCACCTTCGTTTGCATTGTTTTGACCAGCTTGCTTCACATTTTTAGCTGTTACCTCTTGTGCAAACTCGGTATCATTTTGCTGCTTTTTATTTCTGTTCTTAGCCATGTTGTCATTCACCTCCCCTTACATCCATTAGTATGGGTTCGGTGAAAGGCTTTTATGTTGGAAGTTTAAAACAGGATCTCATTCTCCAGCTGGCTCCAAATCGTTTTTGTTATTTTGCCGTCACCTTTTTTAACGATAAACACGTTCAACGTTTTTTTGCCCCATTCCCGGTACACCTGATCCTTGGTTTCGAAATACAGATCGATTCGGTTCCCTTTGATGGCACTGCCAGTATCTGCGACAATTCCATATCCGTAACCTGGGATCCATAGCACGGTTCCAAGCGGGAACACGGCCGGGTCGGCAGCGATCGTGGAGAACGAATTTTTATCCCGCTGTACCTTCATCCCAGAGAAAGTAACCCCATATTCAGGGTGCCCCGGTGTTTTCCCGGTCGATTCCTTCCCTGCATAATAGCCGGTAGCTGTTACTTCCACGGCCTTATAGTGGGATATGTCCTTTTTCATATTTGGTAAAAAGGTATATTTGTCGCTCTTCTTATTAGAGGTAACGGTAGTGTTCTGTTTTACAGTTGTAACAGCCTTCGTCTCTTTTGCTGCGTTCTCCTCCTGCGGACGGGACAAGGATTGCGGCTCTGCAGCCGCCGGAACGTTTTGGGACAACGACGGCAAGACTTGACTGGTTTGACCATGGTCGGCAGGACCGTTTTGTGCCAAGGACTGCTGCTCTTGCTCCAGCGCCAGAAACAATCCGAGCAGTACGGCAATGAAACAGATCCATTTCGCATGACTTACGGCTTTTGGTAACATACTTGGTTTAAAACCTCCCCTTACTATAAGAGGCTAACCAATTACTACTAGGATTATACAAAAACTCCATACTAGCTGAGCAGGCACGGAACCTTCCTTCTCCAAAAAAAAGAACAATCCCTTGGAGAAAGGATTGTTCTTGGTTATTGAGAAAGCCAGGTTTTACGGGAAAATGTTAATAAGGAGATGGGGTATACCTTGGAAGAGTTTACGTCCGCCTTTGAAACCCGTGAAAATACCGCTACATTCAAATAAATAATTCACGAGTTTCAACAGCGGCTGGAATGGGATACCCCATCGGAGTATTAGAAACATTTTCAACTTCCACAGGTTTCTCAAAACAAAACAATCCCTTCGAAAAGGGATTGTTCTGCCGCATTAATCGATTTGCTTCGTACGAATCGCTTCACTGATTAATGCAGTCGCGCTATCCAGGCTTTGGACACCCAAATCGCCTGCGCCGCGCTTACGTACGGAGACGCTGTTATTGTTCATCTCGTTCTCGCCGACAACGAGCATGTAAGGAATTTTCTCAAGCTGCGCTTCACGAATTTTGTAACCCAACTTCTCATTGCGAAGGTCGGATTCAACACGAATACCAGCCAGCTGCAGCTTTTCTTCCACTTCTTTGGCGTAGCCCTCGAATGCGGTGGAAACCGGAATGACCTTCGCTTGTACCGGAGACAACCAGGTTGGCAGATTGCCCGCAAAGTTTTCAAGCAGGAAGGCTGTCATCCGCTCCATAGTGGAAATAATACCGCGGTGAATAACGACAGGACGATGCTTTTGACCGTCTTCGCCGACGTATTCCAATTGGAAGCGTTCAGGCAGCAGGAAGTCCAGCTGTGCAGTGGACAGCGTTTCTTCTTTCTTCAGAGCCGTCTTGATCTGAACATCCAGCTTAGGGCCGTAGAATGCCGCTTCGCCTTCCGCTTCGTAGAACGGCAAGCCCAGCTCCTCTACAACCTCACGCAGCATGCGTTGAGACATTTCCCACATGTTATCGTCCGGGAAATACTTCTCCGTATCCGCAGGATCACGGTAGGACAAGCGGAAGCGGTAGTCCTTGATGCCGAAATCCTCATACACTTGGCGAATCAGGTTCACCACGCGGGCAAATTCTTCCTTGATTTGGTCCGGACGGCAGAAGATATGCGCATCATTCAAAGTCATCGCCCGTACACGGTGCAAGCCTGTCAAAGCTCCGGACATTTCATAACGGTGCATCGTTCCAAGCTCGGCAACGCGGATCGGCAGATCGCGATAGCTACGCATGTCGCTCTTGTAGACCATCATATGATGCGGACAGTTCATCGGACGAAGAACCAGCTCTTCATTGTCCATGATCATTTTAGGGAACATGTCTTCCTGATAGTGCTCCCAGTGCCCCGACGTTTTGTACAGCTCCACATTGGCCAGAACCGGCGTGTATACATGCTGATAGCCCAGACGCTCCTCCAAGTCAACGATATAACGCTCCATCGTACGGCGTACTTTGGCGCCATGAGGAAGCCACAGCGGCAAGCCTTGTCCTACTTCACGGGAGAAGGTGAACATTTGAAGCTCTTTACCCAGCTTACGGTGATCGCGTTTTTTGGCTTCTTCCAGCAAGTGCAGGTGCTCGTCCAATTCAGCCTTTTTAGGGAATGCAGTACCGTAAATGCGCTGAAGCATTTTATTCTTGGAATCTCCCCGCCAATAAGCACCTGCTACACTCAACAATTTGAACGCTTTAATACGTCCGGTAGACGGCAAATGCGGTCCGCGGCACAAATCGAAAAATTCGCCTTGATCATAAATCGTCAGCACAGAATCTTCGGGCAAATCACGAATCAGTTCCAGCTTCAGCGGATCGCCAAGCTCAGTGAAGATGCGGATCGCTTCTTCTCTGCTTACGACTCTGCGGCGGATCGGCAGGTTTTCCTGAACGATTTTCTCCATTTCCTTCTCGATTTTAGTAAGATCCTCCGGAGTTACCGGTGTTTCCAGATCGATATCGTAGTAGAAGCCGTCCTCGATAACCGGTCCTATCCCAAGCTTAACCGCTTTTTCACCGTAAATGCGCTTAATCGCCTGAGCCATCAAGTGCGCCGTACTGTGACGGTATACTTCCAGCCCGGCCTCGTTATCCAGCGTTACGATCTCTAATGCCGCATCCTGCTCGATAGGCGTGTTCAAATCAACCGCTTTGCCGTTCAACTTGCCGACAACCGCATTTTTCTTCAGTCCGGAGCTGATAGAACCCGCTACTTCTTCAATCGTAGTGCCCAGTTCATATTCTCTTACCGCTCCATCCGGAAAAGTAACTTTTACTGCCATTTTTGTTCGACCTCCTGTAATAGTAAAGCTTGCAACAAAAAAAGCGCCTCATCCCAAAAGGGACGAGAGCGCTTGGTCTCGTGGTTCCACCCTAGTTCGATCCGCCCAAAGCTCCGCGAATCCTCATAAGCATTCATTAACGGGAATGATCCGGAGATATATACTTAACGAGCATGCTTCCTGAAGCAAACTGTGTTCCATATCCCAGCTACAAAGGGGTAAATGATTGTCGTTAACTGAAGGAGCTTACAGCCAGGTCTCCTCTCTCTGTACAGCACTTCAACCATTGTTGTCTTTGATTGTTGCCTTACCCTTTATTATAGTCAGACACTGCCGATCGGTCAAGATTGTGGCATAGTCTGCAGTATTCACAAAGCTGCACGCGATTTTCAAAGATTTGGGTAATCGTTTTGATCACCTGGACCTCCGGGTCTCTGGTATGGATGCAGATTTGGCGCGGAGATACGGAAATCAAGGTACTGACTATGACATCTTCGAAATTGATGTCCTTCTCGATCATTTCCACAGTGAAGGTGGCGTCGGTCTGGCTCGTGTCAATGAGCTCCATTCGGTCGTTCAGCAGAACGAACTCGTTTCCGCCCTTATGTATCAGGTGGGCCGTCGGAATTTTCGCTTCCTGAATGTAAACGAAATATTTTAACAGGGAAATAAACTCTTGGTATTGCTGATCCATCAAAAATTCATCAATGGCATATTCAACCGCTTCACGAAGCTCATTCATATAGTCCTGCAGCCGGAATTGAAGAAAGCCCTGAACATTCAAATCGGTATATTCCTGCAAAAACGCGCTGATGGCCTGTGCAATCATCTGCTTGCGTCTCGAAACGGATTGCTCCAAGGCAGGCTCGAATGCTTCCTCACCCTCTTCAGGAAAAGGAGCAGGACGGCAATAGCCCATGATGGATACGATATCCTCTTCCCGCTTGTAATCAAAATCACGGACAATCATGGTTCGAATCAATCGTCCCTCTTCTTCCTGAACAATCCACTCCGCCAATACCTCAGCGACCTTCGAATACAGCGCATCGGTTCTTCTATCCAATTGAAAAAGGGGAAATATCCCTTCAGCCTGTACAAAAAAGGATGTTTGATCTTGATGCAGGCGGACGGCCACATGCTGCTTATATACGCTTCTGACAGCATCCTCCACAGCCGCATGAAGCTTACGAACGGAGGGCTCCGATGTTTTCGTCAAGGTTAAGGCAAACAGCTTCATCCCATTCACTCCTTCCTTCCCTTACTTCTCTTTTTTAAGTATATGGTCGGGGGAGGGCATATATACAAACAACAATTTCCCATGGGATAGAAGTGAAAAGAAGCATAAATCGCCTGAACCAAGGCTATCAGCAGCACCCATAAGCGAAATATCCCTGTAAAGTAAAGCCTTGGATATTGCAAAAAGCCCCCATAAAGACTAACGCTTTACAGGGGCTTAAACTATTAATTCTGCATGACAAAGTCGTTGTCGACTTTCTCTTCTTCATTATCGAATACTCGCAGAATCTCGTAGCGCGTATTGCGCTGAGCCGGGATTTTGCCTGCTTCGCGGATGATTTGCAGGGTTGAGCCGATATTGACTTTATGCGTCGTTCCTGCGGCGGAGACGACGTTCTCCTCGATCATCGTGCTTCCAAAGTCATTGCAGCCAAAATGAAGCGACTGCTTGCCAACCTCAGGACCCATCGTCACCCACGAGGATTGGAAGTTCGGGATGTTGTCGAGCATGATGCGGCTGATCGCCACGTTCTTCAAATAGTCCTCCGGTCCGAGCTTGTCGGCCTTCAAATTGGTGTTGTCAGGCTGGAACGTCCAGGAGATAAACGCCAAAAATCCCGGAGAATTGTATTTGTTGGCGATACATTCGTCTTGTGCGTCACGAACACGAAGCAGGTGCAGCGCACGCTCTTCCATCGATTCACCGAAGCCGATAACCATGGTTGCCGTAGTGGACATTCCGATCTTGTGAGCGGTTTGCATAACGTCCATCCAATCGCGCCAGGAGCCTTTCAAACGGCTGATTTTGCGTCTTGTACGGTCATCCAGAATTTCGCCTCCGCCTCCGGGAAGCGAGTCCAGGCCAGCCATGTTCAGCTCTCTCATCACTTCTTCGAGCGTGAGCCCGCCGGATACTTCCTTCATCTTCATAATTTCGGCCGGAGAGAAGGAATGCATCGTAATGTCAAAGCGCTTCTTAATCTCGCGCAGCAGGTTCGTATAATAAGAGAACGGAAGGTTCGGGTTGGTTCCCCCCTGCATAAGAATCTCAGTTCCGTTCACATCAATGGTTTCCTGAATCTTTTGGAAAATCGTCTCATCCGGAAGCACGTAGCCTTCCGCCGAGCCCGGCGCACGATAAAATGCACAAAAACGGCAGTATACATCACAAATGTTCGTATAGTTAATATTGCGGCCGATAACAAAGGTTGTAATCGGGTCCGGATGATGCCTCAGCATAATTTGATTAGCGACGTGGCCCATCTTTTCAATTTGATCCGATTCATATAATTGAATGCAGTCTTCGAGACTGATTCGGTTTCCGGCCAGCGCACTGTCGAGGATGCGGTCGATCGAACTCATCCGTGTTCACTCCTTTTTGCTAGCTATTGCCAAAAATTATTTTGCATACGAAAAAACGTTACCATTATCGTACCACAAACGGGGAGCCTAGTCATTAAAAAAGAGACTGCCGGCCCGAGGCCAAGCCCCGTTCGGACAATCTCCTGACACACTTTTGGCAATTATGCGGGCATCATGCTCGCCTGCCGGCTGCGCTTAACCTTGGCCTTGAGCAGATCACAACGCTGAATGCGATCCTGATCCGCCTCGAGAGGCTCCGGCTTTGCAAAATAGAATCCCTGGCCCATCTGCACCTTCAAATCATACAGCATCTCGGCCTCTTCCGCGCGCTCCACACCCTCAGCAATGACTTGACAGTTAATGTTCTCGGCAAAGTGAACCAGCGAGCGAAGCAGCGATTGCTTCACCGTCATTTGATCGATATTTTGAATGACCGATTTGTCGATCTTGATAATATCGGGAATGAGCTCCGTAATGGATTGCAGGCTGGAATACCCGGCACCGGCATCGTCTACCGCGAACCGGAAGCCAATCGAACGGTATTTACTCATCAGGGCGCCCATAAAGCGGAAGTCCTTAATGGCATGACGCTCCGTAATCTCAAGAACGATCTGGGAAGGCGCTACCGTCGGGTACGCATCAAGCAGCTTCATCAAATGCCGCAGCAATAACGGATGCGACAGCGTTACAGGCGTTACATTAATGAACACCTGCTCCTTGATGCTTCGTTTGGCCATCTCCTCGAACGCTTTTTTCATAACCAAAAACTCCATTTTGGACAGCACATCCGCCTGATAAGCATAATCAAACAGCTCGGCCGGGCTGTGAAAAGGAGTGTTTTGCGGACCCCGGGTCAATATCTCCCATCCGAAGATATCCCCGCTCGTTAAATTCATAATGGGCTGTGCCAATACGGCAATATTCTCCGTCTGAATGATATCGATCAGCTGCTGCCGGGATTGGGAGAAATGAACCGGCAGCTTCTTCATAGCTATGGATAACGCGTAACGGTAGGCGAATTGAATCGCCGCTTCTATATTTTCTATATCAGGACCCATCATGTAGCAGCCGGCTGAACAGGTGAGAAGCCCCTCCTGCTTGGCAAAGCCCGCGCGCAAACGTGCCTGAAGCTCCGAGCACATCCCCTGCCCTTTTTGCTGCAGCTGATCATAAGAAACACCCGGCTGCTGTTTAACGAACAGACCGATATCTTCTTGACCGAACCGCTTGATGCCGATAATGTCCTGATGCTTGAAAAAACGCGGCAGCATGTCCAGCATCATATGATTAATCTGCTGTTGCAGCTCCTGAATGCTTGAATACGGATACGTTAAAAACAGCTGAGGAAAATCCTCCAAATGAAACAGGATCAGATAGCAGCCTTTTCCTTTTGCACGCTGCTCTTTTGCCAATGCAGCCACCGGATCGCGTAAGGTAAAATCTGGAGGAAAATATTTTAGAGATCGGTTGGAGAAGGGTAAATAGCAGAGCATTTTGAAACGTTGTTTCCACTTATCGATAAAAAGCGACGGCATTTTCTTCCCCCTCTGCCTGCATGGACCTTTTTGAACCATCATAACATGAGACCCTGGTCATGAATAGACATAATGTCCTAGAAAAAGGGAATTTCACCCAAAATAATGCTTAAGAACTACCGCTGTCGAAACATGCTGTCAAACCTTGAAAAGGTGCTGTCGGCATGCAAAAAGCCGATCCATGCGGAGCATGTACCGGCTTTTACTATAACTATGGCGAATAGTATAAGGGCTTAAGCTCCCTCAATTTCCGCTTGAGCCAAATCAATAGCTCTCGACAAATCCGCGATCAAATCATCTACATGCTCAATGCCTACCGAATAGCGAAGCAGACGGTCGTCTACGCCGACTTGACGGCGAATTTCTTCCGGGATATCCGCATGCGTCTGAACTGCAGGATAGGTCATCAAGGATTCAACGCCGCCCAAGCTTTCGGCGAACGCGATGAGTTGAATGTGACGCAAAATAGGCTCGATATAACGGGCATCCTTCATTTTGAAGGAGAAAATACCGGTGTTGCCGGAGGATTGTTTCTTCTGAATCTCGTAGCCCGGGTGGCTCTCCAAAGCAGGATAATAGACGGATTCCACTTGAGGATGATTCAGCAAAAACTCGGCGATCTTCGTTGCGTTATATTGATGACGCTCCATGCGGATCGCCAATGTCTTCATGCCGCGCATCAGCAGCCAGCTGTCCTGCGGATTCAGCACCGCACCGATGGAGTTATGCAGGAACGCCATTTGCTCGGACAGCTCCTTGCCTTTGGTCACGATCAGGCCTGCAAGCACGTCGTTATGCCCACCCAAATATTTGGTCGCACTGTGTATGACGATATCGGCTCCGAGCTCGATCGGACGCTGGAAGAACGGCGTCAGCAGCGTATTGTCCACGATCAACAGGATGCCCTTCTTCTTGGCCCAGCTGCATACGAGCTCGAGATCGGTAATCATCATGAGCGGATTCGTAGGCGTTTCGATCAGCACGGCCTTCGTGTTGGAGCGATAATTCGACTCCAACGCATCCAGATCATTCGTATCCACATAGGTAGCGGTGACGCCAAAACGGGACATGATCTTCTCCAGCAAACGGTAGGTTCCTCCATACAGATCCAGGGATACGATCAAATGATCGCCTTGGCTGAACAAGGCAAAAATCGTTTGCAGCGCGGCCATACCGGAGCTGCAGGCGAATCCAGCATCGCCGGACTCGAGCTCGGCAATCGCATCCTCAAGCACCTTGCGTGTCGGGCTTTTCGTGCGCGCATAGTCAAAGCCTGTGCTTTGCCCCAGCTTCGGGTGACGGAAGGCGGTCGATTGGTAGATCGGGAAGCTGACCGCTCCCGTAACCGGCTCCTCCTGAGAACCGATCTGTGCTAATCGGCTCTCTATTTTTAACGGGTTATTTTGTTCGCTCATATACAGTACTCCTCCTTGTGCAGATCAAACGGCGTCTCTTGATATACATAATAGTTCAACCAATTGGAAAACAACAGGTTCGCATGCGCTCTCCACGATACGAGCGGCGGTTTGGACGGATCGTCATTCGGGTAATAATTTTTCGGAACGGCGACCTCCATGCCCTTGTTCACGTCGCGGTCGTACTCGTATTTCAGTGTACACGCATCGTATTCTGAATGTCCGGTTACGAAAATTTGCCTGCCATCCTTCGTTCCGACAATGTATACGCCTGCCTCCGGAGATTCGGACCAAATTTCAAGCTCCGGATGCTTCTCAATATCTTCCTTGCGCACTTCGGTATGGCGGGATTGAGGCACGAAGAACAATTCATCAAAGCCGCGAAGCAGCTTCACGTTCTGGGCACTTACAATATGCGTGAACACACCGAACATTTTTTGCTCCAACGGATATTTAGGAACGCTGAAGTGGTGGTACAAGCCAGCTTGAGCCGCCCAGCATATATGCAAGGTGGACGTGACATGATCACGGCTCCAATCCATGATTTGCTTCAGCTCTTCCCAATAGTTCACATCCTCAAAATCCAGCTGCTCTACCGGCGCTCCTGTAATGATGAGCCCGTCGAATCTTTCGTTGCGCACATCATCAAAGGTTTTATAAAACTGCTCCAGATGCTCGGCGGATGTATTCTTCGACGTATGTGTCTTGGGATGCAGCAGCACGAACTCCACCTGCAGCGGGGTATTGCCGATCAGACGCAAAATTTGAGTCTCCGTCGTTTCTTTGGTAGGCATCAAATTTAATATGGCAATTCTCAACGGACGAATATCTTGGTGGAAAGCCACCGTTTCATCCATGACGAAAATGTTCTCGTTCAACAAAATTTCTTTTGCGGGTAAATGATCGGGAATTTTAATAGGCATAGGTCAATCACTCCTTTTTGATAGGTGTTACATTCATTTAAGCTTGGAAACTCCAGCAAAAAGGCACAAAAAAGGCCTTTTTCGCGCGCACGAGAAAGGCCTTGTTCATTCAACAATGTCCTCTCTCATCTCTCAGAAGCTTATCGCTTCCGCAAGATTTAGCACCGTGCACACCTACATTCGCGCCGAATAAGCGTGAATGCCGAAAGGTCTGTCGGTTGCCGGGTATCATCGGGCTAGTCCCTCCACCTGCTCTTGATAAGAGTTGCAACTTGATTTATGAAGTTGTTTATAGTCCTACTGTATACGAAAACGACGGCAACGTCAAGAAGGGAAAAATAATAACGTTTCGTAAAGCTGCCGTTCCTATTATGCCGACACCATTGCCGTGGAATCGCATAATGTAACATAGACCTGAAAAACGATGAAAATCGTTCAATTTCACCTTGATGCATAATGAATGAACAGTTATACTAGACAAGTAATTCGACAACACTAGCAAAGGGGTGCACCAAACGAATGGACGGAGACCCGAGGAGTAGTATCTGCGTTCAACAACAACTGAATATTTCGTTTGGAATGCTGACGGCTTACGCCGTTGATTTCGATGCGCCGGTTTATCCTTTGTCTGATGATCATTATAACCATAAGGCTTAGCTTTATCCTGCCCAAGTACGCAGGTAAAGGGTGCCGTCACGTGAATCAACGACGTTTCTTCCGTTTGTATTCCTCACGATCAATTGAAAGGTTTGGCCTCCGGTTCCTGTCTTAAAGGAACGGACGGCGAACTACGTGAAGGGGTGGAGCAAATGAAAGCACGTTTGGTTCAGGACGGCATTTTTACATTAATTGAAGACATTACCCAAACGATAGAACCGCCGGAGCACGGGTTTTATTGGATCGACGCCGATGTCGATGATTTGACGATTTTACAGCCCTTATTTCATCTTCATGAATTAGCGGTGGAAGATTGCTTGACGGAAGAAGAGCAGCGACCAAAGATCGAGCTGTATGACAAGCATTATTTCATTGTGGTTAACAGCATCCGGTTTGATGATGAAGAAATTTTCCTCAGATCCCTCAATATCTTTTTGGGCCAGCATTATATCATTACGGTTACGCGCCAAAAAATCAACGAGCTTCGCATCCTGAAGCCGGTGCTCTGGGAAGAGGAAGTCAACGCTCCTGACCGGTTCCTATATCATCTCATAGACCTTGTTGTCGATAACTATACGTATGTAGGTGACCGGATTGAAGTGAAGATCGAGAAGCTCGAAGAAGATATCCTCATGAATACGAAAAAATCGCATCTGAACGAGATTATCGGTCTTCGAAGTGAAATATTGTGGCTCAAAAAAGTTCTTGTTCCACAAAAAGAAGTTATCAATACGCTGAATAAAAAAGAATTGCGGCTCATTAGCGATCCGCTGAAAAAATATTTCGGAGACATCTATGAAAATGCTGTAAAAATTTCGGAAACGTTCGATACGTTCCGCGATTTGATGGGCAACTTGCGAGAGGCTTACCAGTCGAGTCTGTCGAATCGCGCCAACGAAATTATGCGCATCTTTACTGCGTTGACAACAATTTTCATGCCGCTGACGTTCATTACCGGGATTTACGGGATGAACTTCGAGCATATTCCAGGCATTCACTGGGAGTACGGCGGTGTAGCCGCTGTGATCTTTATGTTCATTATTGGCATTTCGATGTTTGTTCTGTTTCGCAAAAAGGGTTGGCTGTAACTTCATTTCGCGATTATCCTGCCTTGGCCGATGAGTTGGTCGGGGCAGGATTTTTTTACATTCTAATATCCATCATTCAAGGATTCTCAACAACCTTATCCCGTTTTACAGGGTTTATTTTATTCCTGTTTCAACCGGACAGCACCTCGTGTAATAGTAAGCATCCTGATAAAGTCGAGGTGAAGGTTATGTTCGGCAAAATATTACTGGCCTATGACGGCTCGGAAACAGCTAAAAACGCACTGGAGCAAGCTATGGAATTGAAGCTGATGCTCCCCGATTCCATCCTCGAAATTGTCCATGTGGCCCAGCTGCAAAACGTTATTGTAGGTGATGCCTTCATCACCAGCAGCGCCGTGATCCAAGATGAGCTGCATGATGCTGCGGAGGCTGTATTGGATGAAGCAAGAAGACGGATCTCTCACCTGGGTCTTGCCACAACGACCCTCTTGGAAGGCGGGACTCCCGCCCAAATGATTCTGGACTATGCAAACGACCAGCTGTTCGATCTTATCATTGTCGGAAGCCGCGGTCTCGGCACCTTTAAGGAGCTTCTTCTCGGAAGCGTCAGCTATGAGATTGTACAGCATGCCACCATACCCGTACTGGTAGTGAAATAGACTATAGTCCTGAGCTTGCCAACATCAGTTAAACCATCATCTTCGGACCCAGCCACAGCGGGGAAGCTTTAGCAAAGGTTATTCACAATACTCTTGAAGCTTCCCCATGGCCGGCAAATGAGTCCTTGGTACCTATTCGTGTATATACCGATTACCCTGCCGCCGGTTTGGCATTCTGAACCCTTCTGAATTTAATCCGCAGCAGCCGAAGCCATTCATAAATGGTATCCATCTGCTTGCTATCGAGCTCTTCCTGTTTATACAGCGTTTGAAGCACAGGCTTTAAGTACCGGTCCCCTTGAAGCTCAAAGGCCGACCAAGCCAAATGCAGCTCCTCCTCCGGAATCGGATGAAGCAGCGTCTCAATGTAAGCATCCAGCTCGTATCCATCCCGATCCAGCTCCTCGATCCACATAACAAGCTCTTTTCGCTGCAGCTTCGTTGCATCCTGAAGCATCTCCAGACTATCTCCGCGTGAAACGGCTTCCAGCAGCCTGCTTTTCATTTCCCGTTTGTGCTGCTCTGCCTGGCTTTTCCGCTCTTGCTCTCTCTGCTGCCAATTTTGAAACTCCAGCAGGTCAACCTGTTCCTCCACCCAGTGAAGCGGAAACGTCGTGCTGCGCGGATATTCCATCGTATACTGAAGCAGCTCCTCCCCGTAGAGCGCCGCTTTATTGGGCCCTAAGCCGGGAAGCTGAACAAGCTCCTCCGTCGTTTGCGGCAAAAAGGCACATATCATCCGAAGGAGACGGTTGGTTGCAATGAGAAACGGCGATTTGCCCTCCTTGCTTGCCTGCTTCAGCCTCCACTGCCTGAGCTCTTCATAGAGCTTCTCGTTAGAGTGCTCTTCGCTGTAGTAATGCAGCAGCTGCGCGTACCTGGACTTGCTTCCCAAAGTCGGGGCTTCAGCAAACCATCCGGTACCAAGCATCGGTTTGAATCCTTCCTGCTGCTTCACCAGCAGCTGTCTGCGAACGGTTAATTGCAATTCCTCCCAGCTGGGTCCTTCATACCATGTTTCCTGAATGAGCTTCCCATCCTCCTTCGTCTCCTGCCACCCGGAATACCATTGTCCTTTGCTTTCACCGACGGAAACCTGTGCGCTCCGGGCACGCCCTTCCCCTACTTGCTTTTCCATACTGTTCAGAAATAAAAGCTTCATACAATTCCTCCTTAAATCTATTATTCCAAACGCAAAAAAGCACCACTTCCTCCATAAATAACATGGAAAAAGAGGTGCTTCCTCAGCGCTTTGAAATTATTTCCATTATATCATAGACCGCGGCACAAATCAATGGCGCATAGCCCAAGTGTTGTGCAGGGCATTCTAATTAGCAAACTTCCACTAAAGGAGTGAAAGGGTATGAGTCAAGCCGAAGAACAAAAAGGCGGCTTCCTCGAAGAGGACCGGCATAAATACACGGATCTCGAGACCGTCGAATCGCAAAGAAACGATCTAACGGCCGAAGAGTTCCCTGAAGGTCCTTATGGAGCCGACCTGCATGAAGCTACATCAGAGAAAAGCTCGCCATGGCGCATTGACCAGCATCCGCCTAACACGTATACGTATGAGAACCGTGAGCTCCATGCCGGAATATCCAGAGACTATCCGGGCTCTCATCCTACCCATGCTTATGTTGACGGCGATGAGGAGCATGGCTTGCAGGAGGAATAATTGCCGACCTTCCCGAGTCTATGAGAACCATGTTTTGGTATGGAGGTTCTTAAAAAGCCTGGGATGCTAACAGGTTTGCTTTCTGAGCAATCAAAAAAGGCAGGGAGGAGAATATCCTCTCTGCCTTCATCTGATTTAGTCCAATAATATGAATTAAACCTTCATAACTCCGCCTGTGCTTGCATTGGTAACGAGCTTGGAATAACGAGCCAGATAGCCTGTCGTTACTTTTGGCTCGAAGCCTTTCCAGTTCGCTCTGCGTTTCTCGAATTCTTCGTCGGAAATTTGCAGCTGAATGGTACGATTTTCCAAATCCAGCTCGATGATATCTCCGTCTTCTACGAATGCGATAGGTCCGCCTTCAGCCGCTTCCGGAGAGATGTGACCGATACTGATACCGCGGGATGCACCCGAGAAGCGTCCGTCAGTGATAAGACCAACCTTCGCACCAAGGCCCATACCTACGATTTGGGAAGTAGGAGCCAGCATTTCCGGCATACCAGGGCCGCCCTTAGGGCCTTCATAACGGATAACGACAACGTGACCTTCTTTGACATGGCCGTTAGCAATACCATAAAGCGCATCCTCTTGGGAATCGAAGCAAATAGCAGGACCTTTATGATAGCCGCCTACGGATTTATCAACCGCACCCACTTTAATGATGGAGCCTTTTGGAGCCAGGTTACCGAATAATACAGCCAGACCGCCGCGCTCGGAGTGAGGGTTATCCAGCGGATGAATAACATCCTTGTCCAAAATCTCGCAGCCTTCTACGTTTTCGCGAAGCGTTTTGCCGGTTACGGTGATGCAGTCGCCGTTCAACGCGCCTGGTTTTTTGAGCAGTTCGTTAATGATCGCGCTCACGCCGCCGGCGTTGTGAACGTCTTCGATATGATAATCGGAAGCCGGAGCAATCTTCGCCAAGTGTGGAACACGGTTAGCGATTTCGTTGATCCGCTCGATTGGATATTCAAAGCCAGCTTCATGAGCCAAAGCCAATGTATGAAGAACTGTATTCGTGGAACCGCCCATAGCCATATCCAATGCAAAAGCATTGTCGATAGCTTCCATAGTAACGATATCACGAGGCTTAATATCTTTCTTGATCAGTTCCATCAATTGCGTAGCAGAACGTTTAACGAATTCTCTACGCTCTGGAGAGATCGCAAGAATCGTTCCGTTACCTGGAAGCGCAAGTCCAAGACCTTCTGCCAGGCAGTTCATCGAGTTGGCTGTGAACATACCGGAACATGAGCCGCAGGTAGGACAGCCGTATTGCTCGAGCTCAAGCAAGCTCTTCTCATCGATTTTGCCGACTTGGTAAGCGCCCACGCCTTCAAATACAGAGGTCAAGGAGATCGCACGGCCATCGCTGGTTCTGCCGGCTTTCATAGGTCCGCCGCTGACGAACATCGTAGGAATGTTCACGCGCAGTGCTCCCATCATCATCCCTGGTGTAATTTTGTCGCAGTTAGGAATACAGACCATACCGTCAAACCAGTGAGCAGATACTACAGTTTCAAGGGAATCTGCAATGATCTCACGGCTTGGCAGCGAGTAGCGCATACCGATGTGTCCCATGGCAATACCGTCATCTACGCCGATTGTATTAAATTCGAAAGGAACGCCGCCCGCTTCACGGATTGCATCTTTAACGATTTTACCAAATTCCTGCAGATGAACGTGACCCGGAACGATATCGATATAAGAGTTACAAACCGCGATGAACGGCTTGTCGAAATCTTCTTCCTTAACACCGGCTGCACGCAGCAAGCTGCGGTGCGGAGCACGATCGAAGCCTTTTTTAATCATGTCGCTTCTCATTTTCGGTTTGGACATATCTGGTGAGACCTCCTAGGTAAGTTTTGGCTGGTAAACAGACTTTTGTCGTTCTATCATTCTATAAATTCTATCATGTTTATGAAGAATTGAAAACGTAAAATGTTCTTATGCGAAATATTATGCTTGCCTTTTGCCCCCAGGCGTTTCTTCATGTATAATACAGGGTACAATTCGATGAAATGCGAGAACGGAGTGACGCTTACATGTCAGAACTGGATTACTTATATGATTCTACCGAGGAGACGACGACCCGCTTCGTCTGCTTTGTCGGAGAGTCCATGCGCCGCTTTGATTTGGCCATCACCAATACGAACCGTTTTTACGGCAAAAAGCTTGTAACAGACCTTCAATCCGGACGGACTGCGGTTATTGGACCGGATGATCTGGAGGAAGAAGGCTACCTGGAGCACGTATACAAAATTACGGAAGAGGAAGCTGTAGAGCTGACCCATTTCCTGTCCCAAGTCGTCGGAGCCATCAACTTCACCGATATTTAGACTTCAGCTCGAATAGAAAGACCGTCGAACAGCTGCTATCTGATACGCAGTGTCTGACGGTCTTTTTTTTGCATAGGCGCCATCCGGCATTTTACCGCTTGACCAGATCCTCGCGCACCGGGGTGAAGGAATCAAGCAGCGCGCTTGGCTCCAGCGCACGGCAGCCGTGCTTGGCTCCGCTAGGAATGAAGATGGTCTCTCCTTGCGAAATAACGTGCACAACGCCGTCTATGGTGAATTCCAGTTTTCCTTTCAGGCAGTAGGACAGCTGCTCGTGTGGATGGCTGTGCTGATACCCTTCCGCGTTCTCCTCAAAATGGACTTCCATCATCATAATGGTTTGGCCCGGCGCAAAAATTTTACGTTTCACGCCCGGCTCCGCATTTTCCCACACTCCGATATTGCTCATCCGTTAGTGCCTCCTCTGCTATTAGACGCTAATTCAGTCCTTGGTAACGTTTGCTAACATCATCTAGTATACCTGATCAGCGCCAGCTTTGGCTATCCTAACGCCCCAGCTGCTGGCGGATTCGCAAGGCGGGCTGCGGGTTGTTGACAGTCATCAGAAGGGACCCTGTGCCAAGCGCATACAGCACCTGCTGCTCCGTATCCGGGCAATAGCACCAGGGAAGAATCCCCTGCTGTTCATATTCCTGTACGCGCTGCGGAGTGAGCAGCTTCATGCTGATGCCGACCGCCCACATCTTGGATAAGGTCCCGCCGGCACCCGGCACATAATTGGACATGAGCTCCTCGGGGAAGCCCTGCGTCTTGAGCCCGTGATGGTCATGAATATGGGCCAGTACCTCGGCGTCGAAGCAAGTGAATACGCATCGGGGCAGGTACTCGTACCGCTTGAGAATCGCAATGGCTGCATCCGCCACTTCCTTCGCATCCTGGCTTGGCTTGATCTCTACATTCAACAGAATGTCCGGGTGCGATTGCATCAGCTCGCATAATTCCTCAAACGTCGGAATCTTGAGCCCCTCGAACAGGTTGCCGAACCATCCTCCTGCATCGAGCTGCTTAAGCTCCTCCAGCGTATAATCGCTTACCTTGCCCTTGCCGTTGGTCGTCCGGTCCACAGTAGCGTCATGAATGACCACCACCGCTTTGTCTTTGGAGAAGCGCAGGTCGAATTCCAGCATATCGACCCCCAGCTCAATAGCCCTTTGAAAGGAAAGCAGCGTATTCTCCGGGTAATCCGATTTCCATCCTCTATGTCCTGCTACAATGACCGATCGTTGATCTTGAAGGCGAGATATCATGGTTCTCTCCATTCCTTTCCGCATGGTATGTTTTTATTTCTTGAGCAGACGTTCCGTTTCCTTCTTGAACGTATCGAGCGTACTTTCGATATCCTTGTTGTCGTACATAATGGCTTGAATCGCTTTGAAAAACTCCTGCATATCCTGCGGCCAGGCTACATGCTTATTCGTATCGACCGCGTACTGCAGCTGATCATAGGCGACCTTGCGGTTAGGCTCTTTTTCCCACAATGCTTTCATTTGCGGCGACTCGACCATTTTTTTCGTAAACGGCAGGTAACCCGAATCCAGAATAAACTGCAGGCCTCCCTTGGGATCGGTCATCGCCCAGTTGATGAATTCCCAGGCGGCATCCTTGTTGGCGGAAGCGGACATTAATGCCAGGTTAGCTCCGCCGGTCGGAGTGGCATACACTTGATCCATCGGCAGGAATGCTGTCACATAGTCAAATTTGACATTATCCTTCAAGCTGCCGATCACACCCGTGGACTGGTACATCATGCCGATTTTTCCGCTTGTAAACATCTGATTGACGATATTGCCCGAATCCTGGGCCGGAGGATAATAGAGAGCGCCTGTATTTTGCAAATCCTTCAGAAATTTGAACGTCTTGACCCCTTCTCCGTTAGTGAAGCCTATAGAGGTGCCGGCATCATTGTAAAATTTCCCCTTGGCCTGGGAGATCATCGCTATCGGATACCATGTATCGTAAGGCATACTGAACCCGTAACGCTTAAATTCCCCGTTCTCCTTAATGACCAGTGCATTAGCCACCTTCTTCAAATCATCCCAGGTTTTCGGAATCGCGAGCCCTTTCTCGTCCAGCATCGTCTTGTTGACATGAAGAATCGGAGTGGAGCGGTTGAATGGCAGGGACACCAGCTTTTTGTTAAAAGTGGAATGGCCCATAAGCCCTTGAGGGAAATCGTCGACGTTCAGCTGCGACTTCTTCATATACGGCGTCATGTCCTCCAATACTTCCGCATCCGCAAACATTTGAACATAAGCGCGTTCAAGCATGGTGATATCGGGTCCTGTTTTGGCCGCAACCGCCTGCTGAAGCTTGGTTACCGTCTCGTCATAGGAGCCCTGGAACGTGCCCACCACTTCGATTTTGTCGTGGGTTTCATTAAACCGTTTGATCATCTCGTTGATGTAATCGCCGTTCTTCCCGCCCAGAGAGTGCCAGAACTGCACGGTTACTTTGCCTTGCGGAGCTCCCGAAGGATTAGAGGAAGCCTGCTCTGTCTTGTTATCCGAGCATCCCGCAAGAAGACCGGTCGTCATTGCCGCTGCCAGTAGCACGGCTGGAAATCTTTTGTTCATTGGAATATCCCCTTCTCTGCTCATTATTATTTGATACCGGAATGCACGAAAGCTTTGACAATCTGCTTGGATGCAAACATATACACGATGAGAATAGGAACGACCAGGACGACGTTGCCGGCCATAATGATATGCCAATTGCTGATCCCTTCCGTTTCCCTCAGCATGGCTATCCCCATCGTAAGCGGCCGGACGGATGCCGAATCGGTCATTACCAAGGGCCAGAAATAATCGTTCCAATGGCTGACGAAGCTGAACAGCGCAATCGTCGCAAGGGCCGGCATCGACATCGGGATCATGATCGAACGCATAATGCCGAGCTCACTGGCGTTATCCAGCCGTGCGGCTTCAATAAGCTCATGGGGGATCTGCATAAAATATTGACGGAGCAGGAAGATCCCGAAAGCATTGGACATGAACGGGATGATCTGGGGAAGCAGCGACTTGATAAGTCCTGCGTCCGCCAGCATCAAGTAAACCGGGATGAAGGTCACCTGCCCCGGTATCATGAACGCCAGCAAGACCATTCCGAACATCAGCGCATTTCCTTTGAACTTGTATTTGGCAAACGCATAAGCCGCCGGAATCATCACCGCCGATTGCAAGATGATAATGGAGAGCGTAATGATGATGGAGTTCTTCGCGTAGGTGGCGAACGGACCCGCGCTCATCGCCTGGACAAAGTTGATCCACTGGGGAACGGACGGAATCCAGGTCGGGGGAAACGTCAGCGTCTCCTCCAGCGTCTGTAATGCAGTCGAAATCATCCATAAGAAAGGGAAAATGAACATCAGCAGCATAAGCAGCTTCAGTAAAAAGCCAAGCGATTTTCGGAACGGCTTGATAACCGCTGCCGATCGGATACTGTAAGCTTGTGCTGTTTCTACACTTTTTTCCTGTGCGAGCACCTATTAAGCACCTCCTTGCCGCATTCGGTTGAAGCTGGGGGAATTACTGATAATGAACTCTTTTGGACAGCACCCGGAAGTAAATGAACGTCAGAATGGCGATAATTGCCATCAGCACAACCCCGGTCGCCGACGCGTAGCCGATGCTGTTGGACCTGAACTCGTATATGTAATACACGAGCGTCGTCGTGGAGCCGTTAGGTCCGCCTCCGGTCATAATTTTGACGGTGTCAAACACCTTGAACGAGCCGATGGTCATGATGACCAATATAAAGAACAGCTGTGGTGAAATAAGAGGCAGTGTAATGTTGAAAAAGACGCGGACTTTGCTGGCGTTATCCAGTTCGGCCGCCTCGTAGATTTGGGGATTGACCCCATGAAGCGCAGCGACGATAATCAGCGTGTAGTAGCCGATATTTTGCCATACGGAAACGATAATAACGGACAAGAGCGAGGTGCTCGAGCTCTGCAGCCAGGGCAGGGACGGCAGTCCGGCTGATTTCAGAAGGAAGTTGAGCACGCCGTGATTAGGCTCCATCAGCCACATCCACACAAGAGCGACCGAGACGATAGAAATAATATGGGGGGTGAAAATGCCGGCCTGCACGATTTCGTTCATACGCGACTTCCGTTTCAGGCATACGGCGATAAGCAAGGACAGGGACATCGTCAGCACAACGACGCCAACCGTATAAATGACGGTAGTCAGCAAAGCCCTGTAAAAATCCTCGCGAGAGAATATCTCGATGAAGTTATCGAGTCCGACGAATTTGCTTTTGTCCTTATTCAGCAAGTTGTATTTGTAGAAGCTTAATTTGACCAAATACAGTACCGGATAGAGGACAAACAGGATGATACCGAGCATGGCCGGTGCGACCATGACATAGGGACGTACGGATTCCCACAGCCTTTTCCTGTTCATACCGGCGGCTTCCCTCCTCTCCAACCTCGATAATGGCGAATCCTTACTCCCAAAGCAGCCAACCTCATCCCCCCTTAATGAATATGTACTCCCTTTACGAAACCTTAATGATTGCGCTTTCAAATCTTGGTTTGCTTTCCTGCTCTGCCTTTCGAGCCGTTTACTTCCCTTCGCTTCTATAGTACAATTTGTACACGACTTTCACTGTGTCACCAGTGAAAGTCGAGATAGGTTTTTTTCCAGTCCCGGTGAGCCAGAGCAGATTCCATTGCGCCAGCTAGGTCATCTGCTTTGCTCACTGCGGTGAAGCCATCCGGTACTAATCGCCTTAACGTTGCTTGGCAATCCTCCCGCTCCATCACTTGGAGCACTTCCCGAAAATCCTTGGCGGAGCTTCTGCTGCTCCCGTGAAGCGTTATGCCTTTCTCCAACACATCGCGAGTATTAACCGGAACCAGATCTTCACTAACTCCCATCGCGATAAGCTGGCCTCCCGGCTTCAAGATGTCGATCCCCTGATTAATCGCACTCTCGCTAAAACGTCCTCCTGTACATTCCACTACAATATCCACCTTGTCACCGGCGGCAAAATCATAGCCTTGGACCATTCTCGTGTCCGCGAAGCTAAACTCATCCAGCTTTTCCCGAATGGCTCCAAAAACGGTCAGACGATCTCTCTGCAGCCCGTAAGCATGATGCAGCATCGCTGCAGTCAAATAACCGACGGGGCCGTCGCCGAATACGGCCACCTTAGCCTGTGCCAGCATAGGCCGGACTCCTCGAAGCGCCCGGTACGAGACGCTGCACAGCTCCGCCAGCACCGCAATTTCATCCGGGACGTTATCCGGAATAGGAATGACACAAGGCTCCGGCAGCACCAATCTGCTCTGGGCTATGCCGTCCGTCCCGCTTCCTAGAAATTGGCCATTGGAGCAGTAATTGTCCTCGATCTCCCCTCTGCACGCCGGACAGCATTGTTCGGGCTGGAGCCCTCTAAGAAGATAACCGGGAACATAGGGTACGATGACGACTCTCTGCCCCTCATTGAGCCTCTGCGAATGGCTTCTAACGACGGTTCCTATTCCCTCGTGAAGCAGGGCCATCGGCAACTTTCTTTCCAACACCTCCGGCTTTCTTAATCCGCCGAAATAGCGGAGATCCGCATGGCAGATACTTGCGATCGTCGGTTCCACGACGACAAATCCCTCCCTAACCTCCCGTTCGATGAGCAGCTCTTGAACGGTATGGGGCTGAGTCAAGCGTAGAGTTCGCGAATGTACTTTCGCTGTTGCTGTAGCCACTTACCGAAACACCTCCATAATCATGAATCCTGTATAATATGAATTTCCGACCGGAATACCGATCAGGAAAGATTCACCTGGAGCTATACCGTAATGACATGGATTCCGGCATCCCGGAACGGTTTCACGTCATAATCCGGCACTTCGTTACCGGTGATCAAAGTATGGATGGAGCTGTTCGGTGCGACGGTGTGAAGTGAAATTTTCCCTATCTTGGTGCCGTCGGCTACGACGATAACCTCCTGGGCGGCTGCAATCATCCCTTGCTTTGCCAATACAAGCTGAGCCTCGGGATGCATTAAGCCATGCTTAGGGTGAATGGCAGGTGTTCCGAGAAACGCTTTGGATACATGAAGCGAGCGAAGCACTCGATCGGTGAACATACCGTTAAGCATGTAGCTTGAGGGGTACAATTCCCCGCCCGTCACCGTCACTCTTACCCCCGGGGCATCCCTTAGCTCCGCAGCAACATTCATATCGTTGGTAACGACGGTGATATGGTTGTGATGAACCAGGTTTTTGGCAATATGGAGTGTCGTCGTGCCGGAATCGATGATGATATGATCACCGTCTTCCACGAGACTGGCCGCCATTTTGCCGATGCGCATTTTCTGCTCAAGCTGCGCATTCGATCTTTCATTAAACGAAGGCTCGTTATGGGTCAATCCTTCAACAACGACCCCGCCTCGAGTTCGCTTCAATAGCCCCTCATGCTCGACCTCGGCCAGATCTCTTCGGATTGTGGCTTCATGCACGCCGAACTCCTGCGCCAGCGCCGCAACCGAAGCCGCCTGATACTGCCTCACATATTCCACGATTTTTCGCTTTCTCTCGGCAGCCAGCAATCGATCTCCCCCTTCACACCCACGAAACAAGCATTGATGCGCATTTATATGCTTATTTATGCTTGTTTTTGTAACTTTAGATTACATTGCCAAAATACGTTTTGTCAATACATTTTCCCTAGTTCCTTAGCCTCATATCTTATGTTTTTATTATTAAGGCTATATGAATGGTCCATTATCGGATTTACAAAGGCCAATGACCTGGAAATCCCCCTGCGGGAGCCTGTGTGAAATCAAGCTCATTTTTGCTTGTTTCATGGCATACTGTCGTATTCATATGAACAAAAGGCGCAAACCAGCGTCAACATGCACTCCTCTATGCGCGCTTATGGTTCATAATCCTACCGTCGAAATATAAATTAACCCCACAAAGTGGGGCCTTGGCTTCGAAGCTGATTCAGGTACTTTGCGGGGAGTCCCGAAATTTATAAATTTAAAAAAGCCTCTATCCTCCATATTCCATGGAAGATGAGGCCTTAAAGAAACGGCTGCATGTATAAGTTCATTATGTAAAATGATTTCAATCAAGCAATTTGGATAATCCCTTAAACTCCAGCTCTTCGAACTTCGCAATAACCCGGCCGCGGTCTACCTCCCAGCTGGCTGCCGCCAGCTCGCACATGACCGGCACATCCGTACGTATACGCGCCAAATCGCGGGATAGATGCAGCATTTCAAGCTCTGCTTCAATTTTGGCGCGAACCCCTTTGGGCAGAAGGGGCAAATTCCCGATAATGCCTTCCACGGAGCCGTGCTCCTGCAGCAGCTTGAGCGCGGTTTTCTCTCCAATCCCTTTCACGCCGGGATAGTTGTCGGCGGTATCGCCCATCAAGCCCTTCAGGTCGATAAACTGCTCAGGCGTCAGCTGCTTCTCCTCCATCAGCGTTTCCGGGCTGTAGACGGCGTAATTGCCCTGCCCTTTCTTCATGATGACCACCTTCACCCGCTCCTGCAGCAGCTGAAGCATATCATGGTCGCCCGTCAAAATATACACATCGTTCTCCATGCTGTATGTACGCGCTAATGTCCCGATACAATCGTCCGCCTCATAGCCGTTCAATCCGACATTAGGTACGCCGAAGCTCTCAACGACGTCTTTTACGAGATCAAACTGTGGGATCAGTTCTTCCGGACAGTCGGCACGGTTCGCCTTGTAGTCCGAAAATTTCTCCGTACGGAACGTTTTGCCGCCCATATCCCAGCAGCAGATGACATGAGTCGGTTTAAAGGTCTGTACGGCATCCCAAAAGTATTTGACGAAGCCAAATACCGCATTCGTCGGCATTCCGCCGCTTGTTTTCATAATGTAGCCGCTGTAGGAGGTCGCGTAGAAGGCGCGAAACAATAGCGCCATGCCGTCGACCAGCAGGACGGATTGCGGCTGTTCTTCATATGGATTCAATATCATCTCTCCCAAAGCCATTTTGACTTCTATTATACCATGGCAACGGCTAGCTGGGGGGAGATGGTCTAATTTGCCTCATACCCAAATAACGAAGCAGCATGAAAAAGACCGCAACCTGGTTTTCACAGATCACGGCCTCCACCCTCGGCTCCATCTCAGGATAACGTGGCCGCAACCTGATGCTGCTGCCGGTACTGCATGGGAGTGATGCCGAATTTCTTTTTGAACACATAATGCAAATAATTGGAGCTGGAGAAACCGTTGCGAAAAGCGATCTGATCGATCGTCTCCGTGCTTAAGCTGAGCTCGCTGCAAATATGGGTGAGCCTCAGCTGCTCGATATATTCGCTGAACGTCGACCCCGTATGCTCCCGAAAAATTCGCTGCAGCTGCCTCGAGCTGATCTGCACCCTCTCAGCCACAATGTCCAGCGTTAAAGGCTCCATATAATTGTCGTTGATGAATTGAACGGCAAGCTGATACCGGTAATGCTTCATATCGCGGGAAGGCAAATCCGGCTGGGGAACCGAAGCGTAGGTACGCGCCGTGCGCAGCAAAATTTGGATGATGGACTGCTTCAGCACCGTGAACAGCCCCGGCTGATTCTCATACCATGCCCTGTACGCGGTCAAGAAGCAGTCCATCGCCCGAAACTGGTCTGCTGCCGGTCTGGCGGGGAGCGACTGAATCTGCTGAATACACGCTTCTGCCTCGGCAATCTCCCATTTCCGGCCCCAATCCTTCGAATTTGCGCTGCCCTCGGCAGCATCGGTCTCCTCATCCAGCTTAACGATATCAATATGAAGGCACAGCTCATCCATGGCCTCCACGGCATCGGCCTCCTGATAATGCAGCACATTCGGCCCAGTCAAGTACAGCATGCCTTCCTGCAGCGCATACGGGACCTCGCCCAGAATCACCTTGCCCTTCCCGCGCGGAATATAGTGAAATTCATAATCGGAATGCTTATGAAAGCTGACGGATCTTCCCGCCGGGAAGCTGGTATGATGAAAGCGCAGCATACGGATCCCGTAGTGGCCCCAGCGAAATTCAAGATCAAGCCGGTCCAGCGCATACGGCTGGCCGAGCATCAGTTCGAAAGCATATGGCTTGGACGTTGTCCTGTTCGAGCATTCCAATGAATGGGTCACCTCCGCAGCTGTTAGGGCGGCATTGGCCCTGTGGTGGACTATAAAAACCCGGGATAGGCAGGGAACGGCACTCCAGACTGTGTCAGCCCTCCCTGCCTTCCTCTATCTCAGCTATCCACGGATAAGCAGGGCCTCCGCCATGCTTCCCGTCATAATTATTGCGCCAAATCGCTAAGCTTGCACGATTTTCCGGTGCCCGCCGAGATATTGGACGCCTCCATCAGTCTTGTTAAATCCAGAGCCAGCTGAATATTTTCATCCGCCGTCGTACCGTTCTCGATATGGCTTACCCATTGATCGAAAGCGGACGGACGATTCGCCGGAAGCTGCTGCCGCACTTGCCATTCCTTCTGCCCCCCGAGCTTCGAGCTTTGGACCAGCAGCTTGTTATCATGCGTGGAGTACAGCAGGCTTCCTTCCGTCCCATGGACCTCGATAACAAACGGCGAGAACCGGTTAACGAAGCCGGCCTCGACGACCGCCAACGCACCGTTCGAATAGCTTAGCACACTCACTGCATTATCCTCTACCTCTTTACCGGTCACATAGCCATAGTTGGCGGAAACGCTGTCCGGAAGACCTAAGAACAGGCGCGCCAAGTACATCGGATGGCAGCCGAGGTCGATCATGGCACCGCCGCCGCATTGTTCTTTGTTAAAGAAATGAGCAGGCAGCCAGCCGTTCGGATCGCGCTCGGACGGAATGGCGCCATTATGGGATAAGCGGGTACGCACCAGCGTAATCTCCCCCAGCATCCCCTCACGCAAAATATGTTGAACTTCCAGCGTATAATCCGCATTCAAGCGAGGCAATGACACCGTCAGCTTGACCCCTGCTTCTTGAACTGCCGCCAAAATTTCATTGCATTCCTTCAGCGTGGTCGCTACGACCTTTTCGGTAAAAATATGCTTGCCCGCCTGTGCAGCCGCAACCATAACCTCGTGATGCATATTGGTCGGCGTATCAACAATAACTCCGTCAATATCATCTTGAGCGAGCAGCTCCTTCAAATCCCCGTAAAACCGCACGCCCCGTTCCTCCGCCTGCTTGCGTCCTCTCTCCGGAATCTCATCCCATACAGCCACAATTTCCGTATTAGGATGCTCGGTCGCCTGGCGGGCGTAATCGTTGGCATGCACATGCCAGAAGCTCAGCATTGCTACTCTGATCATTCTATGTACCCTCCGTCATTTAGAATCATATCGCATCTTCGTTTTGAATACGACAAGCACTTTTATCAAAATAAACCTTTTCTTGATCCTTAATCAAAATATACGGCTTCGCCCGTCTCGGCGGATTTATAAATCGCCTCAAGAATTTCCGATACGACACACGCCTGCCTCGGAGTTACAATCGGCTGTTTGTCATTCAATACAGCATCGATCCATAACCGGATTTCGGTATCCTGCATGTTCTCTTTTTTCCCGTCATAAAAATCGACGCCGCCCGTATCCAGCTGAATCTGGTTTTTGAACAGCCGGCTGTGCTTCTCGCCGTTAATACGCAAGCCGTCCTCCATATCCGCGCCGCCTTCCGTACCGCACAGCGTGCTCTTCGCTTCCTTCACATCGAGTGTGTTCAGCGCCCAGCTCGACTCCAATACGATAGTGGCTCCATTCTTCATCGTGATCATGCCGAAAGCGGAATCTTCAACAGTGAATTTCTTGGGATCCCATGGCCCCCAGGCATTGGCAGCGTTTTCTTTTTGGGAAAGCTTGTGAAAGGTGGAACCTAGTACGGCCTTGGGTTCATAGTTGTTCATCAGCCACAGCGTCAAATCAAGCGCATGCGTACCGATATCTATCAACGGGCCTCCGCCCTGCTTCTCGCCATCAAGGAATACTCCCCATGTCGGTACGGCACGTCTGCGAATGGCATGAGCCTTGGCATAATAAATATCTCCAAGCTCTCCGGCTTCGCATAGCTGCTTTAAATACATGCTGTCGGGGCGGAAACGATTATTATAACCGATGGTCAGCTTATATCCGGTCCGTTCCGCAGCTTCTGCCATTCTCCGTGCATCCGCTGCCGTCTTGGCCATCGGCTTCTCGCACATAACATGCTTGCCTGATTCCAATGCGGCAATCGAGATGTCGGCGTGGGAATCGTTAGGTGTACATACGTGAACCACCTGAATGCTTTTGTCCTTAAGCAGCTCCCGATAGTCCTCGTATACCTTTGCTCCGGCGACACCATATTTCTCTGCGGCCTGCTCGGCTCTCTCCACGATAATGTCACAAAAAGCGACAAGCTCCACTTGCTCCAGCTTGGCAAGACTCGGCAAATGCTTCCCTTTGGCAATGCCTCCGCAGCCGATAACAGCTACTTTTAGCTTCTTAGACATACGATAATCTCTCCTTTGAAATAGCGACTTGGCTTTATCTTAGCATGTTTGTGAAATCGTTTAAATTTCAAATACATGACAAGTCGAAGTGCAAAAAGGCGACATCGTATCTTTGGGGAAGCGCAAGTGGGGCCTTGGCTCCCCTTAATGCTTATGCGTCCCGGAACCGGACATTCTTAAAGCGTTACGGCCGCGTACCCCAATCCAGCGGTATACGGATTTTCATCGGCTTCTCAAATTCTTCGGAAAATTCGTCTACGATCAGCAGTAATTTCATTTCGGATAAAGAGGAGATGCCGGGAAATTCCCATTGATAGGAGAACGAGTCTCTGGAAAGCCGGACAGGCCTTTTCTTGGACGAGATTCTTTCTCCCGATGGGCTTTCGAACATCAAAAAAGGAATTTGATTCGCCGCATTGCTGGCCTCATAGTAAATGACCGTGGCGTCCTCCAGCTGTTGGATGCCGGTAATTTCGATGCCTCCTCCGTCCGCTCCTTTTAGAGTCAACGGAAGCCCTCCCGAAAGGTCCGCATACTCCTCTCTTTGTGTAAATGGAATCGACGGGCCTTGATTCCTCTCACCGACTAATAGGGTTACATACGCCGGATGAGGATTCATCTCCGTTAAAGGACCGAAGTTCTCCCGGTCTTCCCCCTGTCCGCCCATTCCGCCTCCGGAAAGAAACGGAGTTTGCAGGTCATCCTCGAGCAGATAATACAGCTCCGCGGATTCATCTCTCTTGACCTTCACCTGAGTGCTTACCGGAGATAGCGTCAGCTCCTCAACCTCAAAGGAGTGCCCTTTATAGGTGCCCTTCAGCTGAGGATGAATGATCTTAGTCAGCGGCTCTGCTTTATCGACGGAAATCGGAACCGCAACATCCCACTTGCCGAACGTAGTACCGATTTTCGGAATTTTGACATTCAGGATCGTATGGTCGGGCACCGGCTCCATATTGTACACCATCGTCCCTACGAAGGTATGATCGCCTGTAATGCTGAATTCATGAGTCCCCATCATCGTTGGATGTACACCTTCAAAGTCATATTCATAATAGAAGGAGGCGTCCTCCTCCGTTATCTTATTCTTCTTCAGGTAGTCGACCTGATAATTGATCACCAGCTGAACGCCATCGTAGAACACTTCGGCTACAGTCAGTTGAATATTTTTATCCGTTACCGAGATGTTTGTCGGGGTGCCCAAATTTTGTTTTTCAATCTGATATAGCCCGTCATCGAGCAATCCACCGTTCTTTTGGTAAAAGAGATCAATAAAGAAAATCTTCTTCAACGCGGCACCGACCGAAGGAGAGTACCAGCCGAGCCCTCCCAGCAATATTCCGCACAAAAGCACCGCATGACCCGCCCAAAGCCATCTTGTCCGCAGCTTGGTCGTTTGCGAAGCTCTATTCCTCTTCTCTCCCAGGTCCCTCCTATGCTTCTCCCACAGCTCTTCAAAGGTAAAGGAGGGCGACAGCTGACGAATCCGCCTTTGAACGGCTTTGGAGGGTTCAAGCGATGCATCCTCCTGCTTCCCTGCAGCGTGATGTAATGTCATTTGAGCGCCTCCTTAATCGAAGTAAGATGATAATCCTCTGCGTCGCTTTGTCTAAGCTGCTGAAGAGCCGCATGAAGCCGCGATTTGCATGTGCCGAGCCGGATATCGAGAAGCGCGGCAGCCTCATGCAGCGGCAGGCCGGCATAGTAGACCAGAATGAGCACTTCTCTCCGCTTAGGAGATAACCGGTTGACCAGCTGCCATAGCTCACGCTCGCTTTCATTTTTCAAAACAATAGACTCTACCGAGCCGCCGCTTGCTTCAACCGGCACTTGACCGAAGAAGGTCAGCCACCGCTGCTTGCGCAGCGTGCTTCGCACCAAATTGATCGTGATCCGGTACAGCCATGGGCGCAAGGGCTTATCGGGGTTATACAGATGGTACTTGTTAAACGCGCGCAAAAAGGTCTCCTGAGTGATATCATCAGCCAGCATGGCAGACTTGGTGATCATCAGGGCGATTCCATAAACATAGGGGGCATGCTCTTCAAAGATAGCCCGCGATTGCTCTTCAGAGATCGAATAATCCATCAATGAACGATCCTCCGTTCCTGTATTCACTGTAAATACGCCTTGGAGAAGGAAATAGTTCGATGGGGGGTGAAAAAAGTTCAAGAGATGCATCTGGAAAAAGGACACATCACTTTTTTTCGTTGAAAGCCGAAATCTCCAAAAAAAATCCCCGCCGGTTCCAGAACGCCTGTCTTCTTATCTTTTCCGATAAGTTGATTTGCGTCATGAACCAGGCAGGGATTGTAATCTGCACCGTTCTGCTAAAATTAAACCTTTTGTGGAGGCTTTGCCGTCTCTAAAAAACGTCCTATTCTGCTCACGGCCTCGCGCAAGCGGTCCTCCTCCTGTACAAGCGCGATCCGTACATACCCTTCGCCTTCCTTGCCGAATGCATCCCCCGGAATGACGACAACGCCAGCCTGGTACAGGATTTCCCGGGAAATTTGTCGAGAGGTCCATCCCTCCGGAATGCGTGCCCAAATGAACATGGTCGCTTGGGGCTTCGGGATAACCCAGCCTGCCGCTGCAAGCCCGTCGATAACAAGGTCGCGCCTGCGTTCATATAAACCGGCAACCGTCTCGCCATGCTCCATATCTTCCTCCAGCGCAGCAATTCCCGCTTCCTGAACCGCCTTGAACACGCCGTAATCGATATTGGACTTCAGTATCCGAAGCGCTCGCACCGCATCAGGCTGGCCCACCATAAAGGCGATTCTGCAGCCTGCCATATTGAAGCTCTTGGATAAGGAGTGAAACTCTACGGCAATATCCTTCGCCCCATCTATTTCCAGAATACTCATCGGACGGAATCCGTCGAAGGCCATTTCCGAATAAGCAAGATCATGCACGACAAGCAGGCCGTACCGTTTGCCGAAGGCGATAAGCTGCTCGAAGAACGGACGCGTCGCAACCGCAGATAGTGGATTGCTGGGGTAATTCAACAAGATGAACTTGGCTTTACGGGCTATTTCCTCTGGTATCTCTTCGAGCTTTGGCAGAAATCCGTTCTCTTCTCTTAACGGCAGAAAATAGGGCTCCACCCCCGCAAGCACCAGGCTGGCTGAGTAGATAGGATATCCCGGATCAGGCACCATGGCCAAATCTCCAGGGTCGGCGACCGCCATGGCCAGATGGGATAAGCCGTCCTGCGAACCTATTAAGGTCACGATTTCCGTCTCCGGATCAAGAGAAACCTGGAAGCGATGCTGGTACCAGCGGGCTACGGCCTGCCGGAAAGCCGGACTTCCTTCCGATGTCGGATAACCGTATACTTCAGGCTTGCGAACCGCCTGTTCCATTGCCTGGATGACCCGCTCCGAAGGCGGGCGGTCCGGGCTGCCGATGCCCAGATCTATGACGTCGGTTCCGCGGCTCATCACCTCTTGCTTCCACTGCGCCATTTCAGAAAAAACAGCGGATCCCAGATGGGATAACCGCTTGGATTGAAATTGTTTCATTGGATCAACGACCTCTTTGCTCCGATTATATGCTGCCTACTTTATGAACCGCCGCCATCATCCCGAACAAAAATGCGGCAAGCGCCAAATAACTAATCCCGTACGTCCAGCGGGTTGCGTTCGGTACTTCATAATAACGGTCATTTTCAAATAACTCGTAATCGACCTGGCAATGCACCATCAAGTGCAGGCCCTCTTCCTTTTGCAGCCGTTCCAGCCGCGTCACATGCACCTTTTGAATAATCCCCTGCTGCATCAGCGGTATGGTCCCCTGAAACTTCAGGCCTTCCCAGATGACATGGACAAATTGCTGTCCTTCCAGATCGGAATAAGTAACAAAAGGAAGCTCGCGTTTATGCTCTTCTCCAGGGATGATATATCCCTGCTCTATGAGAGGCTCCGCCGGAACCAGGAAGCTTGCGCTGACCATCCTCTGCTCCCCGTGCTTGCGGTGCTTGACGAATTTTTTATACAGATCGTAAGCAAACATAGCCCAGATGATGAGCAGAATGAAGCTGAAGTTGTAAATGATTAACACAAGGCCTCCGACTAATCCCACGAGCCACAGCCATCTGGACACTGCCGTCGCGATTCTCCCTCCATCCAGAGGATGGATCGGGAGAAGGTTAAATAAATTGATCATAAACCCGGCCAGAGCCAAGCTGTAAAATAAGGGACTGTAGGTGGGACTGTTAATCAAATACCCCAGGCCAAACACCACCAGCGCGCCTACCGTGCCCAGAATCGGACCGCCGAAAGCCATGTACGCTTCGGTAACCGCGTCTCTCGGATGGCGCTTCATCGTAATCAATGCTCCGAGAAACGGAATAAACACCGGAGCGCTGACAGGAAGCCCCTTCTGCTTCGCAGCTATCACATGTCCCAGCTCGTGGACCAGAATGAGCAGAACAAGCCCTACAGCGAACCACCATGGAAACAACAACGCATAGCCGCCTATCGAGAGCAGCATAGAGATAAATACGCCGCCGAACTTGCCGAACTTCAACAGCGACAGCAGCCATTTTCCTTTGGCTAACAGAAAAACAACTACCGTGCCGATCATCCAGAACGGATTTTTCTTCTTATTGTTTTGCTGCAATCCTGTCACGCTCCTTCGCATTCCGCACTTAGCGGCCCCAAACCTCTTCGTATTGCTCTTCCTTGTAGCCTACCGTTACGGTAGACCCGTCGGTCACCACAGGCCTTTTGATCAGCCTGCCGTTCGATGCGAGCAAATCGATCTTTTCTTCCTCGGTCATTTGCGGCAGCTTGTCTTTCAGCTGCATTTCTTTGTAAACCTCACCGGATGTATTGAACCATTTTTTAATATCCAGCCCGCTATCCGCGATCATTTTCTTAAGCTCCTCACGATTCGGCGGATTATCGAATATATGCACGGCTTGTACGTCCAAGCCCTTCTGCTTCAAAGATTTCAAGGCGTTTCGGCAAGTGCCGCATTGCGGGTATTGATAGACGATGACAGATTTACTCATGATGGTAAGAGCTCCTTTTGGAAAATCATTGGTTTTCATTAAATTTTCGGTGAAAGCTGAAGCAATGTCAAGTCGCAGCCGGGAAAACGCTCCCTTATCACTACGAAAAAAAGATTCTGCGGTTTCCGCAGAATCTGCTCCCTCAACCCTGTTCCTCCAGCAAGCGGATGCACCGCTCCATATCCTCGGGAAGCGGAGCATGGAATTCCATCCACTCCTTCGTCGAAGGATGCACGAAGCCGAGCGTACAGGCATGCAGAGCATGCCGGTCCAACCCGTAGACTTGAAGCCGTTCGACTTCCGCTTCCTTTGCTTCATTCGCGCTGGACAGCTTATACATCTTGTCGCCCAGCAGCGGGTGACCGAGATGCTTCATGTGAACGCGGATCTGGTGCGTCCGGCCGGTTTCAAGCCACAGCCGCACCATGGTCGCATCCTTGAACCTGCGCTCTACTTTATAATGCGTAACCGCAGGATACCCCGTCTCTGTAACAATCCGGATATGGGGCTGCTCGGGATCGCGATCGATCGGCTCATCAACCGTACCCTCATCCTCTGCCATAACACCATGGACCAGAGCGATGTATTCCTTTTTCACCTGATGCGCCTGCATTTGCTCAGATACCTGCTGGTGGACGAACGGGTTTTTAGCGACGGCAAGCGTGCCGGATGTCTCTTGATCCAGCCTGTGGATAGGCCGGAAACGAAAGCTCTGTCCCTTTTGCTGCCAATAATATACGACGCCGTTCGCGAGCGTATTTACATAGTGCCCGTGAGTCGGATGTACGATCATCCCGGCCGCCTTGTTCAGGACCAGCAGATGGTCATCCTCATATAAGATCGAGATAGGAAGGTCCTGCGGCAAAATGTCATCCGACTCCTCCTGCTGCATTCGAACCTCGATTACATCGCCCTCATGAACGCGAATGCTGATATATTGCCGCTGGCCATTCACCGTTATCCCCTGCTCAGTCAGCTTCAACCGGGACAGCAGCTTGCGCGACAAGTGCATCCGGCTTTGCAGGATCGTCTTCAGAAGAAACCCTTCCTCCTCCTGCGAGACACGGTATACTAAAGGTTCATAATACGAATTCATTTACGGCGGAACACCTCGGCACTGCGAGCGTATTCCACGTCACCGACTCCGCTTCGAGCATTGGCCAATCTGGCTACGGTGAAGAACAAGTCAGATAACCGGTTCAAATAGCGGCGAACCTGCTCGTTAATTGGCTGTGTTCTGGCCAGCGTTACTACCCTGCGCTCAGCACGGCGGCAGACGGTCCGGCACACATGAAGTGCGGAAGAGGCCTGGACTCCCCCCGGCAAAATAAATTTTTTGATGTCCGGTGTCTCCGCATCGTATTTATCGATCCAGGCTTCCAGCCGGTCCACCATCTCGGAGGTGACTTTATAGGGGCGAAGCTCCTGCTTCAAAAGAGCCAGATCGGAGCCGCAGTCGAACAGCTCATGCTGAACCTCCAGCAAGTCGGCTAGCAGGTCGGCAAACCTTTCTTCATCCAAAAAGCCCATTGCCTGCCCGACAAAACAATTCAGCTCGTCAACCGTGCCATAAGCCTCTACACGTACATCGTCCTTATCGACACGTCCGCCAATAACGCCCGTTTGTCCGGCATCGCCGGTGCGCGTATAAATTCTCATTGAGGATCGCCTCCTTCAAAATGTTTGGCCTTTCTCCCTATCATCTCATAGACCCGCTTCATATCCAAGTGGCGTCTTACATGATCCGCCAGCCGGTCGAAGGCCGCCTCTCTACGCTCTTGAAAGCGGAGCTCAGCCAGCTTGGGTCCCCAGCCTTTCTCTGCCCGGAGCGTATTCAGCCAATGCCTGCGGAAGTCGTCATTATGTAAAATGCCGTGGATGTACGTCCCCCACAGCCTGCCGTTCGCAGCGACAACCCCATCTTCATGCAAGCTCTCGTTACCGCCCGTTTCCTTAATGAGAAAAGGATGCTTCACGGGCTCCAAAAACCGTGTTCTCCCCATGTGAATCTCATAACCTGTAATCGGCAGCGGCGCCGGACTTGCAAGAATTCCTTCCTGCAGGAAGGTCGTTCCTTCCGCACGGACCGTCCGCTTATCCGGGGTAAACACCGTTTCCGTAGGCAGCAGGCCGAGTCCGTCCAGCTTCGGATGATCCGATTCCACCAGGTCCGGGTCCAGCAGCTTGCTGCCCATCATTTGGTAGCCGGCACAAATGCCCACCACGGCTCCACCGTGCTCCGCATGGCGCAGCAGAGCCTGCTCCAAGCCGTTCTGCCTTAAAAACAGCAAATCATCCACCGTATTTTTGCTGCCCGGTAAAATGACGGCATCCGGCCGCCCGAGCTCCTCCGGCGAGCTGACAAAGCGAAGCCGCACGTCCTGCTCATACAGCAGCGGGTCTATATCCGTGAAGTTGGATAATCGGGGCAGCCGGATGACGGCGATATCCAGCAGTTCCTGATCGGTCTCCCTGGCTCCCCTCTCACCCGTCAAATATGGCGCAGCGGAGCTGCCTTTGGCCAAAATGCCCGTGGCCAGCTTCCGGTCGAGCGAGGCGGAATCCTCGTCCTCCAGCTCCAGATCGGGCAAGTACGGGACGACGCCGAGAACCGGCTTGCCTGTCCGTTTCTCCAGCCATTCCAATCCCGGATAGAGCAGCGTCACGTCGCCGCGGAACTTGTTAATGATGAATCCTGCTACTCGATCCCTCTCCTCCTGGGTGAAAATCTCCATGGTGCCTATAATAGACGCGAACACGCCTCCTCTGTCGATGTCGGCTACAAGCACGACTGGAGCATCCGCCCACCCGGCGAGGCGCATATTGACGATATCCCGATCCTTCAAATTCACTTCCGCAGGACTGCCGGCTCCCTCCAGGATGACCGCATCGAATGATCTTCTCAGCCTGTTCAGCGCGTCCTTGACGATCGTTTCCGCTTCGCTTAAATAGTTCTCCCGGTACGTCCGCGCATCCAAATCACGATAAGGCTTCCCGTGAACGACGACCTGAGATACCATGTCCTTCTTCGGCTTCAGCAGGATCGGATTCATATCCGTCGTGGCCGGAATCCGGCAGGCATCCGCCTGCATCCCTTGGGCTCTGCCGATTTCCTTCCCGTCAGGAGTCACATAGGAGTTCAACGACATGTTTTGCGATTTAAACGGAGCGACTCGCAAGCCGTCCTGGAGCAAAATTCGGCAGAGGGCCGTCGTTATCAGGCTCTTGCCCGCATCGGAGGATGTTCCTTGAACCATCAAGGCTGCGGCTAACGGAGCTGCCAACGATGGGTCTGCTGCGCTGCTCGTTACAGCGGGCGCACTGCCAGGAAGCTCCGATTGTCCTGACGCTGCGTGAGGGGCAGCCTGCTCCGGTGAACGACTCGATAGATCCGAAGCCGCTAAGACGATCGGCGGACTGGATTGCTCAAGCAAGGCTTGAATGGATTCCTGAAGCCCGGTAAGGAGCCTTTCGTTATGCTCGCGCAGCCTGATCGCAACTCTAACGTAAGTTTCGTCCAAGCCCGGAAACAGTGACGCGTCCCTGATCAAAATACCGCGCCGCCCCATTTCGGATTGCAGCGCCTTCACCGTAAGGCCCAGCCCACGAAGTGAAAACAAAAGATAGTTTGTATCGCTTGGAGTGACAATAAGGCCTAAGGATTGCAGCCTGCTTGTCAGCCACGGACGTTCCTCCGCCAGCCAAGCATGAGTCCGCCGCGCGTAATCTTTATCGTCCAGCACCGCAGCACCGATCAATTGGGCCATCGTATTGACACTCCATTGTACCTGCTGGCTCCGCATTTTCGTAATTGTATCGGGATGTGCGACAATAAACCCGAGCCTGAGGCCGGGAATCGAATAAAATTTCGTCATCGACCGAATGACCATGAGCTGGGGTGAGTCCGCCGCCTGACGAAGCATCGTCAGCTGATCCTCATTCGGACAAAAATCGATAAACGCTTCATCGAGGATCACGGGCTTATCGGCTTGCACAAGCAGCCTGAGGACATCCTGCGGCAGCAGCCTGCCTGTCGGATTATTCGGAGAACCGAAGAAGAGCATGTCCGAGGCTTCGACGGCTCTTTCCACATCGTCAAGCTGCATGACAAAGCCCTTCTCTTCCCGCAGCATCAGCTCGTGGATGCTCCCGTCCGTTTTATCCACCGCTTCCTCATATTCCGAAAAGGACGGTCTCGCCAACGCCGTCACATGAGGCTTAAGAACCCGAACCGCCAGGTCAATCAGCTCCGCCGCGCCGTTCCCGACCAGAATCGATTCCATGGGTACCTCATAGTGCTCCGCGAGCTTCCTCCGCAGTTCACGCACAGCGGGATCGGGATAAGCGGCGACGTCCCTCCAACGCTCTCTCAATATGGTCTCCACCGCTGCAGGCGGTCCTAACGGATTCATATTCGAGCTGAAATCCAGAAATTCGTCCTTGCCTCTGCCGAACGCCTCGGCGGCCGTCCATAAATCTCCCCCATGCCCGTATCGTTCCAGCATTCAGGCTCCCCCATTCTCTTAAACCATTTTGATAACAACCGGATAAACCGTTTTATCTACGAATGTATGACCATATATAACAATAACAGCAGAAAGACTTCCAAAAGCTCGTTGATAGCCCCGTAGGTATCCCCTGTAAGCCCGCCGAGCTTGCGGCTGATAAATACGGATATCGACACCCCGGCTGCCAAACAGCCCAGAGCCGCTGCCCCTATAATGAGTACGGAAAACAACAAGGACTCTCCCATCATCCATACCAAACAACAGGTTAACAATAGCGCCAAACCCGTGTGAAGGATCACATGCTTCGCTTGCAGGCCGCGGAAGAAAGCCCCTATCCGGTTATGTCCCGTCTCCTCCTGCCTCGCATAAGGCCAGAAGGCAATGGCGACCACCATATACCATCGGCTCCATAGGGCGGCCAGAGGCAGCACGAATAAAGATCCCGCCCATGAGAGCGGCAGCCATTGCTGCAGCAGGGTCCATTTGCACAAAAGAACCAGCACACAGGCAATAACCCCCATCGCGCCGACCCGGCTGTCCTTCATGATCTCCAGCATTTTCTCCCGGGACCGGTAGCTGAAAATGCCATCGGCTGTATCCATTAATCCGTCGAGATGCAGCCCCCCTGTCATGGCGACCCAGAGGGCCAGCAGCAGGGCGGAAGTCACTCCCGGCGGCAGCCAGCCTTGCAGGAGCCAGCCTGCGGCTCCAAGCAGCAGCCCCATTACCGCACCTACTAACGGATAGAAGACGACGCTGCGCCGAAACAGTGCATCGTTATACTCCAATGTAACCGGCACAGGAAGCCGCGTTAGAAATTGAAAGGCTGCGGCACACGCAGCCAACCCTTTTACCATAAAGTCCAGCAATATGCGCACAGCAGCCCTCCTGCAATCAAAATACTAACCCCATAGAGCAGACGAACGGTATTCAATATATCATCCATCCGTCTTTCACGAAGCGGCCAGCCCATTCGTGCCCGCTCGCTGATTCTCCCATGATAAACGTTCACACCGCCAAGCTCGATGCCGAGCGCTCCGGCGACCGCCGATTCGGGAATGCCGCTGTTGGGGCTTGGATGAAGCCGGGCAAACCGGCGAATCGCTTGCGCAGCCCGCAAGGCGGAGCAGCCGCTGGTTACGGCCGATACTAACACCAGAAAGGCACCGGTTAACCGCGCGGGGACCCAATTCATCACATCGTCCCAGCGTGCGGAAGCCCAGCCGAAGAACAAATACTTCTCATTTTTATAGCCGACCATGGAATCCAGCGTGTTGGCTGCGCGGTACAGCATAGCCAGTGGCGCCGCCCCTAGAAACGCATACATCAACGGGGATACGACCGCATCCACCGTATTCTCGGCTACAGTTTCTACCGTTGCCCTCGTAAGCTCGGCTTCGTCGAGCTCCGACGTATTTCTGCCGACAATATAGCCGGTATAGGTTCTCGCTTCCTCCATACGTCCTTGCATCAAAGGAACGTACACCTTCATGGCCGCATCCTTAAGGCCCTTAATCGCTATCGTCGTCGAGATGAACCATGTATTTACCGCGTAGCCCAGCCACGGATGAATGCACCGGGCAGCCCAAAGCAGAAGCCACATGGCTCCAAAGGAAATCGCCAACGTCGATACGGTTAACAGGAAGCCTCTCCATCGTTCATCGGCCTCCGAGCGACGGACTCCCTCCGGGTGAAGCTTGGACTCGACCCAGCGTATCCATTGTCCTATCCGGATAACGGGATGGGTCGGCCAGCGCGGGTCCCCGATGCACCAATCGATCATCATCGCGCAAACCAGCATCACAGCGGTTTCCTGCCAAGAATAAAACAACAACCAAATCCACCCGCCCGTTTGAACTGCCTGATCGCCATTTTTGCTTGCTCAAAGTCAATTCATTGTATATGTAATAATTCCTCTGTCCAAGCCCATCATGCAGATAAGCGGCTGCGAACGAGGATGGGTCCAAATCCGGTGTCTACCATTGGAATTGCCGGCTCTTGATTTCCATCGGAATTCCTGCCGTTACGAGGAACACCTGCTCAGCCTCCCGTGCCAGCCGTTGATTCATGATCCCCGACAAATCCCGGAACTGCCGCCCCAGCTTATATTCCGGCACGAGACCGTAACCAACCTCGTTGGTTACCAGCACCAGATGACGCCCCTGATCAGCGAATCGCCGTCCGGCGGCAGTCAGCTCGTCTACCTTCTGCCTAAGCAGCTGCTCGGCATTGGCATCCTGCTCGTATCGAAGCAGCCAGTTGGACAGCCAGAGGGTAAGGCAATCGACCAGGACAACGGCTCCTTCAGCAGCAATAGGCTGCGGATGCACGTTAGGCTGGCTGCCGGAATGATCAGCCATCTGATCGCACCAGCCGTTTAACAATCGGTCCAGCTCAAACGGCTCCTCCAGCGTCGTCCATGGGAAGCCTGCTTCGTCTCTCTGCTTCCGATGAAGGCCGATCCGTGCTTTCATTTCCTCATCATACGCTTGGGCTGTCGCGATGTAAATGCCGCGCTGCTCAAGCCGCGATGCGTAAGCTTCGGCAAAGGAGCTTTTGCCGCTGCGGGCTCCGCCCGTCACCAATACCAGCATTTGCCGTCCAGCCTTTCCATTAATTATTGGAGGTAGAGATGCCTGCCGAGGCGAAGGAAGCCATCTCCTTCATGATTTTCACCGACGCTTCAATAAGCGGGAAAGCCAGCACGGCTCCCGTACCCTCTCCAAGCCTCATATCCATGCGCAGCATAGGGGACAAGCCCACCGCTTCGAGCAAGCGCGCATGTCCTTGCTCCTGCGATAAGTGCGAAGCGATCATGTATGACGCGCTAAGCGGAGCAATACGGCTTGCTGCCAAGGCGGCCGCCGAGGAGATGAAGCCGTCGATCACAATCGGCCGGCGATGCATCGCAGCTCCGAGGATGACGCCGGTCAACCCGGCGATTTCCAGGCCGCCTACCTTGGCAAGCACATCGATCGGGTCTGCCGGATCAGGCTGATTGACGGCAATCGCCCGTTCAATGACGGCCTGCTTGTGCAGCAGCTTCTGATCGTCGATTCCGGTCCCACGGCCAACCGTAACGCCGACGTCGGTTCCGCTTAATACCGCTAATAGCGCTGAGCTGGCCGTCGTATTGCCGATCCCCATCTCGCCTGTTGCAAACAGGGTGTAACCCTGACCTGCCAGCTCCTTGACCAGGTCCATGCCGGTAACTATCGCCTGAATGGCCTCTTCTTCGGTCATTGCCGCTTCCTTCGCCATATTGCGAGTGCCCTTGCGAACACTTCTCGAAACTAGCCCGGGATGCTCCAAATCCGCATTCACCCCGATATCGACACAGACGACGTCCGCGCCCGTATGCCTTGACAGCACATTAACCGCCGCTCCGCCGTTCAGGAAATTCATCACCATTTGCGGAGTCACCTCAGCCGGGAACGCACTGACGCCTTCTTCGCATACGCCGTGGTCCGCCGCCATCACAATGACGGCTTTCTTCCCCAGCTCAGGCACGACTTGGCCGCTAATACCGGCCAGCTGACGTGCCACTTCCTCCAGCTTGCCCAAGCTGCCCGGAGGCTTGGTCAACTGGTCCAGATGGCGTTCCGCCGCCTCCATCGCCTCCTGATCCAGAGGCTTTATCTCTGACACCGCCCGGTTCAGCCAATCTCTATTGTACATCGTTCGTGTCCCTCCCAAATCTGGTTCCTATATCCTTTAATCTGCTATGAATCGGCCCCGCTCTGCAAAAGAATTTGCGGTACACCGGTAACCGGATGCTTAAGCACGATCGGCTGTGTACGGTATACCCGCTCCAGCAGCTCGCTTCGGAGAACCTCCTCCGGTTCGCCGATCCCTGCTATACGGCCGTTTTGCAGCAATAACAGCCTGCCGCAATATTGCGCGGCCAAATTCAATTCGTGCAGCACGGCGATAACGGTAAGACCCGATTCCTGCTGCCAGGAGCGAATCCAATCCATCATCTGGACCTGATAGCCAATATCCAGATACGTGGTCGGCTCGTCCAGCAGCAGAAGCTTCGGCTGCTGCGCCATAACCTTACCGAGCGCGACGCGCTGCCGTTCGCCGCCGCTCAAGGCGTCGATGCTGCGGTGCTCCAGCGGTCGCAGCTCCAGCCGCTCAAGGATGTCATCGATTAGCCGCTCCGAGTCCACAGCCCCGGCTTCATCGCCGAGCCAGTTTTGAAACGGATAGCGGCCCATCGCAATGACCTCGCGGACGGTAAAACCAAGCGGGGGAAGGGCATCCTGCTGGAGCACGGCCGCCCATCGGGCCAGCTGCTTGCGCGGGTATTCGCACGCCTCTTTACCGTTCAGAAGGACCCGGCCAGCAGAAGGTTTCTCGACGCCGGAGATCAGCTTCAGCAGCGTCGACTTGCCGCTGCCGTTCGGACCGATGATGCCGAAGCATTCGCCCGAGGATACGGAAAAGCTCACCTTATCGAGCACCTGCCTCGAGGAATACGCTAATCCCACACCCTCCACGGCAATAACTTTCTCATCTGCATGAGCTTCCTCACTGTTCATTTCCTGCCGCCCCCCTTCCCTTCAACATCTTGGCATCGTAAATTATTCGTTCGACAATCGCTTGCTTCTTTTTAACAAATAGGCAAAAAACGGAGCCCCCATGAACGCGGTTACCACTCCGAGCGGAATTTCCGTCGGACTCAGGACCGTACGGGCAAGCGTATCCGCCCACAGTACGTAGATTGCTCCCCCGATAAGGGAAAGAGGCAGCAGCAGCCGATAGTCCGGCCCAACGATCAGCCGCAGCAAATGCGGCACAATCAGGCCGACAAAGCCGACGACCCCGGAGACCGACACGGCCGCTGCCGTAATCAGCGTTGCAGCCGCCAGCACAATAAGCTTCGTTCGCTCGACCCTTATACCCAGATAGGCCGCCTGCTGCTCGCCCAAAGCGAATAAATTCATCGCTCTTCCATAGCCGAACAGGATCATGACGCCGATCGCCAAGTAGGGCAGCAGCACAAGCGAATACATCCAGCCCCGAAGCGCCAGGCTGCCCATCAGCCAAAACACAATTTCATTAATAACCTGCTTGGACATCGCGACCATAAACGAGACGAAGGCCCCGAGAAAGGCCTGCATGACGACCCCGGATAAAATCAGGGCTTCCATCCGTATCTTGCCGCCCGTTCTTGCGATAATAATCACAGTAATCAAGGATAGCGCTCCTGTAATGAATGCGACAACCGGAACGGTTGCCGAGCCCAGTAGGGCAAACTGCAGCCCGAACAAGATCAGGAAAGCAGCGCCGACCGAGGCGCCCGAAGAAACCCCCAGCGTATAGGGATCTGCCAGCGGATTGCGCAGCACTCCCTGGAAGGCCGCTCCCGCAATACCCAAGGAGGCGCCGACCAGCACCCCCAGCAGTACGCGGGGCAGCCGGACGCGCCAAATAATCTGCTCGGAGGCCGGCTGCCAATCTACTGGAACCGAGCCTCCGATTCCGGGCAGATGATGCGCCAGAATGCCCCATACATGCAGGAGCGGCACATGAACCGTACCGATGGATAAACTGATCGTCACGGAAAGAAGAAGGAGCAGCACCCCCGCTCCTCCCCATGCCATTAGCTTCCGCTTCATTTTATTTCACCAATTCCGGATAAATGCCTTTGGCTACATCTACCAGCGCTGCTGTAATCCGCGGTCCCGGACGGCTGATCGAGTCCTTATCCAACCCCGCCAGCTTGTTGTTTTTGATCGCATCGACATTAGCCCAGCTGGTCCGCTCTCTAATGATTTGATCCATGGACTTCTTGGAATTTTCATCGATCAGATTTTTCGGGTACAGAATCACTTGAGGATTATCCGCGATCACCTTTTCTTCATTCAGCTTCGCGTACCCGGTAATGTCGGAAGAGACATTAATACCGCCAGCCAAGGTGATCAGCTCATCCATGAATTCTCCCTTCCCTACCGTCCAGCCAGGAGAAAATTCCATGAGCACCCTTTTCTTTTGCTCCGGCTTCAGATCCTTGACGGCATCCGTAACCTTCTGACGCTCCGCCTTCATAGAAGCCACCAGCTTCTCCGCCTGCTCCTGCTTGTCAAAAATTTGTCCGAATTTCAAAATATTGTTCATGACGTCGTCAATCGTCTTGGGCTCTACCTTAAACACATTTACATTCAAGCCCCTCAGCTGCTCGACGGCTGCTGTTTTGAGCGATACGCCCGACAGCACGACATCCGCGTTAGCCGCAATCAGCGCTTCCTCATTCGGCTTCACGATGCTGCCCATCTTAGGCTTCTTCTTCGCTTCCTCCGGATAATCGCAAAAGTCGGATACGCCGACGACTTTGTCGCCCAAGCCTAGAGCGAACAGAGTCTCCGTCTCGCTGGGAGACACCGACACAATCTTGGCCGGCGCCTTTTCAAAGGTAAACTCCTTGCCTGTTGCATCCTTCACTTTCAACGGATATACTGTAGCCTTTGCGTTCGCGGCTGGAGGGCTTGTCTGTTCTCCGCTGCTCGCTTTAGCCGGCTCCTTCAAATCTGCCGTCCCCGAGGGCTTCGTCTCCTTCGGCGCGCAGCCGGCTGCGCTGAACACAAGCGCCAGGCCCAATACGGCCGCCAGCCATTTTTTTCTGCCGCTTCGTTTCATTTCACTCCACATTGTGGTACCTCCCTTTGTCCTTCCATCCCATTGTATCGTTCCTGTTCCATGTCCCGGTTTGCATGCACGTCAAAAACCCTCTGATCCTGATCGCTGCAATTAGGAAGCAGAGGGCATGCGATTGCAGACGCTGTCCGTTATTCTGAACGACAGCGCGTGCAAACGACGCTCCTTTTTCCTCGAAAGGCCCGGTCTATTCCCGATTAGGCAGGTTTCCTGGCTTATGGAGTTGTACGGAGGCCTCGCCTTCCCATTCCGGTTCAGAACAGTGGCAATATGAGACTCTCCCTCCAAAATACAGTGGCGGGACCGCTCCGGATTCACACCGGCTTCCCTTTTAACCTGCCGGCTTGTTAAGCAGACAGGCACCTAGTCGGTAACTCTATGAAATTAAAGTCAGACCTGCCTATGCAGCAGGAACGTCCATTAGGTCTATTTTTGCGCGATGACCTTCATCACCTGCAAGCCTTTTTCCAGATTTTTGGCATTGGCCGGAATGAAGGCTACCAAATCTTTGCCATTCAAATTAAGCTCTGTAAACCATTTGGTTTGTTCCAAAGGAATACCGTACAAATGCTTCTCTTTCTTGGGCGCTGCATTCTTATCCTTGGAATCTACCGGGAGCTCCAGCACGCCTCCGGGAAAATCCTCCTGCTTCGCCACATCATCCAGACTGACATATCCGCCCTGCTGGCCTATCGTTTTAAACTGCTCCGTCGGCACAATAATAATACTGTTATCTCCCGCCGCAATTTCTACAACCAATTTATCCATAGAAAACATCGGCGTGGTCTGAATCTTTACGGTCGGAGCTTCGCCAAGCTTCGTTTGCAGCGCAGCCTGCAGCTTATCTCCCACCTCGTTCGGAATTCCATTGGGGCCTGTCATAAAAATCAATACATCAGCCTTGGGTCCCCCGCCGCAGCCGGCTAGCACCAGCAGCAGCATGATGATGAGCATGAATTTCCCTTTCATGTTCCCTCTCCTTATAGATGCGCTTTCTTGGATTGCTGTTACCCCCAATCATATCATAAATGTCTCGTTTCTTTCAAAACTAGAGATAAAAAAAGGAGAAGGCCGCAGGCTGAAATGTAAAAAAAGGAACCGTTACCGGCTCCTCTTATTTCGATTCATATACTCATTTATCTTTTTGTCCAGGATCATGCTGATCTTCACAACTTCCGGTGAGGTCAAGCATTGCTCGCTCTGAACCAGTCGTTCGAGCTCCTGGCGCAACCTATAAATCTCTTCTTCCAAAGATACGTCAGAAGATGACCGCTTCTTTTTCCCAAAAAACCACTTGGCTTGCTGATTATTCTCTCGAATCCAACCGATTTGCGGGTAATGCCTAAGCTGATATTCCGGAAAAGCCATTCTTCATCCCCCCCTGGCATATCTTTAGATTCGGAAGTCCCATAACCCCAAAGGATATGAAACTTCTATACTATTAAAGATAACAGTTTTTGTCGGAGATGGAAATGACTACTTTTGTCGAAACTATAATTTACGTATAAAATTTCCGATCCTTTCGATCGCTTCCAGCAATTGATTGACGGAAGTCGCATAGGAGCAGCGCACGAAGCCTTCTCCGCCCAAGCCGAACACATATCCCGGCACCGCAGCGACCTTCGCTTCAAGGAGCAAACGCTGGGCAAACTCCTCCGAGCTTAGCCCTGTAGAAGCAATCGAAGGGAAGGCATAGAACGCTCCCTGCGGCTCATGGCACTCGAGCCCGATGTCCCGGAAGCCCTGAACGACGAGCCGGCGCCGTTGGTTATAGGACTCTACCATGCGATCCTTTTCATCCATACCGTTTTTCAAAGCCTCGAGAGCTGCGACTTGCCCCATAGCAGGTGCGCACATGACGGTGTATTGGTGAATTTTGAGCATCGCTGAAATTAGATCCCTATGTCCGCAAGCATAGCCCATCCTCCAGCCGGTCATCGCGAAGGCTTTGGAGAAGCCGCTGACCAGGATGGTGCGGTCCTTCATGCCCGGCAAGGAAGCGAAGCTGACATGCTTCTGTTCGTAAGTCAATTCTGCATAGATTTCGTCGGAAATGACAATAAGGTCGTTTTCCTCAACAATTTTTGCAATCGGGAGCCAATCCTCGTACGTCATGATGCCGCCCGTCGGGTTGCTCGGATAGCACAGAATCAGTACTTTAGACTTAGGTGTAATGCTCGCCTTCAAGGCCTCGGGAGTCAGCTTGAAATTATCCTTCGCGAATGTCTCGATCCCGACAGGAATCCCCCCGCCGATCTTCGTAATCGGAGAATAGGAGATATAGCAAGGCTCCGGAACAAGCACTTCATCCCCCGGGACGATCAAGGCACGCAAGGCCAAGTCAATGGCTTCACTGCCGCCCACCGTAACCAGGATTTCGTCAGAAGGCTCGTACGGCACATGGAACGAATCGTACAAATACTCGGCGATCGCTTCCCTTAGCTCCGGCATTCCAGCATTCGGCGTATACTTCGTATTGCCGCGTTCAAGGGAATACACGCAGGCTTCACGCACGTGCCAAGGCGTGCAAAAATCCGGCTCGCCGACACCAAGGGAAATGATATCCTTGCTGGCGCTGACCAGATCAAAAAATTTGCGGATCCCTGATGGAGGGATTTCTCTCACCAAGGGAGCCAAATAACCCGACATCGACTTTGTAGAAGGCTCATGTTGTTTGATCATCACTCATCATCCTTCACGGGGAGATTAACATACGGCGGTCATCCTCATGATCTTCAAAGGTGATACCGTCCTGCTTATATTTTTTAAGTATGAAATGTGTTTTGGTCGATAAAACGCGGTCTATCGGCGACAGCTTATTGGATACGAAAGAAGCGACTTCCTTCAGCGTTTTCCCTTCGATCTCTACCAGCAAATCATAGGCTCCGGACATCAAATATACGGATTTGACTTCCGGATACAAGTAAATGCGCTCGGCGATCGCATCGAAGCCGCGTCCGCGTTCCGGCGTGATCTGAACTTCAATCAATGCGGTTACCTTCTCGTTGTCCACCTTCGCCCAGTTCACAATCGGCGCGTATTTGATAATGACGTGCGCATCCTCCAATTGCTTGATCGCTTCCGCCACTTCCGCCTCCGGCGCACCCAGCATAGTCGCTATTAACGCCGGGGTTCTTCTCGCGTCTTCCTTAAGCAGCTCAATAATTCGCATTTTAAACTGTTCCATCGGTGGTTAACCCTCCCAAGAGTTGTGCCTTACATTAGCTTCCTTCCAGGTTTTGCGTTAGACAAAACCTGTCTTCCGCTTACATGTCATGGATAGATAAATTATTACTCCATATTACACCCAACCGGCGGCTTTTTGCAAAATAAAATTGCTCTTGCTTGGGCTGAGCCAAATCTGCAAGCCATCCCTTCAACGCAAAAATAGCCCGCAGGGCACAATAGCCTCGGGCTTGCATAAAATCTATATAAGAAATAATAGGCTGCTGTAAAAATGCTATTAACGGTGGATCGATAACAGCCTGCGTATGTTCGCTTCAATCTCGTGGCAGCGGTAATCCTCAAGCACGGTAATTTGCAGCCCGCCTTGCCCATCCGACTCTCCCGTCACTCTTCCGATGCCCACCAGCCGGCCTTTGTCATAAGCGGCGATCACATAAGGGCTCTGGCAGTACGTTTTATACAGAAGTTCCGCATCGGCTGCATGATCCTCGACGGATGCCAGCAATTGCTCAAACTGTCCTTGTGCAGGAGGCTCATTTTCTAATGCTATAATCAAGTCAATCACCATCCTACCTTGTATTGTTCTTTACTTATAATTATACATCTAAATGCATTTTTATTCAACTTGTTTTTCAAATATTCCTGCCTAATTTTGAATGGCTTGCTGCTTCTTCCGAGCGAGCTTCCTTGCGTTCCTTCACACACAAAAAAGCACCTCTCACGAGGTGCTCGTCCCAACTTAAACAAAGATGCCCATGCTCAAATACCGTTCTCCCGTATCCGGAGCTATGCACAATACCCTCTTCCCTTTACCGAGCTTCTTGGCTACCTGCAGCGCAGTCCACACCGTAGCGCCGGCGGATGGACCGACCAGAATGCCTTCCTTGCTGCCCAGCTCCCGGGTCGTACGGAGCGCGTCCTCATCGGCCACCTGTACGATCTCGTCGTACACCTCCGTATTAAGGATAGCCGGAACAAAGCCGGGACTCGTTCCTACCAACTTGTGCGGGCCCGGCTTGCCGCCCGATAATACCGGGGAGCCTTTAGGCTCGACGACATAAATTTGAATGCCCGGAATGCGTTCGCGAAGCACCTCGCCTGTCCCGGTAATCGTGCCTCCCGTTCCCGATGAAGCCACGAAAGCATCCAGCTTGCCCTCCGTCTGCTCGATAATTTCCAGTGCCGTAGTCGTTCTGTGAATATCCGGATTCGCCGGATTTTCGAATTGCTGCGGAATGAAGCTGTCCGGTATTTCATCTCGAAGCTCCAGCGCGCGGCGGATCGCCCCCGGCATTCTTTGATCGGCAGGGGTCAGCTCTACATGAGCTCCGTACGCCTTCAATATGTTAATACGCTCTTTCGTCATGTTATCCGGCATGACCAGGATCGCCTTATAGCCCTTGGCCGCCGCATTCATGGCAAGCCCGATTCCGGTATTGCCGCTGGTCGGCTCGATAATCGTAGCGCCCGGCTTCAAGATCCCGTCTTTTTCCGCCTGGGCTATCAGGTTCATGGCCGCCCGATCCTTCACGCTTCCGCTCGGATTGAAATATTCCAGCTTGACGTATACCTCGGCGTCATTATCTCCTGTTAACCGGTTCAACCGTACCGCCGGCGTATCCCCAATAAGTTCCGTAACGCTGTTGACCATTCGATTGTTTTTGCTCATCTAAAGCCACTCCTTTCCGCACAGGACTCGTCGCTCTATGCTCTACACCTCCGTCCTAATTGTAACGGCGCTCCTTATTTTGTCAACAGCCTGGATACTGCCGGAAGGCTCCATAGCAGGATGATTACGACGCCTTAACCGGTTTATCCATCGGAACCTTTCGCATGAAAAACCAGGATGCAATCGGAGTGCAGCCGATGCCCAGGAGCAGCCAGTTCATCGCGGCAGGAGAGGAAGTCATCGTCACCACAGCGATAAAAACGGCCGTCCCCGTAATCCGGCCCGCATTCAAAGCAAGCTCGCGCATCACGATATACTCCTCCCGATGCTTCACGCTATCCTCATGCTTGCCGATCAAATCAAATACGGAGGAGGTCATAGGAATCGAGTACATCGGAAAAAAAAGTCCGACGCCGGCCCCAAAAATGAGCAAAGTCAAAAAATTGACCTTCCAGAAAAAGGGCAGAATGACAAGGACGATCATGACCGCTCCGATCAGCATCGCTTTCTTCCTGTATTTCGGCTTCAGCAGCCTTCCTGTAATCATAAAGCTGACCAAAGAAACGGCCGAGGTAATCAGGGCAAAGTTCCCCAGCTTCATCTCATTGCCGGTATGAACATAAACAAGCAGACCAATCATGAAACCAAACACGCCTTCCCTTGCGCCTTGAGCCACCAAGCCGAGTGACACCGTACGCCACAGCGTCTCCTTTTGACTCAGACAGCGCAGGGTAAGGAACCATTCGTAATGTCCTTGCGACTTTCTTTTTTTCAGAAAAAAGCTGAATACGACACCAATCACGAAAATGACAAGTGACAGAGTAAAGATCACGCGATATCCGTTCGTCTGCTTCAAATGAATGATTAAAAAGCCGGAGATCCACGGAGCGATCATCCCTGCCGCGGACCCTAACAACCCGGCCCATCCGTTAAAACGATCCCGATTCGCCGGATTCGTCACCTCAAAATATACTACGTTGAAGGCTAGCCAAAATAAACCGGAAGCCATCCCGAGAATAACCCCCAAGAGCAGGTAATAATGAACCGCATTCGTTCCGAACCACAGCACCAGCGTATAAAACAAGGCGGATACCGCCACTCCGGCCCGTAAACAGTTCATCTTGTTATGCTCCTTGACCCATTTTCCCGCAAGCCAAAAGGTCAGAGCCATCGCCACATGGTTAATCAGCGTAAACCAGCCGATAAGAGCAAAGTCCTGCCGCGCCTTCCACAGATAGACGTTGACAAACGTACCTGACAAAGCGTTGGCCGCAGCCACCAAGCCTTGAACGGTCAGAAGCAGCCTGGATTGTCCTGTCAGCCTGCTTCCCTTCCCGGAGGAAGTCTCACTCTCGTGGCCGTCGTAGCGCCACCCTGTGCGCTGCTCTTTGCTCCGCACCCATTTGTGGGGAAATTGTTTGGTTCCAGAATGCATTGTGCTCACCTGTTATGTAGGATTATGACGTCCTTGTTAACCTTCCCCTCTCTATGAAAAACATGAGGGAATGAAAAAAAAGGAAATCCCATCCTAGTGGGAATTTCCTTTTTGAGAGCCGAGCTTATTGATGGCCATGCTGCTTTAACAGCTCGATCATCGCCAGACGGTCTTCCTCGGACAATACCTGCTCCACTCTGAAGCAGGAAGGGCAGACGAAGACCTTCGTGCTGTGAGCCGCCTTAACCAAAGGCTGGTTCAGTCGCGGCGGGATAACAGGAACGAAGCCTTGCGGCATGGTGTGCGTACCTGTTAGCAGCATAAAGCTGTGGCAGACCGGACATTCCGGCGTATCCTCCTGCGTGTCCAGTACACGCTGTACGCCTTCCTCGTAGTCTTCGATCCCTTCAAACTCCTCGTAGTCCTCGTAGTCCTCGAGGTCCTCATCATCCTCAGGATCGTCAGCTTCCTCTTCGTCCAAATCCACCTCTTGCTCGTCCTGCCCTACCTTCAAATTAATGCTGCGGTAATCGCCGAGCTCATTAAAGCAGTGCGGACAGGTTTCCTCCGGACCGATTTCGGGGTCCCATACAATCTCGGTTTGGCACCATGGACATACTTGATCATGCGATTGCGGCACCGTACATTCCTCCGATTCAACTTACTAGCCGTGTTTAATAAAATAATACGTGCCCCAGACGAAAAACACAAGCGCCAGGGCCAGCAAACTGCCCCATAAATATTTCATTTCATGCCCTCCGGATCTAGCCCTGCCATCTTAAGTTACACTCGCACCGATAACATACGACATGGAGATGGAAATCACCATCGACAGGAATCCAACCGCCTTGTTATCCTTTTGAATCTGCTCATCTATTTTAAAGTATGGCGTCAAAAATTCAAATATAAAATAGGCGACCAGAAGCAAAATAAAGCCATAGCCGGCCCAAATCAGCGAATGGAGCACGGAATCGTTATTTAAAATAGCAAAGCGGAACAGGTTGCAAATCCCGAATATTTTGCCTCCAGTAGCCATAGCTACAGACAGGTTTCCATTCTTGATTTCTTCCCAGTCCTTATATCGGGTTACTATCTCAAAGATGGCGAGGAAAACAATGAGAGCTACGACGGCAACGGAGAAAAAAGCCAGCGTCTCTATATAAGGATTACTTAGCATGACATCCACCTCTTCATTCAAGTATCGACACCTCCCTACAAAACCTCAAAAGTAGCGAATCCTGATTGTTTCGTTGCATTTCGGGGAATTCCCCGGATAAGAAAAACATATTCGGGTACGGGATTGAATATGAAACGGCTTTAACGCTTGAAGAGACTGTGGCCGAAGCCGCAGTCTCTTGCTTGGTCGATACTATTGTTCGGGGTGGATTAGGATTCTTTCTTTGCTGCCAGCTTGGCTCTCAAAGCGGCAAGCTCATCGTCAACGCCGTCGCTCTTGCCTAATTGATCCAATTCATCATCCAGGCTGCGGTTTTTGGAACGAAGCTCGTTGCTTGCTTCCGCCTCCGCTTCCATTTGCAATACTTTTTCCGACATACGATCAAAGCCTTTAGCCGCATTATCCGTTCCAAAGCCGGACATCGCCTGGTTGATTTGCTTTTGCGCTTTTGCCGCTTCCGCACGAGCTACGAGCAAATCCTTTTTGTTTTTCATTTTGGTAAACTCGTCTTTCATCTCTTGCAGCTGATCGCGCAGACGATCCGCATTGCCTTTGGCGATATCGTATTGCTTTTTCATTTCTTCATAACGGGTTTGATGCTCTTTCTTATCCTGCAGCGCACGGCGGGCCAAATCTTCATTGCCTTGCTCCAGAGCTTTCAGAGCCTGCTCTTCACGCTTTTGCACCATTTCGAACGCTTCTTCGTATTGCTGCTTGAATTTCTTCTCAACCGCAATTTGCTTCGCTACAGCCACTTCGGCTTCGTTAATGTCCTCTTCCATATCGCGCAGGAATTGGTTCAGCATTTTCACCGGATCTTCCGCTTTATCCAACAAATCGTTAATCGAAGCCATTGTTAAGTCACGCAATCTCTTGAAGATTCCCATACCTAAATTCCTCCCATGAATGTTCTATTGTATTGGAAAAGCTTTAGTTCTTATCTTACAGTAACATCGATGTTTACACTATACATACGAGGCAACCCTGCTCGGAGTTTCATCGCGCTGCAAAAAAATTTGTCACTTCAGCTCGGCTACGGTGACCCCAGTACCGCCTTCATTATAATTGCCGATACGATAGCTCTTGACGTGCTTATGCTTGCGCAAAAACTCCTGAATGCCCGTCCGTAAAATTCCGGTGCCTTTACCATGAATAATATAGACCTGGCCGAAATTGGCCAAATACGATTCATCCAGAAAACGGTCGACCTCAATCAGCGATTCCTCCAGATTAAGCCCTCGCAAGTCCAGCTCCATTCTGGCGTTCTCATCCCGTGTCCGCTTCAGGCTTGCTGCGGCTTGCTGCGGTTTCTTCTCCGCGGCGGATGCAGCCTTAACAAGCTCCAGATCGGCCAGCTGAACCTTCATCTTCATGATGCCGAGCTGTACCATCGCTTCGGTATCGCTGACCACTTCAACGATATGGCCCTTCTGACGCAGGTTGGTTACAAGCACCTCGTCTCCGGCTTCCAGCTTATCCTGCTTCTTCTTGGAAGGCTGCGCCGCCTTTTTCTGCCGAAGCTCCGGCACGGCCTGATCCAATCTTCGCTTGGCGTCGCTTAACTGGTGATCCTTCACCAGATGGGCTTCCCGCTGCATGCGCCGCAGATCGGCGATGATCTCGTCCGCCTCGCGCCGGGCTTTGGCGACAGCCTCCTGGGCTTCGCGCTCCGCTTTCTCGAACATCCGGTCACGCTGCTCTTCAAAGCGCTGCTGCTGGGCTTCCAGCTTCGCGCGCAGGCTCTCCACCTCGCGGCGGAGCTGTTCGGCCGTTTGACGCTCCGCTTCGGCTGTCAAACGGTTTTCTTCCAGCGTGGCAATCATCGATTCCACGCGCTGATCCTCTTCGCCGACCTGTCCGCGGGCATGCTCGATAATCGACTTGGCAAGGCCCAGCCGCTCGGCGATGGCGAATGCGTTGCTTCGGCCCGGAACGCCGACCAGCAGGCGATACGTCGGACTGAGTGTCTGAATATCGAATTCCATGCTGGCGTTAATGATCCCCTGGCGGTCGAAGGCATAAGCCTTCAGCTCGCTGTAGTGGGTCGTGGCGACGATGCGGCACCCCATTTTATGAATATATTCCAGGAGCGATATGGCCAGAGCCGAGCCTTCCGCCGGATCGGTACCCGCACCCAGCTCGTCAAGAAGCACCAGGCTTTTGGGCGTCATATCGCGAAGAATCCGAATGATGTTGGTCATATGGCTTGAGAACGTACTCAAACTTTGTTCGATGGACTGTTCATCTCCGATATCCGCATAGATTGCGTCGAAGACACATAGCTGGCTGCCTTCCTCCGAAGGAACGAACAACCCCGACATCGCCATTAAGGACAGCAGGCCGATCGTCTTGAGCGATACCGTTTTACCGCCGGTATTGGGGCCCGTTACAATAATGGTTGTATACCGGTTCCCAAGCTCGATATCGAGCGGCACGACTTTATCCGCAGGAATGAGAGGATGCCGTCCGCGCTTGATCTTTATAAATCCGCGGTCATTTAATATCGGCAGCGTTGCTTTCATCTCGTGGGACAGCCCTGCTTTGGCGAAGGTAAAATCCAGCTCGGCCAGCGCATCGAGATTGCCTAACAGGAGGTCGGCAGACTCGGCTACCAGCTCGGTCAGCATACGCAATATTTTCTCAATCTCCGTCTCTTCCTTGAGCTTCAGCTCCCGGACGCGGTTATTCAATTGAACGACGGCTTCAGGCTCGATGAACAACGTAGCGCCGGAAGCAGATTGGTCGTGTATCATCCCGCCAAAATGGCCACGGTACTCCTGCTTCACAGGAATAACATAACGGTCGTTACGGATGGTAACGAGGTTATCCTGCAGCATCTTTTGGATGGAAGGGGTGCGTACCATTTGCTCCAGACGATCCCTTGCACGCGTTTCGCTGGTTCGCAGCTCCTGACGGATACGAGCCAGCTCCGGACTGGCCGAATCCACCACCTGCGCATTCTCGTCGATACACTGCTTGATTCTGTCCTCCGTCGGCTTCAGATCCTCTATTTGCTCCGTAAGCATGACCAAAGAGGGAATTGGATAATCCTCATGCACCTCATTCAAAAACCGCTTGAGCCTTCGGCCGCCATAGATTGTATTGGCAGTATCATACAGTTCCGAAGGGCTCAGCACACCGCCAATCCTCGCACGATGAACCGCCGTCTTGATATCACGAATGCCACCGAATGGAGCGCTTCCTTTGAGCCGGTTCACGTTAACCGCTTCGTCCGTAGACTTTAAACGCCGCTTGACTTCTTCAAAATCTCCGCTCGGAAGCAGCTGCTCCACACGTTCCTTTCCCAGACTGGTTTCCGCGTGATTGGCGCATTTATCTAATATGGAGGCGTAATCCAATGTCTTTAAAATTTTGCTGTTCAATTCCATCCTACCTTTCTTTTCCGTTACCCATCTATTCATTATATTATATCCGATGCCTTGGGGATAAGCTAATTTTCTGCTATAGCCGTTCTCTCCGCCGGTTCTAAAATATGGTTTACATAAACCCAATGGCGCAGGCCATAATACTATGTGCAGCGAGAAAAATCGTCAAAGGTACGCCGTTCACCGCCGTCAGATCCAAAATGCTACTAGAGAGGGAGGTTTAAAGCCGATGCATTTGCTTGGACATATCGTCAGGTTTATCGTATCTGCTTTGGTCTTGATGTTCGTCAGCTTCATCGTTCCCGCATTTAAGGTCGGCGGGTTCTGGAGCGCTTTTTTCCTGGCTTTGGTCATTGCGATTGCGGCATGGGTCATTGAAGGCATCTTCGGCAAAAAGATCACACCGTTCGGTCGAGGGATCGTAGGGTTCATCACCAGCGCCGTAATCATTTGGCTGGCCCAATTTGTTGTAAGTGGAGTTACAACGAGCTTTATCGGCGCCATTCTTGCTGCATTGGTCATCGGCATTATCGACTTGTTCATTCCGGTCAAAACACCGTTTGAGCAAGGAACCCGGGATCGAAAGTAAGCTTCTCCCCACGAAGCAAGCGAGGTCTTCGAGCGTTTGCCGTCAAAGGGGACAAAAATCAGTCTGCGGATTTCCGCAAGGCTGATTTTCTTTGATTGTTGCAAATTTGCCTTCCATTATTCACCGGTTTGTCACTGCAAATGATACGCCGCTCGTGTATCATAATCAGTGAGCAACCATAAAATGGAGGGGTATCGGATGAAAAAACTTATTATGTTGGCAGTAGCCGTCTGTCTTGTATTGGCATTGTCCGCTTGCGGTAAAAAAGAGGAGGCCAGTGCGCCGGCGCCTACTTCAAATGCAGCATCGGGTTCCGCATCCGCCGGAGCTTCCAACGAACTGAAGCTTGTCGCTTCGAACTTCAAGTTCGATCAGGCGGAATATAAAGTGAAAAAAGGACAAGACATTACCGTCACTTTGGAAAATAAAGAAGGCATGCACGGTGTAGAAATTAAGGGCTTGAACGTCAAGCTGGACGGCAGCACCAAAACAAAAACCTTCAAAGCAGACAAAGAAGGCACTTATGATATCATTTGCTCGGTACCATGCGGCCAAGGCCATATCAATATGAAATCGAAGCTGATCGTTGAATCTTAAGGGTTCATAACCGGAGGCACGCCCGATAGGGGTGCCTCTTTATTTTGTCCATAGCCAGGTACACAGGCTTTTTCTAGGCTAGGCCGATCATTTATTTTTCTTCTTTGATTGTAGAAACGACCAACTTAATGTCCTCAACGAAATATTTCATCAGCACCGGTCTTCGCCTCACGGCCAGGGGATGGTAGGAGAAAGTAACCGGAATACCCTGATAGCTATGCCATGCTCCTCTGAAGCTTTTCACGTCAGCCTCTTCATCCGGAAATAAAGATTGGACGACTGTATTCCCCAAACCAAGGATTACGGCTGGCTTTTTGGCTTCAAGCTGCTCTTGTAAATAAGAAGAACAAGCCGCCCTCGCGAGCGGTTTATTATAGGCCCGTTTGGGACGGCATTTTAAAAGAAAAGTGACGTAAATCATCTCAAGCGCCAGCCCCGCATCTCCCATTCCGCGCTGCAGCGTCTCCCGTGTGCCGCAAACGAAAGGATTCCCTTCCCGGTCCTCCCTCAACCCCGGGTTATCCAGTAAAATAAAAACAGGAGCATCAGGGTTCCCTTCTCCCCAGATGACTCGCTGACGATGACTGCATAGCTCGCAATTCAAGCAATGAACCGCATGCGCCGGAGGGGCTTCTTCCTCTAACATCACTGGCGTAAAGTCTGTCATTCTTTTTCGCAAATTCCTTTCTCATGTTGATCTCTATCCTTAACGTACAACTCCCGGTCCCGAGATCTTCACCCGCGTGTTCACCTTAAACTCGACTTGCGGATATACCGATTCCCAATGCTTGTAATCCTGTTCATCACCGAAGTAAGTGGCCAGGTAGTGAAGCCCGAATCCATAGGGATCCGTTCCGGAATCCCGTATTTTATAGAGCAGCCTCTCGACTTGACGGGAGAACCGTTCGCCCAGCTTGCGCTCGATCCCTTGCCAGTCCTTCTCCAGAACAAAAGGAGGGCTTTCCTCCAGAATACCAGTGATCATGACGTTCAGAGTAACTTTGGGAATATCATCTTTGCTGACATTCATTTTGGATCGAATCTGATTGACGGTCAGGACAATCCTTTTTTTTCCGTAAGGCATCTTGAGCTCGGACTTTGGAAATTGTCTGGCCGTCATATTAAACACCATGGTTTCTTCCGGATCCAGTATGAAATGAGGCCGTCTTTTGCCCATAATCAGGACACGATCGATCTCGTAGGTGCTCTCTTTGCCTCGAATAATAGGAAGTACCGGATCAAGGCCTTTTTCAAAATGGCGCCGGGTCAGATCAAAGAAATACGTCGTCACGGTATAGGGAGATTCCGAGCCCTCATTGCCGAAGGTCAAGGTCAGCGCATTGCCGGGGTACCGTTCCGATTTCGGCGTAACTTTCAGCACGGACAAGGCATCCGGATCGCCCACACCTACGTAGCTGACCGCTTGAATGTCCCGCCTTCGGGCGAACCAGCTCATGCTGCTGGGATCGTTATGATCGAACAACGATTTCCCCATCACAAATATACGGCAGTGTCCGAAATCAAGCTCCTTGTCCACAAACGACTTCAAATGACGAACGCCTTCGGCAATCGATGGGGCGTCGATGGTTTGGATTTGGGTCTTGGACGACCCGCTTTCTACCTTTGCCGATGTGATGGCCAATCGGATCGAGACCCGAAAGGGCTTCTCCGGGTTTCCGCTCCAATCGATTCCCATGGCCACCACATAGAAGCGTTTGTCGATATCCTTCATCCCGCAGCCTGCGAGAAGCAGGCAAAGCAAGAAGACCATGAATGCCCTGATCATGCTGTATGCCTCCTTTGTTCACGAAGATTTGGGACGGCTTCCTGAGGCATCGCGCCCGGTTGAATTTTTTCTCGCCAAGAATACGATAAAAATCATGACGAACATGGCAAACACCTCGACACAAAACCGGGCCATGAGCCACCACCCCGTCGCCCATTGATTCCTCTGCTCGTTGGCCCACAAGGAATAAACGAACGACAGCCCTCCAAATACAGTGCATAATATCCAATTAGATAGAGGAACAGGCATTTCTTCTGCTTTGGGTTTATGGCGAGGAGAACAGCCCTTGAAAAATTCCATGGCGCAATGAAAGGTGTTCATGACAAACATCAAGGATAGAATCGTAAAGACAACCAAGAAGATAAACAGCACCCGTTGGATGAAGCCGTATTTCATGATCATGGAATCAGCTGTCACGCTCCATACGAAGATATACTGCTCTGCTGCCATTGTTCCATGAAATCCGATAGGGATAAAGAACGAGGAAAACGCAAAGCCGGTTCCCAAAACGGGGATGATCCAGCGATACTTGAATTTAAACGGCTGTATGTTTAAACGATTGAAGAGTTGGATATTCAAATATCCGCTGAACAAAAATGACGCCGCGGCGATCGATTCAAAGGTTGGCGCCCGATCCACATAACCGGCCACTACTCTCATCGCATCCCAGCTGAGCTGATCGTCGGTAACCGACTTATACAGGATGAATAGGCATATTGGAGCTACTAGCAGCAGCAGCATCTCAAGGGAAAACTGTACGGACCTGGAGGATCTGGAGCCGGCAAAAATACAGGCGACAACAATAATAAACAAAAATGAAAATTCATTCATCTCCGGATTAAAAAACATCCCCATCGTCCGGGTAAAGTTGTATATGACAAGAACGCCTCCCGTCATCCAGGCCAAGCCCGCGAGGACGATCAAGGGAATAGCGATAGCGGGTGGAAGATATTGATGAAGAATTTCCGGCAGTCCCATACCCGGAAACCGCTGAAAACAGCTAGTCGTCACGATGGAGACCACTGTCCCGCAAACAATGGCGATCAGGATGCTCATTACCGCACCGTTAAACCGTTCTTTAATCAACATGTGCGGCACAAACAGCATGACGTTCATGAACCCAACATAGATGAAATGATAGTAAAAGTAACGGATCAGAATAGATCCCCCCGATTATGGTTCAACGATTTTTATTCGGCGTAAATATCGAAAGATACGGCTGCCCAAAACTGCGCAAATGGCACAAGTAGACAATAACGAGAAACATCGTCACAATCACACCAACCATGCCGTAAAAGATGGACGCAACGACGAAGACGTACTTCAAAGCCCGGATGGAGTAACTGAACGAGCTGCTTGGTATAACAAAATTGGAAATAGCAACAACGGATGTCACTATGATCATGATGCTGCTAACCAGTCCTGCCTGCTGGGCGGCTTGCCCCAAAATAAGACCTCCAACAGTTGCGGCCGTAGAGCCGACAAATCGGGGAAGACGGATACTGGCCTCAATGAGCGCCTCAATCATAAAAAGCATAATGAAGACCTCAATGAAAGCCGGATACGGTACCGCCGCCCGGCTGCCGTCAATGGAGAAAGCCAGCTGCACCCGGAAAAATTCCGGATTATACTCCGATACGGCGATGTAGAGAGCAGGCAGCGTCATGGAGAGCAGCATACCGACATAACGGAACAAAATGATGACTCTCCCCATCCAGAACGGCTCGTAATCATCGTCCATCGCATGCATAAAGTCGAAGAAACGAACCGGAAGCGTAACGGCGAATCGGCTGCCGTCTACCAGAATGGCAATCTTCCCCCTCGAAAGAAACTGCGCTACACGGTCGGGCCGTTCCGTCTGCATCGTGACGGGGAACATGCTGAACCGGGAGTTGCCCAGATACATCGCGAGTTGACCGGCCGCCTGTAACAGCTTCATCTGGATATCCTCCAGCCTTTGGGACAGCTCCTTCAACGGTTTGTGGTCTACCTTGTCCCGATCGTACAAAATCATGATTCTGGTTTTGGAATCATCTCCCTTCTCCATCTTCTCCACCGATAACGTCGGCAAATTATACCGCAAGCGCACCAGATTTGTATTCATGTCCAGATCCTCGGTGAACGCGGACTGGGGACCCTGCAGGGACGCCTCCACCTCCGTGTTCTCGGGCTGGTCCTGCATCTTCCGGACCGACTCCAGTGAATGAACATGTCCCTCGTATTCAAACAGCGTACAGCCCTTCAGCAATAGCGCCGTCCATTCGGCGGGGTCGTCCACTTGCTTGAAGCACGGGTTGCTCCGCAGCATCCTTCTGAATTCGTCGGGACGGTATCGATAGGAGAAAGGAACCATGAGCATATCCTTCACATGATTGATATCGGTCATGCTGGGGAACAGGCACATTTCCATTCTTGCCTCTCCATTATCTAACGTCTGTGCCAGCAAATCGGCGGGAGAACCAAGCAGCTTTTTGATTTGCTCCAGCATAGCAATCCACTCCTTATCTGGCATAGATTACCCTGGAAGAAGGAAAACTATGCCGCGGCAGCATCCGGTTCCTACCTGTTTGTACAGCATATACAACGACAAAAATAGCTCGCTGCAGGGGGGCGTAGCTGTTGAATAAGCCTCGAAAATATCAAAAAAAGCCGCTGATCCCGCACGAGGCGGAAACCAGCGACTTTATTTTTGAAGCAGCTATGGCAGTGCGATTAGACTGTTTTTTTGTTCCATAGCTCATGCAGCTTATCGGTAACCGAAGGTAAAGCATTGTAAATATAAGGCGCGGACTTCGAACCATCCAATAAATGCCGCACCGTTTCATTAGGAATAACGGACATGACCTGCACCGCGATGACAATGATCAATGCCGCTTCAGCAAGGCCCAACAGAGCGCCGCTCCATTGATTGATCGTCTTGAGCCCTGGCGTGAGCGCGATCCAGTTCAGGATGCGCCCTGCGAGGCTTAATGCGAATTTCACTCCGAAAAGCAGCACAGCAAACGCTATAGCATTGTAAATATATGTATCGAGATGGAGCCCCTTCATCATCTGCTCATACTGCCGGAACGTTTCATTATCCGGCAGGGCAAGCACCCCCGCAACCAATGGCGCCATATACGGATACAAAGCAAACGCCACCAGATAAGCAATAAAGAGGCCGGCCACGGATACGATTTGGCTAACCAATCCCCGGTAATAGCCTAACACCGTACCCGTTAACGCGATCACTGCCGCCGCCCAATCCAATCCGTTCATCGGGAGTCGTCACTCATTTTCGACAACCAGTTCAATCCATTCGTTATATTCAATTTGCAGCTTCTCATATTCGGACTTCAACTCCTGCAATTCGGTATATACCTGTTGAGCCCGTTCGCGATGATCGTTATATTCCTCCTGCAAAGCCTTGTTGCGAGCGGCTTGCTCGTTAAACTGCTCCTGAAGCTCATTATACAGCTCGATTTGAAGCTGCAGCTCTTCCTGTTGGGTGGAGAATTGAATCCGCGATTGCTCAATCTGAGCGGACAGCTCGCTTTGGAGCTGCTGCCCCTCGCGATATTGACGCTCGAGCTCCTCGATTCGCGCGGCCTGCTGCCCCTGCTCCTGCAGCAGGCTTTGATTACGTTCCTGCTGCTGCCGGTACAGCTGCTCCAGCTCCGCCAAACGCTCATTTCCATGAAGCAGCTGAGTTTCAAGAGCAGCGGCGGCTTCCCGCTGGCCATACAGCTGTTCCTGTAAGGCGGCTCGCTCCGATTCCAGCTGCTGATTGGCAGCTCGGCTTTCCGTCTCCTGCTGCTTCATGCGGGCCTGCAGCTCAGCTAGCTGGCCCTCCAGCTCCTGATACAGCTCTTCTTGCAGCTGCAGCTCCTCCCGCTGCTCTCCGCCGAGCTTGCGAAGCTCATCCGTCTGCGCGGTCAGCTCTTCGCAGCGACGCTGCCACTGGCTTGCGCTCTCTTGCAGCTGCAGCTGGTACGCTTGCTGCTCGCGGAATTGCGCCATCAATGCGCGGAGCTCCTCCTGCATCGTGGCCAGCTGCTGCTGCTGATCCGCAAGCTGAGCTTCCCGCTGGCCAAGCTGCTCGCGCAAAGAGGCAAGCTGCTGCTCGCTTTCGCGAAGCGCCTCGGCGCTGCTCTCCGCCTGCTCCTGCAAGCGGCGCTCCGCTGCGCTATGCAAGGACTGCAGTTCCTCGTACATCTCCTCCTGGAGCTGCGTCTCTTCGAGCTGAAGGTCCAGCTTGCGCTGGAGCTCGGCAGCCAGCTCACGCTGTGCCTCAAGCTCGGATTGCAGAGCTTCGCTATGCTGCTGGTGATTCTCCAGGCGCTCCAGGGCCGCTCTGCTCTCTTCCGCTTGCTCGTTCAGCTGCAGCTGAAGCTGCTGCTTCTGCTCCATTGCTTCCACCAGCTGCTCCTGAAGCTGGTTAGCCAATGCCTGAATTTGCCACTGCTCGGTACGCGCCTGCTTCTGCTGCTCCTGATTCCGTTCCAGCAGCTGTTCGTATTCCTTCTGCTGAAGCTGAATTTGCTCGTTCAGCTGCTCGTTCAACAGGCCTAGCTCCTCATAGCGCCGGAGCTGCTCCTCGCTTTGCCTTTGCAGCTCCAATGCGTCGTCTTGTTGACGCTGCAGCTGCTCTTGCAGGTCGCGAAGCTTCTGCTCGTGATCCAGCTTCAGCCGCTCCAGCTCCGCAGTCAGACGGGCAGCCTGCTGCACGAGCTCCTCACGCAGCCTTGCTGCTTCCAGCTGCGAACGCTCCGCTTGGGCAGCCAGCTCTGTTTGCAGCTGCTCTGCTTCGCTGCGCATCCGATCCAGCTCCGCTTGCAAGCGGCCGGTCTGCGTCTCGTGCTCCTCACGCAGCTTGGCCGCCTCGGACTGCAAACGCTCCGCTTGAGCGGCAAGCTCCGTCTGCAGCTTCGACGCTTCGCTCCTCGCTTGCTCCAGCTGCTCGCTCAGCTCTGCTTCCTGCATCCGGCTCAGCTCCTCCAGCTCTGCCGCTGATTCGCGTTCCTTCGCCAGCTCCTGCTCCAGGCTGCTGCCACGCTCTTGCTCGCTTCTCAGCCGCGCCTCCAACTCCGCTTGCAAGCCCCGCTCCTGCTCCAGCTTACGCTCTTGCTCAAGCCTTAGCTGCTCCAGCTCCGCAGTCAGACGGCTTACCTGCTCTGCGAGCTCCTCACGCAGCCTTGCCGATTCCGACTGCGAACGCTCCGCTTGGGCAGCCAGCTCCGTTTGCAGCTTCGACGCTTCGCTCTTCGCTTGCTCCAGATGCTCCATGAGCTCCGCTTCCTGCATCCGGCTCAGCTCTTCCAGCTCCGCCGCCGATTCGCGTTCCTTCGCCAGCTCCTGCTCCAGGCTACCGCCGCGCTCCTGCTCGCTTCTCAGCCGCGCCTCCAGCTCCGCTTGCACGCTCCGCTCCTGCTCCATCTTGCTCTCTTGCTCGAGCCTTAGCTGCTCCAGCTTCTGCTCATGCTCCAGCCTTAGCTGCGACAGCTCCTCCTGCATTCGGCTGGCCTGCGCTTCAAGCTCCCCATGCAGCCTTGCCGATTCCGACTGCGAGCGCTCCGCTTGCGCCGCCAGTTCCGCTTGCAGCCGCTCTGCTTCCCTGCGGGCTAGCTCCAGCTGCTCTGTCAGCTCCGCTTCCTGCATCCGGCTCAGCTCTTCCAGCTCCGCCGCCGATTCGCGCTCCTTCGCCAGCTCCTGCTCCAGGCTGAGGCCGCGCTCCTGCTCACTTCTCAGCCGTGCCTCCAGCTCCGTATGTACGCTTCGCTGCTGCTCCAGCTTCTGTTCGTGCTCCAGCCTTAGCTGCGACAGCTCCTCCTGCATCCGGTTGGCCTGCACCTCAAGCTTCTCGCGCAGCTCTGCCGATTCCGACTCCCAGAGCGCCAATTGTGCTGCCAGTTCCGTTTGCAGCTGCTCCGCTTCCCTGCGCGCCTGCTCCAGCTGCTCTGCCAGCTCGGCCTCCTGCATCCGGCTCAGCTCTTCCAGCTCCGCCGCCGATTCACGCTCCTTCACCAGCTCCTGCTCGAGCTCACTGCCCCGCTCCTGCTCCGCCTTCAGACGGGCTTCCAGGTCCATCTGCGCGCTGCGCTGCTGCTCCGCTTCCTGCTCCCGCTCGCGCTTCAGCTGCTCCAGACGCTGCTGCAGCTTCGCCAGCTCCACCTGTGCTTGCTCCGATTGCGCCGCAAGCTCCGTCTGCAGCTGCGATGCTTCGCTCTTCGCCTGCTCCAGCTGCTCTGTCAGCTCCGCTTCCTGCATCCGGCTCAGCTCTTCCAGCTCCGACGCCGATTCACGCTCCTTCGCCAGCTCCTGCTCGAGCTCACTGCCGCGCTCCTGCTCCGCCTTCAGACGGGCTTCCAGCTCCGTCTGCGCGTTGCGCTGCTGCTCCGCTTCCTGCTCCCGCTCGCGCTTCAGCTGTTCCAGCCGCTGCTGCAGCTTCGCTATCTCCACCTGCGCCTGTTCCGATTGCGCCGACAGCTCCGTCTGCAGCCGCGAAGCTTCGCTCTTCGCCTGCTCCAGCTGCTCCGTCAGCTCGGCCTCCTGCATCCGGCTCAGCTCTTCCAGCTCCGACGCCGATTCACGCTCCTTCGCCAGCTCCTGCTCCAGGCCGCTGCCTCGCTCCTGCTCCGCCTTCAGAAGGGCTTCCAGCTCCGACTGCACGCTGCGCTGCTGCTCCGCTTCCTGCTCCCGCTCGCGCTTTAGCTGCTCCAGACGCTGCTGCAGCTTCGCCAGCTCCACCTGCGCTTGCTCCGATTGCGCCGCAAGCTCCGTCTGCAGTTGGGACGCTTCGCTCTTCGCCTGCTCCAGCTGCTCCGTCAGCTCGGCCTCCTGCATCCGGCTCAGCTCTTCTAGCTCCGCCGCCGATTCACGCTCCTTCGCCAGCTCCTGCTCAAGGTCGCTGCTGCGTTCCTTGGCGAGCTTTAGCTGCTCCTCCAGCTCTGACAGCCCGGCGCGCTGCTGCTCCAGCTCCTGCTCCCGTTCACGCTTGAGCCGCTCCAGAACGGTGCTGCGTTCCTGCTCATTCTTCAGCTGTTCCTCCAGCTTGGCCTGCAGGCCCCGCAGCTCCTCCAGCTGCTGTTCGCGTTCCTGATCCAGCTGCTCCAGCTCCGACCGAAGTCTTGCCGCTTCGGATTCCAGCTGCTCGATTTGCGCGGTCAGCTCCGACTCCTGCAAAGCGCTCAGCTCTTCCAAATCCGCTACGGCCTTACGCTGCTCCTCCAGCTGCTTTTCCAGGCTCCGGCTCCGCTCCGACTCGCTTTTGACCTTAGCCTCCAACCGTTCACGCTCTTGCCCCGACAGGTTTAATGCATTCTGCAGCCTGGAGGCCTCCGCCTCGAATCGGGTCCGTTCTTCCTCAAGCTTATTGCGCTCGGACTCCAGCTCTTGCAGCCGCTCGCGTTCTACCTCCAATTCCTGAAGCACCACCGCATGACGCTCTTTAAGGTGGCCCAGCTCCTCCTTGGATTTCTCCAGCTGCTTTTGCTTCTCCAGCAGCTCTTCCAGCTCATCCTGCATTTTATAGTAATCATCTGATATATTTACTGCCGCCAACACGGCTATTTTAGGCGTATCGAGACGCGGCGAACCCTCGGCGATTTTATGCATTTGATCGTTCACCTGCGCCACAACCCGTTTCATGTTCGTCGCGCTTGTTTTGGCAACCAGCTTATAAGGGGTGCCGAATATATCTACCGTCATTCGGATTTTCTCTTCATTGCTCACAAGTAAACTCTCCTTTCTTACCTTCACAGAGGAGGTTTATAAAGTCTCCGCGCGGAATGTGCCGGATGTCCGATCTAGTTGAAATAAGAACCCGGCATACGCCTTCAAAGGCCGCGATTCATTCCATGGAACGGCAGACATTTGTAAACACTTGGAAATCTAAATCAAGTTCCTCGTTTCCCAATATATTTCGATAAGCGGAACGTGTTTTCCTGCTGTAGCAGGCATACTTTATGACAAATTGCGAGCCTTTTGACGGGGATAAACCTGCAAAGTGAGGAGAGTCTATTGAAACACCTATAGAGCTTGAACTATTGCCAATATACGAAGGTGGGATATCCCTATACAGCCAATGTTGAAATCCGCAAAATAACCCCACAAAGTGGGGCCAGATTGTCGAGAAACCTATAAGGCTTGAACTATTGCTAATATACTACGGTGGGGTATGCCCCTCCAGCCGCTGTTGAAACCCGTGAAAGGGATCAGATTTAGTGGTATTTTCACGGGTTTCAAAGGCGGACGTAAACTCTTCCGAGGAATACCCCACCTCCATATTTAGCAAAGTTCTCGCAAAACTAGGTTTCTCGACAGACTCGGGCCTTGGCTTCCAAGCTGATTCAGGTACTTTGCGGGGTGCCCTGAATTTTATAAGGTGCATAGAAAAAAGGCTCCTCGTATCTCGCGATACGGGAACCTTTTGCATCAAAAGCTTGCTTCTTTATGATACTGCCGATTACTTTCGCAGCTCGGCTTCAAACGTTTGTTCCAATGCTTCCACGACTTTTGCGTGAAGCTCGCTGACTTCCTCATCGGTCAGGGTACGTTCAGGAGTCCGGTACACGAGAGCAAGCGCCACGCTCTTCTTGTCGGCGCCCAAACGCTCGCCTGTATAAATATCGAATACTTGAATCGACTCCAGCAGACTGCCGGCGACTTCACGAACTTTGGCCATCAGGTCGCCAACCTGCACGTCTCTGTATACAACAACGGCAATGTCGCGTCCGATGGACGGATAACGAGGCAGCAGCTTGTGCGTGATGCGGCCGCTTGCCTGCTCGGCCAACGCGGAGAATTCAACCTCCAGCACGTAAGTGTCCGCCAAATCCTTCTTCTGCTGCAACGAAGGATGGAGCTGCCCGATCGTCCCGATCACTTGCTCTCCTTCCGCTGTTTGCAGCGTAATATGCGCCGTACGGCCCGGATGGAAGCCTTCAGGCTGAGCCGCTTTATAGCCGATACCTTGCAGGCCCAGGTAGCTTACAACACTTTCAAATACGCCCTTCAGATCGTAGAAATCGACATCGCCTGCCTTGCCCGTCCAGTGCGTTTCATGACGTTTGCCTGTAATAAGCGCAGCCAGCATCAGACGCTCCTCCGGAAGCTTCGTCAAGGACTCTTCATCTGTAATGAACGCCTTGCCGATTTCGAACACCTGCACATCGTCCGTGTTGCGGTTCCGGTTGTATGCCGCCACATCCAGCAGATGAGGAATCAAGCTAGTACGCAGCGTGCTGCGCTCTTCACTCATTGGCATAGACAAGGTAATCGGCTTCGCCTTAGGGTAGGCACCCGGGAATTCGGCAATTTGGTCCGGATGCGTGAAGGAATACGTAATCGCTTCATGCAAGCCGCTTCCTGTCAGCACGTTCCGTACCAAACGGCGTACCGCCTGCTCCTTCGTCAAGGCTCCCGGAGTCGTAACACCGCTCATCAATGTCGTTGGAATGTTATCGTAGCCATACAGACGAGCCACTTCTTCAATCAAATCGACAGCGCGCGTAATGTCGCCGCGACGGCTAGGCACATGAACCGTGAAGGCTTCGCCTTGTGCTTCAACCGCAAAATGCAGTCTTTCAAAAATGGCGCCGACTTGCTCCGCCGTGAGCTCCGTACCCAAATATTGATTGATTCTGCTTACGCTGAGCTCGATTTGGACCGCTTTGTTTTCCTTGGTCACCGCTTCCACGATACCCGCTGCTACCGCCCCCCCGGCGTACTCAGCCATAAGGGAAGCCGCACGGTTGAGCGCAGGAATGACCGCCTCCGGATTCACTTCTTTTTCGAAACGAAGCGAAGCTTCGGAACGTAAGCCGAGCTGGCGGGATGTCTTGCGCACCGTTCCGCCGTCGAACTTCGCCGATTCCAGCAAAATGCGCACAGTTCCGTCGGTTACCTCGGAATTTTCTCCGCCCATAACTCCGGCAAGCGCGACAGGCTTCGTTCCGTCTGTAATCAGCAGCATGTGCGGCTCTAGCTCCCGCTCCACTCCGTCCAGAGTGACGATCTTCTCTCCCGGCTTCGCCATGCGGACATCGATATGTCCGTTCGCCAATTTATCCGCATCAAACGCATGCAGCGGTTGACCGTACTCCAGCATCACATAGTTCGTGATGTCCACAATATTGTTGATGGGACGAACTCCCGCCGCCATCAGACGATTTTGCATCCATAACGGCGAAGGGCCGATCTTAACATTTTCGATATAGCGCGCAGCATAGTGCGAGCATTGCTCTTTTGCCGTGATTTCAACGGAAATATGATTCGATGCTTGGCTCGCAGCACCATTCTTATTCAAGCCCTGCTCGGCATCCGGCAGTTGAACCGGACGTCCAAGAATCGCCGCGATCTCGTACGCTGCTCCCAGCATGCTCAGACAGTCGGAGCGGTTCGGCGTGAGGTCGAAATCAAGCACCTCATCATTAATCGCCAGTACGTCCAGAATGCTCTCCCCGATCGGAGTGTCTTCCGGCAGCACCAGAATTCCTTCCTGGATTTCTTTCGGCAGCAGCTTATCGTTCAGTCCAAGCTCCTTCGCCGAGCAGATCATGCCTTGGGATTCCACACCGCGCAGCTTCGCGCGTTTGATCACCAATCCGTCAGGCAGCTTTGCGCCGACAATGGCTACAGGAACCTTTTGGCCTGCGGCCACGTTCTTCGCTCCGCACACGATTTGCAAATCCTCGCCTTGCCCAACATCCACCGTACATACGCTCAATTTATCGGCATCCGGATGCTTTTCGCGCGCCTTGACAAAGCCGACGAATACTTTTTCTACCCCTTTGTTGCGCTTTTCTACAATATCGACCTCAATGCCGCTTCGCGTCAGCTTTTCGGCCAGCTCGTCGGCTGTATAACCATTCACATCCACATACTGGGATAGCCATTGGTAAGATACTTTCATGTCCTCTTAACACTCCTCTCGATTACAAATGGGCGAACTGCTTCAAGAAACGCAGATCGTTCGTATAGAAATGACGGATGTCTTCAATGTCATATTTGAGCATCGCTACGCGTTCAACCCCTAGTCCGAAGGCGAAGCCGCTGTACTCCTCAGGATCGTAGCCGCCCTTTTCCAGCACGTTCGGATGCACCATGCCTGCGCCGAGAATTTCGAGCCAGCCCGTTTGCTTGCATACGCGGCAGCCGCTTCCCCCACACATAGCGCAGGTCACGTCAACCTCAACGCTTGGCTCCGTGAACGGGAAGAAGCTCGGACGCAGACGAATTTGCGTATTTTGCCCGAACAGCTCGCGCACGAACTGAAGCAGAGTGCCCTTCAAATCGCTCATGCGAATGTTGCGGTCAATTACGAGACCCTCGATTTGCGTGAACATATGGGAATGAGTCGCATCGTCATCATCACGGCGGTATACTTTACCCGGGCAAATGATTTTGACCGGCACTTCGCCTTTCATTTTCTCCATAGTACGAACCTGTACCGGGGAGGTTTGCGTGCGCATCAAAATTTCTTCAGTAATATAGAAGGAGTCCTGCATATCGCGGGCCGGGTGATTTTTAGGCAGATTCAACGCTTCGAAGTTGTAATAGTCCTGCTCGACCTCCGGACCTTCAGCTACCGTATAGCCCATCCCGATGAAAATGTCCTCGATCTGCTGAATGACTTTGCTGATCGGATGCGTCGCTCCTACAGGCGAAGGTCTACCCGGTAGCGTCACGTCGATCGTCTCGGCGCGCAGACGCGCTTCCGTCTCAGCCTTCTGGTACTCCTCCTGTTTGCTCTCGATGACGGCTTCGATGGCACCGCGAACCTCATTGGCGACCTGCCCGATCACCGGACGCTCCTCAGCGCTCAAAGCGCCCATACCGCGCAAAATTTCGGTCAAAGGACCTTTTTTGCCCAAATATTTGATTTTCATTTCAGCAAGCTGCTGTTGGTTCGTCACCTGAGCCAGCTCCTGCAGCGCTTCGACTTTTAGTGCTTCCAAACGCTCTTTCATGTGTTCATCCTCCTTTTAGTTTTTTGCTTCAAAGCCTTCCAGGACCGCCGTATTTAGGCGCTGCCTCATAACCCCCGGTTAGCCGCTAACCTTTGTTAACCATCCTGCTCCAGGCAACAAAAAAAGGCTCATTCATCCCGGTAAAGGGACGAATAAGCCGTGGTACCACCCTTGTTAGAAGGCTCCAGATCCATACCCGACTGGCGCTTCAGCGCCAAAATAAGGATAAGGATTCCTTCTCACTCATTGAAAGTAACGGTTCCGAACGTTCATGTTCTTGGCCGGATCCCTCCTACTTGCCCCAGCGGCAGCTGCGGTTTCAAAGGACTGCTCGGGAGGGAACTTCGGCAGCCTGTTTCTGTAGAACCGCTCTCAATCTCCGGCGGCTCCTCCCTGTAAAGAGGCACTGCTTACTTTTCTCCGTCAACGCATTTTTGGATATGAAACTTGAGCTTATTATATGAAAATTGCATCTTCATTGCAAGTACCGGTCCAGATTTGCAAGCCCATCTTTCACTATATCCACTTGTTTTATGTGAGCAGCTTGTCGAAATTTGATGACTTTTCACACTACTTCTTGCATAATGGTACTTATAATAACCATGAAGTTAAGGTCAGGAGGTTAGCGCTTGGCTATCTTATCTAACTTTGGACAAAGGGTGCGGGAGCTTAGGTTAAAAGCAGGGATGTCGCAGGAGGCGCTTGCGGTGCGCTGCGGAATGGACCGTTCTTATATTGGCGGCGTCGAGCGGGGCGAGCGGAACATTTCGCTGGAAAACATATCGATCATAACAAATGCTCTGGATGTCGATATGAGCTATTTTTTTGATAATGAGCGCTTCTCCATGCACTCCGCTTATGTAAAGAGCGAATATGAACGCGCCTTAAGCGAACGGTTTGTTTACCACATTGACTTTGACGAACAGGTCATCTCCTGGCAGGTCAAGGGAGTTCTCAGCGCAGACGATGTCGGTAAGCTTTCCTTCGATCTGAAGATCGCCTGCACTTACTTGACCAAAGGCCATATACGGCTGCTGATCGATAACAGGGGGATGGTAGCGAACGGACATCCGTTTGTTTTTTCGCCGGATACGAATGAAAGGATCGAGGAGCTTCAGAAGTGGATGTTTCCTCACTGTCAGAAGGTCGCGGTGCTGTGCAATTCCAAGCTGATGAAGAATCAAATGGATCGTCTGGGCAGCCGGACCGGGATGAAGCAAATTTCCCGGCATTTCTATAAGGACGGGAACGAGGACGTCGTTGCCCAAGCCTATGCTTTTCTCGGCATCACTCATAATCCGTTGGTTACACCGGAACCGATCGGCTGACCGGCTTTGGACACGTGGGCCCACGAGGATAGCTTACCGTCTGCCCCTTTTCAGTCGAAAACCCGGGGCGGATAAGCCTCGGGTCTTGTTTTCGTGTGCAGGATGCGTCCGTTCGCCGTAGTTAATGGCAGCCCAAGCGATTCTCATTGCTGCTTGGCATACTTATGCATGTTCGTAATGTATTCCTCAACCAGCCGCTGAATGGAGGCAAGCTTCTCCTCCGGATGGCCATAGCTCTCCAAAGCCTGTGTCATGGCCTGAATATATTTGTCGCCCAGCTTTTTGAGGGCTTCGCTGGAGCTGCAGTATTCTTTCAAGTAAGCCGGGATAAAGTAGCATTCCAGCGAGTCCATAGAGAAGGTGTAATCGGCGTCGCCCGCTTCTCCCGCCTCATCCTTGCTTTGCTTCATCTTGTCGTACAATCCTGTCGTCGTTATCAATCCCAGCCGGTAAGTTCTTCTAATAAATTCATACTGCTCCTGCCCGATAAGCCCCTGCTCGTGCTGTCTCTTACTTCTCTCATCCAGGTAATACAGGATGCCTCCCCATTCCGAGGTGAATTTCAGCCAAAATTCTATATCGTTATGATCGATAATGATGCTGACAACCTCATCAAATACGATATCCGGATTTTCGGAAAGCATTGCCTGCACTTGCATGTTGGAATCCATTTCTTTCTCTCCTATCTGAACGATTGGTTTAACTTTTTATGAGACGGGTTTTCTTAAAATGATGGACACGGCTGCGGTTATTAACAAAAGAACGACCCCAATATTAATGGCCACATCCGCCAAATTAAGAATGCCATGGCCTGAGGTAAACTCCAGAAAATCCGTAACTTTACCGAATAATATACGGTCAATCGCATTGCCGGCTGCACCGCCGACCAGAAACCCCATGCTTATGTCCATCGGCTTCCCCTTGATCTCGCCTTTCTGCCGGTAATACAGCACTCCTGCAATAAAGATAACCGCGAATACGGCAAAGAGCCTTCCATATCCTTGAAACAAGCTGTGAGCCATCCCGCTGTTCTCGTAGTGGGTCAAGTTGAGAAAGGATTCCCACAGCGTAACCGTGGACCCGACCTCTATGGAGCCCCGTACCGCTATTTTGGCCAGCTGATCCACTGCAATAACCATAATGGCTATACAATAAAATAGCATGAGACAATTTCACTTCTTTCTTTGAGCAGTCCTTAAGGCTCGAGAGTCCGCGGTACTGCATTGCGCAGAGCGGCCGCCAGCTTCTCCAGCTCCTCAATTCCAGTCTCATCAGTGTACTGCTTTCCGTTCATTTCATGAACCTGAATGTGATGTTCGTGTAAATGCTCCAACGCCTGATCCAGCCGCAAACCGAGTATACCGCAAGCGGAGTCGATTTCAAATTTATTTTTCATTCTCGTTCCTTTCTCCTCGAATCTACCAATTCCATTTTTTTGTAAAACTTGAACTTTCCTTCATAATCATGTACCTTAGACAAGTGCCTATTATTGCACAGCTTATTTTAATAGATTCGAATTGGAGTTGAACCATCATTTTTACCAAAGTATTGAAAAGCGTATTTCTTGTAGCCTTTAGTGTTCTCATCAGTTATTTCTTTGTTGGCGGAGCCGTAATGGGGATCATCAGCCGCATCGGAAGCTTATTCCGTACGACATGATTCCATCCTCCGACGAACTATTTGGAGTCTAGTTGATAGACTTTCCACTGGCATTAGGTGACCTCCTGCTGCGTTGTCCAATCCTTCCTTACTCTCTATTTTCTCCAAATTTAGCAAGCATTCTGCATGACGCTATATTCCTTTTCTTATATCCTTGTTCTCTTCTTATTTTCTTCTGGTTATTAGGAGGCACCTCCCCCTGCGGTAAAACCGCCTTTCGGCGGCAAGCAGCCGGGACTTTTATCGGGAGTCCGCATGGAACACGGATGCGTGTGAAAGGTGGTCTTGCTCCCTAATTCCGGCGATTTTAAACCAAATAACCCTCGGGCTCGCAGTCCAGCGGGTTACAGGTCTCCATCCCTTCCATTGACGCTATTATTTCAAAATAATAACGAAATATCCGTACAGGATCTCCAGCTCTTGCAACGAAACCTGAAGCTCATCGGCCTGCTGCTGGAACGAACAATCCGGTTTATCCACCAACAGCCGTAGCAGCGATTGCGCCAGCCCGATGGGGGACTGCTCCAGATCCGGCTGCAGCACTTTGAACTCATTCAGCGACCGGTTGCTTTGGATAATGCCAAAATCCGAGAGCTTCTTTAAAGTGCTGGTAATGTCCTGCGTAGTCGTATCCATAAAATTGCTTAATACTTTGACAGATAAGCTGCATTTGCCTTCGTTATTCGCCGTGGACTGCAATAAGTCAGTCAGCTTCTTGTAGGATTCGATTCGAAGCAATGCCCGGTCAATGACGCGGGACGAGAAAACCGATTGCATGGGATCACCGTATTTCATAAAGGATTCGATGTGAAGATACGTTTGGTAAAAAGATAACGCCATGATGCTGCATTTCCGCGATAAAATCTTACCATATGTCGGCGCAAACTGCTATAGAAGCCGATCCGATGCTTCATCTGCCGGGTTGTGCATTACTCATACAATCGCCCCAGCTCCAAAAATACTCCCAAGGTGAACCAATCGCAATGGGGATCGTCGCCCAGGCGGTCTTCCAGTCCGGATGCCGCACACTCCAGATACGAATGAACGTCAAAATTGTACCAGGTGTGGTTCGTCCTTGAAGTGGTCCCTAAAAATCGGTACCGGTTCTCCTCTTCCTGCCGCTCCATCTCCCTCAAATCAAAAATATGAAATTGCAAAACCTCTCTTGTATAAGTAAAACCGTCAATGGCTGTTTCCAAAACGGGAGGTCTGCTGCATTGGTTCCACTCTTCCATGTATTGTATCGGCGCTGTATCGAAGCTTTGTTCCAGCAGCTTACCTACCAAAGAGTAGGTCATGACTTCATTTTTATAAGACAAGACATTAACATAAAGCGACCTAAGATAAGATTCCAGCGAAGCATCCGAGCGGCTTCCTCTTTCCTGCAGCATACGGTCAACATGGGCCGACAGATCTATAGGGGTTTGAATGTTCAATCGGTTCTCTTCCCTTTCAGTATGGATCTATATATCATTTGATGCGGATGAATCGATTCCCTTCTTTCTATCTGTTTATCCTACTATGGTTCCCGTCCACTGGACACATACCCGTTTCTCATCTCATACAAAAAAAGTTGCACTGCCCCTTTACATACCTACCGAAGGTATGTATACTCATACTTATAAGATACCTACCGAAGGTCGGTCGATTGAAATGAAACAGCTGCTGACAACAAAGCATTGTGAATCATCGATCGTGAACATTTATTAATCGGTCCCAAAGAAAGGATGAATGAACATGAATAAAACCCGCAATGAAATCATTATTACAATCATCCTGAATATCGTACTGCCTTATGCGATTTATCAGCTGCTGGTTCCCCATACGAGCAGCCTGACGGCGCTGTCCGCCGCGGCTTTCGTTCCGCTGTGCGACTCGCTGTACAGCCTGATCAAGCACCGCAAGGCGGATATGTTTTCCGGCTTCATCTTTCTTGGCCTGATTCTCGGCATCATCGCAGTTCTTATGGGCGGCGACGAACGGTTTATTCTGCTGAGGGAGTCTTATGTAACCGGGATCATGGGCCTGCTCTTTCTGGTATCGCTTCTATTGGCCCGGCCGCTCATTTATCATTTCGCCGAGCGGTTCACAGGACATGATCCCCAAATGAACGACAAATGGGAGCGGCTTCCGAACTATCGTCGCACGTTCCGCCTGCTTACGGCAGTTTGGGGCATCAGCCTGCTGCTGGAGGCATGCGTCAAGGTTGTACTCGTGTATGCGTTGCCGATTTCTACGTTTCTTGCCGTATCGCCGATCGCCACTTACGGGATTCTCGGACTGACGATCTGGTGGAATGTCGTGTATGTGAAGCGGATAAAAAGACGTGCAGCAGCCAATCCCCAAACCTAGGCCATCAGGCGGTTCATTTGTAGAGGGATCGAAGGTACAGGTATAATGAACCGAAGCAGGGTTGTCCAGAGTACAGTAAGAAACTAAAGAACGGTTGGAGGTAGAAAACCATGCAGGATAAATCGATGAACGCCAGCCTTAGAAAGCTGCTGGATATTGCCGAGGAAATGATCTTGGAAAAGGGCTGCCGGGCGACGACACTTCAAGAGATCGCCGATCGCGGCGGCTTGACCAAGGGGGCCATCTATCATTATGTCAAAAGCAAAGACGAATTGTTCGGCTTGATTCTCGAGGCGGGGATCGAGACAACGAATCAACGCTTTTACGAATCTGTCTCCCGGGTGCCGGAAGAGGAGAAGGAGCTGGAAGCGCCGCTGGATACGTTGACCGGTCGGCTTGGCAACTTGAATCGTGCAGATAATGCCGCTAATTTGATCTTTATCTATTTGCTCAGCCAAAAGGATAAACCCGCCGTGGCAAGCATCTTGAGCCGTTATTACGAATCCGCAGTCCAAGCCTCCAAGAAATGGATCGAATTCGGACAGCAGCATGGGGTCATCCCTTCCCATATCGACGCGGAGAAAACAGCTCGAATGTTCGCGCTATTCAAAAACGGACTGCAGGTGCAGCACATCCTGTCGCCCGATCGAAGCGAAATCAGCGATAAGGATATATACGAATTCATGTTACACGCGCTAGGAGGCGGCAGGACTCAAGAATCCGGCAATCCTGCCGGCAGGAAGTAAACATACGTTATGACAAGTCCTCGTAAAAACGAGGGCTTTTTGGGCATGGTTCCCTCTGGAAACATCGATAGATTCTTATGCAAATCACGTCTCGAACCAACGTCGCCAGACGAACACATTCCGTTTTTGACAATTCAAATTATAAGATTGTAGTTCCCTATGTCAGATCATTTTTAGCATAGTATAAGTGTGATTAAACGCCTTAAAATTCGTGTTTTAACCCATATTTCTTTATGATATGATACCAGAAACGAAAGGAGGAAATGATTTGGAAATTCAAACAACAGCCAATTATCCCAACAGGAGAATAGGACTATGACGGCTTCGGTGCTGACGCTGGCAGTAGCGGCTGTTTTTATCGGAGCTTTGATGAGAGCGGTGTTCGGCTTTGGAGAAGCGATCGTGAGCATGCCTCTGCTTGCCCTGCTCCCGATTCCGCTGCAAACTTCCGTATCGCTCATCGGGCTAGCCGGGCTAACAGTCGCCCTATTCACAATATTCAGCGGTTGGCGGCATGTTGACCGCGCCGTGCTGATCCGGTTGGCGTTCACTGCCGTGATCGGAATCCCCGCAGGGCTGCTCCTGCTTCGAACGACTCCTTCAATTGTGATCACTTCCGGACTCGGGGTTTTCCTGATCGTCTATGGCGGGTACTGTCTGGCTAAAAAGAGCCTGTCCCGGGCCATGGAGCGTCCACTGCTGAATGAGCGCGGCTGGGTACTGCCGTTCGGCTTTGCCTCGGGCGTGCTTGGCAGCGCCTACAATTTCAATGGCGTGCCCGTCGTTGTCTTCGGCACGCTTCGCCGCTGGAGCCCGGACCGTTTCCGGGGCACCCTGCAGGCGCATTTTCTTATTTCGGGCGTTCTTGTGGTGGCGGGCCATGCGCTCGGCGGATTATGGACAACGGATGCGCTGGAGTTGTATGCCTGCTCTTTGCCTGCGATTCTCGGAGCAACCGCGCTCGGTCTCTATCTGAACAAACGGATTCCCGCAGCCAAATTCGAAAGCAGCTTGTTTATGCTCATCATGGTACTGGGAATTTTGCTGCTGTTTCCACGGTGAGGCACAGCGGAAACTAAAAACCAGCTAATGTTTATCAAGCATTAGCTGGTTTTTTTCAAAGCATCATTGGCTAAGGGGCAACCGTTCTCTTTTTATACACCCCATCTTTTCTTCTAAACAATAAACTCCCCGATGATCTTGCTTGTATCAAAAGGCGTAATTCCCCGATCCACGGAAAATATCGTATCCGCCGCATCCGCATCGCGGACCAGCTGGCCTCTCGCCTCGGCGTGCAGCAGGAAAAGATCGTACAGAGTCGGCTTCTTTAGAGAAGTCATCGCTCGCCCCATCAGAACCATCCCGCGTTGATTGCCTTCAACATTGTTATGGTAGTTAGGATGTCTGGTAAGAGCCAAGTCCGTCCAAATGACCTTTCGCTCGACCAAGTCCATAATGACAGGGATAGCAATTTGGGTATCCGCTGTAATATCGATTTTGTCCACCACGGCCGAAGGCTCGAAAACCCCGCCCTTACCCGGATTGGCTCGGATCATCCACCCGGCAAAGCATTCCGGCAGATCGCAATAAGGCTGCTCCGTGAAGGAATTCAGCGAGGCCACAATATACCGCCCCCCGTAGCTTACAATGGAAGGAATATGGAGATCGATGAACTCGCAAGCCCCGTTAGGCGCCGAGGTAATATCCCCGCTATGGGCAGCCTTGTACTTGTCAGAGCGAAGATTCGTGTAGGAGATGTGCTCTACGTACTGCCAATTCTCATCGTACATAACCGCCGACAAATCAATATCTACTCGTCCCGTAGGTCTCCCGTCGATAACGCCTTCCTTCCACCAAGTGAAAAAACGGATCGTATTCCCCTGCGGCATCTCCAGTTGGCTCCCCCTTACTATTGTTCGCAGAGACTTGCTGGCCGATCTCTGGGAGAAGGGAACCTTGTAGGACTGCAAGCGTTCATCCATGTAGATGCTGCCTAATGGCGGCAATGCTGCAAAGCGCCTGATCAATGTGCTCCGGCACAAATCCACGATGGCTTGACATACCTCGGGGGCCAGCTGGACAAGCCGATTTTGAATCGCAACCGCTTTAGCTACATTCCCCTTTGGAAAAAAGGTGCGAAGCCCCTGCAGATCATTTCTATGCTGAAAATGATTCTGTACTTGCAGCAGCACCGGAGTGGCTACCTGCTCAATCACTTCCCCGAACGCTTCAACAACAAGCAGAGCATCATCCGTTATGTCCGTTATTCTCAATACATGGTCCAGTTTTCGGGCAAACTCGCCGGGACGGGTTCTTAACAAATCGACCGCTGTCCACACATTGTTATAGAGAAGCGCCAGTTCAAGTCTTCCTCTAAAGGTCTCAAAAGGCTTGTTATTCCGAAGAATATCAAACGCCTCTTTACAATGAAAGAATTGGTTTTTGTACTCCGAAGGATGCAAAATCTCCCCCAAACGAATCCAGCGATGCTTGTATCTAAGCATATCTTCCGTTATAGGATGGCATTGCTCCAACAGCCCCAAAAGCAATCGTCTTTCGGACCGTTTGTACTTCCGGAATTTCGTAGGGTTGGCCAGGCTGATATCCCCGTCTGATAGTGCAGCCGCCAGCCGAAGGACGTCCGTTGCGGTTTTAATGTATCGGCCGACAAGCTTAACGCTTGCTCTGCCGTGTTTGATCAGCGCTCCGACTACCAATCCTACATTTTCTTTCAGAGGGATTTCCAATGGCAGAATGGTTTCCAAATCCTCATAATGCGCAATGGCCCAATCGATATCTTCCTTGTCCGATGCCGAGATGGATACCTTCGCTTGAAGGAGCTGCCGAATCATTTGATCGAATTCCGCTTCGCTCCCCAGATCGATGACCTTCAAGTCCACTTGCTCCAGCATAGGAAACCGGTCGTTAGCTTTATATTGCGGCAATTCAAGCGTGATGTAATGAAGGATGGCGTTGATATAAAGCTCTGCTTCACTTGCCAGCATGACTTGTTGAGGAAAGTTGGGGTACATCGGCTTGTAATTCACATGAGCACCGACGAGGGTTTTCAAATCAGCAACCAACTGATCGTACAGTTGCGTGAACGCTTCGACGGATAACGTCCGGACTGTATCCATGAGCCGCTTTGAGAAGGTAAATCCAAGGTACTCGATATTTTTCATGGCCGTGGCCAAATATCTCTCGGGAAGCGGACTGGAGCCCGAACCCGGTTCTATAATCAGCTTGTTTTCTCTACGCAGATAAATCACATTTTTCATATAAAGACTCCAGGAAATGAATATCCCTAATCGTGGAATAGTGAGAAGGAAGGAATATAATAGCCTGGATGCCTCCTTTCCGATTGTAAAATAAACCAGGAAATTCGCATCTCTATACTTTAACGGAGTTTTTTAGAAGGAAGAGATGCGATAGCCTGATCTGCCTTCAAGAAAGCTGCGCCCCTAGATCACCCAAGATAGTTGTAGAAGGAAGGAGCGCAATAGCCTGAAGGTACGTGAAAGTCCGTGTTCCCGGCCTTTCGTGTATTTATCTTCCCATATCCTTCCTCTTGCGAACAGGGTGAAAGTATTACGACATGATGAATAAGTTACTCAACAACCTGCCCCTACAAGCATTCCATTACGGAGAACCCCGAAATGTATAGACTCAAGTATCAAAAAAAAGCCGACTTGGCAAATACCAAATCAGCTTTCTATCCTTGAATCTCCTCAATAGTAAACTTGCCGTCCCCGCTCTTCACCCGATACAGCGCATCGAATCCTTCACTGTAATCCGGAGGCTGAAGCTTTTTCATCACACTTCGAATGCCGACCTCAGGAACTTTTTCTTTGCCCATACGGGTTTCATTGCGTACTAGCGATGCTTCGAAATCGGGCTCGAAGTAATACCCGGCTACCCGAAACTTGTATTGTTTGGCAAGCGCTATGTATTTGCTCCTGTCCTCTCTCGTTGGGTTCGTATTATCTACGACAAAAGGCTGCTTCGCTTGGAGGGACGCCGCTAGATAGATGTCTTCCCTATGCCTGGTGCGGAGCATGTCCAAATTCAACCGCATATGGGTATTGAAAAACCGCTCCTTAAAAAAAGTCGATTTGCCCGAAGCCTGAATCCCGATAAAAATGATGCATTCCACGATTATTCTTCCTTATCCAAGTATACGTATTGGTTAATGTAGTCCCTGTTTTGCGAGAAAACAGGAGTGTCGTGATCGACATCCCATTTGCTTCTTCGGGCTTCTCCTTTGAAATAAACCTGCTTGGTTATGCAAACGCCCCGCTTCTGCCAGACAGGAAGGTCGTTCCAGTTGATGCCTTTTTCCAGAAATAATTTATCCTGCAGCTGCTTTCCGTCCAGTCCCTGAAGCTCTTCATGTGCAAAGTGAGCTTGCGCGACCATAGAGATGCTGTTCTTCGTCGCATCCTGCTGCCGCCATAGAAAATAATTGGTCACCTCGTCGTGCGGCAATACCCACGCCCTGCTGTCAAATGTAGCTAATTCCTTATTGGGAGCATGCTTTCTGAAAACTTCGTTGAACTTGGCCGTAGCCAGCGATGCGGAAACGGATACCATCTTCTGAATGTTATTTTCAAACCATGATTGCGTGGTCAATTTATCGTAATTGGTGAGCAGAATCGAGATCTCGTCGCTTTGATGATACACCAGTTTGCAGCCCATAATGTTGCTTGCAAGATACTTACAGGTTTCCCATAAGGCGCCGGTTAGCTGCTCATCAAAAGGCTTCTTCATCCCCCTCGTAAACGTATGAAAGTGGCAGCCGTCAATTCTCAGGATCACAGGCATACGCTGCGGCAATGAATGACGGAAGGCATTCTCGTACCCTTTCATCCGATTTCCGAAATCGTCTTTACTCATGGTTACCCATCCTTTCTATTTTCAGACGAAAAACAATCTGTACCATTATTGTCCCAACTTGGGTTCAGGATATAGCTTCCTTATACCCATCATAAAATTTGTTATATCCCATCGCATACCCTTGAGGGATTCATAACTCCATCAGCTTCATAGACTTCATTCCTTAAATGATAAATTGATCCAGATTCTATTTCACGAATGCATCTGCAATAACCACTTTTTCTGTTGTGAACTGTTCCCTTTTGCTGTCCGCGCTTCCAAAGATGTGAATATCCAGATAATCGACATCTGCAATAGCTGCTATTTCGATTTGTTTTAATTTATCGGATTCACTTACTGTAAATTTCTTCAATTCCACCTTGTTTTTCTGGTCCGAAACAACAATGGTAGCTGGACTTCCTATAACGCCTACCCGGAACGAAAGCTTTTGATATTTTTCATGGAATCGAAAGTTTATTGTACTTGGTAGAATGTCAGCGAATAAAAGCCATCATTTATGGTTTCGCCATGAATAGAAAGAATATCCGCATCCCTGGAAGCAACAACGGAGGAACCACCACTTGCCCTTAAACCTTCTAGTTTCGTCCCCTTTCCTTCCTGTTCACCTAACATGATTGTACTTGTGGCTTCATCATAGTTTACTGCTATACCTAGTACCTGGCTTATTGAACGTACAGGTAAATAGGAATTCCCATTATAGACTATAGGACTCAACTTCGTCCCTTCGCTATCAGTGGGGACATACGAATTTCCGTTAAGCTTTATGTTGAGAGATAAGATTCTCCTATTATAAGTTAGATATTTCCGGACTTTGTTATATCCTACCTTATCCAACCGTATTTTGAATAGAATGATTTGGAAAACCTTGGACCATTTTTGTGAACAAATCGGGAGCAGTTCGGCCACCAATTCCGTTCATTCCTCAAAATAACTTCTGTTGCTATGAAAATATCACAAAATTAACGCACACTCAGCGCATAGTAAAAAAGCCACCCTGGTTATATAAGAAACCAGGATGGACACGTTCATGCTATTGTTTGGGTTCGTAAATTTTAAACTCATCAGTATCTAATTTACATCGGCAATAGGTCTGATAGCATATAAAGCATTTTTACCGTTTCTGCTCTCGTAGCGCTTTGATCAGGACGGAATGAACCATCTTGATAGCCGCTAACCAGTTTATGGCCTGCTATCGCGGTTACCGCAGATTGAGCCCATGACGGAATGCTAGCCTGATCGGAAAACACAACCTTATCCGTGTTCGTAGTGGTCAGATGCCGCTCCAGTACTCTATTAAAGATCACTGCCATCTCCGCACGCGTTATCGATTGATTCGATTTGAACCAAAGCTTGCCCTTCTCTTCATATCCACTAATAATTCCAGCTTGCACTGCCGAGGCAACCGCTCCTCGAGCCCAATTCGGAATCGATTCATTATCGGCAAATGCAGTAGATGCCGCAGTAGATGGTAATCCCATCAAATCTGCAATCATTTTCACAAATTCTGCCCGGGTGACATTCTGATCCGGCCGAAATGTATGATCTTCAAATCCGCGAATGACTTTCATGCCGACTAAGCGGTCCGCATAGCCCCCCACCCAATGTCCGTTTAAATCTTGAAATTGGACGGACTCGGATGCAAATACGGCAAATTTGCCGAAATGGGTCACTTCCACGGTAATAGTACCGTTGTCTTTCCAATTACCGCCAAGGTAGACCCACCGTGCTTGGGATTCGTTGTAGTAATATACCGCCGGCTTCAAACCCGCTGGTGCTTGTTGAGCTTGATAGGCAAAGCCTAACGTAACAGGTAATTTGAACGTTTTTCCGGTACTGCTGCTGAACTCCACCGTTGGACTATACCGCTCCATGCCTGCAGCCTGATCTGCCGGCAGCTTGGCCGCTTTGATTTTCCCGTCTGCAGGCAGCGCAGCCGGAGGTATTTGTACATAAGCGGTGCCTTTAAGGTCTACAATCCCACCTTCAGCGGCAATGATGTCTTTCTCTACGCTGTCCGGATCTTGTAAAGGTAAAGATGAATGATGACGTCTCGTAGTGGATGAACCGCCGCCTTGTTGATCTGCCGCTGCTACCGTGACGTTGACCTTTTCACTATAAACGCTGTTGGTTACCGTGATGACCGCTTGTCCGGACTGCTTGGCTTCGATCAAACCGTTCGATTGGACGGTCGCTATGCTCATATCGCTGCTGCTGTACGTTGTTCCAGTACTTGCCGCCGTGACGTCTTTAGTCGTTTGATCCGATAAGCTCGCCGTCACTTGAAGCTGCTTGCTGACATTGCTCCCCAGCTTCAGTTCTACCACCTTAGGTGTGACGGCTATTCCCGTCATCATAATATTCGGTGCCGGGGTATCGGCTTTGACTATTGTAACATTCACTTTGTCAGTGTAGACGCTGTTGGTTACCGTGATGACCGCCTGACCGAACTGCTTGGCTTCGACTAAACCGTTCGATTGAACGGTCGCTACATTGGTATCGCTGCTGCTGTACGACGTGCCAGTGCTTGCCGCCGTGACGTCTTTGGTCGTTTGGTCCGATAAGCTCGCCGTCACTTGAAGCTGCTTGCTAATATTGCTCCCCAGCATCAGTTCTACCACCTTGGGTGAGACGGCTATTCCCGTCATCGTAATATTCGGTGTCGGGGTGTCGGCTTTGGTTACTGTAACATTCACTTTGTCGGTGTAGACGCTGTTGGTTACCGTGATGACCGCCTGACCGGACTGCTTAGGCTCGATCAAACCGTTCGATTGGACAGTCGCTACATTGGTATCGCTGCTGCTGTACGTCGTACCTGTGTCTGCCGCGGTAACATCTCTGGCCGTTTGATCTGATAAGCTGGCTGTTACTTGAAGCTGCTGGCTGACATTGCTTCCCAGCTTCAGTTCGACCACTTTGGGAGAAGCGGTAATTCCTGTTACAGTAGCAGGAGGGGGAGCATCGGCTTTGGCTACCTTTACGTTCACCGCATGGGTATAACCGCTGCTGGTAACGGTAATCACCGCTTGTCCTGCCTGCTTGGCTTCAATGAGTCCGTCTGCGCTGACGGTGGCCACATTCGTATCGCTGCTGCTATACGTCGTGCCTGCGCTTGAGGCTGTTATGTCCTTAACCGATTGATCTGAAAAATTCGCCGTTACCTGAAGCTGCTTGTTCACGCTTTCTCCCAGCTTCAGATCTACAGTACTCGGAGAAATCGTAATTCCCGTCATAGTCGGCGCTTCGGTAAAGCTAATTTTTACGACAGCTGCTTCCCAGTCGTACCACATAGGATAGACGCTGAACGAGTATTCCCCAATAGCCGGATTGGTCAGCCCCGCACTGCCGGCGATGGTGATGGTAACCGGATCCATCAAGTGCAGATTCATGGGGACCCCAACACTAAGCTTACGCAGAAATCGATCATACGAAACACTGTCTGCCTGCACGCCATTAACGCTAACATCCCTGGCTTGTATCCCTTCCGGAACGGTCATTCCCCGAGGAATCACGATTTGAAATGCGTCTCCCTCCTCCAAAGGCTCGTTCGTCTCGAAAGCAAACGAATAGGACACATTGGGAGTGTCTGCCACTGTCGAGCTGACATTCAGCTTCAGATTTTGAATTTGCGGAGGTGTAACAAGCAGCGTTACGCTTGCAGGGATACGCTGCTGCGAAGTGGTTACTTGAAATTCATATTCCCCATAGCTTTGGGCAATGACGTTCGGAAGGTTGAAGACGAGATGATAATCAGGATCGCAATAATATTCTGCAGGAAGTACGAATTGAAGCTTGTTGTCTGCTAACCGAGTTACTGAGCTCGGAGAGGCTTCGTTTTGCTCTTGGTATGGGGCTGACCATTCCAATTTAATATCTCCGGAGACTATATTAGGATCACTCAATATAGTACCGGGAGCGCTGGACACAGTAACGGTGTCCCCTGCCTTCAGTATAGTAGGCGCAGCAAACATAAAGCGCAATTGATTACCATTACTGTTTACATATCCCGCGTTATGAGATGGATTATCTGCCAAAGAACCCCCTGATGAGGGCATGATTCCGATCTTCCGGGACGCTGGTTTTGGATCGACACTGGTCTTGATGTCATAATTGTAATAGCCCGGTACGGACGGATTCGTCACTTGAGCGGCGGAATCCATGTCAATCTGAACGGTTGAGAAGCTTGGCAATGCAATCGAGGACTGGACCGTCAATTCATTGCCGGACCAAACGGCCGAAGAAGCAGCCATTCCATTGATTTTTATTTTGGAGGCATCTGCCACGGCTGGTCTCGTACTTTCTTGAGGAAACACTATCGTGATGCTTGAGCTTGGATCAATGGGCTGCATCACAGTAAACTTGAAGTGATACCCCGTAACGGCTGCTGCCGCGTACGAATCGGCATCCGGGTAATAATCCGCAACATTATTGGTGAACAGATTGTGTGTCGTTGGTAAAGGGGTCACGTTTTTGTCCGTGCTGATCGCATACTCCTGCGGCCCCGGTCTCATGAAATGATAATCGGGGGTGATCAAAAAATTCACCAATCGAATATCCACACTATCACCGCTTACGATGCCGCCGGACATTTTGAATTGCAAGGCCGGCTTCCCATTCTCGGAGTATTGTGTAGCTGCTGTATCAACGATGCTCCTGGATATTCCATTAACCATAACAGCCATGTTGACTGTCGGAATCGCCTGGTTAGCTGTCCACATAAATAAGCTTGGGTTCCCTACAAAATTATACTGATAAGGCAGCTCAACTTGTACGATATCACCCGCTTGGACAGGATCAGCAGCAGTGAACTTAAAATGATAGACCGGCGTTTCTTTTGAATAGCCCCCTTGGTTATCCATGTAGCCGCTAAAATAAGCGGGGGTATCCGTAGTCACCGTAAAGCTGCTGAAAGAGCTGCCGGCAGCACTTGAATCGGCTTGAACCGGAAGCACCCCACCAAGCGCTGTCAACCCTGCAATAAGAATATAAGTGATAATTATTCGCCAGTGTTTGAAGCTGTTTTTGGACCATGCCGATTGCAAAACAGTATCCTCCCTACTTCATAATTTCTATCCTTCGTACCGATGTCTATGAGGCTCCCATAAATTAGTTCCTCCTGCCTATATGAATATGCTTCAAACCGTTTTCTCTGTTTGAAGTACGCTACGATTGTATCTATTTCGACAAAAAACCGCATATACCAAATGGTATAGACCCAAAGAAAAAACCATTTTTTCGCATGAGAAAACCTCTATCGAGGCCTTTCAAAGACGTGCGACCGCGTTTAGAGGTAGGTTTTATCGCCAAATAGAATTTTCGCATCCGATGACCTCGGAGTCTTATAAACTCTATTATGGTAAAATAACCCCACAAAGTAGTGGAGCCTTAGCTTCGAAGCTGATTCAGGTACTTTGCGGGGTGCCCCGAAATTTATAAATTATGTAAAAAAAGGATGCTTCGCGCATCCTTTTTGCTAATTCAGTATGTTTTTCTTTTTGGCTTCGGCGATAGCTTTCGTTCTCCGGTTCACATTCAGTTTGCTGAAGATGTTGTGGATATGAACCTTAACCGTTCCTGCCGTTACTCCCAGCTGATAAGCGATTTCCTTATTCGTCATTCCGGAGGCCATCAGGTTCAGTACTTCAAGCTCGCGGTCGGTCAAGGCGTCAACAATGCCCTCCTCCTGCTTAATCTCTGTTGTCGCGGGAGGAGAATCCGAATGATCTCCGAATGAACCGGACAGCTTCCAGACAAATAAAGCTTGGGAGGCCAGTATACGAACAGTGTCGATCCTATCATCCGAGAAAGAATGGCATCGTCTGCTATCTTCCAAATAAAGCATGCCTGAAAATCGATCTTGCAAATAAAGCGGTAAGCAGCAAACCGTCCGGCTTTGCTTTCGGATAATATAGGGATCTGTTTGAAAAAGATCATCCTGGGAAGCATTTTCGGATTGTACCCAATGCCCCAGACGGGATGCGTACTGAATCATAGTGACCGGAACTTCCTCGCTATCCTCTAATGCGATAGATACATCCGCCGCCTCCCCCTTACCTCGCATAACGGCTTCCAATCGCAACTCGCCGTTTCTTAGTACAAGCAGGCATCCCTTTTCTGCATCCGAGGTCTCCATAATAATTTCAAGCAGATGCTTCTGAAGCTCCTTCAGATCTAGCCCCTGTGACATAGATAAGGACGCTTTTACAATCGCACCAAAATCGATCTCTTTTGCAGCAGTCTCTTTCCTTACATTCACATCCTCTGGTGTACCATGAATGTCTATATCCTTTTGCTGGGATTGCCCCAAGCCAACGTCTGAAATGTCGAAGGATGCTAGTGGCTGGTTGTTGGAAGGCTCCTGCAGCCATTGCGGGTATTGTGCTCTTAATCGATATCGTTTGGCCTCAGCACCCCATACACCGTACAGCTCATACGCCTCCTGCATGTAGCCCAGGGCAATTCTTTCCCTGCCTTTATGCAAATGATACTTCGCGGCCAGCTCGCAGCCAATCGCTTGGTATTGCGCATAATTCCGCTCACGGGCAAACAGTATGGAACGGTCATATAAATCGGTCATCTCCTGCTCATTCCCTTTTAAACGGGCTATTTCCCCTTCAATCAGCAGCAGCTTATGTCTGAAGTTCTCCGGCGACATCCTATCCCATGCCTTGAACTGCTTATATCTTCGCTTTAACGTTTTGGAATATGTACTTCGTTCGCTTGCCGTCAATTCCTCCCACGCGGCTGCTATGGATAATGCCTCATAGAAGTGATGCTCCGATAAGTGAGGTGCATGGGCTGACAAATGCTCATAGGGATTGGCTTGCTCCGATAAGCGGACCGCTTCCCGGTAATATCCAAACAAATAGTACATTTGTGCCTTGTACGTACATACTTGATACAGCGTGACAGCTTTTCCCTCATCCTTCATGACTTCTTCCAAAAATTCCGTTTCGCTGCCCCTGCCGTCCGTAATAGATAAAATTTCTCCCTGAGAGAACCTCCAGCTGTTGGCCAATTCCATGTAAATCAGAGCGTTCTTGTATACCAAATCCTCTTTGGTTTGCTCGATCACCTGCAAATTTCTGCGATTGACATCGTACATGCGATCCATGGAATCTCGAACGTAAGATAAATTGATGAGGCTGCCGATCGCGTAGCTTGCATAGACATAATCCCCTGCCTCCAGGCCTAATCGGGCCGCCTGCTCCAGCTTAACCTCATCATCCCGGTCAAACCGCACCCAGGGAGAAATGACACCGTAAAACATGACATGTACTTTGGTTTTAATGGAGGCCACACCAGAACGATCGGCCAACTCAATTGCTATTTGCCCCAAGCGGTAGCCCATCTGGTATTGGCCAAGTGCGGTACCTAACAGCATGCCATAAGCCGCATATAAGCTGGGAGCTACAGTAGAAGATCCATATTCGTAAACGAGGCGAATGAATTTGGAAGCAATAATAGCAAATACGGCGCGGTTGAAGAAGAACGTCGGCGCTACAAGAGCTACTAACAGCTCCATCACCCCTTTGGCTTGCGGGTCGGTAACCTCTGGTAAAGAAGGCAGCTCCTCCATCCTCTTCTGCAGTAACCGTTTGGTCAAAAAAACCTCCTTTAGAATGACCAACTTATGCGGCTGTTGCGCTATTCGAATCCCAACCTCCCGCAGCGATTGAAGTCCTAAATCGATGGCTTGCGAATAGTTTCCAGTGTTGCTGTACCGATCAATTTGTAATTTATAAACCTGCACCCGATCCGGCCAATGCTCCGACCGGTTCAAAAGTGCATTCAGCACCGCATCGGCCTGTTCATATTGACCGCATAGGTAAGCACACTCGGCATACTTTAGATGGAGCTGAAACATGAATTCAAATCGATCGTTCCAGAAGGTATCCGGGACACAATCCATCCCTGTTTGAAAATAATGCAGGGCTGTCGAATAGGCGGAGGATTGCAATGCTTTCCTGCCCGCTTCCTCGTTCAAACCTGCGGCCATTATACGGTCTTCGGGAGATAGCAAATCCAATGCACGGTTGAAATGGTTCACAATATCGAACAAAAATGGCTCTTTATCGGCATGTTCCTTCAGCAAATAATGTCCTGCCCGATGATGTGCCTCCATTAAATGTTGAGGATCTAGCATGGAATAGGCCGCTTGCCGGATTTTATCATGTATAAATTGATATCCCCTAGCCGCTTCCGTTTCCTCAACCGCAGCCAAGAGGCCCACTTCAACAGCAGGGGACAATAGCTCATAAACTTCATTTTCCTTATAACCGCTTACAGCACTAAGCAGCGCAGCATGAAACCTGTTCCCCAGACAAGCGCTGATGACAAGCAACTGCCTGGAGCGCATCGGCAGCTTGTTGATACGTTCCTCCAAATATTCGATTTGCCCATCCATTTCCTGAAAATGCTTCATGGCCTCCAACTGCCATTCCCACATATTATCTTGGACATTAAATCGGATATACTGCTCGTCCTGCGCCAATTTGAACAGCTGCTTCATGTAGAACGGATTGCCTGCTGATTTGGCAAACAGCAAATGGGCCAATGGCAAGCATTCAGCAGGAGTGCAGCCAAGCGAAGCCGCCACTATGCTTTGAATATGCCCGAATTCGAGAGGCTTAAGAGAGATTCTGCGCACCGAATATCCGGTATGCTCCTCCAATAGCCATTGTTCGATCCTCCCTATGCTTTCCTGCTCCCGATAAGCCGCGATAACAAGCAAATTGTGACTTTCCGGAGAGACAATCAAGGAGTGCAGCAGCCGAAGAGAAGCCTCATCCGCCCATTGTACATCATCAAAAAATAAGACGAGAGGATGATCCATCTGGGCAAACACTTGAACAAATCGGCAAAAAACCGATTCAAAGCGGTTCTGGGATTCTATAGCAGGCAGCTCCTCTAGCGGAAGCTCAGGCTGTAGAAGCAGCCCTGCCTCTGGAATCACTTCCGTAATGACCGCACCGTTCGATCCAACCACTTCTCGTATGCGTTGAATCCATGCTTGGAGTACGGAATCCGGCTCCGTGAGCACCTGCCTAATGACGGTTTGAAAGCATTTGATGAAGGGCTCGTAAGGGGTTCCGGTACTATATTGATCAAATTTTCCTGACGCAAACTTGCAAGCCCCGATAACGCCGGACTTAAAGCTCTTTTGCACGAGGGAGGTTTTCCCCACGCCGGGCTGCCCCGAAATAACCACCACCTCGGTTGAGCCCAGAGAAGCCCAGTGAAATGCATGTTGCAGGACAGTCAATTCCTCATCTCTTCCATAGATTTCATCCGGGATCTGGAAGGTTTTGTGAAGCTCTTGCATTGTCTAACACTACCCCTTTATAAGCAGCATACGTCCATATTGCATGTAACTACAATAATTCGACAATGTGCGCTGTTCCCCTTTTTGCTGCAAGCTCGTTTCTTCTCTAATTGCTTTGATACAAAAAAATGCATAATACTCGCACAGTCACCGGCGAATATTGATGCATTGGGATAGTTTTTATGGGAATGCATTGGAAAAGACCTTACTTGTATGCTACAAACCAACATTCAATAGCCAATCTGGTAGAAGCAGGTATTGAGAATCGAACCCGCGCCGCTAGCTTGAAGCTAACTCAAGGTAAAAAATTCTGTATTTCGTTGAGCAATTACAAATGGATCCATTCATCCGCTAAATCCCCTAATAACATTTCATGACTGACGGGAACAAGTATGATAGCATTATGATTCCTGAGTATTTCAAGATATTTCCTGTTTTTTTCCCCAATGATGTATTCCATCAATTGTGGTGCTAGACTCAATATTGGACACGGAGAACCGAGAGTGCGAAAATAAAAGCATTCATAATCGAGGTGTCCGACATGACGAAAAAATACGACAAAGAATTCAAACTTCAAACCGTTCGACTCGTTCAAAAAGAAGGGAAGTCGGTGGCGCAGGTAGCCCGTGAGATGGATCTGCATGAGAATACGATCTATCGCTGGATCGCCGAGTTTAAACAGGACGGCAGCGGGGCGTTTCCCGGTAGTGGGCAACTAAAACCGGAAGACAAGGCCATACGTGATCTTCAGAAACGGATTCGTGATCTGGAAGAGGAGAACAGGCTAGTTATTCTTCAATGAAAGGAGATAGCGGTTCTACTATCTGGGCTGGATATACAATCATGGGTATTCATACTGGGTCAGGTGGAATTTATACGCAAGTCCAAAATGTAATTAGTGCTCTAGGGGTTTATCCGGTTACTACAAGCCCATAGTTTTTTTCAAGTAAGATAGCTATATTAATAGCTATCTTACTCTTTAATTACCATATTGGAAGGAGATGATGAAGTGAACTATAAGTGTTTTATTATTGTAATTTTAATCCTTAGTTTCACTACAACAGGTTGTGGAAAGAATGAAAGAGCTGTAATGACAGGACTTATTGTAAAATTAGGAGAAAACTCTGTTTTAGTTGTCGAACAGAAAGAAAACAAACCAAGAGCGATTTATGTATCCATCACTAATGCAAAAATCATTGATGAAAAGAAAAATTTCCTTAATAAAGATCAATTAAAGCTTGGAATGAATGTTGAAGTATGGGTTACTGATGAAATTGCAGAATCATATCCTGAACAAGCAATGGGTACAAAATTAGTTATTAAAACGCTGGAAAACAAAAGTGGAAGCTCAATAAGTCAAGAGGTAGCAATAGGAAAAGCGTTAGGATACTCTAAAGATGAAATTAATAACCCATATATAAGGAAAGCTGAATTTCACGTCGCAATTAAGCAATGGCATGTTGAGATTGGTAACTTTTTAGATGAAGCAAAGATAATCGTAAAAAAAATCAACTCAGACACTGGTGAGGTTATCGCTAGATGAAAAAGGAAGGGAGTTTCTCTCTTCATTAAAATAAATAAAATATGATTTATTGTTTACATGATTTTTTTGTACAGTGGATATATTAATGGAATTTATTAATAGTTCATAGTCATTGTTTGGTCAGTAGCAATTTAGAAAAAAAGGTTATTTATGTGGGGGATAATTAATGAAATTCAAAAATGATTTAGGTGGATTGTTTGTTGTAATAGAAAATTTGAAACACTTTAAAGAATTGGTTATAAATTCGACAGACTACGAAAATCCTGTATAATTTAGTAAGAAAGTCCATGCAGTCTTAAAAGAATTTAGTATTGAACATAGAATACTTACTAATGAAGAGGATTTTATAATAATAAAAATAAAAGACAAAGAGTAAGTGCAAGGGAAATTATGTGAGTGGATGCACAAAAACGATGAAATGGCTATTTCTTTGGAGGATCTATTATGCCAAAAATAAACACGAAAAAAATCATATCTAGGGTAAATCAAATTGGTATTAAAACAATTATAGGTCGCACAAAGAATATTGATATAGAATTTAGTGATGTGGAAAACGGTTCTTTTGAAGAATTCTTGGATTTTGCACATAATTCGGATATTAAATATATTTTTTATTTAGAAGACAAATTCTCACAAAGCCTTATTGATGAAAAACTAATTACAGAAGAAATGATAAGCCGAAATTATGTTCCAGATGAATTAATGAATGTTATTGAAAAGGAAGTTGAAGAGTACAATGATGATTTAATATTCAAGTCCAAATATATAGGGGAAACTATTTTTTTAATATTATTTTTTTCACTTTATGGAACTACCTATTCAATCAGTTTTTTTAATGACGATTTGCTTCTAGTTGAAGATCCTGATGAAGTATTAAAAGAAATTATTGAAGATCATAGGGATGCAATTAATAAGATAAACCACGAAAAGAGAGAAAAAGAATTAGAAGCACAAAACAAACTCCTAAAGGAACTTGAAGATGAATTGATTAATAATGATCAATTTCATTTATGTACTAATAAACAACTTAGAAGAGATTTTGTTTATGCATATGTTAAAGAAAATACTAATGAACAACATGGAAGAACACAGTTTCTTTTTAATGATGCTGTTGAAATTGCGGAAAAAGTTTGGAGGGCTATAAAATTAAAAAGAAAAGGTATTAATTAGTTGAAATTTGTGATAAAAGGCATGTTTCATTCTATTTTTTCAGATCTATTACTGATATCAATTTTATTCTTATTTATACCTAAAGAACTATATGAAAAAGGATAAACAGTGACTTTGTGCTTACTATGTGATATTATTCTAAATTGATAGAGGAATTATTATACATCTATGAGAAGGAAATAATAGCATGGCAAAGAAAGTGTCCCAGTCTGCTTACTCCATAAAACGGTATTCTATCTTCAAAATAGAGGATTTGATAAAAGAGGATCATGCCTCCAACTAAAAGAAGAATGATGAATATCATCTCCAACATACTATCACGGCGTACCTTGACGGCAACGTAAAGTAAAATGAATACTATCACAACTAAAAGCAGTATAACCACGTCCTGGCCCCCTTTCAGATCGGACCCGTTTATTTTTCCATTTTGTACCCGACTCCCCAAACGGTTTTAATATATCGCGGCTCTCTTGGGGTATCCTCTATTTTTTCGCGAATATTCCGAATGTGAACCATCACCGTATTTTCTGAATATCCGGAAGGCTCCTTCCATGCGCTTTCGTGAATTTTATCCGCGCTAAATACTTGCCCTGGATGGCTTGCGAGTAATTCTAATATGGTAAATTCTAACGGTGTCAGCGAAACTTCTTTTCCTTTCAATGTTACGGAATGTTTGACCTTGTCGATAACGAGGTCTCGGATGCGGATTAGGGAATCGTTTGTTCCTTTCTCCGCAAACGTCTGCCTCCTTAGTTGGGCTTTGACCCGGGCCAGTAATTCTAATGGATTAAAAGGCTTCGTAACGTAATCGTCGGCACCGGTCGTAAGACCAGTAATTTTATCAATATCCTCTTCCTTTGCTGAGAGCATGATAATAGGGAGCGTTGAAGTTTCCCTAATTTTGATACAAGCTTTAATCCCGTCCATTCGGGGCATCATTACATCTAAGATAACCAGATGGATGAGGTTTGACTTTAATAGATCCAGTGCTTCCAGACCGTCTGCAGCTTCTAGAACACGATATCCTTCATTCCGCAAATATACGTGAATAACATCCCGAATTTCGGGGTCATCATCGACGACAAGTACTGTAATCATCCTGCTTTGCCCCTATTCCTTTTTTTAATAAACGAAATATGAAGATGATCAGGTCAGCATTAAATCTCCTCCTTTTTACGGCATATATAAACAAAGGCTGGAGGAAAGTTAAGGGGCACAAAATCAATTTTTTCAATGATGAATTTCTCGGATAAATGTTTCTTCATCTGTAAAGAGTATTGAAAGGCGATAAAGTAGCCTCCCGGTTTTAATGCTTCGGTAATTTGATGAAGTAACGTTTCTCTGAGATCGCTCTTAAAATTAAAAAAGGGTAGCCCGCTAATCACGCAATCTAATTGATGAATACCATGTTGACTCATTATTTTAGTTAAATGGCAGGCGTTTGAATAACTTGAAAAATGGGGATAGTTTGTTTGCAAGTCGCTCTTCATCGTATCGTCCATTTCAAACAATAACACCTTAGCAGCATCACTAACCCGCGGTTTGATAAATCGCGTGATAGCTCCCGTACCGGAGCCAAGCTCAGCGATTGCGGATACACGATCCCACGGCACAGATTGAACCATTTTTTCCGCTAAAAATCGAGAACTGGGAATAACACTCCCCACTTGTTTTGGATTTTGGATAAACCGCAGCAAGAACGTTAGATTCTGATTCGAATTCAAATGATTCCCTCCCGTTTCTTTAATTACTTCATTTGTTGAATAGCTCATGCAAGAAAGAGCGGCTTGAAGCTTTTAACCTTAATAGCTTGGTTATGATAAAGGCACCGACAGCTATCATCAAACCAACTGCGGCCGATTTAAGATCAAATAAAGCCAGCAAATTCAATATGTGGCTTCCAAAGAACTTACCGATTGTAAAAAATGCGGCGGTCCAAGCCAAAGCGCTTGGATAAGAAATCAAAGCAAACTTTTTGTACGAGATACCGCTAAAACCAGTAAACACGGGCAGAATATACCGTACGATCGGAATGAATAATCCAAGACACATTGCAATATCTCCATGTTGTTTAAAAAGGGTTTCTGCTTTCTGGAAATGTCTGCTGTTTTGGAGCTTGCTTTTACATTTTTCCCCAAAGATTCTGCCCGCAAAATAAGCAAATGTAATGGCTGTAAATAAGCCTGCGAAGATAGCCATATATACAATCCACGGGTTTAAAGCCCCATTGTTACTCAAAATGCCGCCTGTTAGTATGGTTATTTCATTAGGAACAGGGATCCCGAATGGACCTAGGCAGAAGGCTAGGAAAAAAATCAGATATCCATAGTGTCCGACTAACTGTATGATGATATCGCTAATCACTCTCTAACCTCCTCGTTGATGTCGATAAGAGTATGTTAATGTAAAAATCTTAGGAGCTTATGGGGATATTTCTAAAGAAATTCTGAAGGAAGCAAAAGCAGCCTTTGGTCACGCAGAATGCATGAAAGGCCTGATTAGCTCATAGCTTAGCTAATCAGGCCTGGGGGTTTGGTTCACACCCCCGTTTTGAGGCTCTCAACCCTAGAGGTGAGCATTCACCCCATGATTGGCCCCATAAGCCGAAAGTCGTCATCTGTTTACCGAAAAATATGCAAAGAAAAAACCCTTACGGCTCAAGGGTTCAAGTCATTAATCCGTCCCCAAATAGTCCCCATAAAAAAAGCCTCGGATCATTCTCCGGGGCTTCTTCTCATTTTCCACAATTTGGTTATATTTAGCACATGATTTGCCCTTCCATAAAATGACTTCCCCGCATTTATTGAAATAAGACAAGGGGGTGAAAATGATGCCAATAACTACACCATATATCAATTCTAGACGTTTTAATTCAACTGCAGGACTCGGAACAGGAACAGGCGCGACTTTTGCTATCGCCGCTACTGCTTTTACAACAGACGCTGGTGTTGCAGCAACTGCTTTTCCTGGATTATATTCTTACTATAATCTATACATCAATGGTATGATCCAAACAGCCGATACTTCCACTGTAACAACCACCGCTATCACCATCCCTGGAGGGGACGTTCTGGATCCCGGAAATCCAATTACTGTAGAGTTTGTTGTAACTTAATCTCTTTCAATCAGCCTTTTCAGTCAATTGACAGAAAGGGCTGATTCCTTTAACCAATCAGACTTACTCGCTTATCTGCACAGTAGATACACTGTATGGTGATGCGCTATTAGCTGAAAAGGTTCCACAGTCAGATTAATAAAAAGGGGAGACAGTAAGAGTCTCCGCCATTGTTATTTTACGTATTACTGAAACGTAATATTTTCGAAGCCTGCCCAAGCAGTTCGAGGAGAAGGCCAAGAGCCAACATCAACTGAAATATAGAAGTAAACTTTGCCTGTGTAATTGGGAGGCAATTGGACTGTATGTACACCACCATCACTGAAGTCTTCCTTGGAGTACGTATCATCATTGAAATAAAAATCAGTGCTGTATGGAGAATCGGTAATTACATGCATTTCGACACTGCAATATGGATCTTCTAGGAGGTAGTACCAATTGAAAGTAACTTGACTGATATTTTCAACGTAGGTTTCACCCCAAACTTGGCCATAACAGTAAGATCTCTCCCCGCCAGAATCCTCACTGATAAATGCACTAGTTGGAGTGAAATTTGTAATTAATTTGCTATTTCTACAATTATTATCAGATGTTGCAACATCATAATAAGTCCATTGGATAGGCCCAGCCTGAGCAAATGTAGGTTGTACTGAAACCAACACTACAAAAACCAAAAGTAAAATACTAAAGAGTTTTTTAAACTTCATACACTTCCTCCTATAATAAATTCTATAGCTGGCCAGCTACATGAATATTATTACATTTTTTACCATGTAAAAAAATAGGTGTATTGCACTTTGTTAACACAGCAACGGTAACATGGCGTAAATTTCTAAAACGGCACGGGCTTCCACACATTCGCTAGCAATTCGAACAATTGAACCCCAAAAACAGTTTTGTCCCCATTCCGTCCCCATAGAAAGAAAATAGCACTCAATCAATTCTCCAATAAAAAGAAAAAAAACCCTTATGCATCAAGGGTTTTCACACTAAGCGGGTGATGGGAATCGAACCCACGCCACCAGCTTGGGAAGCTGGAGTTCTGCCATTGAACTACACCCGCGCGGGATGAAATAACTCTTCTATATTATATACAGTTATTGGCATCCTGTCTAGATAACGTTTACAACTACCCGCGTTTAGACAATTCGTATGCCGCCCGCGTCGCAAGCTTCCTTTACGCGCAGGACTTACTACATACTTGATCATTTGCATAACCGCTCCAACACAACGGCAACCCCATCGTTATCATTGGTTTCCGTAACCTCATAGGCCATGTCCTTTAACTCCTTAATGGCGTTTCCCATGGCAATGGCATAGCCGCAGCACTGGAATAAGCCTGCATCATTAAAGTCATCTCCAAATACCATGACTTCCTCCATTGGAACACCCAAGCGTTCGCATATCCGCGAAACTGCGTTTTCCTTGGAGGCTTCTTTCGATGAGATTTGAATCAATGTCCCGGAGTCCGTGACCACCAGATTCACCTTATGTCCGAAACGATCTATTAATGGCTGCACATCGTCATAATGGCTTATCAAAATTTTGGAAGGCGACAGCTGCTGCATTTCCTCTAACGATACAACACGCGGCTTATGGTTAATATGCATCATTTCCATATAGTCCAGCTCCCTGCTGCTAAACCAGCTGTCCTCCGCCTCAACTGAAAGATAAGTATCGCTTTCATGCGTAAAAATATAATCCATCAATTCTTTACTAATCGTCGGGTTTATCGGATAATGCTCTCTTAGGTTCAAGGCCTCGTGAATGATAAGCGCCCCGTTATAATAAATAATAATTCCGATATTCCGTATGGGCTCTGGAAGCAAATCTTGAACGGACCTTGGGGGGCGTGCGGTTGCGATGAGGATCGGTATGCCCTGTTCGTGGCAGGCTAGAACTGCTTTCAGATTACGCTCGCTCACCTGTTTGCGGGAATCCAGGTAGGTCCCGTCCAAATCCAAAACGACCACGGAAACCTTCATCCGCTTATCTCCCCCCATCACTGCGTCCCCTTCGGGATCGCCTGAACATATTTTTCTATCGTCCCGTCAAAAGGGAACTGCCCATTCGCTACGCGCTGCTGAAGGCTCTCTAATTCCAGCTTCGCTCTCTCAACTAGCTCCGGAGGATAGGCAAGCTCCACCGCATTACTCGCAAACTCATCTTCATCGATGACCTTCCAAACGTTGTTCCTTCGGACATAATCCAGGTCCAGATCAACATAAGTTACCGTATTCCCGTCCCATGTGGCGGGTTGGTTGATGTTACAATAATACTGCGTGATAGATCCGTCCACTACATCGGCACTCACGGTAAACCAGGAGGCAAAGGAGAAATATTCAATCGTCCAATGCTGACAAATAAAGATTTTGCCTCTAGTGTAATGATGCAGTTCACGGCCGGGCTCGCTCAGTACGAAGATATGCTTGTCCGTCTTTTCGAGCGGCCTTGCTTTCCATTCATAATGGAGACGGTTCCCGTATTTCCTCGACTGAATCGTAATGTACTCCTTGTCCAAACGGCTCCACTCCCTTATCTAGTTACAAAAACCGTCCTGCAGTTCAATAGATGATAATATAAAGACGATTATACCAAAAAATACCTCCTCCCCATAGGGATAGAAGGTATTTTCATAAGTTGGCATCAGATCGAATCAGTCCAAGGTCCCGATATGATTGAATGGAAAATAACGGAACATAACTTTGCCTATCAGCTTATCCTTATCTACAAAAGGGGTCGTAGCCCATAAATGGGAATCGAGACTCTCGTTGCGGTTATCTCCGAGGAAAAAGTATTTATTCTCGGGCACCGTAATCGGTCCGTAGGTGTAATTCATTTTCTCCTTCAAATAAGGCTCATCTACTTTTTGCCCGTTGCGAATCAAGGCTCCGTCCTTAATCTCTATCGTATCGCCTGGAAGACCTATTAGCCTTTTTACAAAGCGTTGATCGGCCTCATCAGGCAGCGGGGGATAGAACACGACGATATCGCCGAATTGAAAGTCAGTCAGCTTGACCATTTTTTCCACCAGTATTTTATCGTCCAGCTGAATGGTAGGCAGCATCGAGCCGGTCGGTACCTTCATCCCTTGGGCAACATACGTATTAAAGGTAAAGCTGACAATCACAGCGATTGCCAACGTTGGAACCCATTCCTTGATCCATCGTTTCACCCGTTGCATTATTTCAGCTCCTTTTGCCGTTTCATTTGTCCATTCTACAACATATTGGCAAAAGAAAGATTAATTTAACATAAATTTTTGTGTGATTATGGGGTAGCGGATGTTTTATTCTTTAACGTTATATATTCCTTTGTTCTTTGTTCTCCAACCTTCCACTCCACCTGAGCCTGATCTGTTCCTGTCCATGTTGTGACTTCCCCTTTTTTATCCAGCGTAATCGGCTGTCCCGGTTTTGCCAAGGAAGGCTCCGTTATAGCGTTCACTAGAGAGGTACCGTCTGCATGAATGACAGCTAGCGCAGCATCACTTATCTCTTCATCAATTTTATATTCGACCGTAACGCTTTCTTCTAGCTTGGAGCCTTTGGCCGTATAATCAACCTTCACCCTCCAATGCTCCGATTCTCCTTGCAGTGTCGCCGGCTTCGTTCCAGGATCGTTCGGATTTGCGGTGTTCTTGTTGCACGCCGTTAAAGCCGTTACCGCTATTAATAAGGATAGTGTTGATAGTGCGAATCTTTTGCGAGTCATACGGATTGTCCTCCTAACTTGCTTTAGTGTTAATTTGTATCTGCTGGCATTATTTTATGCGATTTAAAAAGGTATTTTCAAGCTGCGCCGCTTTTTGACTTCTTCGCTCCGTTGTCGTTAAATAAAAGAGAGTCATCCATATTAGGGAGGGATCCGCATGAAATACCGCAGATTAGGCAAAACCAATTTGAAGGTATCCGTCATTGGAGTAGGAACTTGGCAATTCGGAGGAGAATGGGGCAAGGCATTTACGCAAGACGAAGCGGACGCCATTCTGGACCAGGCCAAAGCTTCCGGCATTAACTTGATCGATACGGCCGAATGCTATGGTGATCATACTTCCGAATCGCTTATTGGAGATTATGTAGCCCGCAACCGCCGCGAGGACTGGATCATCGCTACCAAATTCGGCCATCATTTTCACGGCCACCAGGAGCGTACGCAGCACTGGTCTCCGAAGGAAGTGCTAGAGCAGCTGGAAGCATCTCTACGGGCGCTCAAGACGGACTATATCGACTTATACCAGTTCCACTCGGGAACGGATGAGGCTTTCGATCAAGACGATCTGTGGACCTTACTGGACAAGCAGGTACAAGCAGGCAAAATCCGTCATCTGGGTACCTCGATCGCCAGCAACGATAATCTGCACCAGACTGCGGCATCGACCAAGGTTCATTCTCAAACGATTCAGGTCGTTTACAATCGGTTGGACCGCAAGCCCGAAGAACGCGTATTCCCTTCCTGCGAAGAACAGGATTTGGGCGTATTGGCGCGCGTGCCGTTGGCAAGCGGTTATTTGAGCGGTAAGTACAAACCGGGTGCCGTATTCCCAGATAACGACGTCCGCAACCGCCATGACCGTGAACAAACCATCCGCCGTTTGGAGGAAGTGGAACGGATCCGTGAGCATGAGGTTCCCGCCGGAATGGATATGGCCACTTGGGCGCTGGCCTGGTGCTTGAAGCATCCTGCGGTGACGGCCGTTATTCCCGGCTGCAAAAGTCCGGAGCAGGTCATTTCCAACGCGGCAGCTGCTCAGTACGTGTCCGACTTGCACAAGCAAAGCTGGAAAGAATAAAGCGGACTTTTTCCTCCTTGCTTCAACAGCCTGCGTCTCGTTGTTTCACCGAGGTGACTCCAGTCGCAGGCTTTCTATTTGATCTTCCCGTAATTTTTTATCTCCATTTGAATCCTGCACTGTATATCCATTTTCGAATATTCCTCGTGCCAGTCCATCTTTTTCCATCCGCTATAGCTCATTTGATTTCTAACGTAGGTTCCAATTCCCAGGCTATCGACTTTTTTGCTCTGCATGAACCGAATCATTTGGTTACCTTGAGCCGTAAGAAAGGCCGATATCTTCTTCTCCAGCTCCCGCCTATCCTTGTCTTCCCCTAGCTTTAAATCACCCGTATACTCCAACAGGGTTCCTTTGATACGAACAAGGATGCGAGCGGCGGGCTTCCCTTCGCTATTTGGTATAATGTTTACTTTCCTCCGGCTGATCAAAGAATTGAACATGGCCACTTCCGTCGGATTATTCTTGTCCAAAGGAATAGCGATATTCCCTCTTTTGAACGAGTCCCTTAGAACTGCGAGAATCATCGTTTCCTTCGAGCTGATCTTATCGATATACTTGTTATCCCGGAACAATCCAACGGCATCGATAGTTATCCCTTCCCCGATATCCTTAATCACAGGGGCAACCGGATCAATACCATCATCATAGTAATCTCTCAAAAAGCTGTATAAAGTGACTTTAGGCACTGCGTGCTGTTTTGATTCCTTTTCCAGTAAATGATCGATATATTTCCCTATGTTTTTGTGATGCGAATAGGTTTTCTCCATGATGGCTCCCGCATTTCCATCAACCAGCGTTATTTTCATATGAGGGGAAATGGACGGATCTCGAGCCAACGTATCAAAGTGATTGTCTAATCCTTTCTTGGCAACCGCCAAACCAAAAAGAACATTCCGTATTTGCCCGTTGACTAACATCAGACTGCTTTTTTTGGAAAGGTTAATCTTGGCTTCCTTAACGCTATGTGCGACAGTAGCAAGAATATCGCGGGATACCTTCGATTCGGGATCCACCTTAGGCAGAGCGATAACAATTTTGTAGGTGCCGTCCGGCATCAGATCATATGTCGTGGTCTGAATAAACCCCACTCTTTCCAATACACGCTGGTCCCCGCAGCCGGTAAGAAAAATTAGAAGAAGCAGGCCTGCCATCCATCTTGTTTTATCCATCCGGCAATTCTCCCTTTGATTTCTGCAAGAGCAGTATGAAGATGGCCAAGATAGGCAATCCAAAAGCGATGCCCATTTCAATCATAGACAGCACGTTTAACCAATGCTGGACTTTACTTAATATATCCGGGATAAAGGATACGAGATAAACAAGGCCAACAATCAGAAATCCCATGACGTTCTCCTTCATTTTGGGGATCAACCTTATGCCTACTTCATTAGCTGACCAGGTATACATAACGGTGGTGATCATTACCGTGAATAAGAAGAAACCGTAAAACAAATTTTCTATACGTTCCACAAACGGGAATTTAATGTAGGCCAAAATATCCAGAACGGGAAACAGCATCACTTTCAACTGTTCCGCACCAAGAAAACCGAAGACGATCAAGCAGAGGTAAGCGTAAGTTACGCACAAGATCATATTTCCCCATGTGGCGGCTTTCATCAGCTTCGTTTTTTTATCGGAATAGGGGAAGAGAAGAAGGCTAAGCTCGTACCCGAGAAACGCAGAATATACCTGAAAATATCCCTTGACCGTATTATCTCCCCCCTGCAAAAAGAAAGGAGTCAGTCTTGACCAGTTAAATTCCTCGTATAAAAAAAAGATCAAAAGATTCATCCATACGACGAGCCAAAAGAAGACGGTTGCGGCTTTGGAAATATTGTATATGCCCTTAATCAATAAACCGTAGACAAGAATATCGACAATAAGCTTGAAAACCATCGGACTTGTCGTAGGGAAAGCAACCATTTGGAAAATAAGCACATATTCTTTGCTAACCAAACAACCTAACAACGCCCATATGCTCACCAAAGCTACATAAAGAGGGTATAGAATGAATTTAGGAACCGACTGTTCTACGATTTCAAACAGAGACCTGCCTTGGCCAAGACGGTACACAAGCGATATTAAATAAATATTGGCTTGCGCAATTGCCCCGAAGAAAAACAGCATTATCCATCCGTTGGTGCCAAATTGCTGGGCCAATAGCTGAGGAAGGCTGAACAGCACGACTCCGGTTTGAATCATAAAAATAAGGATGGAAGCGTGAAAGTAGGATAGTTTCTCTTGAATTCTCAACTGGCGTTATCTCCTCATTTTATTTCTCACCTTATTGGGCGTATTGCTCTGCGTTGGCCGGGCGGTCAGTAAATTGAAAGGGGCCCTGATAAACATATCCTTCCAATCCTTCATTTGAGATGGAGCTACAGGGGTTAGATAAGACGTCCCGAGACTTGTGATTCCGCTCATATGAACGACTATCGCTGCAATTCCTACCGCCAGACCGAAATTGCCCGCCAAGCCCGCCAGCAAAATTAACCCGAAACGAAGAAGTCGGATAGAAGCGCTCATAACATAGCTCGGGATAACGAATGAGGAGATGGCAGAGGAAGCCACGGCAATAATTAATATATTGCTTGTAAGCCCCGCTTGTACGGCAGCTTGCCCAATTACAATACCTCCAACGATACCGATGGTTTGACCTATCTTCGTCGGCAGCCTCGCGCCTGCCTCTCTCAGAAGCTCAATCGTAATTTCCATTAGGAATGCCTCATAAACAGGTGGAAATGGGACTCTACTTCGCGATTCGGCTATCGTAATGAGCAGATTCTCAGGTATCATTTCATAATGGTAAGTTGTTATCGAAACATACAGAGCTGTGAAGATAATGGTAATTCCGAAAGCCAGTAGCCTTAACAGGCGTGTCGCCGTGCCGATCAGCCATCGTTGGTAATAATCATCCGACGAGGAAAAAAACTCAAAAAATGAGGTCGGCGCGCTGAAAGCGGAAGGGCTGCCGTCCGTAATTCCGACAATACGGCCTGCGACCAGCTTGGAAGCGATAGCATCCGGTCGTTCGGAGGTATGAAACTGAGGAAAGATGGAATAGGGACTATCGTCAATATATTGAATAAGCATATTCGTATCGAAAACCTCGTCGATTTCAATGTTTCTGATCCTGAGGATGGCCTCCTCCACATAAGCCTCATTGGCAATATCTTGGATATATAAGAGGTACACATCTGTTTTGGTGACCTCGCCTACTGATAGTTTAATCACCTTCAGATGAGAGCTCTTGACCCTTCGGCGAATTAAGGAAAGATTCACTCCCGCTTCTTCCGTAAACGCATCATGAGGACCGGTAATGACGGTCTCCGTTTCCGATATCGATACAGAACGGGAAGGAGGCCCGTATACGTCCGCGAGATAGGCTTGTTCTTTGAAAAAGATGGCTGCCTGACCCGCCAAAATCCCTTTAACCACATCCTTCATATTCGAAGCCAGGTGAAATTGGGACTGCTGCAGATACCGGGCCACTTGCTCCTTTTGTAATCCTAGTAACGAATTCACCACGTCCCCTAGGAGAGTATCGCTTTTGACCAAGGGGCCAAAATATAACAAATCTATGCCGATATCTGCATACGAACGATGTACTAAATCGGCACAATCCCTGAATTCGTTCAGCGTTTGATTCAGGGAAGGCATGTCGTTATGTTCTTCCTTATTGGAATGGGGTTCAGCTTGACCGGATTTTTTAAGCGTCCAATGAAACAGTCGATGGATGATGTTCATATGCCACCCCAAATTCATTTTGTGCTTCTTCTGTATTTTGCAGCATTTTCATGGAATTACTCATGGAAAGGGGAAATAAGGATGTATTGGATGCCGCTGCATGCAGTTAGGATTTACTAAATTGCTGTTTGTCTGTTCAGAAAGGTTGATCCAAATGTATTATTCTCCATTATTTGAAAATGATGTACCAGCAGCACTTCCGCGCCCTTAGTGGAGTGAAAACGGCAGGCGGATTTCTGCTCTGGAATCGTGGATTACAAATGCTTAACGTCTCTACGGCAGGTTGTTTTTCTTCTTTCAACCCGAAAACCCCTTCATCTAGGCTGAAGGGGTTTGGTTTTGTTTAACCGAGAATCATTACGCTAATAGGATACAGCAGCTCAATACTTTAAACGGCCAATCGCAACAAATAAGGCAAGCGCTAAGAAAATGAAGTTCACGACAATTTCCCCATATTCGCCGCGCATAATATGGAATACTGCACCCAAAAGAACGATTACAGCAAGTCCGGCCGCAGCAATCGGTGTCAAAACAGGGACGATTTTGAAAGCTTGAGGCAAAATTAACCCTATTACTCCAAGCAATTCCACTAAACCAATAAAGAAAACGAGATTTCGGGGAACATCACTCACCCATGTCCAGGACGTTTTTGCTGCTTCATACTGAAACGCCTTCAACCAACCGGAATAAATAAATCCCAATGCCAATATCCCTTGTACGATCCATAAACCGACATTCATAAATGACGCCCACTCCCTATCACTTTCATATGTTGATATCCCAACCTGATTAACGAGAATCCATACTGTTTTTTCTTCAACATCTACTCCTCTTGTGTCTATTGAGCTCTAGATGCATAATAATCCATAGGAATCTCTTAAGGAAGTAGTTACTTAAAATAAACGTAGTATACAAAAAGAAACCTAAGGCGGGTAAAGGAATGGGGAGTAATATTCATGTCTACCTTTTGTAAATTCGAGACGGCGTTGGAGATCCTTGTCGGGAAATGGAAGCCAGTTATTCTTCTTCGCCTTTTTTCAAACGGAACTATGAGATTTAGCGAGCTTCAAAAATCGATACCGGATATCACCAAAAAAATGCTGACCCAACAATTACGGGAGTTGGAATATCACGATATTGTTCATCGTGAGATCTATCATCAAGTTCCCCCCAAGGTAGAATACTCCATCACAGAATACGGTAAAGGGATGGCAACCATTTTGCAGGCGTTAAATGATTGGGGAGTAGCTCATGTGGAGCATTTAAATGAATTATACGGAACGAATCATTCAATGGAACCGCAAACCAATGATGCAATAGATAAATAAATCCAAAGAAAAACCCGGCGTTCGCGCCGGGTTCGTTGTTACATAAGTATTCTTTTCGAATTAAAATAAACGGATTTGTTTATTGTAGACCGTTTCGTCATCATTGCTGTCCATAACCCGGACCTCGATGTCCCAATAACCTGGATAAGGCAGGTAAGCACCTTTGGCCTTATACGTATGCTTCTTCAGTCCCCCAAAGCTGTCTTCCACGCTGGCATCCTCGGTATACTGGAGAGGAACCTCGATAGGAGCTATATCTTTGGCACTGGCATCGTGGAGCTTCAAGATCATTTGCTTTGGCTTGCCTAACGATTCCGGCAGCCACACCTTCACCGTGAAATCATTCACTCCCGGCACGTTAGGCGTGATCTGCGTGGTCATGTGGATCTTGTCTCCCATCACATGCCAATTCAGCGGCTCGTTCGCAGGCAGCGGCGTCAAATACGTGAACACGCCGACAATGAACACGATGAGAAGCGCCAGTACAGCATCCGCTTTAAGCAATGCTGCGATCCTGCCCTCGCCGCGCTTCCTGTATGCCCAGCGAAGCCATGCCGCCGTACAAATAACCAGCAGCACCAGAGCACATTTGACGAGCAGAAGCTTGCCCCATTGGGTCTCCACAATATATTCGACATTCGGCAAAAAGATCAGAACGGACAATATTCCCGACAATACCAGCAGGACAATGGAAGCCAGCGCAGTGGAGGAAAACCGCGGGAAGAACCGCAAGCCTTCTTCCTTGCTGTGCCTCCAGAGGACGATCAGCATCAGCAGACCGCCTACCCATAGAGCTGCAGCAGCCAAGTGGATGATATCCAGCAGCAAGGTCTGCTTCAGAGGCTGAAATGCGGCGGCATGGCCATTGAGACCTTTGGTCAGCCATACAAGCGCTACCCAGGTCAAATCCAGCCAGAGACGGCGGTACAGCAGGACAAGGCCCAAAAGGGACACTACAAGAGAGGCTATCCAAATATAGCCGATAATCGTTTTGGTAAAAATGACTGCGAACGCTTCCGGTCCGCCATCCCCGATAAGTGCAAACACGTGAGTGAACATAAAGAACAAGAAGGCAAGTAAATATCCGCGCTGCAGCTGCATGCTCCATTGTTGAAGCAATGATGACACACTGTCGCTGCGGCTGCCATAAAATCTCTGCCATACGACCCAGCCGGTGAACAGCAGCATCAATGCATAATATAGGATTCTGGATATATATTGAAGAATCTCCATAAATCCGAGCTGCGTCGACAAGCCATGGGAATGCATATGCTCCATCGATGGCAGCGCCTCCGCAGGCTGATTGCCCAAGCTTTGGCCTACGGCAAATAAATATGTGCCTTCTACGGGATGTCCGTCAGCTGAGATGACATGATAAGTGACCAGATAGCTTCCTTGCCCGAGCTTGGGCAGCTGCAGTTCAACGGAAGTCCGGTTGGCATTCAATTGAGCTTTATTCGCGGTCACCTGCTTCTTGCTGCTATCATACACCCGCACATAATAGATGCCGTCTTCCAATCTTTCATTAAAAGTGAGAGTAATGCTGCCCGGCGGCTCATTCAGCTCCGCATTGGCTGCCGGTACCGACTCCACAAGGCTGGCATGCGCCGAAACCGGATTCGGCAGTACAACCAGATAAAAGAAAAAGCATAGACAGCAAATAAGCGGCACCAGCCACCCAACTTGTCTGCTTATTATTCTCCGCCGACGCATGCCGGCCGTCTTTATGGTGATCATTGTGAGAAAGTCCTCCTTGATCCTATGAACAGGCTACTCGCCCGTAATCTTCTTTCTACCCGCAAAACCATCATACAGCCCGTGATAGTGCTCGACGCGCGGCTCTCCCTGTCTCCAGCACAGCAGCACTTCCTCGCCGTTGATCCATGCCGGAAAATCGACAAGTCCGGTATCGACATCCTTCAGCTGAACGCCCTTTAGTTCAAAGCTTTGAAGCACAGCATTGCCTTCCAGCTGCATAAATTCCATTTCACATTCCAATGTAAAATACGGATCTTCCTCGACCATCACGCCTTGTTGACGGTGGTAGATTTTTAGCTGATGCAGCTGTTCATATTTCACGCGAAACCGCCGTTTGATATCCTGCAGCTTCTCCAGCTCCTGTTGTACAATCGGCAGTATCGCGTTGGCTTCAGCCAGAGTGTAATATTTTTTCCCCATTGGTATACCTCCCGTCTAAGAATCCCTTACCACTTACGCATATTTATCTCTTCAAAAGCCTATCGCACTTATTCTCCATGGGAATGGGGGTGTGCATGATCATGATGATGGGAGCGGTCGGCCCCACGGCTATCCATATGGGTTACGGACAGCTCTGCATAAAACACGCCTTTGAGCACCTGAATGCGCTGCTGCAGCTCCCGCAGCTTGCTCACGACGCCGCGAACCACAATCACTTCCAGGCATTGCTGATGGTTCAAATGAATATGCATCGTAGAGTTGATCTCATGATGGTACTCATGCTGCAGCTCGGTCAGTACGATCGGCAAATCGCTGACATGGTGGTCGTACACCATAACGATCGTTCCTGCCGCCATCTGATCGGGCTTGATCTGGGAGGGCGCGAGCAGCGCTTTGCGCACCAAATCCCTAATCGCCTCGGACCGATTATCATATCCCTGTTCCTCCAGCAGCGCATCGAACTGCTCAATTAAGGATTGCGGCATGGAGATGCCGAATCGAACAAGCGCATCCTTCTCACTCAATCTCGTTCTCCCCTAACCTTTAAAATTTCGCGGCACCGCGACGTTCCGTAGCCGCCTTCTTATGTTCTAATGTAGCATACTCGGACGAGGCTAACCAAACTTTTCACCGTAATGTCATACTCTTGCCGGTGGAAAAAATAATTAAGATCATCTCTTCTCTTGTCACCAAGCCTCTTCCCTATTAAAATACGTAAATACATTGCGGAGAAAGGAAGGAATCTTTTGTGATACGCCGTTTCATGGCCTTCTATCGGCCTCATTGGAAGCTGTTCGCCGTCGATTTTACGGCCTCTCTGTTCGTGGCCCTTCTTGAGCTCAGCTTTCCGCTGGCAGTCAAGTGGATCGTCGACAGTCTGCTGCCTGATCGCAACTGGCCCTGGATACTGTGGGCGGGAGCCGGCTTGCTTGCCATGTATTTGCTGAGCAGCGGCCTTCAGTTTGTCGTCACCTATTGGGGACATAAGCTTGGGATTCAAATCGAATTTGATATGCGTCAAAAGCTGTTTCAGCATGTGCAAAAATTATCGTTTCGCTTTTTCGATAACCATAAGACCGGACATTTGATGTCCAGAATGACGAACGACCTGTTTGAGATCGGGGAAGTAGCCCATCACGGGCCTGAGGATTTGTTCATTGCCGTTATGACCTTTATCGGCGCCTTCTCGATTATGCTTTACTTGAACTGGCAGCTGGCCTGCATTACCTTCATAGCTCTTCCTTTATTGATATGGCTGATCGTGCTCTGCAACGGAAGGCTCGTCAAGGCAGCCAATCAGATGTATACGAACATTGCCGACGTGAACGCCCAGGTCGAGGACAGTGTCGCCGGCATTCGCGTCGTGCAGTCGTTTACGAATGAACAGCATGAGATCAAGAAATTTTCGGAGAACAACAAAAAGTACCGCTTCGCCAAGCTGCAATCCTATTGGATTATCGCATACAGCGCATCGGGGATGTATTTGCTCATGAGGCTGATTACGCTGCTTGTGCTTCTATGCGGAGCCTGGCTGGTCATTTATCGGGGCATGTCTTACGGAGAGCTGGTCGGCTTCCTTCTATTCGTAAATATCTTCTTCAAGCCGATTGAAAAAATAACCGCGCTGCTGGAGCAGTACCCGAAAGGTATGGCCGGGTTCAAAAGGTTCCTGGAAATTATGGATGTGGAGCCGGACGTGGCCGATGCGCCGAATGCCGTGAATGTCAAGCATTTGAACGGGGACATTGAGTTCAAGGGCGTGACCTTCGGCTACGAAAATCATGCGCATGTGCTGCGGGACATCAACCTGCGCATTCGGTCGGGTGAAACCGTCGCTTTTGTCGGCCCCTCCGGAGCCGGAAAAACGACCTTGTGCAGCCTCCTTCCCCGCTTCTATGAAATTGAGAGCGGCAGCATCTCCATCGACGGCATCGATATCCGCCAGATGACGCAGCGATCCCTGCGTTCGCAGATCGGCATCGTTCAGCAGGATGTCTTCCTGTTCTCGGGAACGCTGCGTGACAATATTGCTTACGGCAAGCTTGGCGCGACCGAAGAAGAGATCCTGGCTGCCGCCCGTAGCGCGCATCTGGAGTCGGTCATCGCCTCGTTCCCGCTCGGGCTCGATACCCCTATCGGGGAAAGAGGCGTGAAGCTGTCCGGCGGGCAAAAGCAGCGTCTGGCCATTGCGCGGATGTTCCTTAAGAACCCGCCGATCCTGATCCTGGACGAAGCGACCTCTGCACTCGACACCGAGACCGAGGCCGTGATCCAGCAGGCGCTTACCGAGCTGTCGGCGAACCGCACGACTCTCGTTATCGCCCACAGGCTCGCGACCATCCGGCATGCCGACCGGATTATCGTAGTCAATGAGGACGGGATTGCGGAGCAGGGCCGGCACGAAGAGCTGCTGGCTGTAGGAGGAGCCTATGCCAAGCTGCATCAGGCGCAATTCGGTTGAGGGGGAGAAGAAGTCCCGCAGCGAGTGCCTCGGGGAGAGTGTTGAAAAAACCGTGAAGTTTGAACTAGTGCTATCATCCTCCGGTGGGGTATGCCCCTCCAGCCGCTGTTGAAACCCGTGAAAGCTCATCATATTTAGCGGTATTTTCACGGATTTCAAAGGCGGGCGCTATCGTTCCTCCAAGGCATACCCCGCCTCCGTTTGCAGCATCGTTCGCGCAAAACCAGGTTTTTCAATAGCCAGTCCTGCAGCAAAAGCTGCAGGGCTTCTTTTTATGGTATTAAGATGAGGGATTGAAAATGCAGCTCGTCCTGCTGAAGAGGGACTATGCGATAAGAATCAAGCTTGAAGTACGGTTTCACAGCCTCCTGAATGGCCGAATCAGTATAGAAAGAAAAGAACCGCTTCGGCTCACACACGTCATTCTCCCAAATCCCCTCCGAATCGCGCCCTCCGTATACCCCCATATAAAAGAGGCCATTGGGTTTGAGCACTCTGCGAATTTCCGCAAGCACCTGACCCAGCTCTTGTTTGGGCACATGCAGCAGGCAGTTCAGCGCATAAACGGCGTCAAACGAGTAGTCAGGAAACTCCAGCTGATAAAAGTCCATCACGGACGCATTCAGCCCCTTCTCCTTGCAATGACGGACCATTTCTCCGGATAAATCGATGCAGGTCATCTACAGCCCGCACTGCTGGAAATAAAAGCTGTCTCTGCCGGTCCCGGCCCCTATCTCAAGCACGCTCCCTCCTCCATTTTTACGCAGACGCTCTATGAACAAATCCCTCTCCTCTGCCTTCCAGTCTGACATGGATGATTGTGAACGGCGTACGGCATCCGCATCATAAGCTTGGGCCAGCTCTTTTTTGAAAGATAACGACATCCTTGATCCTCCCACCTTTTCAGTTATACGAACATATATTCGCTGTCGTTCCTGGAATTCCTTCCTTTCGTGAACATCATTATTGAACCTTTTATGATCCGAAATGGCTCCTCATTATGATCTTGCTTATATTGGATTGGCATCAGCTTTTTGGCAGAAGAAGCTAGTAGGTCTAAGCTCCTATTTTTCTTCTTGAAAATCTATCTTTTTATACAGAAGCTACATCCGATGAAGACTCGGAATCGCCCTTATCAAAAGGAATTCGGCTGTTTACAGCCTATCAAATGGCCTCGGAAGGCATGAAACTTGTCGAAAAATATTCATTTGACACCCACCATATATTGAGGTAAATTCTATTTATGTCTTCAAAGACAACTATATATTGTGGGAATATCTCTCACAAACGACACATTTCGCTTTCACGCGGTTTCATAGATTCAGCCATGGGCCTTAAGGAACCCGCGCCACATCGATGCATGGCCACCTTAGCTGCTGGCATGCGCCCGCTTTAAGCAGGGCTGCATGCTTTTTCAATGCGCATTTTTCCCATCTTCGCTCAAAAAAAGGAGTAGGTTTTAGATGATTATCGTAAAGAGAGACGGAACGAAAGAAGAGCTTGTTTTCTCCAAAATGAAGAAGGTTATCGATTTCGCTTGCGAAACATATCCGGAATGCGATCAGCTCGAGCTGGAAACCGCATTGCTGCCTTTGTTCCGCAACGGGATTTCAACGAAAGAAATTCAGCGTTTGCTTATCCAGGTAGCCGTGGAAAAAACAAGCGTCGAGCAGCCGAACTGGCAGTACGTCGCTGCGAAGCTTCTCACCTACGATTTGTACAAGGAAGCCCGTTTGAATCGTAAATACGGCCATTTTGGCTATGGCGACTTGTACTCCCTCATCACTTACTTAACTGATATGGGATTGTATGGAAAATACATACTCGAGCATTATACAAAGGAAGATATTCAAGAGCTGGGCGCTTACATCAAACCGGAGCGCGATTATCTCTTAAACTATATCGGTCTCAAAACATTGGCTGACCGCTACCTGATTCGCGGCATGGACAAAGAAGTGCTGGAGCTGCCGCAGGAGCTGTTCATGGGTGTCGCCATGCATCTGGCTATGAAGGAAACGGACAAGCTCAAATGGGCCAAGCAGTTCTACGATGTGCTGAGCAACCTGGAAATGACCGTCGCTACACCGACACTCGCCAATGCTCGCAAGCCGCTGCATCAGCTGTCCAGCTGCTTTATCGATACGGTACCGGATAATCTGTGGGGCATTTACAACGTGGACCAAAGTTTCGCGCAGGTTTCCAAACATGGCGGCGGCATGGGAATCTATGTCGGCAAGGTTCGCAGCCGCGGCTCCAACATTCGCGGTTATAAGAACGTTGCAGGCGGCGTCGTGCCGTGGATCAAAAACTACAACAACACGGCTATCGCCGTAGACCAATTAGGCGTCCGCTCCGGTGCGGTAGCTATCTACCTGGACGTATGGCACAAGGATATTCTCGATTTCCTCAACCTGAAAACAAACAACGGGGACGATCGTATGAAGGCTCACGATATTTTCCCTGGCGTTTGTATCCCGGATTTGTTCATGAAAACTGTGAAGGAAAGAGGCACCTGGTACTTGTTCGACCCTCATGAGGTTCGTAAAGCGAAAGGCTACTCGATCGAGGACAGCTGGGGTGAGGAATGGGAGCGCCGCTACTGGGATTGCGTGAACGACGATAAAATTTCCAAAGAAGAAATTCCGGCTATCGATATCATGAAGCGCATTATGACGAGCTCGTTCGAGACGGGAACTCCGTTCCTGTTCTTCCGCGATACCGTCAACCGTGCTAACCCTAACAAGCACGCTGGTATGATTTATTGCTCCAATCTGTGCACCGAGATTTGCCAGAACATGAGCCCGACCGAGCTGGTTCAAAGCTTCCATGAAGACGGCATTATTACGAATCAAGTGAAGAGCGGCGATTTTGTCGTGTGCAACCTGTCTTCCCTGAACCTGGGACGCGTGTATACGAAGGAAGATATCGAACGCGTCGTTACAACGCAAATGCGCATGATGGACAATGTCATCGATTTGAATCATTATCCGATCCCGCAAGCGGAAATTACGAATAAAAAATACCGCGCTGTTGGCCTCGGCTCCAGCGGTTATCATCAAATGCTGGCTCAGCTGAAGATTCAATGGGAATCCGATGAGCATATCGCTAAAGCCAATGAAGTGTATGAGTGGATGAACTTTTACGCAATCAAAGCTTCGATGGAAATTGCCAAAGAAAAAGGCGCCTACAAAGTATTCGAGGGCAGCGAATGGCAAACCGGCGCTTATTTCGATGACCGCGGCTATAACAGCCCGGAATGGCTCGAATTGAAAGAGCAGGTAGCCAAGCACGGCGTACGTAACGCCTGGATGTTCGCTATCGCTCCTACCGCTTCTACCTCGTTGATCGCCGGTTCTACCGCAGGTATCGACCCGATCTTCAACAAGTTCTTCGTAGAAGAAAAGAAAAATGCGGTCATCCCGCAAACCGCTCCGAACCTGAACGCCGAAACGATGTGGTTCTACAAGGAAGCCCATCGTATCGACCAGCATTGGAGCATCAAGGCCGCTGGCGTACGCCAGCGTCATATTGACCAGGCTCAATCGTTCAACCTGTACATCACTCCTGAGCTTTCTGCCAAGGAATTCCTTGAGCTGTACATGGCCGCTTGGGAAAATGGCTTGAAAACTGTATACTACGTACGGAATAAAAGCCTTGAAGTGGAAGATTGCGTAAGCTGTTCTGCATAATGAAATCATATTGCAGCCATAGTAAGCAAGGCATCAATTAGGGTCCGGCAGCAGCAAAGCGTACTGCCTCGCCCTTGCTCTTACCGGGTCCGGCAGCAGCGAAGCGTACTGCCTTGCCCTTGCTCTTATCGGGTCCGGCAGCAGCGGAGCGCACTGCCTTGCCTTACTCTTCTCGGGTCCGGCAGCAGCGGAGCGCACTGCCTTGCCCTTAATGTTTTTCGGTTTTCGGGTTCAGAGGTTTTTGGGGGTTTAGGTTTTTGCAGCAGCGATAGCGAACTGCCCGCCTTTCCTTCCCTGCCCCAACCCTCAAAACGTTAAGCGTGTAGGTGCCCCGTTCATAAGCGTCAGCGAATGAACAGGCACTTACGTAAGCGCCCAATTGCACCAACCTAACACCAAAATGCACCATCGCACCAACGTAAAGCGTGTACCCCATCCCCCGGCAAATGGCGCAGCCAGAGCCGGGGGATGGGGTACGAACGCGATCCAAACCAACAAAAAGTAACTCCCACAGCCGAGGGGGTCCAGGGGGCAGAGCCCCATGGGGTCCAGGGGGCAGAGCCCCATGGGGTCCCCCTTGCAGGGGGATTTAGGGGGTAGCTCTTCTTTGGACCAATTACAGAAGAAAAAACTGTTTAACGAGCACGGAGACCGTGACTGGGGAAAACGCCGCATGATCGGCGGCAATACGACGAACCTGATTGAGCTGAACAACGTGAAGTACGATTGGGCGACGAAAATGTATCGCACAATGATGAACAACTTCTGGATTCCGGAAGAAATTCCTTTGGCGCAGGACGCCAAGGACTACAAATTTTTGTCGCCTCATGAGCGTCAAAGCTATGACAAAATCATCAGCTTCCTGATCTTCCTGGATTCGCTGCAAACGGCAAATCTGCCTAACATTAACGAGTATATTACGGCGCCCGAGGTGAATCTGTGCCTGACGGTACAGACGTTCCAGGAAGCCGTTCACAGCCAAAGCTACTCGTACATTCTCGACAGCGTAGTTTCAGCCGAGGCACGTGACGATATCTATAACCAATGGCGTGAAGACAAGCATTTGCTGCGCCGGAACCGGTTCATCACCGACCTGTATGAAAACTTTGTCGAAGATCCTTCCACGAAGAATCTGATGAAAACCATTATGGCGAACTATATTCTGGAAGGCATCTACTTCTACAGCGGCTTCAGCTTCTTCTACGCGCTCGGACGTCAGGGCAAAATGCTCGGCACCGTATCCGAAATCAAATACATTCAGCGTGACGAGCTGACACATCTGGCGTTGTTCCAAAATATTTTCCGGGAAATCCGCAAGGAAAATCCGGATATTTTTACCGACGAGCTGATCGAAGAGCTTCGTCAAATGATGAAAACCGCCGTGAACCATGAAATCGAATGGGGCCAATACATTACCAACAATAACATCAGCGGTCTCAGCAACGAAATCATCGATCAATATATCAAGTACTTGTCCAATGAGCGTTTAAGAAACCTCGGTCTCGAAATTTTGTTCCCGGAAGTTGTGGAGCATCCGATGAAATGGGTCGAAACGTTCAGTAATATGAACGGCATCAAAACCGACTTCTTCGAGCAAAAAGTAACGAACTACAGCAAATCATCCAACATGAACTGGGATGATCTGTAAAACAAATACACCCCCTTCTTCCCTCTGGAAGCATGGGGGTGTTCCTTTTATATCGGCTCTAGAAATTAGAACGCGGTTCTGCCTTACGGCAGCTTCAACAGCTGCTTCACCTTCATCTCAAGCTCTACCATGGAGAACGGCTTATGCATGAAAATATCGACTCCGGCAGGCAGCCCTTTCGCCGGCTCATCCTCCCGGCTTCTCCCCGAGAGCATAAGGATGGACAAATTCGGAGGCATCGAGCCTTCCTGCCCGAATCGCTCCAGCAGTTCGAAACCTCCCAAACGAGGCATCACGCCATCCAGCACACATACATCAACGGACTGGCGTGTAAGAATGCCGTAAGCCTCTTCCCCATCCGACGCTTCCAGGAAGGTCACCGGAAGATGCTGCAGCTTCGAAACCAAAATGGACCTTAGAATGCGGTCATCATCAGCAATCAAGACCGTCGGGCGGCGCTCCTCGGTTCCTTCCGATGGCGAGCTGCACGGATCCCCCATCTCATCGACATAAATCATCACGCGGTCTCTCCCGCCTTGTTTGGCGGCATACATCGCATCATCGGATCGCTGAATCCATTCTTCAATCGTCATCCCTTCGGACCATGCGGACACGCCTGCCGAGAACGTGATATGGAAGGTCTGTCCATCGTTCTGAGCCACAGGCTCCGTACGAATCTGCTGCAGGATGGACTCTATCGTTTTTTGCGCATCCTGAGCCGTGCTTCCCGGAAGGACCACGACAAACTCCTCCCCGCCAAAGCGCGCGATCAGATCGGTGGAGCGTAGATTTTTTTGCAGAATATGAGCCAAGCCTTGCAGCACCAAATCCCCTACATGGTGGCCATGCGTATCGTTAATGCTTTTGAACCTGTCGATATCGATAAAAACAAGCGAGATCGGCGCCGGATAACGGCTGATGCGCTGAAGCTCCACTTGAATTTGATGATCGAAAAAGCGCCGGTTATAAATCCCGGTCAGCGGGTCGCGAAAAGCCATCTGCTCGAAATTTTTCGTTCGTTTCAGAAGGCTGTAGATGCGTGCGCTCAACTCCTCATATTGAAAAGGCTTCGTGACAAAGTCATCGGCACCCAAATAAAAGCAGCGTACTTTATCGTGAATATCGTCCCGTCCGGAAAGCACCACAAGCGGGACCCATTTCAGCGTAGGATCCTCCTTCACGAATTCAAACAATTCGTAACCGGACTGCGGATACATCATCAAATCCAATGTAATCAAATCGTAATTATGCTCTCGCAGCAGCTTCTGGGCGGTCCCTACGTCCGATGCATGGTCCACTTCATAGCCCTCGAGCTTAAGACGCCTCACCAGATAAGAACGAAGAGCATCGTCATCATCAATGATCAGCAGTCTTCCTCCCGATGGCGCCAGCGTTATTTTTCCGAACTGCTCCTGCTGCTCGTCCAAATCCATCTCCTGACAGTAAAGATCAAATTCCATCAGCAGCTGCTGCTTCCACTTGGCCCCGGCCTGTACGCAGAGCTGGAACTCTGCCGCGATTTGGGCATGATCCCAGCCGTCGTCCGTCCTTTGAGTCCATTCCCATAAGCGAACCAGCTTCTCGGCTACAAGACCGATGCGCATAAAACCGAAAACAGACGAACTGCCTTTCATGGTATGAACCAATCTATAGATCCGCTTGGCTGCCGCAAGCGTGCGCCCGGATTCATGAACCTCACTAACGTCATGCAGCTCCTTCAGCTGTTTGCGGAGCTCACTCACATACCGCTTACGCCCTTCTTTCATCAGTCTTGCTTCCTTTTGCAAGCGTTCCTCAGGCGATAGTTGACGCAAACCTTTCACTTCCAGTCATTTCAAAATAGATGATATGTAGCACGTTACGGTCCGCCTTCTATTAGCTGCTGCACCACCTCAATCAACTGAAGGGGACTGAACGGTTTTACGATATAAGTGCTGACCCCGGCCTGTTTTGCCCGTTCCCGGTCTTTTTCCAGCGCTTTGGCTGTCAACAGGATTACCGGAGCGGCTTGATTGGGATTGTCGTGGGTACGCAGCCATTCACAAACTTCTACACCCGTCAGCTCCGGCATCATATAATCGAGAATAATAAGATCATAACGCGTGCTTTGTATATGGGACAGCGCTTGTTTTCCATCCTCTGCTTCCGTAATGTCATATCCCTCATCCGTCAAAGTCTCAGTCAATAAAAAACGAAGCGCTAATTCATCATCCGCTAATAAAATACGGTAATCGGACATGCAGGTTTCCCCTCAATTTCCTCAGCAATTTGCTTATCATTATATCATTTTCCAACCTCATTTCGGTGCAAAAATACAAACTTCTACATCTTCAGTTGGAAAAATTAGTTTTCTACTCCATTAGAACTATGCTACAATAAAGCAGCAATCGGATTTTATCATTTCTTTAGCAATATTAGTCATTTAGAACTATTGAAAGGAGAGCTAGTCATTGGAACACGTTGATTTGTTAATAAAAAAGCTGACTAAATACGTCTCCTTCGGCCAACCGGTTTCTTCCGGCTCTGTCTTTAACCAACGCATATCCGATCCAAGAATTCCTATTTCAGCATACTACATGACCATGAAGCCCCACAACGAGGAAGAACGCTGCTATCATGAGGTGTGGCTCACCAAAGAGGGCCTTTTTGCCATCACGGAGGCATGGTATACCGATACGATGGTCAAACGCAAGCTGATCCATAACGATTTAACGTACGAACAGCTAATAGAAGTCCATGGAGAAGATGAAGCCAAGGGCGTCGTCGTTAGAATGACCGAAATCATCAGCAAATCCGAATCGGATGACTGGAGCCGCAGCCTGCATTCCAGAAGAATGTAAGCCGTTATGCTTCCTTACGGCGGGTGCGCCATGAACCGTCCGGAATCGGTGGACACCCCCGGCTGTCATTCCAAACATACACCCATCCTTCGCGTTCCGGCCGCAGCGCATCGTGAACCCACACTCTCTCTCGTTAAGCTGCCCCGGTCCATGATAATCCTCCAGCCCATCCAGCTGAACGAGCCCCTCCTCCGAGACAAGCAGCCACTCCCCTTCAACCGAGCCTTCTCCAGCAAGCACTAGCCCAGGGTAAGGTCCATAATTGTAGAGCGCCCCCCTGACACATCCTTTTTCAAGCTGTTCCACATAGGGCTTAGCCACTTCGTGATTGGTCTCTCCCTGCAGCAGGGTCCCGTAAACAAATATCCAGATCATATTCGTTTCCCTCCTCTAGCGCGGCTTTTCTGTGACTTGGGCGGGGCTCTCATACTTTCATACCCCTTCGAGCGTTAGCCGTCGCCGTTCGCGAGCGGCAGCATACTTTGTATTATATTCATAAAATACAGCCTGGGAAGAAGGGGATGATCCGATGCTCAGTAAAGAAGACGCTAACAAAATCATTTTGTTCCTTTCTGCCGCCTACAGCTGCACCGATTCCGAAGAAGCGCAAGCCGAATTCCACCGTCTGGCCAATGAACTGCGCAAAGCATCCGGGCAGCCGGAAGAATAACTTCAATTCCTCGCCCAACGCCGTTTTCATCTGCAAAGCCGGCGTTTTTTTGCATGTCATCGTTCACCTAGAGATATTCGCCCTCATATAGTAAGTTAGCTTATCGAAGAAAAAAATGCCATTTTCTTAAAAACACATATTGCCGATAATATTACTAGGAATTATAATAAAGCTATAACTTTCAAAGCATTCAAATGCATGGGGTGGAAATCATGGACTGGAGCATTGCATTAATGGGGCTGTTCGTCGGCCTTTTGGTCGGCTTGACGGGTGTAGGGGGAGCTGCATTACTAACCCCTCTTCTTGTATTATTGGGGATTCAACCAACCGTTGCTGTCGCTACGGATTTGTTCTACAACTCGATTACGAAGCTGTTCGGCAGTATTCAGCATTACCGGCAAAAGACGATCAACTTCAAGGTAACCAAGTATTTGGCCTTCGGCAGCATTCCAAGCGCCATTGCCGCAATTCTGCTGCTGGAGCTGTATCCGCCGCTGCACGAGATTCAAGAGACGGTTATCAAGCATACGCTCGGCATCGTTCTGATCGTGGTCGCGATTCTGAGCATCGCCAAACAGTGGATCAGCCGCTTCAGCACGAATCGATGGCAGGAGAAATCCGACGAGGAAAAGAAATGGATGACGATCGGCATCGGTGTCGCATTGGGCTTCATCGTCGGGATGACCTCGATCGGCTCGGGATCGTTATTCGCCCTGGCCATGATGTTCTTCTTCCGCATGGGTGCGGCCGAATTGGTGGGAACCGATATCGCACATGCCTTTTTGCTGGTCTCCGCAGCCGGCATTATGCATGCAGGGTTCGGCAATATCGATTATCATCTGGCCTTCAATCTCCTCGCAGGTTCCGTACCCGGCGTCCTTCTGGGAAGCGGCCTGTCGGCAAAGCTGCCGGGCAAACCGCTGCGGACGATTATGGCTGCCATCATTCTGATCAGCGGTTTGAAAATGGTTTGAGGTTAGGCGCGCTGACGACAACGCCCTCCTGCTCCAATCGCTGCTTTATTGCTATGGCAAATTCAAGCGCATGCGGGCTGTCCCCATGAATGCATACCGTGTCGGCTGCTATGCTGATAGTACCGCCGTCGCCGGTCCATGCCAATCCATCCCTTACGATAAGGAGCGCTTGCTCCGCCGCTTCAACCGAATCCTGCAGGACGGCATTAGCCTCGGAACGCGGGGTTAATGTTCCATCCGCACGGTAGGTTCGGTCCGTGAACGCTTCCTCCGCAACCAGCAGCCCACGGCGAATACCGGCTTTGGTAAGCTCGCTTCCCGCCAATCCGAACAAAATCAGCCCCGGATCGACCCGGTACACGGCTTCGGCAATCGCCTCGGCCAACGCAGAATCGGCCGCTGCCATATTATATAGGGCCCCGTGCGGCTTCACATGCCGCAGGACCGCATCCTCGGATCGGACAAACCCCATTAAGGCGCCAATCTGATAGATGACCATCTCATAGGCTTCGTCCGGTGTAATACGCATCTCCCGGCGCCCGAAGCCGTTCAGGTCCGGAAGACCGGGATGCGCTCCGATCGCGACTTTATTCGCCTTGCATGCCCGGACCGTTCTTCGCATCACGGCCGCATCGCCTGCATGAAATCCGCAAGCAATATTGGCCGATGTAATATAGGGCATCAGCCTTTCATCCATTCCTATGCGATAGGCGCCAAAGCTTTCACCCATATCGCAATTGAGATCAATCCATAAAGGACGCATCGTATTCGTCTCCTTAGTTCAAATTCACCCTGCAGTTTTGCTCTCCAGGCAGATAAACTGCCGTGCATTACCTCAAGAATGAAAAAAAGCCTTAGGAAATCCTAAGGGGCTTTTTTTCGTATATATATGGAACCCGATTGGCGTTCCCTCCGCAGCTAGTGCTGGCGGGCAACCGCAACGCGGGTTTTAACGATAATTTTGCGTATGCTGTCCTCGGACAGATGGAATTTTTGAATCAGCTCCAGAACGGTTGAACCGTTCTCATAGAGGCGGTATATTTCATGGTTACGCCGCTGGATCGTAAGACGTGTTCCGTTGTTTTCTCCCCAGCCTGCACGCGTCTGTTCTTTTTTCGGGATATAGATAATCTCGCCCTGAATATAGTCCTGCAGTTGTTTCAGCAGACTAGGGGGAAGAATATCTTTTCCGTTTTTGTACCCCATCGATGAAATCCTCCTTCCGTGCATTAGTCGCTAGCGCCGCCGTGAAAGAGATAAGCATTTTCATCTTTACACCTCCTAAGAGTTTTACTCTGCCAAGCTTTCTTCTTTAAGTCGCTGCAAAAGAAAGGTTCTGCACAACTTACTTCATAAAAGCCCTCATAGAGCTTTACTCCACACAACCTGCTGTACGAGGTTGCGCCGAGTTGTTGTAAACGTCAGGGTCAATACATGAAAACAAAAAAACACGATCTGCCGTATCGTGCCTGGGAGCCATATTATATGTCATGGTTCATGTCAATGACGTCAGGTGACGGTGATGGGAAAATGCTTATTCAATTCAGCCAAAACCCTTTTTTAATAGTTGTTGTGAAGTCGAACATCGAACGCCACTCCTTTCGTATATTTTCATGATTCCATTTACTTCCTAATTGATTATACCTTATTCAAGGTCTTCATGTCTATTCGCTATTTTGGAAAAATAGAGGGAGGCTTGAAGGCCTCCCCTGGTTATGGAGCCTCTGCTTACGCAGAGACCACCTCCGGTTGTGTGTTCATTGCACTGATCACTCCTTTCCTTGAGTGTTAGCTGGCCTGCTACAATACTATTTACTCATATTTGCCAGGCTGTCTCAAGCGAAAGAATGGTTATAATGAATTTCTCCTTATGGCCTTATGATAAAAAATAGCATCCTACGGCATCGACGCCCCTGCCTTCAGTCGGACAAGCTGCTCCAGCCGGCGCAAATCAAGCTGCTGCCGGATGTAGAGAGATTGCGCTTCCTGCAGGGTGATTTCCCGGAAGCGAACGGTTTCTCCCGGCTTCAGCTGGGCCAGCAGCGGCAGATCGGCGGCGGCGACCTGGGCGATGCGCGGATAGCCGCCCGTCGTCTGGGCATCGGCCATTAGCACAATCGGCTGGCCGCCAGGCGGTACTTGAACCGTGCCCATCGTCACGGCTTCCGAGATCATTTCACGCGGCTCGGCTTCCTCGAGCCGCGCGCCCGCCAGGCGGTAGCCCATGCGGTCCGACTGAGGGGTTATGCTGTAGGGCGTGGTGAAGAAGCTATGCAGGCTGCCGCCTGTCATCGCTTCCGCCTCACGCCCGCGGGTCACGCGCACCGCCGGTTGCTCCGCATACGGCGGACGCGCGCTCGGCGCGATCGCCCACGCAGCGGGGGCGATCGGCGCCTCTGGCGCAGCCGCGGCCAAGCGGGCCACGAGCGCGAGGGCGGCCGCCGAAGGCGTGCCAGCCTGCAGCCGGTCTCCCGGCTGCAGCGCACGCCCGGCGAAGCCGCCGAGCCGCGACGGCACGTGCGTGCTACGGCTGCCGAGCACGGCGGGAACGGCGATGCCGCCCGCCACGGCCAGGCACGCGCGCGCCCCGCGGAGCGCGCGGCCGAAGCGCAGCACGGTGCCCCTGCGCACGAGCACAGGCCGCCAGCCGGGCAGCGGCGGCCCCTCATCGGCGCGGGCGTCCATGTCCGCGCCGCACAGAGCCACGAGCGCGTCGTCGTGAAATACGAGCGTCGCGCCCGTGAGGGTCATTTCGAGCGTAGCTGCACCGCGCTCGTTGCCGACAAGCAGGTTCGCCGCCTGAAGGGCGAACCGGTCCATGGCCCCGCTTGTCACGACGCCCACGCCGCGCAGGCCGAAGCGCCCTTCATCCTGTACCGTCGTCAGCATGCCAGGATGCAGCACCTCGATCGTCATCGCGCATCCTCCTGCTCCACAAATCTCTCCCAGCTGTCACCGTCGGACGGAGCGCCTTCCAGAGCGGCAAACTGCGCTTCCGATATGGCCCTGAAACGAACCCGGTCGCCAGCCTGAAACAGGGAAGGCTGCGCTCTCCAAGGGTCGAACAGACGAAGAGGTGTTCGTCCGATCAGCTGCCAGCCGCCGGGGGATGCCACCGGATAAATGCCGGTCTGCATCCCGGCGATGCCCACCGTTCCTTCCGGCACAAGCTGCCTCGGATGGGCTCGCCTCGGCATGGCTAGAGACTCAGGGAGTCCGCCCATATAGGGAAAGCCGTTGGTGAAACCGACCATATAGACGGTGTACAATACAGAACAGTACCGTTCTATCGTCTCTTTCTCCGTAATGCCAGCTTGGGCCGATAGCGCCGGCAAATCCGGCCCGAATGCACCTCCGAAGCAGACGGGAACCACACGAAGAGCTTGGCGTCCTTCGTTCTCCATTTCGCTTATCGTTACATCTAGCAGCTTCAGCCGCCCTCTTATCCAGCTGCACATGAGCTCATAAGGAGAAGGCTCTTTTCCGGCAAGCGACACATCCGGCTTCAATTCTCCGCCCTCCACACTGCTGTGTGAAGAAGCTGTTTCCTCCCGATAAGCTTGCTTATCGATATATAACGCTACAGGATCATAATAGACGGTCACCGTCCTGTAGGCTCTGACGAATTCAACGACAGCCGGGCCAGGGTCATGCTCCAGACAGCGAACGGCTGCGCTGACGACATCCAGCATCGCTTCGCTGATTTCCCCGTCCCAACGAATGACAACCGCCTGTTCCCCAAGCGGGTACAGCTCATATGGCAGCGATTGAGCCGGATTAGCCTGCTCCCCAGCGGCTTTCCGTTCGCCCCCGCTCTTCCAATCGCTTTCGTTCATCTAGAATCCGCGCTGCTTCAGCCACGATGCGCATACATCCGTCCATGCCTTGACCCCGGGCTGTTCTGCTGCCAGACCCAAGCCGTGGCGGCCGCTTTCAAAGACATGAAGCTCGAACGGCACGCGATTGCGGCTGAGGGACGATGCGAACAGCAGGCTGTTCTCTACCGGTACCGAGGCATCATCGGCCGTATGCCACAAAAATGTCGGCGGCGTATCCTCCGTCACCTGCAATTCATGGGACATAAGCTCCACCAAAGACGGGTCCGGAGACTCTCCCAGCAAATTGTTCAGCGAGCCTTTATGAGCATAGGTGCCGAAGCTGATCACCGCATAACAAAGCACTAACAGGTCCGGGCGGCTGCTTTCGCGTTCAATCGGGTCCTCTGCATCCGGACGTCCGGCATCATATTGGGTACCGGCAGATGCCGCCACGTGCCCTCCGGCCGAAAATCCCAGAATCCCTACCCGATTCGGATCGATATTCCATTGCTTGGCGTTGCTTCTCACCGTACGGATCGCTCTCTGCGCATCCATAAGCGGATTCGGATGACGGTAAGGAGCGACGCGGTAATGAACGACGAAGGCGGAGATCCCTAAAGAATTCAACCACAGCGCTACAGGCTCCCCTTCGTGCTGGGCTCTACGGGCATAGCCTCCCCCCGGACAAACGACGACTGCGGCTGTCGGTTCTTCTCCCTCTACAAGATAAGGGACCAGAGTCGGTTTATCCTCCGGTTCTTCCCCTAACGCGTTCGGTGTTCCGTTTGGCCATAACAGCATACTCATTCCACAATTCCCCCTCAAAGATCATCAGCATAATTGCCTAAAAATGGCTTCCTGCTTAAATCATACTATATTGGGGGCAATTCTTGAATACTCCGGAGGCAGCAACTTTCGCTTCATTGCCGCATCGCAGCAATGCAGGCCGGACCGCAGCGATCCGCTATTCCCCCAATAAGGAAGTCAGCTGACGGATGAAGAAATCATTTTCTTCTTGGGTCCCTACAGTTACGCGAATATGCTCCGGCATCCCCCATGTGCCGCCGTAGCGTACGATCACCCCAAGCTCCATAAGACGCCCATACAGCTCCTTCGCGTCAGGGCCAAGCTTCACAAGAATAAAGTTCGTCATACTTTCGGTATAAGACAATCCCAACACGCGAAAAGCCTCGTACAGCTGTTCCCGGCCGAGGGCATTCACGCGACGGGACGCCTCGACATGCTCCGTATCTGCAATGGCTGCCTTCGCTGCCTCTTGAGCCAAAGCGTTGACATTGAAAGGCTCTTTAACCTGCAAAATGCTTGCTATGATAGGAGCAGGCGCTGCCCCAAAACCAACACGGATGCCTGCCAATCCATAGATTTTGGAAAAGGTCTGGAGCACGATGACCGGATTTCCTTCCCGTACAAACTCAAGGCCGTCCGTATAGTCTTCGGCCGAAGCAAAGTGACTGTACGCGGAGTCGTACATGACAAGCACATCCTTAGGCAATGCGTTGAGCAATCGCCGAAGATCTTCACGGGATAAGTATGTACCGGTCGGATTATTCGGCGAGCATAAGAATACCATCTTGGTTCGTTCCGTAACGGCGGACAGCAGATCCTCCACATGATATTGATAGCTTTCGTCAAGCGGAACCGGAACAGGGACAGCTCCCATCAGGTGAGCCCCAAACTCGTATTCGCTGAATGACGGATGCGGTACGACGACCTCATCCCCCTCCTCCAAAAAAGCCTCCGCCACCAGCTTGATCAGCTCGTCGGCTCCATTCGTTACGATAAGCTGGTCGGGAGTCAGCTGCAGCTGGGCAGCGATAGCCTCGTTCAGCCCTTTGGTGCTTGCGTCCGGATAACGATGAATTTCCGGCAAATAGGCAATTATCGCCTCTACCGCCTTGGGGGAAGCCCCAAGCGGGTTTTCATTGGATGCCAGCTTGATGACCTTATCGATGCCGAGCTCTTGCTGTACTTCCCATATCGGCTTGCCGGGAGAGTACGGCTTCATATGATTCAATGCCTTGCGCGCTTTCACTTGAATGGTTGGGTTCATGGTACACGATCTCCTTATCGTTTACTTTATCACTACAATTCGATAATACATTAATACATTAATCTAGTAAAGTACCAAATCAAAAAAAGACTTCCTAAGAAGTCTTCACGTTTTTGAAAAAACCATCTTACAGGAAAAATGCGAATGGTGATAGGTGGGGTGTCCCTCGTAGGAGCGATAGCGTCCGCCTTTGTTCGCGGAAAATAACCACTGTAAAGTGATATAATTAAAATTTTCCGGGAACAACAGCGGCCGGAGGGGGATACCCTACCGGGTTACCGATGCTATTTTTCAAGTTTCACAGGTTTTTCAACAGACTTGGACTTCCTAAGAAGTCTTCCAATCTATACTCGAATCGATAGGAAATCCTCATCCCAGTAAGCTCCGTCGATCTTTAACGCTTGTTTTTCCGTCGCGTAGCATACGAAGCCCAGCGATTCATAGAGCCGTTTGGCCGCTTGGTTGCTGGAGATAACCGTCAAATGGACTCTTTCCAAGCCCGCACAAGTCTTAGCCTCCATCAGCAGTGCCGATACAAGTGCCTGACCCAGCCTTTGTTTACGGTATTCCGGAGCTACATACATGGCGTATAGATTCGCTTTATGCCTGAGCTTCGGATTGCTCTCACGGACCAATGTCACTACGCCGGCCAGTTCCCCTTCGTCCGAGAAAGCCCCCAATGTAAACTTATCGGCGGTAGGCTGAAGGTTATGACGAATGGTTTCCAGCGGCTTCGTAATTTCTACCTCATAAGTAGTCAAAAATGCATCCGGATGCTCCTTAAGCGACCTGAGTCTGATGTCCCTGTACCGCTCGGCATCGGCTGGCGTCAGCTTGCGAATCACCATTCGTCCGACCTCCTTTTTTTCGCGCTTCTCGTTATACAAATTGCAGGGGAGTGGACCACTCAGTCCCAAATAACCTCCCAATTGGAGTTCAAGGAAGCCTCAATCGTTCCTCTCTCCATAATGTAGGTGGCTAGCAGCTCCGCCATATCTGTCGGAATGTCGCGTACGACAGGCTTGCCTTGGAACATTGTATAATTGCCGCCGCCGCCCGCGCGGTAATTGTTCATAACGACATCATACTGGGCGTGCATATCCAGCGGCTTGCCTTGATACTGCAGCATGACGACGCGTTCCCCTTCCGGACGGGAAATGTTGAGCTTATATTCAATGCCTTCCCACATGTCGTAATTGTAATGCTGCGGTTTAGGCTCGCTGAACGAAGGGTTGACCTTCACTGACTCGCCGTCATACGTTTCAAAATAGGAGGCCGAGCGTTCCAGCGCGTCCTTGATATCCTGTCCGCTGATTCTAATGACCTGGAGCGTATTAGGATAAATATAATTCGACACGATGTCGCGCATCGTAATATCCGGCGGGAACCCCGGAGCTATATTATCGAACAATGCCGTATTGGAGATCGGGGCGCCGGATAATTCCATCTGCACTTTGTTAATAAACTCGATCAGCGGATGCTCCTTGATCCGTACTCCCATGTGATCTGTTACTCTCATATCCCCAAGCAGCTTGCCGATAGGGCGGTCCAGCCACTCCTGGGTCAGCGCTTCATGCGGAGCGACGATGTCGAGCAGAGTGCTGTCCGGCTCCACTCCTTCAGGCGACAACAGCTCGGAGGACGACTGCGCTATGCTCCATTTTCCATCCCGCTTGGTCAATTGAAGCTGCACTTTTCCGAGATACGTCCCTTGGCTGCCCGGCTGAATTACGGTGACACCATTGATCTTGCAGTACGCTATCGTACGGTGCTGATGCCCGGTCAGCAGCACATCGATTCCCTGGACATTTTGGCACATGGCATAGCCTTCATTTTCCCCGGTCAAAGGCTCGGTCGGCTCGCCCGACACCAAATTCCGTTCGAAACCCCCGTGATAGGAGACGATCATCACATCCGGCTGTTCTTCCTTCCGTATTTTTGCCACCCATTTACCACATGCCTCGAACGCATCTTCAAAGTGCAGGGCTGCGATATGCTCCGGCTTCTCCCAGTTAGGAATGTAGTGGGTCGTAAGCCCAAGGACCGCAACGCGAATCCCTTCCGGAAGCTCGATCAGCCTATACGGCTTGCCGAAGAACGGCTCCCCTGTCTTGGCATCGACAATATTGGCGCTTAACCACGGAAAGCTCGATTCCCGCACGGCCTTTTGAAGAAGCTCCAGTCCATAGTTGAACTCGTGGTTTCCCATAACAGCCGCGTCGCAGCCGATAGCATTCATACAGCTGATCATCGGATTCGGGGCTTCCGCGTTCAGCTTGGCATGGTGATAAGCAAGGGGGGTCCCTTGGATCAAATCTCCATTATCTATGTAGAGGACATGTCCCCCGCTCCGCCGCTCCTTATTTATTAAGGAAGCAAGCTTGGCTAACCCGAAGGAAGTAGGCTGGTTATTGGCGTATTGGATAGGCAGCAAAGCCCCGTGCACATCGCTCGTTTCCAAAATCGTTATCGTGCAGGTTTGTTCGTTTGTCATGGGAAAAGAATCATCTCCGTTATCTTTTTTCTGTTTTCTCCAAATTAGGATGAACCTTGCCAGGCTTCAAAATTCCAATAGTCTACGGCGGGTCTCGCGGCAAAAAAATGGAAGTGCTTTCAAACCAACCATTCGTACCGGTTCATTTCATTACGACCTATTTTAACAAATTTTTTGGCTGCCAAGGTACTTTCTTAACATTTTTTTTACTGTAGAAATGGACATATTATGCTATAGTAGATCATGGATTCCATTCCATATTTAACGGGAGGTCAAAAAAAATGCTTAAAAAAGTAGCGGCAATCAGCTTATCGCTTCTGCTATCTGCAGGTATTGCAGCGGGCTGTGCTAAGAAAGATCAAACTCCGGCTGCACCTGCGCCAACAGACAAAGGAAAAACGGAAACAGCAACAAAGGGTTATGTTCCTAAGGAGCTGACGGTTCAATTCGTTCCTTCCCAAAGCGCAGAAACTTTGGAAGCTAAAGCGAAGCCGCTTGAGAAACTGCTGGGAGACAGACTTGGTATTCCTGTTAAGGTTTCTATCTCCACTAACTACAACACGATTATCGAAGCTATGGCTTCCAAGAAAGTCGATATCGGCTTCCTTCCTCCAACCGGCTATGTATTAGCCCACGATGAGAAGAAAGCGGCTGACTTGCTGCTTCAAGCACAACGTTATGGCGTTGACGACGCTACAGGTCAAGAAGACAAAACGAAGCTTGTAGATTCGTACAAATCTATGATTATCGTGAAAAACGATTCCCCCATCAAAACTATCGCTGATTTGAAAGATAAAAAAGTCGCTTGGCAGGACGTTACTTCCTCCGCCGGCTACATCTACCCGGGTCTTGAGCTTAAGAAAAACAAGCTCGACCCTGATAAAGACGTAAAAGGGATCACCGTTAAAGGTCATGACAAAGGCGTTCTGGCTGTTCTGAACAACGAAGTGGACGCAGCCGCCATTTTCCAAGATGCCCGTACAACGGTAATGAAGGACGTTCCAGACGTATTCTCCAAAACACGCGTGTTGTTCTTCACCGCTCCAATCCCTAACGATACAATCAGTGTTCGTAACGATATGGATCCGGAATGGCGCAAAAAAATCGCGGATGCGTTCATCGCTATCGGTAAAGACCCTCAAGGTCAACAAATCATTTATGATGTTTACTCCCACCGCGGTTACACAACTTCCGACGACTCCAAATTCAACGTCGTTCGTGATGCTAACAAGCAAATGGGCGGTAAGTAATACAAGTACAAAGAAGTGGCCAGGAATTCCTGACCACTTCTTTTTTTGCCTTATTTGGTTTCCTGCTGATGCTTATTACACCAGTTTCTTACGAATATAACCGGAAATAATATCGATCACCGTTACCATAACAATAACGCCAAGCAGGATAATGCCGACCCGAGACCAGCTGCGGGCTTCCAATGCGAAGATAAGCGGCGTACCGATACCACCGGCACCGATAACCCCCAGGATGGCAGCGGAACGGATATTAATTTCGAACCGATACAATGCGAAGGAGAAAAAGTCGGGAAGCACCTGCGGAATGACCGCAAACCACAGCGTTTGAAGCTTGTTGGCGCCGCAAGCGATAAGAGCCTCCTGCGGACCCCGATCCAAATTCTCGATAGCCTCCGAATACAGCTTACCGAGCATCCCGATGGAGTGAACCCCTAGCGCGAGCGCACCGGCGTAAGATCCGGGACCTACCGCTTTAATGAAGATGATCGCCATAACCACCTCAGGGAAGGTACGGATCAAGCTTAGCATAAACTTCCCGCTGCCTACCGCCCAGCGCGATTTGCCCTTGGCCGTAGCGGCCCAGAATGCGAAAGGAATACAGAGGACGGCCGAAATGAACGTACCCAGGATGGCGATAGCTACCGTATCCAGCAATCCGCGAAGCAGGTCCTCCCCTTCAGGTAAATAGACAAAGCCCCAATCCGGATGGAAAATGCCTTTGAAGATCGCCTTCGATACTTGACCCGCTGTTTCTTTAATGCCCGTAAACTCGATGCCCTTAAAGGCCCACACCAAAATAATAATGACAACGATCCAAATCGACCAATAACGAACCCGTTCGCCGATGTTCTTTTTATCCGTATTCATCATAGCAGCTTCTCCCGTAACTTAGTACTAATATAATCAATCACAAGCACGACCACGAGCGTGAACAAAATGATCGTTGCTGCCTGATCATAACGGAGACGGTCCAATGTTCTTTGCAGAATCAATCCGATACCGCCGGCTCCGACAAAGCCCAAGATCGCAGCGGCACGCACATTCACTTCGAACGTGTAAAGCACGTAGGCGGCAAACTGAGCCGTGACCTGCGGGACAACCCCAAAGTTGATCCATTGCAGCTTATTGGCGCCGACAGCCGTCATAGCCTCCAGAGGGCCGGGGTCAATGGATTCAATCGATTCGTAAGTCAGCTTGGACACTAAACCGAAGGAGAAAAACGCAAGAGCGATCGTTCCTGCCAGCATCCCATAGCCTACGATAGCAGCAAAGACGCCTGCATACATAAGGTCTGGAATGGTCCGCACCAGGTTCAGAATGAACCGGGCCAGGGCGCTCAGCACAGGAATTTGCGTTACATTGCGTGCTGCCAAAAATGCGACGGGAATAGAAAGCAAGGAACCTACCACCGTTCCGATAATAGCCATTCGAATCGTTTCTATCATCGGGTCAATGACCGTACTCAGGTAGCTCCAATTGGGAGGATACATCTCCTGGAACAGCTTTCCCATCTCGGGAATACCTTGAATAAGCTCTACGATAGAAGCGTCCGTTCGAATTGCGCTGCCGAACAAAAGCAGCAGAATGAAGATGACGGAAAGGGCAGGCTTTAAAGACGAAGGCTTTTGAAGCTGCTTCCCGCGTTGCTCGGATGCGGTCATTAGCCTTCCACCCCCAGCAGCTCGTCTTTCTTGATCGCGCGGCCGTAGATTTCCGAGAATTTCTCGTCGGTAGCTTCCGAAACCGGTCCGTCAAACACGACTTCCCCTGCCCGCAAGCCGATAATTCGAGTTGCATACTCTCTCGCCAGGTCAATGAAGTGAAGGTTGACAATCGTAGTGATGCCAAGCTCCTGATTGATCCGTTTCAAGTCATCCATAACCTGCCGGGTCGTCAACGGGTCCAGGGAAGCTACCGGCTCGTCAGCCAAAATAATTTTGGCCTCCTGTGCCAAAGCACGGGCAATCGATACACGCTGCTGCTGGCCGCCGGAAAGCTCGTCTGCGCGGGCGTATGCTTTCTCGCGAATGTTAACGCGCTCCAGCGCTTTGAGGGAAAGCTCAATATCCTCTTTGGGAAACAGACCAAGAATGGTTCTAAATGTAGAGTGATAGCCCACCCGGCCGGAGAGAACATTACGCAAAACGGATACCCGTTTGACCAGGTTAAAGCTTTGGAAAATCATACCGATATCGCGGCGCATGCGGCGAAGCTCAGCCCCACGGGCAGCCGTGATGGACTTGCCGTCTATCAAAATTTGACCGTCGGTAATTTCATGCAGCCGGTTCATCGAGCGCAGCAGCGTCGATTTTCCTGCACCGGACAGACCTACGATAACGACAAAATCACCCGGTTGGATGGTGAGGTTAATATTTTTTAAACCTACGGTACCATTGGGATAAACCTTGGAAACATTTTGAAATTCAATCATAGGATAGGCGTTTCTCCTCTAGTATAAAATGACTAACATTCGATACATTCGACATGAAAGCCCGTATTCCTTTTTTCCATTGAAATCTATATATTTCCTCAATATTGTCTGCTCATTTTCCCCCAATTCCCATAAAAAATACGCCTCTCCAAGCGTCTTGGATCAGCGCATCAACCGGTACTTTCGACCTATTTATGAAAAGAATGGAACCATCCACTGAATGAGCATCGTACAGGGAACCAGCAGCAATTGGGCAAGCCATGTGCCGCAAAACCGCGAAAACATCAGCCACCCGTACATTTTGCTGATGGAGGCCATGCTGGCCTTTCCGGTCATTGCCCGATCGGTCAGCAGAGCGACCTGCGGGTCGACCAGCAGGGTCATCAGGATCGTTGCGACGCCGTTCACGAGGCCCGACGACATGGAGGCAGCCGTACTGTGCCCGGGGCTAAGAAACGAAGAGTACAGCGCTGACAATACCCCGACGGTATAAAAGCCGGTGACGAACATGTTCAGCAGCAGAAGACGCTTCGGCACCCCTCCGACACGAAGGCGGGAAATCATCTCCCAGGTCGGGAGCTTGAACTGGCGGCCTGCGTATTTCAAGCTGCGAAAGGATACGGAATCCAGCACCAGGCGGGGCAAGGACCCGGTCACTTCAAGCCGGGCGATCAGCTTCACCGCTATACGGACCGCTGTAGGGAATAACAGGATGGCCAGCAGAGTGCCAAGCGACGCACCGGCAATCATGATGTGCATTTGAGCTTCCAGGGAAACGCCGGGATCGCGCTTGGCCTGATCGATGACGCCTCCCATCATGGGGCCCTGGATAAGATTGGACGTGCGCGAGAGCAGCACGATCATTCCCGTCAGCGACAAGGCGACGGCCAACTTGCCTGTCCGAACGCCAGCCAGCCGAATGCTGTAAGACAACGTTTCAACCGCATGGATGATCAGCGTTAACACTGCCACCCAGATTACTTTGTCCAAAATCATGCCATCCCTCCAGGCATTTTGCCGATTCCGTCCATTCTATTAAGAAGCCATTGGCCATTCAACAGAAGAGTCACACAAACAGAATCTCCGTCGTTAAGAATGATCTTACACTATACGGTACGAAAAAAAACAAGAAAAATGGCGTTGAACAACAATCGGTTTTGCAGCGTAAAAAAACGTGAAACCCTCCAGCCGCTTTGAGCGTGGAGGGTCTTCTGAATCATATTGCCTTATTTGCTTTTATTATAACGATCGTAAGCGGCCTTGTACGTTTTCAAATATTGGTCGACACCCATGCCATTGACCGTTGCCACATATTTATCCCACTCGTCGAAGGAGGCGGCGCCGGTAATCAATTTGGATTCCATCTCGCCGATATACGTCTGAATATCCGAGCCTTTGGTGCTCATGTACTCGTTCTCCGCATCGGTGAAGTTGAAGTTGTACCATAGATCCTTGATTGCATAAGGCTGAGCTTTCTTCCCGGCCTCTATCGATTCCGGCAGCGTCTCCGAGCCCTTGAAATATTTCTCCTGCACGTAGCCCGGATAGCTTCCGCCCATCCACGTTACATACTTCGTTAACGCCTGATCCATCGTCAAGCCGTTCGGATTTTTCTTGATTTCATCGATGTATTCGAGCTTGCCGTCGGCCGTTTTGGTATAGCTTGTCCCTTCGACGCCCATGAAATAAAACTGTGCACCTTCGTCGCTGAAGAAGTGGTCCATCCACCGGATGGTAGCCTCGATATTTTTGTTCTTATCCGTTATGACAAAAGCACCCGGCCACACCATCGGAACTTTGATGTGCGTGTACATCTGGTCCCCATGAGGTCCTTTCAGCGCGCCGAGTCCAAAATAGCCATCCCCGTTGAACTGGGTTTTCGGATTCGGGTTGATCGTCGAGCCGAGCACGTTCTTGGCTCCCTTGGCATAAAGCGCATTACCGTTCTGCGTGAAAATATCCTTGTCGATCAAGCCTTCCATATACAGCTTGTTGACATATTGCAGCACTTCCTTGTAGTTCTGGGTCAAGCGGAAAAAGCGAAGCTCATTCGTCTTCGGATCCACATCGACGAATTTATGCCCCAATCCTCGATTGCCTACGCCCCATGCTCCCTTGACTTGATCAATCAACGGACCGATGCCGGTACCGCTGTATGGAATTTCGTCCGGTTGACCGTTCCCGTTCAGATCCGTCGATTTCACAGCTTTCAGGTACGCGTACAGCTCCTCCGTCGTCTGAGGCTCCTTCATGTTCAATTTATCGAGCCAGTCCTTCTTGACCCACAACGGCGTACCGATCAGCATCGGCAAAAATTCCGGGCTGTAAAAAGAAGGGAACGAGTAAATATTGCCGTCCGGCATCGTCAATGCTTTGCGCAAGTCCGGATATTTATCCATCAGCTTCTTCAGGTTCGGCGCATAGTCGTTGATGTAATCGTTCAGCTTGACGAATACGCCTTGGCTGCCGTATTTCATCAGATCCGACGCGGGAACGCGTGCCGAATAGAACGCATCGGGGTAATCGCCGTTGGCCAGCGACAGGTTCCGCTTCTCCGTCAGGCTGCTGAAGGGAACGAACTGGAAGTTGACCTTCACATTCGACATCTTGGCGTACTCCTTCCACACGAGCCTCTCTTCAAAGCTGTTGCTGCCATTCGTATCGGCAAGTCCCGTGAAGAAGGTCAGCTCGATCGGCTGGTTGACGATAGGCAAACCGGTCTTGTTCACGTTGGGGGCTGCTGACTCCTTGCTCTCTGCCTGCTTGCCTGCATCCTTCGTATTGCTGCAGCCCGCCGTAAGGCTTACGGCCACAGCCGACGCCACTGTCAGCGCCGTTAGTTTCGTCCATTTCATCCGTATAGTTCCTCCCCGTTAATCTTTTCTCTATATGCCAAAAGGGAACCTGTCCCTTAAAAGCCTTGGTTGATATGTAGTCACCCTTTAAGCGCACCGATCATAATGCCTTTTACAAAATATTTTTGCAGAAACGGGTACAGCAGCAGGATCGGCAAATTCGCCACGACGACAACGGCATATTTGACTGCCTCCTGATCCATGATCGTTTTGGCGTGCGAGCTGTCCCCTACATTGACCATGTGCTCCATTTCACCTTGAACGAGAATTTCCCTGAGAAGCAGCTGCAGCGGATACAAGCTGCGATCCGTCAAATAGATCATGGCATTAAAGTACGCATTCCAGTGCCCGACCGCATAAAAGAGCACCATAACCGCCATAATGGGCATCGACAAGGGCAGCACGATCCGCCACAGCGTCTTCCAGTCCGAGCATCCGTCAATAGACGCGGCCTCCAGAATTTCTCCAGGAATGCTACTCTGGAAAAAGGTGCGCATAATGATGATGTTCCAAACGGAGACGGCCCCCGGAATGATCAGCCCCCACATGGAATTCAGCATTCCGAGCTGCTTGACCAGCATATAGGAGGGGATTAAACCGCCGCTGAAAAACATCGTAAAGACAAGCATCGCCGTGATGACGTTGCGTCCGTAAAAGCTTCTTTGCGAGAGCGGATAGGCCGCCATAATCGTCATGACGAGATTGATAGAGGTGCCTGCAGCCGTGTAAATGATCGTATTCAAATAGCTTCGAAGCAAATCCTGGTTTTCCAGCACCTTCTGATAACCGACGAAGCTCAGGTCCTTCGGCCACAGCCACATCTCCCCGTTCAATACGGTCTCGGGATTACTGATCGAGGCGCTGAGCACAAATACAAGCGGATACAACACCACAACGGTGACTGCGGCTAACAATGCGTAAACGAACGCTTCGAACCACTTGTCTCCCAGACTGTTAGTTGCCATGAGGCTCCTCCCTTTCACCATAAGCTGGCCTGATTCACTGCCTTAGCGATCCGGTTCACGGTCAGCAGCAGGATAAAGTTGACAACGGAGTTGAACAGTCCCACCGCCGCAGCGAAGCTGTATTGCGAGCCAAGCAGCCCGCTACGGTATACATAGGTAGAAATCACATCCGAGCTTTCGTTATTGAGCGAATTTTGCATCAGGAACACCTTCTCGAATCCGACCCCCATCAAGCTGCCGATGTTCAGGATCAGCAGAATGACGACCGTCGGCATAATGCCGGGCAGATTAATGTGCCAAATGCGCTGCAGCCGCGTTGCCCCGTCGACCTTGGCGGCTTCATGGAGCCCGGGATCAATGCCGGCGAGAGCCGCCAAATAGATGATCGAGCTCCAGCCCATTTGCTGCCACACACCGGATAAGACATAGACCGTTTTGAACCATTCGGGCTTGGTCATGAAGGATATCGGCTCGCCGCCGAAGGCTTGGATCATCGTATTGACGATACCGCTGGTCGGAGACAGGAACATGATGACGAGACCGACAAGCACGACGGTAGACAGGAAGTGCGGCGCATAGGTAACCGTCTGCACCCATCTTTTAAACCCGCTGTGCCGCACCTCATTAATCAGCAAAGCAAGCACGATCGGCACCGGAAACCCGACGGCCAGCTCGTATAAGCTAATGCCGAGCGTATTTTTCAGCAGCCGCCAGAAGAAGTAGCTGTCGAAAAATCGGAGAAAATGCTTAAATCCGACCCAAGGACTGCCTCCGATCCCTTTGGTAGCTATAAAATCCTTGAAAGCGATCTGTACTCCGTACATAGGAAAATAGTGAAATACGATGAAATAGACCAGCACCGGCGCGATAAGCAAATAGAGCTGCCAATGGCGGATGATCGCCTTAAGCGCCCTGCTCCGATGCTTATGTTTGCTTGCCGCCGTACCCAGTACCCGGGTTGGTTGTACATGTTCCAAGCCTCTTCCCCCTTTTGCCAAAAAACCGTTCACCGTTGGGATAAGCAAATAAGACCCTGGGAAATCAAAAGTAAACAAGCTGTTTTCGTACGAAAACGCTGCGCCGGTTTCCTTTTGGGTTTTCTCAGAGTCTCCACCCAATCGTTTGTTTTATGAAAATTTGAAATGATTGTCCAAGATGAGAATCTCGCTTCCTGACGATTCCCTTTGGAATCCGTTACGCCTTGTTCTCATTCCCTGTAGTTCAAGCTTACCTCCGGATCGTTATCGGAATATTAGGCCCGTGTTAATAAACGGTAAAGATAGGGATCAGATGGGTAGGATGGCCGCTGAGGAAATCGGTTTAAGGGGAAAAGAAAAAACAGCCAGGGCGTTTACGCTTCAAGAGCGCTGTTGCCTAGCTGCTTTAAACGATATTATGGAGTCGAGCTAACCCGCCACGTCCCTTTTGGTAAACAGGAGCCAGGACACGGCATAGAACAATAGCCAGTAAAGAATAAGCATGGTAACGGAAAACCCCAGCGTCATACCGGCAACCGGAGGCTTGCCCCCCAGCAGATAAGGCGATAAGTTCGTATTCGCGAATAGGATGTATTTGACCCAGGTATATTTGAACTGGGCGAGCACCATCACGATCGTATCGGCCGTAGGCATTAAGCAGATGGATAACCCGATAGCAAGCGAGCTGCTGCGGAAGGCGGCCGAAATCATGAATGCCAGCGTCACGTACATGAGCTGGTCAATCCACTTGATGCCGTAGGCCTGCATAATGCGCGGGAAGGACTCCGCATCGGATGCGGCTCCGCCCAAGCCGAAAAACAGCAGGCCGACAAAATAGGAGATGATGAGCAAAAACAGCGTAAAGGCGGTTAATGCAAGCACTACGGATACGTACTTGGCAGCCAAAATTTTGCTTCTCGTCGCCGGACGGATAAGCAAGAGCTTAATGGTCCCCCATGTAAATTCGGAAGCGACAATATCTCCCGCGATAATAATCGAAAACAGGAACACCAGCCAGCTTAAGCCCGTGGACATCACCAGGAAAGAGAATGCATGATCTATTCCGCTCTCAATGACATATTTGAGCATAAGCGCCATCGATACGACGGAAATCAGAATGATTCCGAGCATGATCCACGTGCGAAGCCGGCTGTATATTTTCATTTGCTCGTTTTGGACGAGATTCAAAAAATTAGACAATCTGATTCCCCCTTGTTACCTCCAGGAACTGTTCCTCCAGAGATTTGTTCTGGGTACGGATTCCGTACACGCGAATCCCTGCGGAGACCAGACGCTCATTGAGCTTGGCAATCTCCTCCCGGCTGCCGAGCTGTACCGTCAAGCTCCCGTCCGTCTTGGCAGAAGCTCCTTCTTCGGCACCGCCGTTCTCAGACGGTGAGGCTGCATACGGTTGTACGTGCCCTTCTCCTAACAGATCGGATGCCGCTCTTGCCGCCTCCTCCGGACGGTCAACCTCCAGCACCACTTCCAGCATGCCGGGCCCCGATGGTGCCTCCTTGAAGGACCGGACATCCAGCAGCCTTCCGTTCTGAATGATAGCGACCCGGTCGCACATCAGCTCCATCTCCGACAGCAGGTGGCTCGATACGATAATGGCGATGCCTTCCTTCTGCGACAGCTGGCGCAAATAATCCCGCAGCTCCCTTATGCCTTCAGGATCGAGGCCGTTCGTCGGCTCATCCAAAATCAATACGGAGGGACGGTGCAGAATGGCTTGGGCTACGCCCAAACGCTGCCGCATCCCGAGCGAATAGGTTTTCACCTTGTCATGAATTCGGTGCTCCAGCTTAACCAGCGAAATCACTTCCTGCAGCCGCTCTTCCGTAATTCCCGGAATCATCCGGGCAAAATGCTGCAGGTTCTGGTAGCCGGTCATAAACTTATAAAATTCCGGATTTTCTACAATAGCGCCAATATGCATCATCGCCTCTTCAAAACGGCTTTTGATGCTGAGGCCTTTGATCAGCACCTCCCCGACAGACAGGGACATCAGTCCGACCATCATCCGAATGGTCGTTGTTTTGCCTGCCCCGTTAGGCCCGAGAAAGCCGAACACTTCTCCCGGAAGGACATCAAACGATAAATGGTCGACAATCGTCTTCGAGCCGATTCGTTTGGTTACATCTCGAAGCTGCACTACAGGAATGGTATTCATTAGGCCTCCAAAAGAAAAAAAGAATGGCCGCACATGGCGGAGTCAAGGCAAAAAAGGCATGGTCACTTTGTAGGAAAAGTATACCATACCCTTTAGTTTTGACCAAACCATGCGATGCAATACTATTCCTGCTCGTAATACTGCGCCAGCGCGACCATCATGCTGCCCATTCTCTCTTCCTCCGGCGCCACGACCCGCTCGATCCCCTCATCACGAAGCGCTTCCGCCGTTACCTTCCCGACGGCTACGGCTACCGTATTCTCCCGGAAGGCCTCAAGGATCGACTCCTCCAGCCCCTCTTCCCGAGCGTAGCGCATCAGGAAGCGAACTTGCGGGGTGCTTGTGAAGGTCACCGCATCCACCTCTCCTCTTACGATCTCGGTGAGAAGCGTATCCACCACACCCAGTTCAGGGGGAACGTGCAAATAAGGCAGGATTTCATAATATACGGCTCCCTGCTCCCCGAGCCAATGGACCAGCTGCGGAGCATGATCGCCGTACAGCTGAAGCGCTACGCGCTGCCCTTGCATGGGATACGGCTGAAGCGCCCGGACGATTCCTCTCGTCGTTCCGTCGTCATCCCGAACCTTGGGTGTCAGGCCGAGCGTTTTTAAGTATTTTACCGTTTTATAGCCGCGGGCGGCGATATTCGTTTGACGCAGACAGTCCAAGAATGCATCAGCCACACCGATGCTTTCGGCCGTTTGGTACAACAGCTCCGTACCGGCTCCGGTGGTAAAAATAACCCAGTCGCTGCCTTCCTCCAGCAATTTCTTTAACTGGGCTCCGACCTTCTCCTGCTCGAGCGCTACTGTGCCTTGCGCCGGACGTACCAGCGGAACGCCTCCCATCTTCTCGACGATCACGCTCATTTCCGCGGCCTTTCTCGGCCCGGTGATCGCTATCCGTTTCCCTTCCAACCTGCGCATCTCTTCTCTCCCTGTTCTATCTATTATTGCGTTATTTCATATCGAATTAGTTGTACTATATCGCAGAAGTTCGTTATTTACAACCAAAACCTGCTTATCAAATCAATAAGCAAAGCTTATGTTATGTTTTAGACTGAGCCTGGAAATTGAAACAGCGCCAGCCCAAGGACGAGAAAATAAAGTCCTAGACTGTCGCTATTTTATTGAAGTTCACCGTTAGTTCAGCAAGCTGGGCAGACATAGCCGCTACCTACTAAGCTATTTTCTAGCACTACTAATAAATGACAAAACAAAGCCAAGAGTAACTGGAGTGACTATTATAATAAAATACTCTTTGTTCTTTGTCGTGAACTCGATGAATTAACCCATCCAGAATGCAAAATATCGATTGAGATTTATCTGCAAAGTTCACGGCTACAGAATCTGTTCTTAGTAATTCGTAGCACACGTTCAATAAAGCTTTCTCCGGTTTGAAAAGCATTTGTCCATACATAAAAGAAAGGATCGATATCATACAGCTCTTGTCCATATTCTTTAGCTAAGCCTATATCAAGCAAATATTGGATCGAATCATCCATGTTATAGTTTTTTCCAGTAACATTTGAAATAAGCTACAACCATTCCCCTGTTTAGATAAACGTAACTTGTATGCCCTCCTAACGATGACGGTGCTACAACATGCCATCCCATTTTACTGGCATATTATTTATATGAGGTTGACCAATCATTAGGATCAAATTCTTGTATAAAATCGCTCGGTTGGAAAGTTCGGATAAGCATACCTCAAAATTCAACTTGTTCTACAATTTGATTTGGTTTAAACGTTCCATCCGGGTATCCATCAACTACTTGATTATTAATCCCCCATTGGATATTGGCATATCCCCAAAAATTAGTTGGTTTTGCAGGATTTAGATTCACACTAATAATATAGACAGACTCAGCGTCGTGATCGATAAAATTTTTTTTAAAATTAAGCATTCTTACACTCCTCTTAGCGCTTTGTTATTTTAGAAAGGCTGTGTTAAACTCTAATGTTGATTTTTAGCATAAGAATACCGCCTTTGTAAAAAGGCGGTTAATTGGGCTATCGTTTAACGATAGCGTAACAAATTACGTTTAGTCACTTTAAAGATAACTTGAATATCAAAGCCCATTTGGCGTTTTTCAATCCCTCCGGAGTTAAATCAATGCTTGCCCACCCATTCTTATCTGTGGACTGCATCCCCCATACTGCAACCTCATCATTTTCAGAGACATCCAGACTTTCATTTAACTGGATAGTACTGCTTCCCGTATTTTTAATATCCCGATCGATGTATGTAGTCCCTGATGCCGTACCGTTTTTATTCGCAAAGGCTGTTGTGATCTCATACAGGGGTATACCGCCTTCAATCGAAACGGTCTTAATTGATGCGATAAATTCACCTTCATAGTTATTTGTCTTATCCTCTGAATCCTGCATTGAGATGCCAATGGAACTGTATGTCTTCGTTTTCGTTCCGTTTTCCCAAAGTTCGATTTTTGCAGCAATATCATCTTTGTTTCCGCTGTACTTTAATTTCACCGCACCCGACATCGTCCCAAGAAAAGGTTGAAACTTCCTTGCATCCCCGGCAAATAAATCGATTGGCTCTACGTGCAGCAAAGCTGTATTTTCACCTTGTTTTGTTGTAGCAGATTCCTGTTGGTTGGATCCATCCTTTGCGCATGCACAAAGCATTATAGCAGTAATAAGTATCAAACCAATGAGATTAAGCTTCTGCAAAGTAATCCCCCTTCTTTTAAGTCCCCAAATTCCACTATTCTCAAAAAAGATTTGTCGCTGTCTCTATTGATATTCCACTCTCGTTCTCACTACCTCGACATAAAGCGGTCCTTTTGAAGCAGGCGTCTGTAATTCTGTTAACTTACTTTTATTTTTCAGTATCGGAAGCCTCATAAAGCTCATAATCCCAATAGGTTCGGCTTTCATTTTTCGTTACATTCGTCACTTTGTTAACGCTCACCTGGTAAAGGTCGTTCCGATACCCTTCGACGTACGATGAGTACGAGGCTTGCCCTTCAATTTCACTACCGTAGAGCTTGCTGAAGTTAAGCTTCGTGTTCAAAGAGAAAGTGCTTGATACAGGTGAGTGTACCTTGATAATTAGTGTCCCTTCTTCCGTCCGTGGATAGCCGAAATGAGGTACTTCGATCTCAGAACCCTGAAAAAGGTCATTCACCGTCCGTATCTCCCCTCCAGGCGTGATTAGCAATAGATTCCATCGGTTGCCGACTACCCAATGGCTTCCATCCGCGTTGTCCCATGACCGCTGTATCATTGAAAATGGTAGCTCAGTAGCGGTTCCATCATGGATCAGATAGCACATCGAATAACCATTTGAACCATGAAATCGGTCCTTGACCGGTATATCGACGCTAATTTCAAGCCACAGCAATGTCAATTTTCCGCTTAATTTGTGCGTCATCCCGTGGTAAGAAACACCATTATTGACGGCATTCGGATATGCCTCAAACAATTCTTTATTTTCATCCAAATACTTTTTGATTGATGTAAGCCGTGCATCCTGAAAATAAAGAACATCCTCCTTTTGCTTCAGTTCGGCCTCACCATCAAATCCCCACAGCGACTGCGTCTGCTTCTCAAACAATTTACCTACCGTTTCTGCACGAATCCATTGCGGTGGTTCCTTCAACGATTTGGCGATTTTTAAATATCCGGGCGCGTCGTGCTTATACATATAATTCCGGATGTATAGGTAATTTTCATCGTCATACTCGATTCTGTCGAATATGCGGTTCTGCTCCTTCGTTATCGTCAAACCGTCAGGCTCCTTCCACTCCAGGTTCATATGGAACAGATCGTGTGCAAAATGCCAGGTCATCGGGAAATAAGTAATATCGCGAAACTGCAGCAAAGGAAACGGTTCCGATGCATTATCTATCATCTGCCCATACACGGAAACGGGAAAGGAAACTAACGATGCTGTATATTGTGTACCTGGACGGTTGGTAGCCGAGTTGTCTTGGCTCCATTTTATTTTTCCTGGTATTCCTTGTTCGTAGCCAGGTACGATAGATAGCCCGTTCTGATCGTCCCATGAGTAAGCAAGCCCTAGAGCCCGCGTTGCACTCCAGGTTAATGGGAAGTAAGTAATGTCCTTGAATGTAATCAAGGGGTAAGTGTTGTGTTCCTGAACGATGGGCACCCCGTCCAACGTTACTGGAAACACCGGTATGCTCACCTTTACCTCCCCCACCCTCGCTTGAACTTGAACCTCAAGCAAAAACGTTCCAAACAGTAGTGCCAAAAGGCTAGCCATAAAAACAAATCGTCGCACCCCAGTCACCTCATTCCATACATTGTAATTGACGGTATGTTAGACGCCGTGTATAGATCATTTGTTTCATCGACATAACGCTTTCTATGTAAAATAATTGTAAATCAGCCACCGCACTTAAAATCTTTATTCAGTTATACCGCGGCAAAAAGAGGCTCCCATTGATCTAGAGCCTCTATCTTTTTTCCTCGATGCCTTGTCTTTGATGCTGTTTCAGACACTTTGCAGAAACTCCAAAAAAGCCAGCCGGCAGAGCGGTCTGACTTTTTTCGAGCATCCAGCACAAGGGCTGAACCTATGAAGCTACCGGCGCCGGAGCATATTCGCTGTATTTTTGCTGGAGCTTCCTGATCTTCTTGATGAGCTCTGTCCCGATATAAGATTCATACTGGGTATAGATCGGCTCCCATGCGTCCATCCACTCTTTGCGCTCCTCCAGGCTCAACGTGTATATCTGTATCCGGGATTCGTTCCTGATCTCCTCAAGCTGCTTTTGATTCATTAGAATGGCGTTCTGGTTGGCCCATTCCGTCGTCTCCTCCATCGCCTCCTGAATCTGCTGCTGTATGTCGGCGGGGAGCTTCTTCCAGAATGTCCGGTTCATCAGGACGGCATAGCCGAGATAGCCATGATTGCTGATCGTCAAATACTTTTGAACCTGGTAAAACTTTTTCGTGTAAATATTGGAGATCGAATTTTCGCCACCATCCACAGTGCCGTTCTCGAGATTACGGTACACTTGATTAAACGGCATCTCTGTCGTCCGCATATCAAACAAACGAAATTCTGCGTCCAACAGCTTGCTGCGCATCGTCCGAAAATGCTGACCTCTCAGGTCCGACGGATGAACGATCGGCCCGATATTACTTGTAAGCTGCTTGAATCCGTTGCCCCAAAACGCCATGCCCACCATGTTAACACGCTCCAGCTGTCCGAACAGCGTCGATCCGATCTCCCCCTGAAAGGCTTCCTGCACCGCTTCATTGGTTGGAAAAGCGAAGGGCAAATCGAGAGCCATCCACGATGGCAGCAATTCCGACAGGTTCGGGAAGGACGGAGCGATCATCTGTACGCTGCCCTGCTGCAGCGCATCGATCTCATCCACCTCCGAATAAAGCACCCCGTTCGGATAAACCTCTACCTTGACACGATCGTTTGTCTTCTCCTTCACCAGTCTTGCAAATTCCTGAGCAGCCAGCCCCTTGGGGGTATTCTCCGCGACGACATGGCTGAACTTGATCACAAGCTGCGTATCGAACCCTTCCTGCTCATCATCATAGGCAGCCGGCGCTTGCGACAGCATAGGGTAAAACCCTATCAGCACCGCCGCAGCCATTCCCGCGGCAACCATCAGCGCGATACTCCAATAGGATCTCATGGTGCGACTCCTTGCTTCCCGTTTTAGATACGATAGACCGCTGCTTCGCTAGTGAATATCCTTTTTCTTAAACCGTCCGCCCTTGACGTCATGGATATTGCCGATGGCTAAGAACGCGTTCTGGTCATGGTCCTCTACGATCGATTTCAGCTTGGCTTCCTCCAGCCGGGTAATAATGCAGAAGATGACCTTCTTTTCCCCGCCGGAAAATCCGCCTTCCCCGTTTAAATAGGTTACGCCCCGGCCCAGACGGCTGAGCAGCGCATCCCCGATAGCCTTGTAATTATCGCTGATGATCCAAACCGATTTGGATTCGTCAAAGCCTTCAATGGTGATGTCGATCATTTTATAAGCAATATAATAAGCGATCAAAGAGTACATGGCATGATCCCAGCCGAACACGAAGCCTGCGCTGCCGAGAATAAACAGGTTGAAGAACATGACGACCTCGCCTACGGAAAATGGAGTTTTCTTGTTGAGGAGAATTGCGACGATTTCCGTGCCATCGAGAGAGCCGCCGGAACGGATTACCATCCCTACGCCTATCCCGACGATAATGCCGCCGAACACTGCCGCAAGCAGCGGATCAATAGTAAGCGGTGGCACAGGATGAAGCAGCCATGTCCCGACGGACATGAAGAATACGCTGATCAAAGTGGAAATTGCGAAGGTTTTTCCGATTTGCTTATAGCCTAGAAACAAAAACGGCATGTTAACCAGCAGTAAAAAGACACCAAGCGGAATTCCCGTAAGATGGGACAAAATAATCGATATCCCTACGACACCGCCGTCAATAATATTATTCGGCACTAAAAATATTTCTAGTCCTACAGAAACTAAGGCTGCCCCCAGGAGCATGAAAAAAGCTCTTCTAATTAGTTGGAGCCGAGTGGCCCTGGAGTGATGCGGAAGTGTGGGCTCCGATTGACTTTTTTGCACAACGTTCGCTGACATTTCCTCTTCCCCCTTCGATTAGTTGGTCGGTTAAATCGAACTCAACCGCAAGCTCCCAAATAATCATGTCTGTTGCTGCAAGCTGACCGCGGATAAATTCCTTTGACTGTTCAAGCTCATGGAGCTCCAACTGCCTTATCAGCGCTTGCTTGCGCACGAGCAACCGATCAAGATAATGTTCGATTTTGGACTTGCGGTATGTTTCCGCCATAACGATGTTACCCCTCCCGGTAAGAATGATTGTTTCTTCACACTATAATTGTATTCATTTGTATACAAAAAATCAAAAAAATCAGCAAATAAATGAACTGCCAAGTTTAGGGACAACCTAATTTCATCAAATGAAAGGGGCTGTAACCGTTGAAACCATCCCGTTTTTATGCCATAAAAAGTTGTCTTTGTGTTCTGCTCTGCTTCCTGGTAATGTTCCAGCTATCAGCCTGCGGAGGCAAGAGCAAAAGCAGCTCGGGAGGAAAAGGACAGCAAAAGGCACAGAGCACCCAGCAGCAAAAGCCGGTCGATTCCGCGCTGCGCGAGCAGATGAACATGTATAAGCAAATCAAGCAGCATGAGTATGAGGAAGCGGAAAAAATCAGAAAGGCGGACAAAGAGCAGCTCAAAAAGCTGCAGAAATCGCGGCAGCAATCCGGTACCTCGAAGGAGAAAGAAAAGGAGAAGGGCGGAAAATCCGGAGAAGAAGGCGAAGGAAAATCTGGAGGGAAGTCGGGAGGAAAATCAGGCGGCAGCTCCGGAGGCAGCCAAGGCAGCAAGTAATGGGATGCCCTTCTGCCACTCTTGAATGACCTGTTCACCTATCCGATCCTAAAGGACACGGGTTTCTCAATCCTCCTTCGTATTGTATGATGGTAGGTATACATTGCCGGAAGGAGCCTCGCCATTCCTCATGCTGCATCGTCTGAAAATCAACGGCAAAATCGCCATTCTGTCCTCGTGTATCGTGCTCTTTTCGCTGATGATCGGGGGAACGATTCTCGTGGGGACCATCATCAGCCTGAACGAGACGGAGACCAGCCGCCGGCTCCTGGTTACGGCGCGAACGGTAGCGCAGCTGCCCGAGGTGACGGCCGGCGATAATCCCGCGGCCATTCAGGAGGCCGCGGAGCGCATTCGCATCATCAACGACGTGACCTACATCGTCGTGATGGACATGAACCGGGTGAGGCTCTCGCACCCGGTTCAATCCAAAATCGGCACGCCCTCGCTCAGTGCCGATGAAGGATCCGCCTTTGCCGAGCACACGTACGTGTCCAAGGCAAAGGGTGAGCTCGGCACGGCGCTGCGCGCTTTCGTGCCGGTAATGAATGCCGACCATGTACAGGTCGGCGTCGTGCTGGTCGGGCAGATCATGCCGACCATCGGACAGGTGCTGCTCAATCTGAGCGGGCAGGCTTACGTCATTGTGCTGCTGTCGCTGCTGCCGGGCATATGGTGGTCATGGAAGCTCGCACAGCACATCAAGAAGCAGATGTTCGAGCTCGAGCCCCATGAAATCGCCCGCATTCTCGTTGAACGCACGGCGACGTTCCATGCCATGCACGAAGGGATCATCGCCATTGACAAGGATGAGCGGATTACGATATTTAATGATAAAGCGAAGCAGATCATGAAGATTGAGGGAGACGTTATCGGCAAGCCGATCCGTGACGTACTGCCGGACACCAGGCTGCCGGAAATTCTCGAAATGAATCATCCTGTATACAATCAGGAGCTGTTGTTCGGCACTACACTCATCATGAGCAACCGTGTTCCTATAACAGTGAACGATCAGACCGTCGGTGCGGTAGCGATCTTCCAGGATCGTACCGAGGTTACGCGGATTGCCGAGGAGCTGACCGGGGTCAAGGCGTTCGTCGATGCGCTGCGGGTGCAGAGTCATGAATATATGAATAAGCTGCACACTATCGGCGGGCTGATTCAGCTGGGTAATAAAGAGAAGGCACTGGCCTATTTATTCGAAATTTCCGAAGAAAAGGAAGAGCTGACCCGTTTCCTGAGCCAGAAGCTCAAGAATGACAGCGTTACCGGGCTGCTGCTCGGCAAGATCAGCCGGGGCAGTGAGCTCGGCATTCAGGTCGAAATCGACCGGCAGAGCCGTCTTGAGCATTTTCCGAGACTGCTGGATCATCATGATTTCGTCATATTGTTAGGAAATTTGCTCGAGAATGCATTTGACGCCCTGCAGTCCGTATCGCGTACGGAGAAGCGAATCTTCGTCAGCATTGAACAGGACGACGAGGTGCTCTCGATTCTGGTGGAGGATAACGGCGTCGGCATCGATCCTCATATCCGCGACCAGATCTTCAAGCAGGGATTCACCACGAAGGGAGTAAGCGGCCGCGGCATCGGTCTGTATCTTATCGCCGGCATTGTGCAAAAAGGCGAAGGCACGATCCATGTCGATTCGGTTCCGGGTGAGGGGACCAGCTTTCTTATTTCATTCCCGATGAAGCCGCACAGTGAAGACACAGGAGCCCCATCGGAAAGCTCCGATTCGTAAGAAACCAAATGATGATGAATGGAGGAAGGCGGGAGAACCCTATGACAAAGATATTTCAGGTGCTGTTAGTAGAAGATGACCTTATGGTACAGGAGGTGAACCGGCAGTTCGTGGAGCAGGTCGAGGGCTTCGCCGTAGCAGGGGTTGCTGGCACCGGCACGGAAGGCATGGAGCGCATCCGGGAGCTGAAGCCGGATCTTGTGATTATGGACATCTACATGCCCCAGCAGGACGGCATCAAGACGCTGACGCAAATCCGGCAGGAGCAGCTCGCTGTGGATGTGATGGTCATCAGTGCGGCCAATGACCAAAAAACGATTCAGCGGATGCTTCAATACGGCGCCGTAGACTATATCATGAAACCGTTTAAATTTGAACGGGTCCGGCAAGCGCTGGAGCATTACCGCAGGATGAAGCTGGCGCTAGAGCATAGCGGCACGATTTCGCAAAGCGAGCTGGACCGCATGCTTCAACGGGGCAATGACCGTCCTCCGGCTGCTTCGGAAGCAGCGTCGGCTGGCAAGCATGCCCCGGTCGCAGATGCCTGGCTGTCGGCAGCCGAGCTGCCCAAAGGGCTGCAGGCCGTCACGATGAAGCAAATCGTCCAATTTCTCGTGCAGCAGCCCAGCCCGCTCTCGGCGGAGGAAGTCGCAGAAGGAGTCGGCATTGCGCGGGTGACCGCCCGAAGATACCTAGAGTACCTGGAGAAGACCGGAAAGGTCCGTCTTGATCTGCAATACGGGGTCGGCCGCCCGGTCAATAAATATGTGCTGGCCTCCCGATAGAGGCGGTTCTCGGTTGCCGTAAGGCCGCCCCTATGGACTGCCCGGGATGAATCAGACCTTCCTTGCTTTGAACATCATATAGCTCCCAACGAACTCCTTAAGCCTGCCGTCCTCACTCCGCACTCCCAGCTGCTTTCTTACCTCCGCCGGCCAGCCCAGCATATCTGACTCGAGCTGATCCTGTACGTCCTTTGGGACGTTCATGCGGGCGCACCACGACTCGAAAGCAAAAGGCTTATCCGATTGCTGCAATTGCTCTAGCCGCAGCCCGGCCATTTCCGTCCGCTTAACCCAGTCCGTCTTTTTCCAGGCGCGAAAATGACTAGGATCTCTCCGCTTTTCCACGTCGTTATACAGCGTGTCGAGCAAATCCGGCTCCAGAGCCACATTATCCATCAGAATAAAGCATCCGCGCGGTTTCAGCACGCGAGCGGCCTCCTTAACAAACCGGTCTGCATCGGGAAAATGGTGAGCGGCAATACGGCACGCCACCAGATCGAACGACTCATCCTCAAAAGGCAGATGCTCCGCATCACCCTGTACATAGGTTACGTTAACCGCGCCTTTGCTGCGGATGAACGCCTCTGCTTCCCGCAGCATCTCCGGCGTCATATCAAGCGTCGTCACTTCCCGAACCGCCCCGGCCAATGCGAGCGCGCAATGCCCTCCACCTGTAGCGATGTCCAGTGCGGATTGAGCCTGCTCCTCCTTGACCCAATCCCCGAGCATAGTCAAATCATGACCTGATGCATGACGCGGACTGCTCACATACTTGGCCGCATTCGCTCCGAATTGCGCCTTCACCTGCTCCTTGATATCCATACCCAATCCCGCCTCTCCATTTAGTTTCATCAGATGAAACGTGGTTTTGAATAATGAGATGATACTATAAAAATATCTCATTGGCTGTGGTTTGTAAAGATGTGGCGCAAGCCCAATTTTACTAGGAAGCCTTCTTATGTAATCTGCCTATCTATGGAAACACAAATAAACCCCACAAAAGGGAGACCATGGCTTCGAAACGGGCTCAGCTGCTTCTTTCGTGGCGTGCCCCGAAATCTATAAATGGTATAGTCCATAAAAAAAACGCAGGCTCCAGAGCAACCCGCTCCCGCCTGCGTTCTTGTATACGAGGTTATTTCACCACATCGTACCCTTGATCTTCAATCGCTTCTTGAATAGCCGTTTCGTTCAGCTTCTTCTCATCAAAGGAAACGGTCACGGTTTTGTCCGGCAAGCTCACGCTGCCGTTAGCTCCAATCTCCTTTAATGCGCCTTCTATAGAGTTTACACAGTGGTTGCAGGACATTCCTTCCACCTTCAACGTAATGGTTTGCATTCTAATCACTCCTCTCGAATTGATTATAATATACCCCCATAGGGTATGTCAATTACTGTTCCTTTATACCTTCCTTAAGACCAAAAAGACCAAAAGCACCAATATGGTCAAATGATTCACATTTCCTGTTGTAAGCGATAACATAAAGCCTACAGAAACAAACTTCGAAAGGGAATGTAAACGGCTACAACGTTTCGTGAAGCGCCCAAAACTCCGAAATAAGCCGCATCCCATTAATTATCATAACGGCGGGCTCCCGCATGAAAGAGGGGTACTTATGAGAATCAACTTCAAAAACCTGACCGTCCAAGTGCTGATTGCCATCGTCATCGGTATTTTGATCGGTCAACTGTTCCCGGCCTTCGGGGTTCAGCTCAAGGTGTTGGGCGATATATTCGTCAAGCTGATCAAAATGATCATCGCTCCCATCGTCTTCTTCACCATCGTCATCGGCTTCGCCAATATGGGTGATATGAAGAAAATCGGCCGCATCGGCGGTAAGGCCCTGATCTACTTTGAACTCGTAACGACGTTCGCGATGGCTATCGGGATTGCGGTTATGTACATTATCAAGCCCGGCTCCGGCATGGATATTAGCAACGTCGGCAAAAATGCGGCGGATGTCGCGAAATACGCCAAGCAAGCGGCGGAAACGCCTCACGGCTTTATGGATTTCGTCCTCAGCATCATTCCTGACAGCGCTGTCGGCGCCTTGGCCAAGGGGGAAATGCTGCCCGTCCTGTTCTTCTCCGTTCTGTTCGGCTTAGCCATGGCAGGATTGGGAGATAAAGTCAAACCGGTAACCGTTTTCTTCGAGAAAGTGAACGATATTTTCTTCCGGCTCGTCAGCATCATCATGCGGTTCTCTCCATTTGCCGCAGGTGGAGCCATGGCCTACACGATCGGCAAATTCGGTATCGGGTCCCTGTTCTCGCTCGGCAAAATGATGGGCTCCGTCTACATTACGATGTTCCTGTTCGTTGTTATCATCCTTGGTGCCATTGGCAAGCTGTACGGCTTCAGCATCTTTAACCTGCTGAAATTCATTAAAGAAGAGATTTTGCTCGTACTCGGCACTTCGTCATCCGAATCTGCTCTTCCCCGCTTAATGCAGCGTCTCGAGAAATACGGCTGCTCCAAGTCCGTTGTCGGCCTTGTCGTTCCTACCGGTTATTCCTTTAATCTGGACGGAACCTCGATTTACTTGTCCATGGCGGCTTTGTTCATCGCTCAAGCTTATGGCGTCGAGCTGACCTGGGTTCAAATTTTGACCGTGCTGGGCATCCTGATGCTCACCTCCAAAGGCGCGGCAGGCGTTACCGGGTCCGGCTTCATCACACTCGCCGCAACCTTGTCCGCCGTTCCGGGGAATGTCATTCCTATCGAAGGCATGGCGCTGCTGCTCGGTGTCGACCGTTTCATGTCCGAAGCGCGTGCCATTACCAATCTGATCGGGAACAGTGTAGCGACCGTCGTTATTGCGAAGAGCGAAAAGCAGTTCGGTCTCGCGGAACCGTCCGTTACGCCTGAGAGCGGTGGCTTCACCGCTAGTGACAGCAAGCTTGCAGGAGCAACGGAAGCGTAAGCTGGACTTCTTCAACCCCTCAATTTCCTTCGGGACATTGGGGGGTTCTTTATTATCATAGCAAAATAACCCCATAAAGCAGGAAGAAGCCAGGCTCAGGTACTAGCCGGAAAGCAGCCGGAAGAGCATACCTGCCGAAGTACCAAAGCGATTTTTCAGACTATAAGGTTCTTGACAGAAGCAAGGAGAGGGGCTCTCCCCTCTCCATTCTGCTAGGAGCAATATTGCGCGTCATAAATATCGGCCTTGTATTCGGGATAATAGTAGAGATAATTGTCGGCCGCCGCTTTAGCTGAGGTGTAATCATCGTAGGGACCCAAGGTTCCGATCGGCGTTGTGCCGGACCAATTGACAAGATCAATGTCTACAAAATATTTGTATTGATTGCAGGTGCATCCGGGACATTGCCAGCGGCCGTCGGCAAAGGCCGGCACGGCCGACGTTGCAAACATGGTCAAAGCAAATAAAGCTGCTGCTATTCTTTTCAGTTTCATCATTTCACCCCCTTCCATTATTTAGTATAATTTCGCTAGGGTGTGAACATTCCTCCTCGTCATAATCATCAGATCATATCCTTCACCGACTGGAAATAAGTCTCCATTTCCGCTAGTCTTATAAGATACAAGCCTATTCAGGGGGGATTCGCATGCAACCGATATTGGAAGTAGATCACGTAACCGGAGGCTACAGCCGCCAGCAGCCTGTGCTGCATGATCTGAATTTCCGGGTGCGGCCCGGGGAAATGGTCGGGCTCATCGGCTTGAACGGCGCCGGCAAAAGCACGACGATCAAGCACATTCTTGGACTCATGCAGCCCCATCAAGGGGAAATTCGTCTAAAAGGAAAAACGCTGGCCGAATCGCAGGAGCAGTACCGCCAAACCTTCGCCTATGTTCCGGAAAGCCCGCTCTTATATGAAGAATTGACCGTTCAGGAGCATTTGGAGCTGACGGCCCGCGCCTACGGCGTAGACAAGGGCTCCTTCCAGAAGCGGATCAAGCCGCTCCTGGAGCAATTCCAAATGGACGCTTTGACCGGCCGCTTGGCCTCGCATTTATCCAAGGGCATGCGGCAAAAGGTGATGATCCTGTGCGCCTTCCTCGTAGAGCCGGAGCTGTACATCATCGACGAGCCGTTCCTCGGGCTCGATCCGCTCAGCATGAGGTCTCTGCTCGATTTGATGGTTACCGTCAAGCAGAGCGGAGCAGCCATCTTGATCAGCTCACACATATTGGCGACGATCGAACGGTACTGCGACGAATTTCTCGTCATGCATCAAGGCAAGCTCATCGTATCGGGGACGGTAGAGACGCTGCAGACGGCAGCGGGGATGCCGTCCGCTCCGCTGGACGATGTATTCTGCAGCCTGGTGACAAGGGGCGTAAACCGCTGATGGATATGAAAGCCATGTATCAACGCCGTTCGGCTGAGTTTCTTAAAGAAATTCGTCCCTATCTTCATTACGCTTTACAAAGCCTGATTATGTCTGCCGTCGCCGCATTCCTGCTCTTTTCTATTGCATACCGGTTGTTTCTCGGATGGGTGACGCCGGCATTTCCGTGGGAGCTGCTGTGCGGAGCCGTCATGCTGCTTCCGCTTGCAGGAGGCAAAATACGCACCTATCTGCAGGATGCCGACATCTTGTTCCTGCTTCCTCATGAGCGCGGAATGAATGCTTATTTAAAGGCCGCGATGCAGAAGGCGCTTCTGCTTCAATCCGCCGCCGTCGTTGCAGCCTGGGGGCTCGTATGGCCTTTGTACGCCAAAATGACGGCATCCGGCGGGACCCGGTTCTTCCTGATTCTCGTGATCTGGCTGCTGTTCAAATGGGTCATCCTTTACGGCAAATGGGCCGAGCTGCAGCTTCAGGAGGCAGGCACAAGAAGATGGTTCGCGGTTCTGCGCTGGATAGGGACGGCGATATCGGCATACGGCATGTTCGCCTGGAAGCTGCCCTACGGCGTCATGGTCCTTGCAGCAGGCTCCATCGTCTACCTTGCTCTGCTTCGGGTGCCAAGCAAATATGTGGTTCATTGGATGCTGCTGATCGATTGGGAGAAACGGCACCGCGCCGGAGTGTACCGCATATTGAACTGGTTCATCGACGTACCGCAGGTGCAAGGTAAAGCAAGAAATACCCGCATACCGACATCCTGGCTGCCATTCATTCCTTTCCAGGCCTCTTCCTCGTATACGTATATGTATACGCTGATCTGGCTTCGCTCCGAGCTGCTTGGCATTACCTTCCGGCTTACGGTAGTGGGAATCGTCATTCTGGCTTCCCTGCGCAGCGAATGGGCCTCGATCGCGGCTTATCTCGCCTTTGCGCTGTTCGGAGCGCTGCAGCTGGCCGATTTGAAGCGATATTACCGGGTGCATATATGGCATCGCATCTATCCTTTGCCGGACGGGCTTCTCCAGCGATCCGTAAGTTCTGTCCGCCGGACCCTTCATCTTGCCATGCTTCTGCTGCTGGCCATTCCGCTGTGCTGGACCCTGCGGACCCCGCTGGAGGCTCTCGCTTTGTTCCTGCTAACCGCAGCTGCGTCCTGGTTGTATCATCGGTACAAATAGAGCTTTGACAAAAATAGATGTTGTTTGCCCGCGTCTTATCGTATAATGTACCTGCAATAACGCGAGACAAGAAAGGAATGGAATTCATGCGACCTACTCCTGCTATAACGAGAGCCCCTCGCCCTCGCGGCAGATTCAAACGAAAAGCCATGTGGGGAGCCGGCATCCTCCTTCTGCTTCTGATCGCCTGTGTCGGTCTGTCCATCTATGTCGGGTGGAAGCTCACGCATCCTGTCCGCCAGCCACTGAAGGAAACTTCGGAACAGTACGGCATGGCGTTCGAGCAGGTGCAGTTTCCGAGCAGGACGCATGATGTCGATCTTAAGGGCTGGTTTCTGCCAAGCGAATCCTCCCCAGCCAAGCTGAACATCATCATGGCGCACGGCTATCGCAAGAACCGCCTGCAGACGGATGCCGAGGCGCTTAAGCTGTCCAAGACACTTGTAGAGCAGGGTTACAACGTACTTATGTTCGATTTTCGCAATTCCGGTGAATCCGGAGGCGAACTGACAACCGTAGGCTATCTGGAGAAATACGACCTGCTTGGAGCTATAGATTGGATTAAGGCTAATCATCCGGAGCCTATAGCTTTGCACGGATTTTCCATGGGAGCCAGCACCGCGCTGCTCGCAGCAGCGGACGAGCCCGGCGTCGCCGGTGTGGTTGCAGATAGTCCGTTCAATCATTTGACCCGCTATCTGAAGGAGAATTTGCCGGTCTGGTCCCATTTGCCGAATATTCCGTTTACGCCGCTGATACTGGGCATTTTGCCGCAGCTTACCGGGATTGACCCCGACCAAGTGGACGGATTAAGTGCGGTGGACCGAATTTACCCAAGGCCTATTTTGTTTATACATAGTCCCGATGATCATTCGGTTCCGTATCCAAACAGCGAAACGATGTGGGCCAAGCATCCGGACCGTTTTGAGCTGTGGAAGCCACCCGGTGCGGATCATGTAAAAAGCCATGCGGTTCACCCCGAGGAATATGAAGATAAAGTCCTGCAATTTTACAGCCGGCTTGAACAGCCGCAGCAGCAGTAATGCAGGCTAAATAAGAGAGAAGCTCCCCCGGATAGTCCATTTTCCGTAAATGGGAAAGCCGCGGGAGTTTTTTGTCCGATCGAAGCTTACATTATCTTGACGGAGCGGCCGCGCTCGGAAGGGACGATTTGCAGAAGCCCCAGCTGCTCCAGCGAGGTCAAGGCTTCAAGCAGCTCCTTGCCTTCGAATTCGACCCCCTCGTAGACCAATAAATCGACCAGCTCCAGCATGGTAAGCTCATACCCCTTTTGGAGATGGTTTTGTACGAGGGCTATCAGCTCCCTGGTCAGCAGCTTCTCCTGATTTGCTATGAACCGGGAACGAATCGCCGAAAGCTCGCTGTTGAACTTGTCACGGTAAGATGAAGCGATGTCCTTCTCCACCTCCTCGGGCACCTCCAGCCCCTTTTCACGAAGCACCTCGAAGATGGAATCGACATGCTCCGACGCCTCCTTCACAAACCGGTTGAGCGATTCCAGGATGTGTTCGTTGTAGGACCTCGTATCATGCCGCAGCGTAATCAGCTCCTCTTTCATTTTGCCGAACTCGTCCACCTTCTCGCTGATTTTGATGAGAGCCTCCTGAACCATCCGGTTTTGAGCGGAAGCCTCGTAGGCTTGAATATAGGAATATACCATGGCGACAACCGCCAGCAAGATCGTTGTGAATGCCGAACCTAAGGAAATCTGGTCTATCACCTCGCGTGAAGTATGGAACTTCCAAACTCCAACGGCAATCAGCAGGATCGTCATATCGACAATAACAAATCCGTACAGCAAATCCTTCTTGCTCATTCTGTCCGTTAACGACTGCAGCCGGTTCATTATTCCTCCCTCCCTTCCTCTAAACCTTTCCCTATCTCGTCCAGCCTCTGAACGGCTTCCTGCACACTCTCACAAATCGGCATCAGAAGCTCCAGCTTGGCTATTGCAAGCAGCTCCTTCATCAGCTCATCCTGTACAATAACAGCCACACCTCTGCAGTCCTTGCAGTAGGTTTGCACAAAATGAACAAGAACGCCCAGGCCCGTACTATCGATTAAAGCCAAGCCGGACAGGTCGATCATATACCCTTCGGCAGGCCTGACTGCGCGGCGCAGCCCTTCCTTCGCCCTGCTTTCGTACCCGTAGGTCAGCTTACCTGTCAACAAAATATAGAGATAGGCCCCGACCGGTCTGCTATGGTAATGGATAGGTATACCCTTGCCGTTTCCTTGGGGATCGTACATGATGCTGCTCATATGCATCACCTCCTTTTTTCCTTAATTGAATCGTCATCGTACCGTCCTCTTTCTGGTCAAAGGTCAGCTGATCCGACCACCGCTTGGCGATCAGAAGCCCGCGGCCCCTTTCTTCCAGGAGCAGGTCCTCCATGCATAAGCTCTTTTTGCCATGAATAGCCTCAGCCGCCCCAGTTGCCGATTTATTCGTAATCGTAACGATAACTTCCCCTTCCTCCACCTCCATCCTAAGCCAAAGCGTGTTGTCCGAGCTCAAAGCATCCTCCCCGTTCATTTGCTGCCGTCCGGCAGCTTCGACCGCATTAATGACCAGCTCGTGCACAGCGCAGCACAGTCTGCGGTAGTGGGCTATACCCGTATACTTCATAAAGCTTTCTGACATTTCATCCGACATATCTATGAACCGTTGGCATGGGGTACCTTCCATCGTGATGAAAACCATTCCTGTCACTCCCTATTGATCGTTCTGAGATTGTCCATCCTTAAGATCCATCACTATGACGCATATATCGTCTGGCCTATAGGCTATATTGCTTAACTCCGCCTCCAGCTGTGCCATAAAACAATCCGAGTCCGCTCGGCTGCAGTCCCGGAGAAGCTGCTCTATTCTATCCGCCGTCACACTGGGTGAAGATCCGAATAGCTCGAACAAACCGTCGGTAAAAAGGACTATTCGGGCTTGCTCCCGATAAGTAAATACTCCTCTATCGAAGACGGCGGCAGGATCGATGCCAAGAGGCATTCCCCCGGATACCAGCTCCGAGACCCGCTCCCCGTCTTCCAGCATCATTCCGTACGGATGGCCTGCATTGACATACTCCACCCGTTTGCCCAGCGCATCCGCTCCCAGACAAATAGCCGTGCAGTAGAGGGCGTCCCCCTCCCTTTCTCCGGAATGAACCAGCTCACACAATCGCGAATTCAGCCGGCTCATCATTGCCCTCGGGTCTTCGAGGCTCGGAAGCAGCGTCTGCAAGAAAGCGTGCATGTACATGCCGACCAGAGAGGCGGATACACCGTGGCCCATGACATCCATCAAGACGACCCGCGCTCCATGCTCCTGCTGCAGCATCCACATGTACATATCCCCCGATACTTGCTCTGACGGAAGATGCAGTCCCTTGATCGCAATATATGGGGTTCGGACCGGCTTGGGCAGCACCGATTGCTGAATTCGCTTGGACAGCTCCATGTCGCTTCGCCTCTCCTGATCCATTCGCGCTCACTCAGCTGTGACCGTCTGCGGCAGCTCAGTGGGCGATCCTGCTCGCATCCAAACTCCTCTCGGGCGATACAGCATAATCAAGCCTATCAAGCCCCCACAGCCGTATGAGATGAAGAAACCATAGAAAAGAAGGGTCTGCAAAGACGGCGTACCTGCCGGTTCTAGGAATAGCAGCACGGGAAGAAAGAGCGGGATCCCCCATTGTGAAAATACGAAAATGAGCGTCAGCACAATGCCAACGCCGGTTACGTAGGCTATCAATTCTCTCCTTCTCTCCTTTCTATCAACGTTCTGCCTTTCTATCACCGTCTTGCATTACTAGAATATGAGACTCCATAGAGAATGGTCTCCATGAATGGACGGGTCAATTTGTCATACACAGACAAAAGGCCGTCCTCGGAGTCATAAGCTCCAAGAACGGCCTTGCCTGTTCTTCATGTCACTAGCTGTATATGATTTTTTGCCCGATGCGGGATGATTCATAAATATCCATGACAAGGCGGAACGCCTTGTACCCTTCGGGACCGTCAAGCCAGAAGTGCTTGCCTTGAAATATATGCTCATAGAAATCGCGAATCTGGAACTGATGGCTGACGCCCCAATAAGCTTTTTCTCCCAGGTCGTTCTTAAGCGGCTCCGCGAGAACGGTCTGCTTGCCGTTTTGATCCAGATACAGCGTATCTCCGCGCTGCGACAGGACGGCATTCTCGAAGATCAGCTCGACTTCGATAGGCGTGCTCTTGCCGTATGCATTCGTTGCATAAAAGACGGCTTTTACATCGTTCTTGAATTGAATGAACGCATGAGCGGAGTCCTCCACCTCAATGACACCCTCGAGCGAATCGTTGGAGATGCTGCCCTTGACGGTGGCGATGTCCCCGCCTAACCATTGGAGCAGATCCAGCGTATGAATCGCCTGGTTGATCAGGACGCCTCCGCCTTCGGTAGCCCATTTGCCCTTCCATTCCGTTTCGTAATAAGCAGGTCCGCGGGACCAGGTGACGATGCCCTTCATGCACAGCAGCTTGCCGAATTCCCCGGACTGAACCGCCTGCTTCATACGCTTGGACGATGGATTGTAACGATTTTGGAAAATAACGCCCAACTGAACATCCGTATGCTCTTTGGCGGCGTCCAGCATCGTTTGGGCGGAAGCCTTATTCTCCGCCATCGGCTTCTCCGTCAGTACATGCTTGCCTGCCTTCAATGCGTCGACTGTCATGGGAGCATGCAGATAGTGGCCTGTACAAATATGAACCACTTGGATATCATCGCGCTTCAGCATTTCCTTGTAGTCGGTGTAATAATCGCATCCGTATGCTGCCGCCGCTTTTTGCGCCAAGCTTTCGTTGACGTCCACAACGGCCTTTAATTGTGCCAGCTCGAGGCCTGCGATAGCCTTCAAATGGACGCTCGAAATAGAACCGCACCCGATAATGGCTGTTCCCAATGATTTCACGTTTTCACCTGATTTCTTATAGGTTGCGCGCCGAATGGTAACACGCTTTCATTTCTATTTTATAATGAGCTATAATAAAAACAAATTCCTTGCATGAATTGCCGTATTTATTGCTTTTTTTGACTTTTTGTCCGGAGGTGCACATCCATGCGTATTTCCCATCAAATAGAAGGAATTCATTACGCTCACAGGCGAACGGAGCACCCCCTGAAAATGGATTTCCATCTTCACGACCGCTTTGAAATTTACTTCTTTATCCGCGGCGATGTCCATTATTTTATCGAGAAAAAGGTGTATCCGTTAGCCTACGGCGATCTGTTGGTCATGAACAACCGGGAGCTGCATAAAGCGACATTTCAGTCGGATGCCCCCTACGAGAATATTGTCATTCATTTCGATCCCGAAACCGTTCGGCAGCTCAATTCATCGTTTTCCCTGGATCTGCTGAACTGCTTTACGAACCGTCCCCTGGGAGAACAAAATAAAATCCAGCTGCTCCCTCATCAATTGGAGGAGCTGGTCGCTTTGTATCAAAAGATCGATTCCTTGTCCGGCGACCCGTCCGACGGATCGGATATCCTGCTCTCCGCTTATACGATAGAGCTGCTCGTGCTGCTTAACCGCGCCTTTATGCACAATCTGTCTCCGATCCCGTCGTCCATCGTTCCGGAGAAGCTGGCTCCTGTGCTTGATTATATCGATCATCATCTGGATCACGATCTATCGTTGGAGGCACTCGAACAGCAATTCTTCATGAACCGCTATTATTTGAGCCGGTTATTTCGCCGTAGTATCGGAAGCACCATCCATGAGTATATTTTGCTGAAGCGGATCGCACAGGCCAAGAAGCTGCTGAATGAGGGACATAATGTGACCGACGCCTGCCAACTGTCAGGATTTAATGACTATTCCAATTTTATTCGCATGTTCAAGCGGATCGTCGGTGTCCCGCCGGGACGGTACCGCAAACAAGGGTAATCGGGTCAGAAAGTCTCCCATAGCCATCAATTGGACTTCCCTATTGACGAGATTTACGCTGCATAGTAAGATGGTCCGAGACAATTTATTCCGATGCCATTACTCTATATTTTCACAAAAGGACGCTGCTTACATTGAATCTGAAAATTATCGCTATTTGCTTTTATTTAATGCTGATTTACTGGCTTTCCCAACAAATCCCGAGCATCAAAATGATTTTTTATCCTACGCTGGGCGCCTTCTCTTATTTGTTTATTACCCGGGCCTTCTCGTTCAAGGATTTCGGCAAAATGATTGCCGGGGCCTGTACAGCATCTTTGGTCAGCTCCGCCCTCTACCTGTCGCACACAGGCATGATTTCCTTTTTGGCGGCTACGCTGCTGACGATTATCTTGATCCAGAAGTTCAAGCTCAATGCACCGCCGGTGCTGGCCATCGCGCTTGTCCCCTATTTTGCCCAGCCGGACCACCTGTGGACGCTGCCTCTTGCCGTGCTGGTTTCCTTGAGCGGCTTGCTGCTGCTGCTCTCCCTCACACAGCTTATAGAAATAGCTGCCGTGAAAAAGGAGCTTCCCTGGGGGAAAAGAAAACGCAGCTCCGTTGATGCCAGCAGCTGATGCTTCAACTATACATCACACTCCCTGCCTGATAAAGCCCGTGCTTTATCAGGCTTTTTTGCGTTCTTCGGTTCGCCATGTCTGCCAAAAGCATGCATCAAATTGGAAATTCGGGAAATAGTAAGCATACATCTTTTTATAAAAGAGGTACCTATGGGAATGCTCAAAAAGTGGATGTCCCTTTGGCGGCATCGCAAGCCAAACGCAGCGGGAAATGAGCAAAGCAGCGAACAGGGGCAGGACGCCTCCTTGCTCTCCCCTCAGCTGGAGGTTAATCTTCAGGCGATCCGTTCCCGGCTCGGGGCAAGCTCCGACATCATCATTCGCCAGCTCTCGAATCAGGATCAGCATCGGTATGCTCTTATTTATGTCGACGGCCTGGTGGACACGCCAACCGTCAATCAGCTGATTGCCGAAATTTCCAAGCTGTCCGAGCTTACAACCACTCCCGACGACACCAACGGGTTCTACTCCTTTCTCCAGCGGCAGGCCATTTCCGTCGGAGGGGTGAAGGAAGCCTATAAGCTGGAAGAACTTTATCAGGCGCTATTCAACGGCATGACCATTATTTTATTGAACGGCTGCAGCATGGCCCTGACTGCAGACACCGTGGGCGGCAATATGCGCGGCGTAGAGGAGCCCAGCTCTCAGACCGTGATTCGCGGGCCGAAGGAAGGCTTCACGGAAAATTTGCGGATCAACACCTCTCTGATAAGGCGCAAAATCAAGTCGCCCGATCTTCGTATCGAGCTAAAGGTCATAGGAACGAGGACTCAGACGAATGTAGCCGTCATTTATTTGAAGGGTGTGGCGGATCACCGGGTCGTTGCGGAAGTCCACCGTCGATTGGATGCCATCCATACCGACAGCATACTGGAAAGCGGATATATTGAGGAATTTATAGAGGATTCCCCTTTCTCGACGTTTCCGACGGTTATGAACACCGAGCGTCCCGATGCGGCCGCAGCAGGGATATTGGAAGGGCAAGTCATCATTGTTGTTGAAGGGACGCCCTTCGTCCTGCTCGCCCCGGTGACCTTCTTTAAGTTCTTTCAATCCAGCGAGGATTATTACCAAAGATACGATATCGCTTCGTTCTTAAGACTGATCCGCTTCGGTTCGTTTCTCATTTCCATGCTGCTTCCGTCGCTCTACATAGCAATCACGACCTTTCATCAGGAAATGCTGCCGACCACGCTGCTGATAGGCCTTGCCGCCCAACGGGAGGGCGTGCCGTTCCCTGCACTGGTAGAGGCGCTGCTTATGGAGCTGACCTTCGAAGTGCTCCGCGAGGCAGGCGTCCGAATGCCGCGTGTCATCGGCCCGGCCATATCGATCGTAGGGGCGCTGGTTCTGGGACAGGCTGCCGTACAAGCCGGACTCGTCTCCGGCGCGATGGTCATTGTCGTGTCCTTTACGGCTATTTCCAACTTTGTCATCCCGGCTATTAACATGGCTATAGCCGCGCGGCTGATCCGCTTCTCGCTCATGCTCCTCGGGGCAACCCTCGGATTGTTCGGCATTATGTCCGGCCTGATGGTGCTGCTTATTCACACGGCAAGCATACGCTCCTTCGGGGTTCCGTACTTGATGCCTATTGCTCCGCTGGTAAAGCGAAATTTAAAGGATGTATTCATTCGTATGCCATGGTGGAAAATGAACACTCGGCCGGGATTCATCTCTGCAGACGCTGTCCGGGAAGGAAACGATCAAAAACCGGCGCCGCCCAAGCCAACGTCTAAACCATAAAGGAAGTGGGAGGAGGACTCATGATTCAAAAAATATCATCCTTTCAAGCCATCCTGCTGGTTATGAGCTCTATTATCCCTACAGCCATATTGACGGTTCCGAGCATCGTCGTTCAAGCATCCGGCCAGGATGCGTGGATCTCAATCGCCTTGGCCACCGCTATTGGAATAGGTGTTGCCTATATGACCGGTCAGATTTGCAGACAAACCCCGTCCTCGTCCGTGTCGTTCGTAGACTGGCTTTCCCTTCGCCTTGGCACCTGGGCGGGGACCGGAACCGGCTTCCTATTGGGCTACTATTACTTTATCACGGCCCTAATCATTATTCGGGAATTCGTGAATTTTCTGGCGGAAAATGTGCTTACCAGAACGCCGGTCTTCGCCCTGCTCCTCGTTACTATAGCCGTTGCCATGTACGCCGTAAGCTGCGGAATTGAAGTGATTGCAAGGATCAATATCATCGTCTTCATGATGTCCATCGTCGTTCTGTTTATCACCACCATACTTGTGCTCAAGGACATTCATCCGGAGTTTCTGCTTCCCGTTTGGGAGCATCCGATTTCTACGATAGTGCAAGGAGGCTTCATTCCGTCCAGCTGGCTGTCTGAGGTATCCGTCCTGCTGATCCTTGCACCTTTTCTGAACCGGTCTGCCGAAGCGGGAAGAATCGGATCATGGGGGATCATTCTTACAGGCTTTGAGCTGGGACTGATTGTCGTATCAGCCGTCACCTTATTCGGGCCGCGCCTTGTTTCGCTGATGTCCTATCCTACTTTTAATGTTATCAGCATCATCCGGCTGGGGAGCTTTCTGGAGCGGATCGATATTTTGTTTATTTCCATATGGATTTGTCTGATGTATGTAAAAATATCCATTTTTATGTTTTGCGCCCTTCACTGCTTTATCCGGACGTTCCGCGTTCGTAACGAGAAGCCCTTTTCCTTTGCCCTTGCTTTATTTGCGCTGCTCAGCACGTATTATTTTTGGCCGAGGTCATCAGACTTCATCCATTTTACCATGTACCCGTTAACCCCTTTTATTTTGACGTTCAATGTCCTGCTCCCGCTCCTGATCTGGCTTGCTCTAAGCCTCTTCAAGCCTAAAGCTATGGAAGGAGGTAAGCTCCCGTGAAAGCTTGCGCCTTATGCTGTTTTCTCGCCTTGCTGTGCATCCCCTTGACAGGCTGCTGGAACCGGACCGAGCTGAACGAGCTCTCCATAACCTCAGCCACCAGCATGGACAAGGAGGGGGAAGATTGGATCATATCCTACCAGGTGGTTATCCCTTCCGCCATATCGTCTGCCAGCGGCATTACGGGAGGCGGAAGCAGTCAATCTCCCGTATCCGTCTTCTCTACCCGCGGCCGCACGATTCGGGAAGCGGTAAGTCAGAGTACGACGGAAACTCCGAGGCAAATCTTTTTTGCGCACAATAATATTCTCATCCTCAGCGAGGAGGTAGCCCGTCACGGCATCAGCGAAATTCTCGACCTGCATTACCGTAATCCCGACGCCCGCGAAACGGTGAGCATGCTGATTGCAAGAGGGAAGGCGCGCACCATTCTCGAACAGCTGAGCCATCTGGAAAAAATCCCGGGCCAAAGCATACGCCAAACGATGTTAAACGAAAGCAGAAATGGCTCTATGCTGCCGGGAGTGATGATGTACGAGCTCGCTATGGCTATGACAAGCGACGCAAAGAGCGGGATCATCCCGGAAATTCTGCTAAGCGGAGGCAAGGGAGAAACGTCTATGGATTCTTTGAAGAAATCAACGTATCTCTCCAAAATCAGATTGGGTGATCTGGCCGTCATGAAAGGAGATAAGCTGGCAGGCTGGATACCACAGGAGCAGGGGCTTGGGCTATCGTTCATTATAAATAAAGTAAAATCAACCACTCTCTCCTTCTCCTGCATGCCGTCAGGGCAAAAAAAATATAATTCCTCCTTCCGGTTGCTATCGTCCAAGACCAAGCTGCGTCCCCGCAGGGCAGACGGGCATTACATCATGGAGGTAGATATTAAAAGCAAAGGCCATTTGCTTGAAACCGACTGTAACCTGGACCTGTCTGACCCCAAGGTGGTCAAGGAGCTTGAGAAGCAGCTGCAAAAGGAGGTTACGCAAATGGTGAATGCCTCTTGGCAAACCGTGCGCAAGCTCCGGGTTGACATTCTGGGCTTTGCGGATATCATTCACCGAACCTACCCTAAGGAATGGAAACGGATGAAAGATGATTGGGAATCCGAATTCGTCCAAATCGAGCTTAAGCCTTCCGTGCACATTTCAATGGACAGGGTGGGCCTCAGTAACAAATCATTCAAGAATTTGAACAAGGATAAGGAAGAATGATAGATGCTTGTAACGGGATGGCTTGCATTCTACGCTGCGGTTCTATACCTCGGGATCCGCTCAATGCTCAAGCAAGGTTCGGCCCGGGAGCTTTTCTTGTATGCGGGTCTCATCGGATGGTGTGCTTATTTAACCCTCAGTAAGCTGTTCGACTGGCCGCAGCTGTCGGTTATCTCCCCCGTCCAAATCCTGTTTTTACCGGTAGGCAAATGGATAGAACATGTGATGGGAGGCCCGACGACCTGATGACCATGAACACGGTACGCATATCCACCAACCAAATCGCTTACATGATCATCCTGTTCGAAATCGGCAGTACGCCCTTGTTTTTCCTGGGGAGCAAGGCCAAACAGGACGCATGGCTGGCCATGGCATTCGCTGCGGTCTTCGGGCTTCTGCTTTTACAGCTCTTTATTGCGATCCAGCGCAAGGAGCCCGGGCTCAATCTGACTCAAATGCTGATCCTCCATTACGGCCGCACCATCGGTACGATTCTCGGATTGCTGTACGTTCTCTACTTCAGCTATGAATCGATGCGCAATGTCCGGGATTTCGGGGAGTTTATGTCCATGTCGCTGCTGACGAGAACCCCGATGATTGTAACCATGATGACTGTTCTGATTATAGGGGCTTATGGCGTATACAAGGGGATAGAGGTCATCTTTCGCATCTCCGAAATTTTATTGCCCTTGGTTGTTTTGAGTTATGCCTTTCTGCTCTTTCTCTTGCTTGTCGCCAATATCGTTCATTTCGAGAAGCTTGCTCCCATCATGGAGAATGGGCCCCTGCCGGTTCTCAAGGCCGCATTCCCTGACATCGTCTCGTTTCCGTTCGGACAGACGGTCGTCTTTTTAATGCTATGGTCATCAAACAGCGAGCAAACCGTTCCGATCAAGCCCTACACGGTCGCTTATGCCGCCGTTGCCTTGTTTCTGATTTTCATGAATGCGATCATTATATCCATTCTGGGTTCAAGCCTTGCGGCTATGAGCTCTCTGCCCTTTTTGCAGGCTGTGCAGCTGATCTCCATCGCGCGCGTTTTTGAGCGGCTGGATGTTTTTGTATCGCTCCTAATCTATATCGGCCTGTTTATGAAGATGATCCTCTTCTATTTATGCGCGGTGATTAGTCTGGCCAGCATGACCTCTATCGCCTGCCAGCGATGGGTGTGGCCGGTTGGGCTGCTCATTTTAATCGCCGCTTTTTTGGAGCCTAACTATACGTATCACATTTCAATAGGCTTTCATGTAAGTCTCAAGCTGTTCCCGATTTTTCAAATCCTCATCCCGGTCATCCTCTATGCAACTATGATGCTCAAGAAAAGAAGAAGACTAGCATCCGGCTTGCCTTAGGGCAAGCCGAGCATTTTCCCGCTATACAGATTTTCCCAACAATATAGTCTTATCACTCCCCGAATGTTTGAGCTATTCCATTGTATATCCCTCTTTTCCGACTAAGCTCCGCTACACTATTATTTCTCGGCAACGCGGCATAGATATAGGAATAGGGAGTATGAACGACCGGAATGACAGAGTATACTGTGGGAGGTTATTCGCATGGCCATAAAACCGCCTCTATTGCTGCCCGGAGACACTGTTGGAGTCGTAAGTCTAGGCAGCCCGCTTCCTGCCGCCGATATCAACAATGCGGCAGCGATATTGAGAACTATGGGGTTCGAGGTTGTTCTCGGCAATTATGTCTACGCCGATAACGGATTTTTGTCGGGGACCGATGAGCAACGGGCATTCGATCTGATGAATATGTTCGCCGATTCCAAGGTACGGTTGATATTGCCCGTCCGAGGGGGCGTAGGCATCGCGGGAATACTGCCTTATCTGGATTACCGCTTTATCGCCTCGAATCCGAAAATTTTGTCCGGATACAGCGATGTCACCGTGCTGTTGAATGCATTGTATCAATTCAGCAATTTGATTACGTTCTCCAGTTTAATGCTGCTTAACTTTCGAACGGACACGCCGCCTTACAATTTCGATCAATTTTTCGGCTTGATCTCATCTACGGCCTACCCCAAGACGATTCAAAATCCTCAGGGAATACCGATGGTGTCCAAAGTACCCGGCAACGTAACCGGACCGATCGTAGGCGGTAACCTTACCTCCCTCGTAGACACGCTTGGCACCCCTTATGAAATCGATACCCGCGGATGTATCTTGTTCCTTGAAGAGACGCACGAGCAAATCAACCGGGTATATCGGATGATCAATCATTTGAAGCTGGCCGGCAAATTCGCCGATTGCATCGGCATCGTTATGGGGGAATGCACCAATTGCGAGGCTTCCTACGGCAAAACTTACGACGATCTCATCAATGAGGTCATCGTCCCGCTCGGAAAACCGCTGCTTACCCGTCTCTCCGCAGCCCATGGCATCTACAAGGCCGCTGTGCCGATCGGCGCAACCGTCAATCTTGATACCGTCAATACTGCATTAACCATAACGGAGCCTACCGTAAGCGCTCGTTAGAGCTGCTGTGGAATATTATACGAGCTTCTTAGAAGCCATCCGCCTGCTCTGCGGAAAATAGGGCTTCACCTGCCTTCAACCGGCTTAGACTCGCAGCTCTGCGCGTTAAAGCCGGACTTTGGCATGCTTCCGCCGCTTTTCAACCCACCGGTAGTTCTCCTTTTCACAGCTCCCTTCATTCGATAAGCTTGCTTCGATCCTTTCTTGATAAGGTACTATAAAAAGTTAGTACTCTTCTTTTGCATGCGCTGCGTATACAATACAAGTATCAATTAGCACCAGGTATTAAGAGCCAGTCCAACAAAAGAGGAGTCGATCACGATGCCTATCCTTATTGCAATCCTGAAGATGATATTCCACCTATGCTTTAAATTAAAAATATCCGGCCTGGAGAAGCTCGACTTCAGCCGGCCGACCATCCTTATGCCGAACCATGTATCGCTTCTGGACGCGGTCCTGCTGGCCGCATATTTGCCGGATGAAGCCGCATTTGTGGTCAACACCAAGATCGCCAAACGGTTCCGGCTTGCCCTCAAGCTTCGCAGGCATATTACCGTAGACCCTTTAAACCCATACTCCGTTAGAACTATGGTTAAGACAGTTCAAAGCGGCGTGCCGCTCGTGCTTTTTCCCGAAGGACGCATCACTACAACCGGCGGATTGATGAAAATTTATACCGGCATTGCCTATATAGCATTAAAAACAGGCGCGCGCCTCGTTCCGATCGCGATTAACGGTGCCGAGCGCTCCAAGCTGTCTTATATCGGCAGCAAAATAAAAACCGTATGGTTTCCGGAAATCAGCATTCAAATCGGCGATGCCTTCACCATCGAAGCTCAGCCGAACCAGTCCATGAAACGGCAAAAGGAGCAAGCGGCCGATACGATTATGCTGGCGCTTCAAGAGCTGTTAACGCAGAGCAGGCTGAAGCCGAATGTCAACTTGTTCGACGAGCTGGTCTATCAGGCCTCTCTCCATGGAAAGCAGCGAATCATCTGCGAGGATCTTACGCAGCGCCTCACGTACAGCAAGCTGATCACGGCCTCGCACATCTTTGCCCGCAAGCTGAAGCCTGCCCTGGCATCCCAGCCTACGGCCGGCGTGCTGCTTCCGAATTCCATCGGTCATACGATCGCTCTGTTCGCCCTGTTTCGGCTTGGAATTACCCCGGCCATGATGAATTTCTCATCCGGACAGCAAAGCCTTCTCGATGCATGTGAGACTGCAGGCTTCAAGACGATCCTTACCTCTCGCCAATTTATCGCAGCCGCCAAGCTGGAAGCGACCGCCGCGGCGCTGGCCGAGCGGTGCCGCCTCCTCTACCTTGAGGATGTCAAAGCATCCGTCGGGCTAACCGATAAGCTTGCGGGTCTGTTGGATCGCTGGACCGGCCGGAAAGCCGCTCAAGGAGCGCCCGAGCTCATCCTGTTCACCTCAGGCAGCGAGAGCAAGCCCAAAGGCGTCGTTCTCGGGCACGAGCAGCTGTATGCTAACATTCATCAGGCCAAAGCCGTCTTTGATTTCAACTCATCGGATATGTTGTTCAATGCGATGCCGATGTTTCACAGCTTTGGCCTTACCGTAGGGACTTTGCTGCCGCTGCTTACCGGCGTGCCAGTCATTCTATACCCGAGTCCCCTGCATTACCGTGTTATTCCGGAAATCGTATACGACCGCAAGGCGACGATCCTGTTCGGAACCTCCACCTTTTTGGCCGGTTACGGCCGGGCTGCACATCCGTATGATTTTCATACCCTGCGCTACGTCGTAGCCGGGGCGGAGAAGCTGAAGGAGGAAGTAAGGGAGATGTGGGGCCGCAAATTCGGCATCCGGATCCTGGAAGGCTACGGCACGACCGAGGCGTCGCCGGTCATTTCGATCAATTCCCCTCTCGCCTATAAGGAGGGAACGGTGGGCCGGATTCTGCCGGGCTTGCGCTGTAAGGTCGAGCCCGTACCCGGAATTGAAACGGGAGGCAGCCTTCATATTCAAGGACCCAATGTTATGAAGGGCTATTTGATTCACGGCAAAGGCTTTGTCCCCTGCCCGGAATGGTATGACTGCGGCGATATTGTGGAGCTGGACGCACAAGGCTTCGTAACGATACAAGCCAGATTGAAGCGATTCGCCAAAATCGGCGGAGAGATGGTCTCTCTCCAACAGGTGGAGGAGCTGGCCGCTGCATGCTTCGACGATCCGGCGCTGTCTCTCGCAGCGATAAGGGCGCCTGATGGACGCAAGGGCGAACGAATCGTACTGTTCGTGACGAAGCCGGGCTGCAGCCTTCAGCAGCTGAAGACCTATATGGCGTCCAAAGGCTCTTCTCCGCTGCTGTGCCCGTCGCGTATGGAAACGATAGATAAGCTCCCGCTGCTCGGCAGCGGCAAAACCGACTACGTAACCTTAACCAAGCAATTCAATGCTTCTCTACACAAAGGAGTGGAATCCCATGAATCCCAGCCTGCCAATGACCAAGGAACCGGCAGCGAAGCTAACCCGGCCTAAAGCCTTAAATGCGCTGTACGTCACCCAATTTTTATCGGCCTTCGCCGATAATATGTCCCTGCTCGTAATATCCGGGCTGCTGACTCATAACGGCTTTTCCGCCGAATCACTGGCCTTGGTGAGTATGGCCTTCTTTCTTCCTTACATTCTGCTTGCTCCCTTCGTCGGGCCCTTTGCGGATAAATATCCTAAGGCTATGGTTCTTGTGGCCGGCAATGCCCTTAAGCTGCTCGGCATTGCCCTGCTCCTCATAGTAGATTCCTCCAGCATCGTAATGCTTATGCTATGTTATTTTACCGTCGGCATCGGAGCCGTCGTCTATTCGCCCGCCAAGTACGGGATTCTACCTGAGCTTACCGCCAATGAGCAGGAGCTGTTCAAGGCGAACTCCCGAATTGAAGCCTATACCATTCTGGCCATTCTCACAGGGATCGGCGGAGGCGGAGCCATCGTTGCCGCCGCCCCACCCATCGTATCGTCGCTGGTGTGTGCCGGTCTGTACGCAATATCGCTGTGCATGACGTTCCGGATCCCCAGAATTCAAGGGGACTCGACGATTCAATATTCTCAAGAAGCATTGCGGTTTTACAAAAGCGCTGCGCAATTGTTCCGTAACCCGGTGACGCAATTTTCCCTCATCGGGACAGGAGCCTTCTGGATGAGCTCCGCTGTTCTCCGGACCGCTGTCTTAGCCTGGATTCCAATCTCGCTAGGCTTTCGCTCCGATGACGTTCAAGTATCCCTAATCCTTGCCACGACATCCATAGGCATCATTGCCGGTGCTTTCCTGGCGCCCAAGCTCGTCCAGCTCAAGCAATTTTTCAGGTCCGTTCATTTCGGCTATATTATGGCGGCGCTGATCTTCGTGTTCCCCTGGATTCACAGCACTCCGGTTGCCATCGTTTTACTGCTGGCCGTAGGCTGTATGGGAGGCATCTTTATCGTCCCCATGAATACGGTACTCCAAGAGGAAGGCTTGCGCATCACCGGAGCCGGGAAAACGATAGCCGTACAAAACCTGGTGGAGAACAGCTTGATGCTGGCCGGGTCCGGTTTGTACTATGTCGCCGTCGATCTGGGGCTATCCATCTCTGGTGCCATCGCACTTCAAGGCGGCATCCTGCTTCTCTTCCTTTTGTTGTTAAGCTTCCGAATGCGGAAGCTCGGAGCCTGATACGTTCCTTCGTTCCCCCTTTCGCCATATTGGCGGAAGGGAGTTTGTTTTTTGAACCTAATAAGCTTGAAATTGAAAAACACTCCTTCAAGGTATACCCCTCCTCCGTATATAACGTAGCTCCCAAAAAAGCAGGTTTCTCAATCAGCCTGGATTTATCAAGAAATGAGGCTACATCCCGACATTCTCCTTATCAGCGAATTTTTTTATTATGCGCCCATTGACATACCCCGTGGGGGTATATTATAGTGTATGTATCAGCAGCAGGTTGGCATAATAAAAAATGACATTTTATGATGTGTTCAAGGAGAGGATAAATATGAAGCAAACTATTTTACAAGTTGAAGGAATGTCCTGCGGGCATTGCGTGGGGTCGATAGAAGGCGCGTTAAAGGAGATCGGCGTACAAGGAAAGGTCGATTTGGCATCCAAATCAGTTTCGATACAATATGAAGAAACGAACGTGACCCTTGCTTCCATTAAAGATGCTATTGAAGCTCAAGGCTACGACGTGAAATAATCGGCACTGCCCGGCAAAAATGATGATGGCCTATTTTTTTTCATTAAAATATACCCCCTAAGGGTATGTAATAAAGGAGTTGGACTCTATGCAACAGCAAGAGCAGCATCAATCCACTTTACAAATATCCGGTATGACCTGTGCGGCCTGTGCCAATCGGATCGAAAAGGGCCTGAAGAAAATGGACGGCGTAGCCGATGCGAATGTCAATTTCGCTCTGGAGAGAGCCTCGGTTACTTTTGATCCCAATAAAGTCAACCTCAACAGCCTGGAACAAAAAATTCAAGCCTTGGGCTACGATACCGTGAAGGATTCGGTTGATTTCGATCTAAGCGGAATGACCTGTGCCGCTTGTGCGAACAAAATCGAAAAGGTCCTGAATAAGCTTCCCGGCGTCAGCTCAGCCACGGTGAACTTCGCTCTCGAAACAGCTCATGTACAATATTCCGCAGCTGAAGTGACTATTGAAGACATGATCAACCGGGTAAAAAAGATCGGTTACGAGGCGCGCGTCAAGCAGGATAGCAGCGGCGAAGATTCGGATCACAAACAAAAAGAGATAACGGCTCAAAAAAGAAAACTATGGGTTTCCGCTATCCTTTCGATTCCTCTTCTATGGGCCATGGTAAGTCATTTCTCCTTCACCTCCTGGATTTACCTGCCCGACTTCCTGATGAACCCTTGGGTTCAGCTGGCCTTGGCTACTCCGGTGCAATTCATCATAGGAAACCAGTTTTATGTCGGAGCCTATAAGGCTCTTCGCAACAAAAGCGCGAATATGGACGTTCTGGTCGCATTAGGAACCTCTGCCGCTTACTTCTACAGTCTTTATTTGACGGTTCAATGGGCTTTGGGCACCAGCGGCCATCATGCTCCAGAAATGTACTACGAAACTAGTGCGATCCTGATCACGCTCATTTTGCTGGGCAAATTGTTCGAGGTACTTGCCAAAGGCCGCACTTCCGAAGCGATTAAAAAGCTGATGGGCCTCCAGGCCAAAACCGCGCTTGTCATAAGGGACGGCCGTGAAGTTAGCATTCCGGTTGAAGAGGTCATTGCCGGTGATATTGTTCTGGTGAAACCCGGTGAGAAAATCCCTGTGGACGGCGAGGTGTTGGATGGTATCTCCTCCGTAGATGAATCGATGCTGACCGGTGAAAGTCTGCCTGTCGAGAAAAAAACCGGGGATGCCGTGATTGGCGCTACGGTAAATAAAAACGGCAGCTTGAAGATTCAAGCGACCAAGGTCGGGAAAGAAACGGCTCTTGCCCAGATCATCAAGGTCGTGGAAGACGCCCAGGGGTCCAAAGCCCCTATTCAACGAGTTGCGGACCGCATTTCCGGCATTTTTGTTCCTATCGTCGTAGGTATTGCTATTGTTGTATTTCTGGTTTGGTACTTCGCCGTTGTTCCGGGTGATTTTGCCAGCGCCTTGGAAAAAGCGATCGCCGTTCTCGTTATCGCCTGCCCATGCGCTCTTGGCCTGGCCACCCCGACCTCCATTATGGCCGGCTCCGGCCGCGCCGCAGAATTCGGTATCCTCTTCAAAGGCGGAGAGCATCTGGAATCGATGCACAACATTCAGACGATCGTGCTTGACAAAACCGGCACGGTAACCAAAGGGAAGCCTGCATTGACTGACGTTCGGATTGTAGGGATGGATGAACGCGAAGCGCTTCAGCTTGTCGGCTCTGCCGAAAAGCAATCCGAGCATCCGTTAGCGGAAGCTATCGTGGAAGGCATCCGAGAGAAAGGATTGGAGCTGTTTGAGCCTGAACAGTTCGAGGCGATACCCGGCTACGGTATCCGTGCCATAGTGACCGGCAAAGAAATCCTAGTCGGCACCCGCAAGCTTCTGGAACGCGAAGGCGTCTCCTATGCCGAAGCTCTTAAAGAGATGGAACAGCTCGAGGCCGAGGGCAAAACAGCGATGCTGATCGCCATTGGCGGACGATTCGCAGGAATGGTTGCCGTCGCCGATACGATCAAGGAAACATCCCGCGAAGCGATTTCGCGGCTGAAGCAAATGGGAATCGAGGTTATTATGATTACCGGTGATAACGAGCGGACCGCCCGCGCCATTGCCGATCAGGTCGGCATCAGCCGCGTGCTGGCAGAAGTGCTGCCTGAAGGCAAAGCGGACGAAGTGAAAAAGCTGCAGGCCGAGGGCAAAAAAGTCGCTATGGTCGGCGACGGCATTAACGATGCGCCGGCGCTGGCTACAGCGGATGTCGGAATCGCCATCGGAACCGGAACGGATATCGCAATGGAAGCCGCCGACGTCACTTTGATGCGCGGCGAGCTTACGAGCATCCCGGATGCGATGGTGATGAGCAAAAAAACGATGGCTAACATTAAGCAAAACTTGTTCTGGGCACTGGCCTATAACTCGCTTGGCATTCCTATCGCGGCCATTGGTCTGCTTGCCCCATGGGTTGCAGGAGCCGCCATGGCGCTCAGCTCCGTATCGGTTGTACTCAATGCGCTGCGGCTGCAGCGGGTTAAGCTGTAAATCGCTTCTCGAAACTCAGCTTATGCTTTCGAAGTCAGTTTCGCTTCGCGAAACTCAGCCTATGCTTTCGAAGTTAGTTTCGCTTCGCGAAACTCTGAGGAGGTTCCCCAATGAAAACCAGTAAATTTGCCGTATCCCCCGGCTTTGAAGTGGGAGGTAGCCTGTTCAAGCCGGAGCAGCTCGCCCTGCTTGGCTCCATTGTCGGACCGGATGCCAAGATCGAATTCACGACCTTCAAGCAGCTGTACGTTGAAATGGATGAGGAACGTATGGTTGAGGTTCAAAGTCAGCTAAAGCAGCATGGGCTTCACATCTACCCTGCGGGATTTTATACGAAGAGCCTCATTGCCTGCAATTTTTGCCGGGGGGCCGAGGAAGCCGGCCTGGATATGGCGACCGCATTAAACGATGCGGTTGCGGGACTGCCTGTTCCGAGCCCGCTCAAAATCGGCTATGCCGGCTGTGCTCTCGGAACCAGTGAGCCGCTGCTAAAGGATATCGGGGTCGTCAAAATGAAAGACCGCTACGACATCTATATAGGCGGCGATCCCAAATCTGTAAAACCAACGATCGCCGAGCTGTTTCTGTCGGATATTCCTCCGGAACGAATCATTCCCATCGTAACCGGGCTGATCGAGTATTATCAGCAGAATGCCAAGAAGAAGGAGAAATTCGCGAGGTTTATCCACCGGGTTTCCATCGACGCTCTGCGAAGTGCGGTATAGAAAGGCTGCCAAGTGGTGGCGCCAATGTGCGGTCAAAGGATTTAAACGACGCACTGCTGTCGAAACTGGAATATAGCAAGTTTTGCTTTGCAAAACTCAGGCTGTTGAAAAACCTAGCTTTGCGTGAACTATGCAAAATACGGAGGTGGGGTATGCCTCGGAAGAGTTTACGTCCGCCTTTGAAACCCGTGAAAATACCGCTTAATAGAATCAACTTTCACGGGTTTCAACAGCGGCTGGAGAGGTATACCCACCGGAGTATGTTAGCAATAGTTCAAGCTTCACATGTTTTTCAATAGTCTCAACTCTAGCCTATCCTTTCGAAGCAAGTTTTGCTTCGCAAAACTCTAAGCCCACCCTTTCGAAGCAAGTTTTGCTTCGCAAAACTCTAAGGAGGATCCCCCTCATGAAAAAAGCTGCAATAGCCATTATAGTAACCGCCGCGCTGTTATCGGCTTGCGGCAAGAACGCTCCCGCCTCTTCCGGGCATGAAGGCATGAATATGGGAGCGGCCGCCCCTGGCGATCACGCGGGACACGGTGCGGAAACGGCCAAGACGGAAGACGTCAAGGCCGCCTTCTTGCTGACCCCGGACAAACCCCAATCGAAGCAGGATGCCAAGGTCGGCATACAAATTACCGACAGCAGCGAAAAGGCCGTTGAAAGCTTTGAAGTCTCGCACGAGAAAAAGATGCATTTGATCGTCGTAAGCAAAGACTTGTCTTACTTTAATCACATTCACCCGGATTACAGGAGCAAGGGACTGTTCGATATTACGACGCAATTCCCCGCAGGCGGCCAATACAAGCTGTTCGCTGATTTTGTTCCGTCAGGCAAGAGCTCTACAACCAAGAGCCAATGGATCACGGTACAGGGCGATCCCGCAAAACCGGAGCCTATTCAACCGGATACCAATATGACCAAGACGGTGGACGGCAAGGAAATCACACTTGCCTACGAGCCGCTGAAAGCCGGCAAGGAAGCCACCTTGACCTTTACGATCAAGGATGCCGCTACCAAAAAGCCCATTACGAATTTGCAGCAGTATCTCGGCGCTGTAGGACATGTCGTTATTTTGAGCGACGATGCTGAGCAGTACCTGCATGTTCATCCGATGGAGGAGAAGGCGACCGGACCGGATGCCAAGTTTATGACTACGTTCCCGAAGTCCGGCATCTATAAGATCTGGGGGCAATTCCAGCATGAAGGGAAAGTAGTGACCGTTCCGTTTGTCGTTAAAGTCCCTTAATCCTTTTTTCCCTGCAAATATCACAAGGCCGTTCACAGCGAATGCTGCGAACGGCCTTCTTACTTCATCAACTATTAATAGCTCGTCAGCAGCCAATTGGTTTTAGTCCAAGTCAGCTTGCCGGCACCCGAGCCGTTGGAAGCGGTCAATCTCGCTTTCAGTGTCGAAGGATCATCCGTTGTATAGCTGTAAGGCAGCGAGCTAAAGCCATTCCACGAGAATGCCTTAACCGCTGCAGGCACTGGAGCCAACGGACTTCCGGACGTGTCGCTGCCGCCTCTGAAGGACGAGCCGTTCAGAGAATACATCGTATCCAGTACCCGAATTTTCCCCGTATAGCTTGCGTCTGACGCATCCGCCTGATTATTGCGTACCGGAGAAGCTACATCGATGATCTGCGATTTTTCGAGCAGCAAGGCTCCATTCTCGGTGGAGATGGCTCCATTGCTTGTCACTCCGAAGTGATAGCCTTTGGAGGAGAGCGCCGATTCCATCGCGGAGGTGATCTTTTGCTTCGCCGCCCATGCCGCGGCATTATCCATGACGATATTGTATACATGGGCATTGCCGCCTCTTAAGCGAGGCATCCGGTCTTGAATATCCTGATAATAATTATGATGCAGAGTCACCTGAAGTGTGGCATTGTCTGAAGCGAATTCCGTGGCTCCCACGAGATGGCCTTTCTTTTGGGAGGCCGCAATGGCGATAATATCAGCCTTACTGAGACCTATAGCACTGCTTCGCAGATAGGCATACATCGGATAAGCCGACATATTCGCCTCCATGGCGTTAATCTGCTGCGTTACCCAGCTGTTGGAGCTGCGGTCGTCCCCCCTGAAGGTGGACCAGGAGATCGTAACCCCGTTGCTGCCCTTCTTCACATCGACAAGTCCGTCGTACGCTTTATTGAAGGTGCAGTGGTCGATCCATACCTTGGAGCTGGCTCCTTCAATAGTGATATAATCCCAGTCATTTTTATCGTAATTTCCTTTGGTCGACTCATCCCACTCCCACAGCTCATCGAATTCCAGATTACGGATGATGATGTTGGAGCAGTACTTGATGTCGAAGGAAGCATGCTTGATTTTGGCCCCGTTAGCGGAAAAAATCGTCAGGCCGTCGAAGCTGTCGATGTAGATCTTGCTGACCCCGGTCTTCAGGAGAACCGGATGGGTTAATGGCGTGTTGTTGGCAACAAAAGGAGTCACCTTGGCAGCGTCCGGAATCTCGTTCCATCCCAGATTCAGATCATTCATAATCTCAATGACCTTCACTCCGGAGCCTTTCTTGAGGGCTGCCGCCAAATCGGCTGCGTTGTATACTTTTTTATACCGCGAGTCGGTCTCTGGAATGTTGCCGCCTCCCGTATTGCCTGCAGAAAAGCCTGCCACATTATATTGGCTGAGTGCCCCTGGTGTCGGAGTCGCTGTTGGTGTTGGTGTTGGTGTTGGTGTTGGTGTTGGTGTTGGTGTTGGTGTTGGTGTTGGTGTTGGTGTTGGTGTTGGTGTTGGTGTTGGTGTTGGTGTTGGAG